>CAIJXV010000071.1 GCA_903824675.1 uncultured bacterium
ATTCAAGCCCTGATCAACCAAGCCTGTGGCTATCGCAATGCCCATCGTCTCATGGCCGAGATCTACTTCCATTTCGGCAGACTCGACATGACCTCACGTTCCACTCAATGAATTATCCCAACCAAATCCCGGTAGGACCCAAAAGACTCAATGGCTCGGCGGCCGCCATCAAGTTGTCACACAATGTCTGGCGACTCAAAGCGACTCCATACCGCCCGAATATCTTCTCCTGCCGATAGAGCGGAAGATGATCTTCGAATTTGCTCACCACCACATGGGCCAGAAGGCCGGTATCCATCACGCTCTTAGGCACCAGGCAGTCCGGCACCGGGGCCGTCACCACACCGGCCTCCTCCGCATTCGCCACACTGCCCCGTTTCTCGCGCTTGTAAACCTTGACGATTAATTCCGGCTTCCGATAATCCAATTTCTTGCTGATCTCGTAGCCAATGACCGGTCGTTCCTGACCCGTGATCGGGCAAAGGCGCTCCGCTTCCGGCACGGGAATGAGAATCTCTTCATGCCGTAACGTTTCCGGAAAAACACTTCGCCCATGCGGAGTTACTTTTCGGGTATGGGACGGAACTTGGATCGTCGTAGTAACCAGCGGTTCGGCGGTCTTCGCCAGCCCTTGTTCCAAAACGGGAATCAACAGGTCCTCCATGACCGTCTGGTTGGGATCCCATTTCTCGCTACTTCGGCCATATAGGCGGCGGGTCAGTTGCTCGACTTGATTCTGGAGGGTTTCGATTCGACCCTGGGCAGTCGCCAACACCTGTAGCACCTGAATCAGGACTCCGCGCAAAAGGGATGGATCATCGGGCAGGTCGTCAATCCTGGGTATCGATATCGGTGTGGTTGTCGGTGCGTTCATGGGTTTGACGCACTATTTTAACTACCGGTTTGCGCCTGTCCAGCGCGGACTGCGAAAAAGAACGCGGGCTTTGACCCCTTCCATCAACAAGGCCAACGTCGCACGATCCACTTCCGGTTCCGAACTGCTCGGCAACATGAAACGCCCCCGCTCCAACCGTTTGGCCCACATCGCGAATCCATCCCGATCCCAATACAAGATTTTAACCAGATCTCGCCGTCGGTTCATGAAGACGAATAGATCCCCGCTCAAGGGGTCACGATCAAAGGTTCCCCTGACTAAACCGCTTAATCCATCGAAACTCTTTCGCATGTCGGTCGCCGCCCGACATAAATAAATCCGTCCTTGCCCCGACCATCCGATCATAAGTCCCTCAGGGCCGCAACCACTTGGCGAAGTTGGTCCGCCTCGAAACCCGGTTCCACCCGGATCCGGCATCCTTTGACCTCAACGATCAATCCTCCGACCGGCTTAACTTTGAGTTCAACAAATCCGGCGGGTTCAGGTTTGGGGCTCAACACCTTTCGCCAATAAAAGAATTGATGAATCTTTAAACCGGTTTCCGCGCAAAAGGTCTTAATGCTTTTCCCGCTCGCCTGCCACTGATCCAGATGTCCGCCCCAAGTCACCCTCTGGGCTTCCCGTGCCTGCCGATGTTTCGTCATGTCCATACCCACGCTCCTTTCGTGGGTATCAATCTCGCACGTCCGCCCGTCCCCCGCTAGACGGGGTTCGCCGGACGCTTACATTACTTTAGCGGAAGGACACGGCCTTTTCCGCACTTCTTGCAGCGTCCAAATCCGCCCAAGCATTTCTGACAACCCACAATCTTACATGCTTCACACTGCATTTTTGTTCCGTGCTCATTTCCGCATGTAGGACATTGATCTACCCCGGTCCATATTTTTGCCATTCTACACCTCCTGTTTCACTACTTAAAAAATAGTTCTTCTGGTATTTTGCCATTCAGGTCGAGCCAATCCCGACCCCGATTTCACTTTAATGACATCCGCCTGCCGAACCTTTCCCCTGATGTATTCTGCCATTCTTTTTCGCAAAAGCCGCCTCAAATCTTGTAGTGCTCGTCTGAAAAATCAAAACGAACATACCCCCTCGGCAGCTCAAACCTCGAAATCACCTTTCCCTTATGCTTCGCCGACTGCTTGGGCATATAGACGATAAACTCGGGCTTTTTCGGGTCTTTCCGATAAACAACCCGCCCACGAGGAACCTCCTCGTATTCTAATCCCCTCCACTGCGGATTGGCACTGACGGCCTTATCCCATAAGTCGATGTGACTTCCATCGAAAATCTTGAACTCTCCATAATCAACGGCTTCCCGCAACGAAACGCTCTCGGCGAACATCGTCCCTGTGCCGTCAATCCAGAAAATTCCCACCTCCGGTGTCGCAGCCTTCTTGCTGCGCCGGCGAAATATGGAAATAGCATTCCGCAATGCGACCTCTTCAAGCATTTTCAATTCTTGTTTGTCCATTTTATTTCCCTCCCCTTGTGCCAGTGAGCGGAATCTCATATCCGCATTTCGGGCACTTCACCGGGTGTTCCTTCATAACGTCTCCCCTTTTGATAAGTGCATCCAGTGCTCCCAGATCAAGACCATGGCCATGGTGTCCAGCTCACAGTACCGGAATAGGGCTGACTCCAGATCCCGGCGTTCGGCGTCTGGAATGTGCATAAATTGAAGCCGGGCATACGCCATCATGGCCGCCCCGCCATTCGCGAGCCGTTCGCTATTTTCTTCCGTGTATTCCAGTTGTTCGGGTGTGATCCCCGGTGTCACGCTCGGCAGGAGATGGTATGGATCCATCACGGCGCCGTGCTCATCGTGCTTGACCCATATCCAGTCGCGGTAGTTCAGGCTTGGAATGCCGCCTTTGGCTCCGTAGATGGGCTGACTGTATTTCGTCTGCAGATAGTCCGAAGAGTTCAGGACAGCTGGCAGTACCCATTTGATGGAATTGGAACCCTTTGTGAACGGGTCATAATAGTAGCGCTTCACCAATTCGCACATATCCACCATATTCCGTGCGCCTTCCCACGGAGTAGCAGCACCCTTGGTTGACTGGGTAACGGTTCTGATCCACGCGCACAATTCGTCTCGATCCGGTACCGCGCCCGGTGGCTCTTCCTGCATCTGGTTCAGGATATGGTTCAAATAGGTGTTTTCGTGGGTTGCATATCGAAAGATCGTGCCCTCGTCGTTTTCCAAATCCTTCTTCAATTGACGGACAAAGTCAAAGTTGGGAAAAACACCCGGCTTGGCATTCAGGTACTGGCTGGCGTGTTCGATCCGCCCATCTTGGTCCGCAATGTGATGGGAGAATTGGAACGCAATCCCTTCATACGGTTTGTGTCCGCGATTGAAGGGAATGGCCACGGCGGATGTCTCGAAATCGATAAAGTGCAGGGGGTATCGCCAAGTGGCCATTTCAGCCGCAAAACCAGTCCGGTCGAAGAAGAGCGTACGGTCGCACCGTTTCGCTTTATCCACCTGTAACCACTGCCGTTCGGCGGTGGAGAGGCCGGGTCCATTGGCTTTGTTCGCCTTCGTGCCGCCGAGGATGTCGTCCGCAGTCACGTCGCGCAGGAAAAACCGTCGTTCTGTGAGAAAATCTGCTTTATTCTTGAAGTTCCAGATATTGAACACATTTGGCTGCTGGAGATCCGCCTCCGTCAAGCCCCACTGTTCATGCCAGCATTCACAGAAGCCGGATTTCAGGCCCTTCTGTCGTTGTTCCAAACTGGGCTTGAACTCGCAGGACTGGCACTGGGTGCCGACTGGCCAGTCGATCTTCTTATCCTGGTGGTAGTGTTCCGCCAGCCAGACCACGTAATCTGCAAGAGTACGGCCAGCGAGTTCCTCTCGATTGCCTTCGGAAACCAGACGCAAAACGTCGTCCACCGGAACCTGCACGAGAATTCTGTCTCCCAAGCCGGCAGGTGTGCAGTCCCCCTGGAAGGCCACGGACATGCGACCGTTTTTCTCCTTCAGAACAAAACGCTGATTAAGCCCTTCCACGGATGCTTTGGCCCGCGTGTCGGCCAGCATCAGATGCGCCCGGACAATCGCCGTTGGAAAGGCCTGCTGGAAAACATGCTTTTGGAAGGCGACGTCGTAAATGTAGGGTTGCCACCCTTTGTCAACACCACCGCCACGTTTCTGGAAAAAGCTTTCTGCCGTGGCCTCGTCGTAAGACTTTGCCTTGACCTCGATCAGGTCAAAGCAGGCACCATTCTTGATTAGAATGTCCGCCCTGAAAAAACATGAGCCGTGCTGAATCGCCGCTTCGAACAGGGTCACGCGGTCCCGCTGGAGCAGTTCATTCGTTTGGCTCAGTGCGAGCTTCTTATTCAGGCCCTCAACAAGAATGCCGCCAGGGAAATAGCATCGGGCCAGAGCGCCGACTTGAATGCCGCCCTCGGCCAACGAAGCGAGGAACTCGTCGTCCAGAGAATTGTCGGCATACTCGGATTTCCCGGCATAAAAGAGCTTTCGCGGGCAAGTCAGCGCCCTGGCAAAAAGGCTTTTAGTGAGGAACCGTTCTTTCATACCACAACTCCGTAACTTTAGGGGCCTACATCCAGACGCCATAATTGCGCTGAAAACTTGCCTTGTCGAGCCTTGAGTCGCGATGGGACATTCCTTGGGAACATCATTCGGCGGCATATTCGGGATTTATATTGACCGCGACGGGGGGCGGAGGCTACTGTTAAAGAGATGTATCTATTCGCAGAAAGTCTCCGGAAATGTCAAAATTCAATTTTCTTGGGGCGACAAAATTGTCGCCAAGATTGTGACGTAAATACGCGTTGTTTGTGGGATAGCTTTGCGTTGAGAAGAAAGGACAGTTTGTTATGGCACTAGATAATGCCGCTCAGTCGGGTGAAGCCGGGGAACCCGACGTGGAATTGCAGTTGAAGATTGATCGTTTACTTGCGGATTCCGGATTCCTTGAGTTGTCGCTTGCATCGCGGCGTTCAAATCTGTTTGAGACATTGGCTGCGTCGCACCTTGAATTGTGGCACAGTGCCTTTATCAAGTGGGTTATCGATCCGAATTCAGGATTCGGACTGGGGGATTTTCCTCTCAAGCGGTTCTTGTGTCTCGTATCGTTGAAGGGCAACAAGAAGCCGGGAACTGAAGATGTGGCGCAAACCTCCATCGATATCGCCCAGATTGAAACATCAATATTCAGCGGAGTGCATTTTGAGACGGAATACAAAAAAGATGATCGCCTAAAGAATGACGATGGCAAGCGAGTGAGCCTCGATATCTTCGCAACAGGGGAAGCTGTCTATGAGGAAGATGTTGTACCCTCTCCAAACGAAAATAATCAGTCATGGCACCTGCGGTTGATAATCGAGAACAAAGTCAGATCGGCAGAAGCGCGCGATCAAACCTTATTTTATCGCCGGTTCGCGCAAGATACTCAACAAGAGAGCAAGGATTTCCTTGTGTTTTTGACGCCGGATGAGACCGAGTTTCCTAAGGATAAATATTTCGTCCAGATTACTTACCAGCAGGTTTGCGATTCCGTACTCATTCCGTGCCTTAACCATCCTTTGCTGTCCTCCGAAAATCGCTATCTTATGGAGCAATACCTTAGCAATCTGTCGAAGTATGATGAAGAACTCGAGGAACCTATGGCAAATTCGAACCGTGCGCTGTGTAAGGATATCTTTAATAAACATCGGGATGTATTACTTCAGATATTTCAAGAGGTGCAGGAAGTGGAACATCTTCAACTTGCTCGTCTGCCAGGAACGGAGCCGGGAAGAAAAGTCTATGAAACGTCAATAAGTGATCTCTTTAATTGCGGGGTTCTGTCACCCTCTGACACGCTTGTCGTCACGTGGAAGAACAAACAGTTTCAAGCATCTTTGCAGTACGATAAGGATCAAGGAGTCGCAATCATATGGGACGGCAAAAAGTATCCAAGTCCTTCGAGTGCAGGCTGGGCCATTAGGCAAAAATCGACGAATGGATGGACGTTCTGGACCGTCGTTTCACCTGATGGGAAGAAGAAGGGGACGTTGGCGGACCTTCGGGCCAGTATATCCGATGGAGCTCTGGGTAACACAAAAGGGTAAGCGTAGGGATTTGAGAGGGCCGACCATTCATAAATGGATTGGCACATTATGCGCACCCGTGATTACTGTCGGATCTTCGGTCCTGCCGTTGCGACGATCTTGTCACTCCATGTCTGGTCCTCAAGACTATTTTCGATGGAATCGGCAATTGACAGGCGCTGTTTGCGGTCATCGGCCAAGGCCAGTGCCGTCTTGAACAGTTCCCGGGCCCCCTTCTGATCGTTAAGTCCATCTGGATGGGAAATCACCTCTGCCAGGATGCAGATGGTCTCTGATGCTTCATGTTTCACCGCCGTAGTCGTTTGGGCGATCAAACGCTTGCCCCAGGTCAGGTCATGGAGCGCATTCAGCACCGCGTCCGCGAGTTGAATTTGTTCAAAATACGTCTGCGTCCTGGCTTCCGCCTCTTTTAGGAGTTTTCGTCCTTCCTTCCGGTCGCCCAGGTGGCGAATGATGAAAACAGCGAGGGCGTGTATTTCGGCAAAGGTCTTCACGGTTTTTTGCAGGACGGCAGCCTTCCTCAAGGTGATTGCCGTGTCGCGTTGCTTGTAAAGACTCAGAATCTGCTTGTGGATCGGACTGAATTGGATGGCCATGTCTGTGACTCCCTTTAGTTTTGGACCAATGTTGCGTCAATGCGCAGTATCTGTTGTATGTTCAAAAACCTTATCGACATCGCGATGGCTTTGCAAGCGCCATCGCCGCTATCGATTGACCCCGCTCATACCCGAACAAGGGTTTCCGCGTCGACGGTGATCCATTGGAAAGCTTGTTTTAGATCATCCAGTGTTTGGATGGTCTTTTTGAGAGTGACGCTGTAGACCGCTTCCGCACCGGGGGTGTCATCATCGAAGCCGCGTTCGCCGGTCGGTTCGAACCCGGCAGCTTTCCAGTCGGGTAGGAGGTAGCTCGCAATGGCCCGCTGTGCATCAGCTTCGTCATGTGAGGTGAACTCGATACGTTTATCGGAATCCCATGATGCTTCAATGCTCGTGGTGAGCACTCCGGTGGCGAAATCTAGGGTCGCAAACATGGCTCGTGGAAGCATGAAAGATGCGCGCGTTGGGGCAGGCTCATCTGAGTGCAACATACCGTATTCCGGGAATACCTGTTTAACTTCTGCGATGGTGAATGATGCCTTGTTTGACATGTCTGTCTCTCCTTTTCTATTTTAAAATACCCTTGAAGCGTTTTGACCGCTGTTAATCCGGTTCAGGCCGCAAAACCGATCTTCTTCTTGTTTACCAGTGGTATTCTGCCTTCTGCCGCCTCGCACATCAAGACATGGGTGAGGCGACCACCGTTCGTGGCGGCGGCATAGGCGGCGCGGAGGACGATATTCTTGATCTCGCCTCCGGTGACCGGATAACGACGGGCCAAGTCGTCGAATTGGATGGGGCCGTCAACCGGTGCTTCAGAGGGGATGAGCTTTTTCCAAATAGCTGCCCGTGCCGTGGCGTCCGGCATTTCGAACTGGATATGATACGGGAAACGGCGCTCGAAGGCCGAATCCATGCTGGTCGCCCGGTTGGTGGCGAGGATCAGGAGCCCATCAAACCGCTCAATCTCGGTCAGCAGAACGTTCACTTCCTGATTGATATACCGTGCATGGTGATCGGTGGATTCAAGTCGGGCGCTGAACAGGGTGTCGGCCTCATCAATGAACAGAACGGCATCCGACTCCTCGGCGGAGCGAAACAGGGAGGCGAGGTTTTTGCCGGTCTCGCCGACGTATTTGCTAACAATGCTGTCAAGCCGGATCGGCTGCAGTGGCTTGCCCAGTTCTCCGGCAATGGCTTCAGCGGTCATCGTTTTGCCGACACCGGACGGGCCGCTGAAGAGCGCCACAAGGCCCTTGCCGCGCGATAGTTTCTTGCCGAAACCCCAGGCCGACATGACGGTGGAGACCTGCCGGCTGGCGGACAGGAACGATTCCACCTGGCCGCGGGTGGTGGCATCCAAGATAACGTCGTTGAGGGTGATGGCTGGGATCACCTTGTCTGCATGGGCGCTCATCCGGTTGCGGCGCTGAAGGATGGCTGACTGGCGCAGATCGTCAGCCGTGATCTGTTGGGTGGCTCCGGATCGCCGCATGGCGCGGGCGGCAGCGGTGACGACGGCATTTTTGATATAGCCGCCGCTGAACTCGAACTCGTCGGCCAAGCCCCGAAGATTGAGTTCGGGGGCAACGGGGGCCTGTTTGGGTAGGTGGCGACGCCAGATTTCTTCCCGTTGATCGGCCGTGGGGATCTCGAAATCGAGTTTGTAGAGGATACGGCGATCGAGGGCCTCGTCCAGAACCTGGCGGCGGTTGGTGGCGAGGATACATACCCCGTCGAGGCGCTCTAGTTCGCGGAGCAAGGTGGGCATGATGCTATTCAGCGAGCGGTCGGTGAATATTTCGTCCGCTTCGTCGAAGAACAGGATGGCGCGTTGTAACGAGGCTTCATGGAAGATGCGCCGGAGATTCTCGTCGAATCCATGGCGGGAGTGTTCGATGATCCTGCGGAAATCCACGAGCATCAGCCGGGACTGGGCCGAGTGAGCCACCGCGTGGGCGAGCATTGTTTTGCCAGTGCCGGGAGGGCCGCTGAACAGGATGATCGTGCCCTTGCCGTACTGCAGGATCTCGTCAAATCCCCAGTCGTGGCGTCGTTGGACATACTCGTCACGGTTGCGGACGAGCTCCAGCACTTCAGTGATCTTTTGGGGAGGCAGAACGACCTGTTCGATGCGGACCTGCGGATCTACCACCGTGGAGAATGAAGATACCTGATCATCCACGTCATACTCGCCCAGGAGCATGCTGGCGACCCGGCGCGGGAGGCTGATCTCCATGCACATGAAGTCCGTCTCGGTGTTGATGTCGGAGGAGTAGGCCAGGGAAATCAGCCCGTGTTTGATCAGGCGGGCATCGCGGATGAAATAGCGGCGGCAGAGGATCCGGTCTTCCAGGGTTGGGCAGAGCAGGCCGAGCAGATTGCGGATCTCACGGGACCGGGACCGGTGACCGGCAACCCGTTCCAGTGCGGTTTCGAAGGAACTGTCCAGATCCGGACCGAGCACGGCCAGTAGCAGATTCGTCTCAAAAGAGTCCAATTGATGCTCCTGCGCCAGGGATTCCAGGGGCAACAGAGTGGGTTGGAGGGTGGATGTTGCCGTTGAGCGAGCGACATGCAGTTCAGCTTGCCTCGCATATTGCTTGCGCAACAGATTGGCTGACAACGGGATGAGGTTGACGGGATTATCGGTGGTGAAGCGGGTTGACTTGGAAACGTGTGTGTCCAGTGGATCGCCGCAAGTCGCATTGTGGTTTTCGGCTGCCGCAGCTTGAGCGAGGGTCTTCAGGCAGCCTAATCCGGCGGCCAAATATTCAAGGTTTGACGGATACGGTTTAACTGCTTTCATCGTGTTTGACTCCTTTTTGTTTTTTTGGGGGAAAAATTATCCCCCCTATATGAATAGCGGAATTTGAGCTCCAATCCGGATAAATCGTCATAAAACTAAAAAATTCTCGTGCCGGGCATCGTGACTTCGCCATACTCCAGATGCTACACGCCTATGGAGTGCGTTCTAAGCAGATACGCACACTGAAACTCACCGACATCGATTGGCGGCGAAACGAGATCCGGTTTGTGCACAGGAAGGGCGGAAAGACGGTTGTGATGCCCATCACTCGTGAAGTAGGCGAGAGCGTGCTGGACTATCTCCAGTGCCAACTTTCAGCTATCAGCCGTTTCAATCTTGTTTCCGCCATTCCCCCTGTGGTACCGTCTTTTTACGCATGACAATTCCCGAATTTATCGCGAAATGGCGCAAGGTGGAACTGAAAGAACGGTCCGCCGCCCAGGAGCATTTCATCGATCTCTGCAACGTGCTGGGCCATCCCACGCCTGCCGCCGCCGATCCCACTGGCGAACATTTCTGTTTCGAGAAAGGTGCGGCTAAGCAGGGAGGTGGAGATGGATTCGCCGATGTTTGGAAACGGGGGTTTTTCGGTTGGGAGTACAAAGGCAAGCACAAGGATTTAGGCGCCGCCTACGATCAGCTTTTGCGATACCGGGACGCCTTGGAAAGCCCGCCTCTGCTCGTCGTCTGTGACCTGGACCGCATCGTCGTTCACACCAACTTCACCGGCACCGTCTCCGTAACATCCGAGATTCCGCTGGAAAAACTCGGCGAGCCCCGGAACATCGAAATCCTGCGGGCGGTCTTCGATCATCCCGAGACGCTCCGGCCCGGTCGCACGAGTGTCGCCGTTACCCAGGAGGCTGCTCGGTGTTTCGCCGAAATCGCCGATGCCATGCGGCAACGCGGACTGGACCCTGCCGCCGTCGCTCACTTTCTGGATCGGATGGTCTTTTGCCTCTTTGCCGAGGACACCGGACTGTTGCCCGATATGGTGTTCACGCGTGTCGTGGAGAAATCCGGCGGCGATCCCGCCCGCTTCGGCAAGATTTTAGGCCAGCTTTTCGACACCATGGCCACCGGGGGCGACTTCGGCTTGGAACCCATCCGCCATTTCAACGGCAATCTATTCGACGATCACACCGTTCTGGATTTGACCGCCGCCGATATGAAGCGCATCACCGCCGCCGCCAATCTCGATTGGAGCGCCGTCGATCCGTCCATCTTCGGCACCTTGTTCGAACGCGGCCTGGATCCCAATAAACGGGCGCAACTCGGGGCGCATTTCACCAGTCGGGAAGATATCGAACTCGTGGTTGACGCCGTTATTATGACCGTGCTCCGCCGCGAGTGGGAAGAGACGAAGGCCATCATCGAAAGTCTGCTGACGACGGGGCGAAAGAATCGGAAACCTACACCGGCCGTCGGTCACCCCTCCCCGGACGGGGATCATCCTTCCGAGGTCCCCTCCTTGGAGAGGAAGGCCGACGAAGGCGGACGGGGTGGGTTGTCCGCCGCCGCCTTGCGGAAAGCCAAGGGTGAAGCCGGAAGTATCCTGCACCGCTTCCTCGACCACTTGCTCCATGTGCGGATTCTCGACCCCGCCTGCGGGTCCGGCAACTTTCTCTACGTCGCCTTGCTTCGCCTGAAGGATTTGGAGAAAGAGGCCATCCTGTTCGGCAACGACAACGGCCTGGGCTCTTTTCTGCCGATGGTCGGGCCATCCCAACTCTACGGCATCGAAATCAATCCCTACGCGCACGATCTGGCACAGATGACCGTCTGGATCGGTTGGTTGCAATGGATTCGGGTCAACGGTTTCGGTTTCCCCGCCGATCCCATCCTGCGGTCACTTTCCGACAATATTCGGCTTATGGATGCGATTATCTCCGCTGGGAGCGCGGGTGTCCCGCCCGCTACGTCAGACGGTGCGGCCAAGATCGCCGCACCCCCAGGCGAACCAGTCGAACCGGAATGGCCCACCGTGGACTTCATCATTGGCAATCCCCCGTTTCTGGGCGACAAACTCATGCGCCGCGAACTGGGCGATGCCTACGTTGAACGCCTGCGAGCCCTCTACGACGGTCGCATTCCCGGCCAGTCTGATCTTTGCTGCTACTGGTTTGAGAAGGCCCGCGCCCTTATCGCCGCCGGTAAATGCAAACGCGCCGGACTACTCGCCACCCAGGGAATACGCGGCGGCGCGAACCGCGAAGTTCTGAAACGCATCAAGGACGGCGGCATCTTCTGGGCCGAAAGCGACCGCCCTTGGATTCTGGACGGCGCTAGCCTCCACGTCAGCATGATCGGCTTTGACGACGGCACAGAGAAGACCCGCACCCTTGACGGGCAACCTGTTCCGACGATCAATGCCGACTTAACCGCGACCGCCGACCGAGTAAACGCCAAGCCGCTTGCCGCAAATGCCGCCCTGTCATTCATTGGCGCTTCAATGCACGGTCCTTTCCCCGTTGCCGAAGACGCCGCTGTTGAAATGCTCCGCTCACCGAATCCCGACGGGCGAACGAATAGCGACGTTGTGCGCCCATGGGCAAACGGCCTTTCCATCACCCGGCGCGAGACTGGACTTTGGATCGTTGATTATCCGCCGCGCCTCTCCGTTGAAGACGCCGCCCTCTACTCCGATCCGTTCAAGCACGTCTGCACCGTGGTTAAACCTGTTCGGGACACCAACCGCCGCGCCATGCGCGCACGAAACTGGTGGCTCCTTGGCGATCCTCAGAAGGCCATGCGTAATGCCGTGGCACCGCTTCGGCGTTATGTCGGCACGGCCCGAATCGCCAAGCACAAGCTTTTTGTCTGGTTCGGGCTTGAAATTCTGCCGACAGACCAAGTTGTCGTCTTCGCCCGCTCTGACGATTTATTCTTTGGTGTTCTACATTCCCGCTTCCATGAAGTGTGGGCTTTGCGCATGGGCACACGCTTGGAGACACGCCCCCGTTATACACCGACCACCTGTTTCGACACGTTCCCGTTTCCGCCCGGCGTCATTCCTGAACCCC
>CAIJXV010000072.1 GCA_903824675.1 uncultured bacterium
CCCGGCCGGGTGGGTCAGGAGGTACCTGCCTTGCCCTAAAACAAGCAAAACCAGCCAAACTTATTACTTCTTTGTATCGACCGGTAATCCCCGCTTGACAAATATTGGCCGATAAGAACACTACCGGTATCTTGTGGAAGGATTATTATGGGGATTAGCAAAGAGTGCCGTTCGGAATTTGTGCGCGAAATGGTGAAGTTGTCGATTCATTTCGCCTTTCGAAAAGCGGAAGAAGGCGCTTCTTTGATGGATGTCCTCACCCGCCAGACTCCGATTTATCGCCTGCTGGGCCGGTGGGATGGGACCCATCATCCCGCCACCGGCACACCGGATTCGCAGTGGAACGAGTGGATCACCTCCCTGGCGCACTATGAACCGGGATTCTCCGCCGAACAGCGCGGCCTCGAGTTATTGGGGGACGAATTGGAAGTCGGGCTGGAACGGGATTTGCGCCTATGGCCGTGGATCCCGGACACTTACGGACGAACCCCGATGAAAACAGGGACCTATGGTTTTTTTCTCTACGAACTACGGGATCCGGCGGATGAACAGACTGTTTTGCACCTGCACCTGGGGAATGCTCTGGCGCCCGAGTCTCCCTTCGCCGATCCCGAAGCCCGGGCCCGGGAATTATGGGTGGTGCTTACGGATGCCCGGACTCGACGCCCCGGCCTTGCCACGATCTCGTGCGAGTCGTGGCTCAACCATCATCCCGGCTTTTTCCGATTTTTCCCGCCCGAGTGGAGGCGGAGTGCCCGACCGACACCGATGGGCTATTATTTTAACTGGTGGGGTCAATTCATAACCCGGACCGGTGGTTTCCATTTCAAAAATGGCGACGTTTTACGCCAGACCGGAGAGTTTCCTTTCCCTTGTGTTTGCTGTCGCTGTTCACTCGATGCTTTTCAGGCCCATTTACAAAAGGATTTTCCCAAATGAGTCTCCCCATCAAATCGATTGGTTTCCAACAAAGTGTGGTCAAACCCCGGTTTTATTCCATTCCTCAGACGCGGGATCCGATCGTCAACACGCCCTTGCTCCCCTTGGATTCCGACCGGACGGGAGCGGACCGATTCTGGATATCGACGTATAACCGGTGTGTCGGGTGTATCGGATTGCGCGTGGACGAGTGGGGGAACTGCAAGGCCTATCGATTCCCCTGGCAGCATGAAGGTTTTTACAGTTCGGTTTACACCGGAAACGATATCTTATGGTTGTGTGGCCGGCTGGACCGTTTGGTGCGGTTGAACTTAAAAACCGGCCGATACCAGGCGTATGAGACCGGGGTCCCCAAGGCACGGGTATTCGAAGGCATGATCTATGATGCGCCGACGGGCAAACTTTTCATATTGAGCCAGCCTTTTTGGGGGAACAGCGCAATCCAGCCGACGGCCGGTGTGTCCTTCGATATTCAAGCGCGAAAAACCGTTAAAGTTCACGAGATCGCCATTGCGGAAGGCCTTTCGCGATTCTCATTCCCCAATGGGGATGGGAGTTACAGCATGGTCACCCAGATTCCCGGTGAAACCCTGGTGCGTTGGGATCCCCGGACGGAACGGATTGAATGGCAGGTGCTTTCGGAAAAGCCCGTCTGGACTCAGGATGGCGGAGAGAAACGCACCTGTCGGCTGATGAGGGATGAAGCGGGTGACTGGTATTTTCCCGGGCGGGGCTGGTACCACCCGCAAAGTCGCGAATTTATAAGGACCGGTCCCCAGCCGGAACGGGAGGCGACCTGGATGTTCCGGGATGGAGAGCGTGTGATCGGTGCCTTGAATGAGGGGAGCGATGTTTCGATTCACGCCTGGGATCTCACCACGGGGCGGGTTCGATATCTTTTGAAGATCCCCGATTGCGACGTTTTCAATATCCAGCGAACCCGCTCCGGACGGCTGGTGGCCGTCAACGGATTTGGCGTCTTTTTTCGCTACCACCTTCAGACGCTGGCCTTGGAATCCTCGCGGCGATTGCCGGTTGAGAATACCGGCGATGCCATGACGATTTGTCGGATTGCCCCGGATCGGATCATCGGGGTACCCTATATCAGTTCGCGGTTTTGGGAGCTTAATTTAAAGACTCGAAAAGGATTGGATTGCGGTCGAGCCCAGGCGGCCTGGGGGCAAATTGATCATATCGAAAAAGTAGGGGATAAGGTCTATATGGGCGCCTATGCCGGGGGTGAACTGTTGGAGGCGGATCCGGCCCGTCCTTTTAGCTTTCCGGAAAATCCGCGCGTGGTGGCCGATCCTCCTTTGGGGATGCGACCCGTGGCCATGGTTCATGATGGACGCGTCGTTTATTATTCCTGCGCCAATGAATATGGACAGCTGGGCTCCGTGGTGACGCGGTATGACACGGTCAACGGACGGGCGACCTATGCGGTCAATCCAGTGCCCGATCAGCAAATTCACAGCTTGGTTTACGATCGGGTCGGCCGATCCTTGATCGGCGGGACGACCTTTCATGCCGACAGCATGAGTGGAAAGCCGACGCAGGACCGGTGTTGCCTGGTCCAACTCGATGCCACGACGTTGAAAGTGCGTCAACAGGTGGCTCTGCCCCAGGGGCCTGCCCTGGTGACGGTGGCCGGGCCACTGGATGCAAATCGCTGGGTCTGCGGGCTTCATGACCATGTTTCGGGATCGGTGGTCAAATGGTTGGTGCTGGAGCGAAAACAGTTTGGAAAGGTGGCCGAGCGGGGGGATCGCTTCCCGGCGGAATTCAAGGGCGGGTTGGTGTATGCCGGTTGTCCGGGGCGCTTTATCCGTAATATCGAAGATCGGTTGGAGCTTTGGGATATTTCGCGGATGCGACGGGTTAAGGTTTTGTTTCAGCCCTACGATCCCGCCCGGGTGGATGGCTACGCCTATATTGTCCAGGGTCAATCCCTGTTCATTTTACGATCCCAAGAAATGATCCTTCTGGAAAATTGTTTATCCCGGTGAAAAGCCAGGCTTGCGATTCCGGTGCTGTTTTGGCACGCTTTGCCGGATGAAATTATCAAGACATATCCCGCTTGTTTTGGGGCTCGTGTGTGGGGCCCTGGTCCTTTCGGCTCCGGCTGAAATCGTCGGCTTTCGCGGAGATGGGGCCGGGCTCTATCCCAAGGCTAAGCCGGTTCTGCAGTGGTCGGCGACCAGCAATGTGGTCTGGAAAACCGCCTTGACCAATCGGTCGAATGCGAGCCCGATCCTGGTGGGGGACCGGATCTTCGTCTGTGCTGAACCGGCCACCTTGATCTGTGTGTCGGCGGATACCGGATTGATTCTCTGGCAAGATTCTCTGACGGATTTACCCCAGCCGGCTCCTCCGACCCACAATGTCAACGGTTATACGTCGGCAACGCCGTGTAGTGATGGACGACGGGTCTGGGTGGTCTTTGGCCAGGGGATGGTGGCTTGCTGGGAGGTGTCCGGTAAAAAATTATGGGCCGTCACCCTTGAAAGACCGCCGAATGGCTGGGGTGGCTGTGTATCGCCCCGACTAGCCGGCGACGTGCTGGCCGTACAGTTTGACCATCTCTTTGGGTTGGATCCCGCGACGGGCGCCGAACGATGGAAGATCAAGACGCCTTGGGGATGGGGGTCGCCGGTCGTGGCCCGGATCGGCAAACAGGACGTCCTTTACACCTGCAAAGGGGCCGCCATTGAGGCCGCCTCCGGCCGCGAATTGACCAAAGGACTGGTTGCGCTCGAGTACAACAGTCCCTGCCTGGTCGATGGGGTCCTCTATTATCTTCAACAAAAACCCCAAGCCTACGCCGTGCCGGAAAAACCCGAAGATCAACCCCGTCCCCTCTGGCCGGGAGTGGCTATTGCGGGGGATCGCTATTATGCCACGCCCTTGATTCATGGCGGATTGGTTTATGCCATCAATCAGACCCATCAACTCACGGTTTTGGATCAGACCAACGGAGCCGTGGTGTATTCCAAGAAAGTGGAGTTTCTTCAAGGGACCGGTTATCCCAGCCCTACTCTGGCCGGGGGATATGTTTTCCTGTCCTCCGAAAACGGCCAGACGGTGGTTTTGAAGGCGGGCCGGGAATACGAAGAAGTGGCCCGTAATAGCCTGGAGACCTTTCGGTCCAGCCCTGTCTTTTCCGGATCCCGCATGATTATCCGAGGCCAGAAATACCTGTGGTGCATCGGCCGCTAACGAAGGAACGGCAACCATGATCACGGCCGGATTTGCCTGTGTACTACTGCTGGTCCTTTGCACCCTCATCCATTATGAGATGCTGGGATTCCTGAAGTTTTCGTTGGCGCGAACGGCCGCCATTCCCCGCCGGGCCAAACTCATTGTCGTCATCCTGGGGTCGATGGGCAGTCATTTCCTTCAAATCACGCTGTTTGCCGCCGCTTATTTTCTCCTCCGCGACCGATTTGGGTTGGGCACCTTTGGCGGTGAGTTTAAGGACTCGTTCTTCAGTTTCCTGTATTACTCGGCAGAAACCTATACCTCCCTGGGCTTTGGCGATATTTTTCCCATCGGGGCTATCCGCATGTTCACCGGTATTGAGGCGCTGACGGGGTTGGTCATGATCGGGTGGACGGCGTCCTTCACCTACCTTGAAATGACCCGATACTGGGCTGACCCTTGATGGCGCGGGATGGAATCCCGGCCGCCGGCGGCACCGATACGCCGGGATCACGAAAGTCATTTTACTGACGGGGAGGTCATTTCTTTCCCATTGTGGCAACGGGCGGTTTTGCATATCTTAAATACGGAATTATAACACACCCGAAGCGTCTTTGAATCGAGGGCGCGCGAGTTAATACAGCAACAGGAGCAATCGATGAAAATCGTCACCATCACCGAAGTGGGCAAAAAGGCCGAATTAATGGAGCGGCCGATGCCCGAGATCGATCCGAATTCGGTGTTGATCAAGACCCATTATTCGGGAGTCAGCATCGGCACGGAAATGTGGGTGGCGACCGGCAAACGGTTGGAAGGCCGGACGGTTCCCTTTCCGGCGGCGGGCTATCAGTTGACGGGTGAAATTGTCAAAATGGGCGAGCAGGTGACGGGCTTCGAGGTTGGGGAACGGGTCGTGGCCTTTGCCTCGCCGTCCCATGCCCAATATGTCAAGGCCAACAAGGATTACGTGCACAAGCTGGCCCAACCCTCGGCCGCCAAGGCCTGTGCCTTGTTTGTCATGCCGTCGGTGGGCGCGCACGCGTTGACGCATGCCGATGTGAATACGGGAAATATCGTGCTGGTGGTCGGGCAGGGATTGATTGGTCAGTGCACGGCCCAATTGGCGCGCCTGCGCGGCGCGTATGTCGTCGCCAGCGAAGTGTCGAAGGAACGGATCGCCGTGTCGGAAAAAATCTGTGCCGACTGGGTGATCGATGCGTCGCAGGGCCCGGTCTCCGAGCAGTTGTTGAAACGATTCCCCGAGGGGGCGGATGTGGTTTTGGAATCAACCGGATTCCAGGGCCTCCTGGAAGATGCGATGAAGTGTGTCCGGGCCGGTGGCTTGAACAAGGGCGGCAAATTCGTATTTGAAGGATGGTATCCCGATACCGTGTCCTACACATTTTCCATTCCCCACGGCAAGCAACTGCAATGTTTTTATCCGGCTTTCATCGGAGAGCGGCCGAACCGCGAAGGTGTTTTACGATTGATCCAGAGCGGAAAACTGGAGATCGAGCCGTTGATTTCGCACCTCGTACCCTGGTCGGATTCGGCCAAGGTTTACACCCAATTGTTCACCGCCGATCGCAATCGGTTTAATGGGATTGTTTTCGATTGGACTTGAAACTCGTTCAACGGCTGGTCTTTGGCGGCCTGGCTTTGGCCACGCTCACCGGTTGGGTTTCTCCCCCTGCGGCGCTGGCTTTGGGGATTGTGCTGGCGTTGACGCTCGGCAATCCCATGCCCGATATCAGCCAGAAGACCGCTAAAATTTTACTTCAAGCGTCGGTTGTCGGACTGGGGTTCGGCATGAACTTGTCCGCCGTTTGGGCGGCCGGCAAGACGGGGTTCGGTTTCACGGTGGCGACGATCCTGGGTACTCTACTCATAGGGTTCTGGCTCGGGCGTTGGCTGAAGGTCGAATCAAAAACCTCGCTGCTGGTTTCCGTCGGGACCGCGATTTGCGGGGGGAGCGCCATTGCGGCAGTGGGGGCCGTATTGGAGGCGGATTCCAAGGCCCTGTCAGTATCGCTGTGCACGGTGTTCATTCTCAATGCAGTTGCGCTGTTGATCTTTCCGCCGATCGGACACCTCCTGGGGATGGATCAGGTCCATTTCGGATTATGGTCGGCGATCGCGATTCATGACACCAGTTCCGTCGTTGGGGCGGCGGCGAGTTATGGCGAGAAAGCTTTGAATGTCGCAACCCCGATAAAACTCGCCCGGGCCCTGTGGATATTCCCCCTCGTGCTGGGGGTGATCGTCATGAAGCATAAGCCGTCAACGAAAGTTAAGTGGCCCTGGTTCATCGTGGCTTTTCTGGCCGCCGCTGCCCTCCGGACGCTCTGGCCGCAAGGGGAGATGGTTTACGACACCCTCAAACAGGTCGCGAAACTGGGACTGACCCTGACCTTGTTTCTGATCGGTGCCGGTTTGTCGCGCGAGGCGCTCAAGTCGGTCGGAATCCGACCGATGGTCCAAGGCGTTCTATTGTGGATCGTGGTGTCGATATCCGGACTTCTGGCGGTGTTATATCTTCATGTGGCTACGACCTGAACAGGGAGAGAAATGAGGATGAAAATGAAAACATTGCCCATAGCGGTCATTCGCAATGGATTGCCCCGGTTGGGTCGGAAACTGGCCCAAGGCCGGCCGGTGACCCTGGCCTATTTGGGTGGATCGATCACCCAAGCCTGGCCCGATGGCTATGCCTATCAAACGACCGCGTGGTTCAAGAAGCAGTGTCCCGCAGTGGCCTTTACCGAGGTCAACGCCGGCATCGGGGGGACCGGAAGTGATTTGGGCGCCTATCGCCTGCGGCAGGATGTCCTGAAGCATAAGCCGGATCTGCTCTTCGTGGAGTTTGCCGTCAACGACAGCGGGGAAGGCTTCGATGTTCCGGCGGCGATGGAGGGGATTGTTCGAACGACCCGCCGGGATTTGGGCGCGGAGTGCGAGATGGCTTTCATTTATACGCTGGAGCAAAGTCTCGTTGCGGATCTTCAAGCCGAGCGCTTGCCGCCGGCCTCGCGTTTACATGAACCGGTGGCCGAACACTATGGATTGCCCTCCCTCAATGTCGCCCTGGATGTCGCCCGCCGGTTGAAAGCGGGCGAACTGACCTGGGCCGATTTTGCACGCGATACAGCTCATCCCTATCCACGTGGCCATCAACTCTATTGCGCCACCCTGGTGGACGCGCTGCTCAAGGCGTTTGCCGCGCCGGAAATCGCATCTCCCTGGCCAACTCCGTTGACGAAGGATCCCTGGGTTGGAGGAACGATGACCCCGATTCCGCCGAACACCGCTTTCCCCGGCTGGGTTTACCGGCCACTGGTGAATCGCGGCGGTTGGGAGTGTTTCGATGGCCTGTTCGAGTCGAATACCATGGGGCACGAGGCGGTCTTTGAATTCAACGGCACGACCATCGGGTTGTTTTACCAGTTGGGGCCGGAATCGGGCGATTTGTTGTGGGCGGTGGATGAGGGCACTTTAACTTCGGCCCGGGTATTCGACGACCATGCCGACAAATTCTGGCGGCCCTGTTATCGTATCCTGGCACAAGGATTGCCCCAGGGACGACACCGGCTGCGGATCCAGGTGGGTTCCGATCAAGATCCCCGGTCGAACGGGCGATGGGTCAAGTTGGCGTCGTTAATGGTGAGATAGCAACCGGTGCAACACGGCTTCCGGACGGGTGTTCAGCCGCACGGGAATACCACTGGCTCCGGTGCCGGCCGAGGTGTATCCCCGCAGGCGGCGATAGTGCCAGGGACCGGTGAATAGAAATCGGGGTCCGGCCGAGTTGCGGACGAGCGGGATGCCGCCGGGGAGACAGATTTGTCCGGCATGCGTATGTCCACACAGCATCAAATCGAAACCCATCGCTTCCGCCTTCTGGTAGGCATCCGCCGAATGAGCCAGGAGAATGGATGGCAGGCCCGGCGGGATGCCCGCCCGCGCCCGGTTCAGATCGTCGGTTTTATATCCATGCGGATCATCCGTGCCGGCCAGGGCCAGGCTGGCGGACCCGCGTCGGATCAGGAGCGCATCGTTCAATAGAATATGAATTCCCCGTTGGGTCAGTCCGGGCAACATTTCGATGGCATCGTGATTTCCCAGAACGCCATACACCGGGCGGGCAAGCGCCTGGGTCAGGCGCCCCATCGCCTGGAGACAGGGCCGGGGATCTCCATTGATCCGCGACCTGAAATCTCCGGTGATGACCACGCCATCAAACGTGAGAGACCGGAGTTTTTCGATCAGGTTGGGGATGAACTCCGGATCCAGATCGCCATGCAGATCGCTCAGATGGAGCAGGGTGAATCCGTTGAAAACCGGATCCAATCGGGGCAGGACCACGGGATGGGTTCGGATTTGCAGGTCGAAATAATTGCGTCGGGCCCGGGCATACAGACCGGTCATGCGCAGAACGGTGGTGGCGAAAAATTGGAGGAAGAAGAGGTTTTCGAGATAGCGGTGGGGGGCTGCCAGGCGAAAGGTGTTCGCGGAATGGCCGATCTGGATTTTCAGGCGATGGGCGAGCCGATCCGGGCCGAGTCGGCGGGCGATATCGTTCCAGTCAACAACAGGCCATTCCAGCGAGGCCGGGTCAAGGGGCATCGGACGGGCCAGTCCCATACCCGTGCTCGATTTTGGCGGAAACATCCCGGTAGGAAATGTCCACTTGGTAGATTTCCTTGTAGTAATCGAGAGCTTTGGGGCGGTTATTGGTGGCTTCGTAAATCTGTCCCAGTTCGTACAGACAGGCCTTTTTGTTTTCGTCCATGTCCGACATGTCGGCGTTGGCCTTTTCGAGTTGCTGGGCGGCCATGTCGTATTGTTTCTTGCCGGCGAAACAAAGCCCGATAAAGTACATGGACCGGGCGCGGTATTGGGGGCCGCGCTGGGACATCTGGAACTGTTGGATGGCTTCGTTGATCTGGCCCCGGGCGTACAAGAGGGCGCCAAATTCGAAACGAATCTGCAGGTCGTTGGGATAGCGTTTCACGCGGTCCTGCAGATCCTGGAAGGAGAAAATATCGCGTTCCTCGGACAGGCGGGCAGCTCCGGCGGCATCCCCGGCCATCCGGAGTTGTTCGATATCCCGGTTGAACATGGCCATGCGGGCCGTGCTGATGGCATTGTCGACCATGGGGTCGCGGCCGGCGGTGAGCTTTTGGGCGTCTTCCAGAATGGCGATGGCTTTTTCAAAGTGGCCATTGGAGGAGTAAAGATTGGCCAGGGCGCGCTGGTAGTTGATGTTTTCGGGTTCTTTTTTGATCCGCTCGAGATATTCCGCCTCGAGCGATTCGAAGTCCCCGGTTCCCCGGACAGCCTTAGATTCCTTTTCGAGCAGAGTTGCCTGTTTCTTGTCACGGATCTGGTCGCGATATCCCTCGCGTCCCTTTTTGATGGCGTCTTCCAGTCCCCCTTCGATACTGCTGATCGCCATGGCGTCCTTAAGGCGTTTCAACGCCGGGCCGTCATTCGGGAGAACCTGACAGACGACTTCAAAACATTCGCGTGCGGCACGCGGTTGTTTATTGCGCATGTACAATTCACCCAGCCGGGTCAACAGGGCGGTGTTTTTGGGATCATGGTCGGTTGCGATCGACAGCGCCTGGATGGCCAACTCCGGCAGGCTGGCCGCTTCGGCGGCATTGGCGAAGAGCTGAATGGCCGACGGGTTCAACGGATTCTTCCGGAACAGGCTCTCCAGGGTTTGAAGGGCGTCGGAGGGCTTGCCCGATTTGATCTGGGCGTTGGCCTTGATCAGATAGGGCAGGGCGCTGGCGGATCCGATCAGGGTTGAAATCAGGTTGGGTTTGACGGCTTTGAATTGTTTGATTTCAGCCGCCCGAAGGAATTTGCGGGCGCTTAAAAACCGGGGTTCCATGTCCACGCAGCGGGCGAACAGGGTAATGGCGTAATCGAGATTTCCCCGCTCCATCGCCACGAATCCCTTATTATAAAGGTCGCGTACTTTGGGCGGAACAGCTTCTTGAACATTTTCATCCATGGGTCCATCCCCCACCAAACGGAAACGACAAATTGACAATCGCCCCCTAGATGTACCAAACTAGACGGCGTTTGACTACCAAAAACACAGGAGGACGGGTGTGGGTGTCATCCCTAAATGGAAGTGGGCGGGAGGCGGCTGGGGCGGCCGCATGGCCGCGCTTTGGGGCCTTCTGTTCTGGAGCTTTGTGTCAATGGCTGAAGCCCAGCCCACTCCGCCGTCCGGCTGGGTTCGATTGAACTATCTTGCGGCGCGCCAGGGATTGACGGCCCGTTCCGAAGGCCTGCGACGTTGGGTCGCATGGAATCGTTCTTTCCGGGTTGAACTCGAGGAAAAAAGCCGGCGGATGGTTTTTAACGGGGTGTCTGTTTATCTCAATGCCGAAGTTCGGCGGTCGGGATCCGATTGGCTGATCACCTCCGTGGACGCCAATACGATCCTCATGCCGCTGCTCACGCCGTCAGCCTCCCTGGTCGCAGTGGGAAGTCAGGTGGTGCTGCTGGACCCCGGCCATGGCGGCGACGACCCCGGTGCGCCCGGACCCGATCGGACTCCCGAAAAAAAAACAACCCTCGATATTGCCCGGCGGGTCAGAGCCAAGTTGAAGGACACAGGGATTACCGTTCGCTTGACCCGGGAATCGGATCACATTCTGCCGCTGGAGTCGCGTATTTTCGCCGCCAAACAGGCTCCGGCCGATCTCCTGGTCAGCATTCATTTCAATTCTTCCGGCAACCGCACCGTGTCCGGGGTTGAAACCTATATGATGCCGGCACCCGGCTTTTCCGCGACCACCTCGGTAGGGGCTTCCCGGCGCCCCCCTCGTCCGGTTTCCACCTGTTCAGGCAGCCGGTTTGGCGCCATGAATTCGGTGCTGGCCTGGTATCTTCACAAGGGAATGGTGAGTGCGATCGGCGCCGATGACCGGGGGGTGCGCCAGGCTAATTTCTATGTATTGCGCAATGCGCCCTGTCCCGCCGTTCTCGTGGAATGCGGTTATTTATCCAATGGTTCGGAAGGTTCCCGGATATTGACGGAAGCCCATCGGGAACGGATTGCAACCGGAGTTGCCCGGGGGATCATGACCTATGTCAGCCGGTCTCGTGAAAACAAGGCGCCGCGTCCGATCGAGATGCAATAGATCGGGAAGCGCATTTCAGGGAAATTGGAAGATTGAAACTGGAAACTGGAAACTGGAAAAATGGGGCGGTGATTACGGCGGTGGCCGGGGTGGCCGGTCTGGCGACCACGGCCTGGGCGGCGCTGTCCTTGGCGGAAGCCGGACTATTTCGGGCGGGATGGGCGCTGATCGTCGGTCTGGTGGCGGGCGGTGGATGGCTGGTGGGGCTCCGTTCTGCGCGGGCCGGAGAGGGTTTATCGGTTCGCTGGCCCATAGGGGTTGCCTTGGTCGCCATCCTGGCTTGGGCGGCTTGGAGTGCGCTTCCCCCCGATGAATTAATCCTGGGCGGCTGGGATCCCGGGGTCTACCTGCACACGGCGGCCCAAATGGTGCGGCATGGCTCGCTCCAATTCCCGGCGCCGGATTTGTTGGCTGCGCTCGATACCGAAGGGCGCGAGTTGTATGCCCGCCATTTGAATACGATTTGCGAACCGTTCGGCGGCATGCGCCTGCTGGGGAACGGACGAATTTCGCCCCAGTTTTATCACCTCTATCCCTCGCTCCTGGCCGTAGCTCAGGGATTGGGAGGGATCCGCGCCGCCTTGGCCGTCAATCCGGTGCTGCATCTGGCCGCCGTGCTCGGCCTGTTCCTGCTGGCTGGGCGCTTGCTCGGCAGTGCCCGTGCCGGTCTGATCGCCGCGCTGACCCTGGCGCTCAATCCCATCCAGATCTGGCAATCCAAGTTCTGCACGGCTGAACTGCTCGCCCAGGTTTTCTTCATCTGGGGTTTTTACAGTTTGTCGCGCGCAGCCGATCCGGTGGAACCCCGGCGTCGAACCTTCGGCCTCCTGGCCGGATTCCTGCTCGGCTCGACGTTGTTGGCCCGATATGACGCCCTGATTCCGCTCACGGTCATCGGGCTTTTTTGGGCCTGGACTTGGCGCGCGGTCGACCGCCCGGGGGTTGTCATCGGGTTGCCGCTCATCGGGATGGTTCTTCTGGCGGCGCAGGCTTGGTGGCATCAAGATGTGGTGGCGCCTTTTTACGCTCCGCTGAGCGCGCAGGTCCGTCCCCTCCTCGAAGTCTGTGGCGCCCTGGCCCTGGCGGGCGTGCTGTTCAATATCCTGCCGGCCATTTTGCGCGGCCCGATGATCCGCATCTGGACCCGCTGGGAAAAAACCGTGCGAGGGGTTGCCGCGGGAGTTGTGGCGGGGTGGATTGGTTTTGTATGGTTGGTGCGTCCCGCACTACAGGCCGGCGGTTCTTTCGCCGTCCGGGTCGACCATTTTTGTCGTTGGGTGGGTTGGCCGGAAGGCCGGGATATTCTGACCGGCGTCGATCCCTGGGCCCTGGCCTATTTGCAGGATGCCTGGGGGATTGCGGCCCTGGCCCTGGCTTTTGCCGGGATGCTCGGTTTTCTTTTTCGGGAGCGGCGGGTATGGGCGCTGACGTGGGGGGTGGGAGCGCTGGGCGGATTGTTGGTGCTGAGCCTCAATGTTCACAATGATGCCTTCATGATGTGGGTCTCCCGTCGATTCGTCCCGGTGGTTCTGCCCTTGCTCGCCGTCGGACTGGCCGCCGCCGACCTGGCCCTCGGGCGGTGGATTGACCGGATCCGCCCCGGCATCGGGCCGGCGACCGCGACGATTCTTTGTGTGGGGACGCTTCTGATCCCCGCCCCTTCCATCTGGGCCATGGCCCGATATCATGATTGGCCGGGATTGACGGCCTGGTTTGACCAAGTGGCCCCGCAGTTGCCGGCGGAGGCGATCGTGGTTTGCGATCAGCCCGGCTTCGCCGCGCCCCTGCGATTTCTATACGGACTTCACACGCTGGAATTGCGGTATCGCGGAGCGGACGCCCGGACGCGACTACTGGCGGACTTGGCGCGCCGGTCGGAACAGGGACCCGTTTATCTATTGACCGAAAACACGGATGAATTGGAAACGGCGCCGGTCGAAGCCCAGGCGGTATTCACGCTTCATTCCGCAATTTTAAATACCTATCGCCGGGGAGTGCCGCGGACGATGAAACCGCGAGGAACGGAATTGGTCTTGTATCGCCATTGGCCACCCGGGCATAAGACGCCAACTCGCACGAAAATCCGGGTGACGATTCCGGAATCGGGTCCGTGATTGCGAAAAAATATCCCGATACCACCCCCAACTATAATAAATCCAGCGGACGGGTCACCGGATGGCGTAAATCCTTGACCACGTAAGTATAAATCATCATCGTCTCCACATTCTGATGCCCGAGATATTCCTGGATCTGGCGAATGGCCACCCCATTGAGCAGCAGATGCGTGGCGAATGAATGCCTCAGGGGTGGAGGGTTAATCACAAGCGGATCAACCGGTTATATCGTCAGGAAGGGCTGCAGGTGCGACGGCGCCGACGCAAACAGATTGGGCGTAGTCGGGGTGGTGTTCTGGGGGATCCGGCGGCGCATCCCAATCACACCTGGTCGATGGATTTTGTGCACGATCAAATGGCCGATGGTCGGCGATTGCGCCTGTTGAATATCGTGGACGATTTCACGCGGGAATGTTTGGCGGTGGAAGTAGACAGTACCTTGCCGGGACGACGCGTTGTACGGGTACTGGATCAACCTGTCCCTGCGAAGGAATTCGACGCGCAAAACCAATGCCCTGATGACACATGAAAATATTAAACTCGATTTTACGGTGAATCCGGTTACTGTTGAGGTCTTTGAGGATTCCATTTTATGACGATGCCGGATGAAAAAGGATTATCAGCCGCCGATGCTCTGGAATTAAGCGTGGTCATTCCCTGCTTGAACGAAGCGGACACCCTGGCTGAATGTCTGGAGAAGGCCTTTGCCGCTTTTCGGCGGGAGGGCATTGCCGGTGAAGTGATTGTCGCCGACAACGGGAGTACGGATGAATCGGTGGCCATTGCCGAACGGCTGGGGGCACGAGTGGTGCGGGTGGAGGACCGGGGCTATGGGAATGCCCTGATGGGCGGCATCGAGGCGGCGCGGGGACGCTACATCATCATGGGCGACGCCGATGCCAGTTATGATTTTGCCGAAATCCCAAAATTTCTAGCCAAACTCCGCGATGGGTTCGAACTGGTCCAAGGGTGCCGGTTACCTGCCGGTGGCGGAACCGTGGAGCCGGGCGCGATGCCAGCCCTGCATCTTTGGCTGGGGAATCCCCTCTTCTCGTTGCTGGCCCGTTGGTGGTTTCGCGCGCCGATCCATGATGTGTATTGCGGGTTGCGCGGATTCCAAAAGGCCCTTTTTCTCCGCCTGCATCAGCGGTGTACGGGGATGGAATTTGCCACCGAGATGATCATCAAGGCCAGTTTGTACCGGGCGCGGATCGCTGAAGTGCCCATCACTCTCCATCGCGATGGTCGCAAAAATCACCGGCCGCATCTCAAAACCTTCCACGATGGCTGGCGGACGCTCCGATTCTTCCTGATGTCCAGTCCCCGTTGGCTCTTTTTTACTCCCGGCGCGTTATTGATGCTGCTCGGTTGTGTCTGCTATGGGCTGGTCTACGGCGGTGTGACGTTTCGGGGAATCGTTTTCGATGCCCATACCCTGCTGTTCGGCAGTCTGGCGGTGATGCTCGGATACCAGACAACGCTCTTCGGCGTTTATACCAAGCTTTTTGCCGTCAGCGAACGGCTGTTGCCGCCGGATCCCCGGTTGGCCCGGTTTTTTAATGTCTTCAATCTCGAACGCACCCTGATGCTGGCGCTGATCGTGTTCGGGGGCGGGATCGTGCTTCTGTTCATTGCCGCTGAATCCTGGCGGGCACGGGGATTTGGAGCGATGGATTATCGCGAAACCTTGCGGCTGGTGATTCCCGGCATGACTCTTTCCGTCCTGGGTTTCCAGACGATTCTGTCGGGATTTTTCATCACTATTCTCGGTATGCGCCGACGGTAAACTCTGTCATGAGCGAACAACCGTTTCTTTCGATTATCCTACCGACCTATAACGGTGTGGCCTATCTCGAGCAGGCACTCGCCGGCGTGGCGGCCGAACTGACGCCGGAGATCCCCGTTGAACTCATCGCCATCGATGACGGCTCGACCGATGGGACGCCTGAAATGCTGCGCGCCTGGTCTTCTCGCCTGCCGTTGCGATCACGGGTCCTTCCTCACAGCGGCAACTGGGTGGCGAGCACCAATGTCGGACTGACGGAGGCGCGGGGGCGCTATGTGTGTTTTTTGCATCAGGATGACCTTTGGTTGCCCGGTCGGCTGGCGGCTCTCCGGTCGTTGTCGACGCGTCATCCGAGGGCGACCCTGTTTTTAAGTCCCAGCCGGTTTATCGATTCTCGCGGCCAGCCCTGTGGATTATGGCGTTGTCCGCTGACCCCGGGCCAGGAACTGACGGCGCGGGACGTATTGCCGCATCTGGCGGTGCAAAACTTTATTGCGATTCCGGCGCCGGTCTTTGCCCGGTCGGCGGTGCAGGCGGTGGGGGCCATGGATGAAACGCTATGGTTCACGGCCGATTGGGATTACTGGGCGCGCCTGGCAGAGCAGGGGACCACGGTCTATCAGGCGGTTCCCCAGACCGCTTTTCGAATTCATTCCTTATCCCAAACGGCGCAAGGCTCGCGGAATTCGGATGATTTTCGGTCGCAATATCAAGCTGCGATTGAGCGCACTTTGCGCCGGGCGGAAGCGGTGGGCTGTGGGGATCTGGTTGAGGTGCGGCGCGCTGCGCAATGGTCTTGCGAAATGAATGTTGCCCTGGCGGCGATGGCCCATCGGCGGTCGGTAGCTTGGCAAAAACTCTTCCGGGCGATGCCGGCCTCGCCCCGCGTCTGGCGCCGATTTTTTCATTCCGCGCGATTTTGGGATCGGACCTTGGCCCGTCTGCGCGCCTGATTTTGTTCCGTGTTGTCGCAATACAGAAATATCAGCAGATTAGATTATCGTTGCCGGCAGGGAAAGGTGCGTCCCGTTCGCGTTGAGGTGATGCTCAAGTGTCAGGGGATAAACTTCTTTCCGATGCCCGTCCGGAATAAAACGATAGAACCGTCATACCTGCAAGGATCAGTGCCCGGGTCAGAATCAAAGTCCCCAGGATTTCGCTCAGGGTCCAAGCGCTCCGGCCGAGATAAAGGATCAAACACATCAGGAAGGTCAGGGGTGCCAGAGCGATTAAGAAGGAATATCGGTTGCGTGCCATTTCGATGGTTGCCGTGATCTGGATCAGGCCTTGCAGACTGATGGCCGCGGCATAGAGCCAGACGTAACCGGCATAGGGGAGATAGGCGGCATTCCACACCCGCACGATCCAGGGGCTGAAGAGGGCCAGGCCCAACACGGCGACCAGGCCGATGATGCCTCCCGCCAGCAACGCCTGCCGATGGAGGGCGCGGAGGGTTTGACCGCGGGCGTGCTCTGCCGCCGCCAGGGGAAACAATACAAAAACGACCGAGCCGACCAAATAACTCGGGATCGAGCCCAGCGTGACGATCACCGCATATCCACCGGATTCCGCGGTTAGGAAATTGCGCACCAGGAGGCGGTCAAAATGAAACAGCAGGGTGCTGCTGATGGTAAATAGCGCCATGGGCAGGAGGAGATTCCGCATCAGGGCCCATTCGGTGCGCCCCAGGGACTGCCGGTCGCCCACCCAGAACTGGCGCAGACCATAAAAAATGATGCCGCCGGCCAGGAGGCCGGCGGCGATCCGCGCCAATAGGGCGCCCCGCAAGCCCAACCCCAATCCGATCACCAGAAGGCTCCCGATTCCGATCAGGATCGATGGGTTGAGCATGGCGTTGACGACCAAAAGACGGTAATGGCGGACCCCCTGCAGGATGGTGCCATACAGGGGTTCCCACCACGCCAGGAACGAGAGCCCGGCGATCAACACCAGGATCCAGCCCGCCTCAAGATGCAAACGGCTCAATAAAAAGTTGCGGAACAGGAAGACCAATAGGAGAGACAGCAGGCTTCCTACGACGGCGATTCGCGCCAACCAGCCGACCAGGAAGCGGATATGGGCTGTTTCGCCGAGGGCTTCGAGCCGGCTGAGTGATTTCATGCCCGTTTGAAAAAGGATGGTGACGGGGATGGCGAGGATGGCCAGAAATGAAAAGATCGGATCGAAAGCGCCAAATTCGTCCGTAGATAAGTGGCGACCCAGGAGGACCTTGTAAAGAAAGTTGGAGATATCGCCCAGCCGTGAAGAAATGAAAATCAGCGCACCCCCCCAGCCGAGAGGGCCGAGGCGGGTTTTGATTTTTTGGAGGGCCGGCAGAATGGAGGCGATTCGGAACATGGCTGATTTGTACCGGGATTTGTCGCAGGCTTCAAGCCGCGATTCTTTCCGCACGAAAATACTTTTTTAAATAGTTCGGCGGATGTACGATCTGTAAATCTTTTGCGCTATATCGTATATAGCTAAATCATGAGGTGCGCGATGTTTAAAATAAAATGGCTGGCATTAGGTGTGGCACTGTGTGGGATGTTGGGGGTAAGCAACGGAACGGCGCAAACGCCTGAAAAACCGATTCGTCTCATCGCGGAAGCCGAGGATTTCACAGTTGTTAAAGACGGCTGGTCCGTGGTGCCCTATCGGGAAAATTATTTCGCGTCCACCTTCGCCCTGACCTTTCTGTCGCGCATGGCCTGTCTCGGGGCCCCGGAACAAATGGAAAAAGGCAAAGAGGCGGTCGCCGAGCAGACGGTGACGATTCCCCGCGCCGGGGAATTCGAAGTGCTGTCCCGTTACGAACAGCCCTATGATTTTTCAGCTGAGTTTCGCGTGGAAATCGTACAGAAGGGCAAAACGGTTTACCAGGACACCTTTGGTCGGCTGACGGATCCCAAGATTTGGGGTTGTTCAGGCGATGAAAACGCGCGCCGCAAACCGATGCAACGTTTTTTCTGGGGCGCGACCGACAATATCGTCTGGCAGGAGAAGGGGACCGTAAAACTCGCGGCCGGTGAAGCGGTTATCCGCCTGGTCGCCGCTTCGCAAATGGAAGGGAAGACCCCTCGAGCCCAGGCGGCGCGACGAAATGTGGATTTGATTTGCCTGACCGATGACAAGGCGGGGCGCGAGGCCCAGCGGAAGCAGGGGCGGACCTATTTGGAAATGGACGGCTGGCTGGTGCAGGATGGCGATTTGTTTGTCCGCGTCAAAAATCTCGGCGACAAGCCGATGGCGCCCGACCTGGTTCCGGATGCAAATGGCCAGCATTCGCCCTACAGTGTTCATTTGCGGGACTGGCCGTCCATCAAGATCCTGAAAAACGGGTACGCACAGACCGATCGGCCGTACGAATTGACCGGGCCGCGGGCCTTCGCGGTGGCCGCTAAAAACAGGGCTCCCCGACTTGATGCCGCCCTGATGAAGACGGTTCCGGACAATCAACAGCTTCAACCGGGCGATCAATCCGGCTGGGTGCCGCTGGGGCACTTAATCGATGCCATGAACGATTCAACCTGGGGTTTTAAGGCGCCGCAAAAGCTGGGACTGGAATTTGCCGTACCGGACGGCAAGGGCGGATTGAAAACGGTGAAGAAGATGGATGTGAACGGCGGGGCCAATTTTGAAATGCCCGGCAACCTGGCGCCGAATGCGAATCTGGCCAAGGAATTAAAAGAGCGATATTGGTTGCCGGAGATTGCGACGGTCGATGAATCGTTGACCTGGCTGAAAAGTGAAGTGTCGAAATTTCCGAAGAAAGGTCCCGTGGCCAAGCGTTTCCTGATTTACAATATCATGGGGTGGGGGGGATTGAATAATTCGATCGCCCGGGAATTGACCACGGCCCTGGGAGACAACACCATGGTTGGGCAAGAGGGCAAAAAGCGCGGCATCTTCTGCCATTGGCGCGACATGAATCCGGCGGCCATCTCCAAGGCGCTGGCCTCTGGAAAATTCGATGATACCTATGTAATCAGCTACGGCGATGAAACCCATTTGCCCGCCGCCAAACCCGACGCCGCCACATTCCAAGCCTGGTTGGCTGCGCGGAAGGTGCCGGATGCGGCGACGGCGGTTTACACGACTGACCGCAATCATCCCCTTTTCTATTACTCAACCCTCTGCGCGATTGAAAATGGGGCCCAGCCCTATATCGCGGGATCGGCGGCCTTTGCGGCCAAGGGGATTCGCACGGGAGCGAACTACTCGCCGCATTCCAACTATCTGGTCAGCGAAATGAATTACATCCGGCCGTTCAAGCTGAAGGCCATGACCATGCCCTGGGCGGAAGATTATGTCTGGCAGGTGCCCGAATTCAGTGTCCAGGTGATCGGCTATTTGACCTCGGCATTCCGGGCCGGCGCCAAATATCACCGGATGCCGATTCACATGTATGTCATGCCCCACAGTCCGGGTAATACGCCGGCGGATTTCCGGCGTTCGTTCTATACCTGTGTAGCGCAGGGGGCGAAGATGATCAATTATTTCTGTGCCTCGCCCATGGCGGTGGCCGGCACGGAAAACTACGTGGCCACCCGGGATCTGGGAATGTGGCGCGCGATCAGCGATTGCACTCATGCGGCGGGGCTCTTCGAGGATTATGTGATGGACGGACAGGTCCGCCCGGCGAAGGTGGGACTGCTGCTGTCGAGCGTGGATGATATTATGATCGACGCCAATAACACCACGCTGGCCCTGCACAATAACGAGCGCAAAGCGATCTATTATGCCTTGCGGCATGCGCAAGTGCCGGTCGATTTCCTGAGCGAAGACGACGTGATTGACGGATTGGCGAAGGATTACAAGGTCATCTATGTCACCGAGCAGTGGCTCCATTCCAAGGCCGTGACGGCCTTGACCCAATGGATCGAGGCGGGCGGTACGGTGGTGGCCCTGGCGGGCGGCGGGTTCTTGAATGAGTTCAATCAGGCGAATCCTGAAGTGAGCGCATTGTATGGGGTTAAGACCCAGCAGTTGACCCGGGATCCGAAATTCCTCGATTACATTTTGGAGGAGAACAAGCCTTTCTTAACCAAGCAGGATCTGCCGCGTTACAAACCGTTTGCCACGGCGTCCTGGGGCGAAGGGGAACGCGCGGTTACCAATGTGGGGATCATCGCCTGGAAACAGAACTTGACCGTGGCTGACGGTCGGGTGGTCGGTGTGTTTAACGACGGAAAACCGGCGGTGATTGAGAAGACGCATGGCAAGGGCAAGGCGGTCTTGTTCGGTTTCCTGCCCGGCCAGGACTATTTGCGACAAGCCCTGCCGTTGCGCCCGGTCGATCGCGGGAGTGTGGATGCGAGTTTTACGCATTTTCTGCCCACGGCGATGGATCCTGTTTTGCGGCGCGCTCTGACGGCCGATTTCCTGCCGGCCGACTTTGTGCGGCCCGTGGTGTGCAGTGAAACGCTGGTGGAGAGCACCTGTATCGACACGGTGAAGCCGGCGAAACGCCTGGCGGTGTCGCTGATCAACTACAGCGGAGCCGCGGTTCCTCAATTGACCGTTACCATTGCCGGGGTCAAGAAGGTGTCTCAAATCCGTTCGGTGGAACTACCCCGGGTCGACTCTAAAATCGAGAACGGCAATCTGGTGGTCACCCTGCCTTTGGATGTGGCGGATATGCTGTTGATCGATCTGTAATAGGGGTCATGAACTTAACGCCGTATTTGGACGATCTGGAACAGCGTATTTGCCCTCAGACGGAGGAAGACGTATGCCGGCAATGGCTCGATTTCTGGGAGGGGGAGCACTCCGTCTCCACCCCTTTCACGGCCACGCGGGTACCGGCTGCACCCCCGGCGGTGGAGTGGCCGCCCTACACCGTCAATGCGGCCTTGGACGATTTCGACCAGATGGCCCTCCAGCAATTATCCGTCGTTTCCAGCCTGCTTTCTGAAACGGCCGGTTGGGTTCTCAATGTCCGGGCCAATTACGGGACCGGATTGTTGCCATCCCTCTTTGGCGCCGAAATGTTCATCATGGATCCCGCCCTGAATACTTTGCCCACCTCCCGGTTTTTACCCGGCGGCGCAACAACGATTCGGCGCCTGCTCGACGTCGGCGGGCCCGATCTCCACAACGGGTATGGGGATCGATGCCTGCAGATGGGATCCTTTTATAAACAGATTTTCGCCGGGTACCCCAAGATTTCAAAATATATTCATATTTATCACCCCGACTTGCAGGGTCCGCTGGATGTCTGCGATCTGCTTTGGGGCTCCGACCTCTTTGTCGAACTGGTCGATCAGCCCGATCTCGTTAAAGCTTTTCTCCAATTGATCACGGAAACCTATATCCGGTTTCTGCGCGAATGGGATCGAATGGTCGATACCCCGGCCTCCTCGGCCTATGCGCCCCACTGGGGTTTATGGCATCGCGGTCATATTATGCTCCGAAACGATTCGGCCATGAATCTCTCGCCCGACATGGTCGCCGAGTTCTCCGTTCCCTATGACCAGCAACTCCTAACCGAATTCGGCGGGGGCGCCATGCATTATTGCGGACGGGGCGACCATTTCATTCACCATCTGGCCCATCTGCAAGGTCTTTTTGCGATCAACTTGAGCCAGCCCCATCTCAACGATATGGAACTGATTTTCCGGCATACGATCGACCGGGGCATCAAACTGCTCAACCTGCGTCACGAGTGGGGAGCCCCGGTCAACCCATTGACCTCGGGCCGGCCGAATCTCGGCCATATTCATTCCCAAAAACCTCCACCCCTTACTGAAAAATGTTGACCCCCGCCCCTCTGCCGCCTAGTGTATGGGGCATGCGCGCTGTTTATCGAACATTTCGGACGTGTTTATTGTTGGGCTTGTTGATGCCCGTTTTCCCCGTGGCGGCCTATATGCCGACCTCCGCGCCGGAACAAACGGATGCTTTTCAGGCGACGCCGATCCCCGAAAAGCCGAAGGCCCGGCGGGGGATTACGCTTTTTCACCGGCCTGCCCGCAAAACGCCGGCCGCCCAGATCGAATGGGCTCGCACTCTCGCCGCGGGGAACCACACCATCCGCGCCAGCCGGGCCTTCCTGGCACTGGTCTATGCCTGGCCGGATTCACCGGAGGCGCCCGAAGCTCAACTCGCGCTCGCCCGCCTGATGGAAAAACGGAACAAGCCCTCCACGGCCTTCGCTGAATATCAATACCTCATCGATCGGTACGTCGGCCAATATCCGCACTTGGAAGTTCTGGAACGGCAATTTCAGATCGGTTTAAAACGACGAGATCGCGAGATGCTCGAATCCGTCGTCAAAAACGGTCCGTCGGCGGCGATCGCGCCGGAAGCGCTTTTTCAAGCCGGATTGATCGCCGAAAAAGATAAGGATTACGATCTGGCCATCTTGAATTACCAGTCGTTGCAAAACCGCTATCCCCATTCGCCGCGCCTCGAGGAATCCGCCTATCGGGAAGCTTTTAATCTTTACACCTTGTGTGCGGATCTATCGCCCCAGGATGAAATCCGGTTCCAAAGTGCCCGCACCGCCATCGCCCGATTTTTGCGTACTTATCCCAACGCCGTTCAGGCTCCCGAGGCGCGGAAGTTGCAGAAAATCGTCGAGAAACGCCTGGCCGACTTCATTTTTCAAGAAGGATTCTTTTATGACCGGCAATCCCATCCCCCCCGCCCCGCCTCCGCGCTGATCGCCTATCGCAATTATGTCCGCCGGTTCCCGGATGGTGACCGGGTGTCTGTTGCGCGAAGCCGCATTGCCGAATTGGAACAGCTCACAGGAACAAATACCCATGAAAAAATCGCCCCTTAACCTCTGCCGTTTTTTTCTCCTGGCCTTGGCCCTCACCCTCCCGCTCCTGTTAAGCGGATGCCGTGCCTATCGGTTGGGCAGTACGCTGGACCCGCGGCTCAAGACCGTTTTCGTTCCGGTTTTTGTTAATCAGGCGGGATATCCCCAGTTGGAAACCAAGACCACCGCGGCGACGATCGAAGAATTCCAACGGGATGGCACCTTGCGGGTCGCCGAGCGTGAGGCGTCCGACCTCATTGTCGAAGTCACCCTTCAACGCTATCTGCTCCAACCGCTCCGCTATAATCCGAACCGGACCACCACCGCTACGGAATACCGGACCTTGATGGATGCCGTGATGACGGTGCGCGGGCGTGATGGAAAAGTTCTGATGGCGGATGTTAAAATCCGGGGCGAAAGCACTTTTGATTTCAGCGGGGACATCGCCACGGCCCGGCAACAAGCCCTGCCTCAGGCCGCCCGCGACATGGCCCATCGAATTGTCGAAACCGTAGTTGAAGCTTGGTAAAGCAAAACGGCCGGTATCCGCGGATTCTTCCGCAGCACCGGCCGTCCATTCACTCGTCCGAGATCACCCGATTTTTTTCAACCACTGCGAGGCGCGGGCCTTTTTCCGATCCGCCGTGTTTTTCTTGATGATCCCCTTTTTGGCCGCCTTATCGAGGAAGGAGCAATAAGCCTTGAACGATTCAAAGGCTTTCGGTTTGTCTTTGGATTCGAAATCAGCCAAAAACGCCCGACGTTGCGTCAACAAACTGGCTTTTTCCTTGCGGTTACGAATACGATTCTCGTCCGCCTGACGCGCACGCTTCACCGCGCTTAAAATCTTCGGCATATCATCCCTCGCTTGCTAAATGCTGCTTGCAGACCTCTGAAAACCCGTAATAATAGCGGGAAATGCGCTGAAGTCAACGGGTTTTTGGCGGAAAGGAAACTATGCGGTGGGTCCGGTTCTTTTTGGGAGGGTTGCTGATCCCCTGTTGTTTCGCCGCCGTGCGGACCTTGGGGATCCTGGTCCAGGCTGCGGATCCGGCTTCGTCCTGGCTGATTTCACCCACCGGCCTCCTGATGGCGGGCGGTTTTTTTCTTTGGCTATTTTTCTATATTGCCCTTCCCCGACCCCTGCGGGCTTATGTTCTGGCCCATGAGCTGTCTCATGCGCTTTGGGGTTTATTACATGGCCGGCGGGTTTCCCAACTTCGCGTCTCCCGTCAGGGCGGCAGTGTGAGAATCGAAAACCCCAACACCTTGATTGTTTTGGCTCCCTATTTTTTTCCGTTTTATACGATCCTCGTCGTGCTGGCCTACGGAATCGGTTCTATTTTCACCGATCTGACGTCTTGGCGACCGGTCTGGTTGGCTGCGGTCGGATTGACGTGGGGTTTCCATGTCACGTTTACCGTTAGTGCCTTGTTGGATCACCAATCCGATATCCAGAAAGTCGGACACCTCTTTTCCTATACGTTCATCTTCTGGCTTAATGCCCTGGGCCTGGCCCTCTGGCTGGTCGCCGTGGGGCCCGCCAGTCTGCTCGACCTGGGCACCACCCTGGCCCGGGAAAGTTGGGTCGCCGCCCGGTTTTGCGGCGAGACCCTGGCCACGGCGGCCATCTGGATTTACAATAAAATCGACCCCGCCTCCGTTTAACATACAGGCGCACATAAGGGGATGGTCAGTGACTCAGGACCGCATACCGGATGTTCCGACCGATGCCGAATTGCTTGAGGCGTATCGTGCCGGCGATGGATCCTCCTTGGCGGTCTTATTTGATCGGTATCGGAAGGCCCTTTATGCCTATATCGCCCGGATGACGGAAGGACGGGGCGATGCCGATGAAATCTTCCAGGAAACCTGGTTCCGCGCGATTCGCCATCTGCCGCGCTATCGGGCCGGTCATTTTCGGGCCTGGTTGTACCGGATCTGCCATAACCTGATGATCGATCGGGGTCGCGAGGCAAGCCGATGGACATCGTTGGACCAACCCTTGGCAGGGGATGAAGGATCGACCGCGCAGGATCGGCTGGCGGCCACCGAGCCCGACCCCGCAGCGGCGGCGGCGAGTCAGGATCTCGGCCGGATCATCGACGGGTTGTTGACCGGCTTGCCGGCCGCGCAACGGGAGGTTTTCCTGTTGCGGACGGAGGGCGAACTGCCCTTTCGCGAAATTGCCCGGCTTCAGGGGGTGTCCATCAATACCGCCCTGGCCCGGATGCAATATGCGGTGGAAAAACTGCGGGTAGGATTGCGGACGGAAACGTCCATGAGGAGTTTTCATCATGAACTGTAACCGAGCCCAACAGGCGCTATTGTTGGAGACGAGCGGTGAAATCGGATCCTGGCGGGCGCATCGGCTTCATCGCCACCTGGCGGCCTGTCCCGTCTGCCGCCAGTGGCAGGCCGATTTGAGCCGTCTGTCCGCCATCGAGTTGGCCCCCCGGGCAACTCCGGAGCTGAACCCCGCCCAGTTCCCGCCCCTCGCTATTCCGCGCCGCGCGTCTCTTCCCTTAGTCGTGTTCCCGGCATGGGCCGCCGCTCTGGTGATTTTACTGGCAGGTGCGGGTTGGTGGAATTGGTCCCAATGGACGGTCCGGCAGAGCGAAATGAAGGCTATGGCCCGGATGGAGCGACTGCAGGAGTGGACCCTCCTGACCGCGCTCATGAATGGGGATGATCTGACGGGATGGGATTCGAACGACCCTGCCAACCCGGAAACGGCACGACAGGCCCTGGCCCGACAACTATTGCGACTTCAGGAAGCGGATGGGGATGAGATGATCGTGGAAGAAGGGATCATTCCATCGGCACAGCATCCACCCACAGCTCTTCCAAGGCATAATAGCTTCGCAGGTCCGTTCGAAAAATATGGATGACGATATCGACGTAATCGAGCACCAGCCAGCCGTCGTCGGGTAGGCCGGACTTGCGATAACAGTAATGCCCCTCGTCTTTCAAGGCGCGGATGACTTCATTCGCCAGGGCCTTTAGGTGCGGGGCGCTGCTGCCCGAAACCAGGACCATGTAATCGGCCAGGGTGGAAAAGGCTCGTACATCGAGAACCTTCAGGTTCTCGCCTTTGCGGTCTTCCAGGGCGGCACGGGCTTGGGCGGCCAGGCGGGCGGAAGCGGGTTGGGGTGGGGGCGGCGGGGGGGCGGGGCGGCGCGCGGTTGTTTTTTTAGGGGGCATCAGCTCTCTCCTTGGACGGCGGGAATTTACCCGGCGGCACATCCCGCCGGGTCCTTCCACTATTTCACATAAAGACCATGTTCCGCAATATACATTTCCACGGCAGGATGGACGAGATACCGGATGCTCAACCCTTCGGCGCATCGGCGGCGAATATCACCGGATGAAATCTCAACCTGATGTCCCACGCGCACATTTCCGAGCAACCGTTCCGGCCAGGGCGCCGGTAAACGTAAAGCTTCGGACGTCGGGAGGGGCGTTCCCGGCCGGATCAGGGTGCCGATCTGCACCTCTTTCAGAATCGCCTCCGCCTGGCGCCAGGAATGAAGGTCCATGAGGGAATCCGATCCGAGAATCAGAAACCATTCCGCCGAGGGATCCTGTTGGCGTAAGGCCCGGACGGTATCGATGGTATAGGAGACGCCGCCCCGCTCGATTTCAATATCCGAGAATTCGAAATGTGGATCGCCTTCGAGACAGGCTTCCAACATCCGCAAACGGTGCGGATTCTCCGCCAGGTTGCCGGTGGTTTTATGGGGCGGAACGGCACAGGGAACAAAAAGGACCCGGTTCAATTCGAATTGGTCACAGGCGTCCTGAGCCACAATCAAATGTCCCAGATGCACCGGATTAAAGGTCCCGCCGAAAATTCCGATACGCACGCTATCGATCTCCATAAGCCGGCAATTGATCTGCCGCCACGTCGCACAGTCGCGGCTGACGGATATCCTTGCCGGAAACCAACGGATTCGAAACCGGCCAGGCGATGGCCAACTCCGGATCCGACCAAAGCAGGCCGTGATCGTCTGTCGGGTCGTAATAATCGGTACATTTATACAGGACATCGGCCGTTTCACTCAAAACACAAAACCCGTGGGCGAATCCCCGGGGAATAAACAGCTGGGCATGATTTTCATCGGTCAATTCATCGCCCACCCATTTCCCGAACGTGGGGGACCCCCGGCGGATATCGACGGCGACATCCCAAATGGCCCCCCGGGTCACCATGACCAGCTTGGCCTGCGGGTGGTGCAGTTGGAAGTGCAGACCCCGCAGGGTGCCGCCAACCGATCGGGAGTGATTGTCCTGCACAAACGTTTCCGTCAGTCCGAGTTCAGCGTATTTGCGGCTGTGATGGGTCTCCAGAAAATATCCGCGTTGATCTCCATGATAAACCGGCCGGATAAGTCGAACCCCGTCCAATGACAAATTCGTGATGCTGAGTTCCATATTCAGGAATATCTTTCCAGTAGGATGATGTCCAAGAGCCGAAACCTACCATAAAGAGGGTTGAAATAGCCAGTTTTGTCTGATGGCAAGGATCGGGTCCGGAATTAAAGTTATTCATTCAAAGGTAAATCTGCTTAACTTTTATTGCGCGTCAACCCCGGGACGTGGTCGGTTGCCCGATCTTTCAGTGGGGAGGGAATAGACAGGAGCCAGGATGAAACAGCCGTTGAACATTGCGGATACCAGGCAGTTGTTTGTCGACCGGGGTTTGATTGACCGTTTGGAGAATACGGTTTTGAAATTGCACGAACCGGTCTCGGGCGGGGTGGCGATTCGAATCGACCGGCCGTGGGAAGGCGCGGCTAACCTGGGCATGAGCGTATTCCCTTACGGCGGCGGTTACCGGATGTATTATCGCGGCTTGTCACTCAACCCGGGCGAGATGCGTGCGGTTCTTTGCGTGGCGGTCAGCGAGGACGGCATCTCCTGGACCAAGCCGACGTTGGGACGGGTCGGGCAGGGCGGGCGGCGGGATACCAACATCATCGCCGATGAGGCGGGGCAGCCCCTGATGCTCTCTCCCTGGCTCGACAGCCGTCCCGGCGTTCCTGAATCTGAACGAATCAAAGGCGTGACCAGTGAGCCGGTCAAAAACGAGGGCGAGAACCAGGCGGTTTTTGCCGATCAGCGGGGCCCCCAGCGATTGATTTTTTGGACTTCGACGGATGGATTCACTTTTCGCAAACTCGATCCACAGCCGGAACTCGTCAGCCATCTCCGTAACTGCTTTGACGGGGACAATGCCCTGTTTTGGAGCGAGTCCGAGCAGCAATATTTGCTCTATTATCGCTGGTATGACGGTTATCGCACGGTGGCCCGCACAACCTCGAAAGATCTGCTTCACTGGACGGATCCCCTGCCGATGACCTATGGCGATACGCCGCGCGAGCAGTTTTACCTGAACAATACCACCCCTTATTTCCGTGCCCCGCAACTCTATGTGGCCCTGGCCGCCCGATTCATGGAAGGCCGGCGGGTGGTGACCGATGAGCAGGTCAAGGCCATCGGGTTGAAAATGAGCCCCACCGGCGATTTCTTCGGCAACGACTGCTCTGATGCCGTTTTGTTAACCAGCCGCGCCGGTTCAACGCAGTACGATCGCGTGTTTATGGAGGCTTTCATCTTCCCCGGACCAGGAGCGTCGAACTGGATCTCGCGCACCAATTACCCTCTTTCCGGCCTCCTGCCTTGCGGTACGGACCGGATGATGTTTTTTGTAAATCGTCATTATGTTCAGGATTCCTGGCACATCGAACGACTGGTATTGCGCACCGACGGTTTCGCCTCGGTCACCGCGCCATGGGCCGGCGGTGAAATGATCACCCAACCCTTCATTTTCGCCGGGAACGCGTTGGAGATTAACTATCGCACGAGTGCGGCGGGCAGCGTCCGTATCGAATTCCAGGACACGGATGGCAAACCGATTGCCGGGTATACTTTCGATGATGCTCAAGACCTCATCGGTGATGAAATCGCGCGGATCGTGGTTTGGAAGCAGGGGGCCGATGTCAGCCGTCTGGCCGGCCAAACGGTGCGCCTTCGATTTGCGATGCGAGATGCCAATCTCTATAGTCTGAGTTTTAAAACATGCTGAACATCTATCCCGATTCGGTTGGAATACGGGTGGTCATCGACCGGTCTGGTAACCGGATTAAAATGTCACCCCATTCGCGTATCCGGCCACGCCCTGGAATACCGATTATTTTCGGGAGCCCTGCGTTGATTGCGATTGCCGCCGAAATCGTTTGAGACCCTGCGACGGCGTCATATGAAAGGCCTTTTTAAAGGAAGTGCAGAAATGGGTGACATGGTGAAATCCCGTTTTAGTCGCGATTTGAGGCAGAGATGATTCGGATGACACCATCAGGTCCATGGCGCGGCCCATGCGTTGTCGATGGCGATAAGCCTGGGGCGAAATGTGATAGCGTTCCCGGAAAAGTTTGCGCATATGATCGCTCGAAAAGCCGCATTGCCGGCTCAGCACGGCCAGGCTACAGGTGAATTGGGTGTCCTCATCGATCAGCCGCCGCAGTTTCTGCGCCGGGGATAACCCTTCGGTCCAGGTGGGTTCCGAACGCTCGATGAACAGTCGCAGCAGTCCGATGATTCCGGCCTTGATCTTGAACAGGTTAAGGGGGATCGGAACGGCCCAGGCTTTCTGTAGCATTTCGAACTCATCTTGTAAAAAAGAGGTCTCGCTTGCCGACAACGTCAAGGCGCAAGGCACTTCGATCCAATAATCCCCCTCCTTGAGTTCTACAAAGCCCGGACGCCCCTTGCGCACAATATCCGCATTGAACTCAATATACCCATTCTCACGATCTTTCGTCGTTTTGAAATGGATGACCATTCCCGGCGCTCCCAGGAAAAGAGCAGGCGTCTTGCCATCATCATTGAAATACAGCGTTCCGTCTGCGCCGAGAAGGCGACAATAGGCGTACCCCTTGACCAGTAAAATGAGGCAGGGCCCCCCCACGACGGACTTGCCTTCTTCCGGCTCTTTACGGACATAGACGATGTGGACGGGATTGGGATCATTCATGAGATCTCTGAATTGTGAAAGATTTCTCTGAATTGCGTCATATACAGTTTATTTTTACTGTGGTAAAGTATTAATTGAATTATGAAATAAGTCCGAACATTTAACGGAGTAGCTTATTCATTACAATTTGATCCACGAGTAGGAGGATGGCTTAATGAAAAACCGGATGCGAAGCGCGTTCACCATGGGATTAGCCGTTATATGGGGCGTTGCCGGATGGACGTCCTCCGCCTGGGCGGCGACGAAATACGTGACGCCGACCGGAGCCGCCCCCTATGACGGAGCCGACTGGTCCAGCGCCTACAGCACTATTCAGGACGCCGTCAATGCCTGCTTGGCCGAAGCCAGTACCATCTATATCCGGACCGGGCGATATGCCGTTTCAACCCCGATCAACGCCAACAGCGCGGTGAATCTGACGTTTCAGGGCGGTTGTACGGGAAGTGGAACAACCACAACGACTAATGACCCCACCGTGATCTATCGCTCCGCGGGCAACATCAAACTCCTCGCAGCGACCAATTCGTTGCTGAAATTCGACAGCCTGACCTTTACGAATGGGTTCGCGCGGGATGGGAGCATCACCCTCGGCTTCACCCTCCATCTCAATAACTGCAAGAGCACATTCACCAACTGTTCGATCCGCGACAATCAATCCAACGCCGCCAGCGATTCGGGTCAATACGGGACGGGCATTTATGCCAGCAAAGGTTCGCTGGTTCTTCAGAATTGCCTGTTTCAAAACAATCTAGATATTGAGGGGTACAGCCAATATGGCGGTGCCGTGTCCGTCTCGGGGGGGGCTGTCACCAGTATCAATTGTCGATTTATTGGCAACACGGTGGTGGGAAATTCAGCCCAAGGAGGCGGTCTTTATCTGGCCGCTTGTACCAACTCTTGGATTGAAGGGTGTAGCTTCGTCTCCAACGGCGTATATCGACAAGGCGCTCAAGGAAGCGGCGGGGGAATATATGCCAATGCTTCCCCGAACTTGATCATCACTAATTGCACCTTCACGTACGGGGTATCCGATCTGCGCGGCAGCGCGATCACGCTGACCGGCAATGGTCAGACCACGCGCATCGTGGACTGTTCCATCCGCAATAACTTCTATCTGCTCAACACCTCCTACGGATTCGGTGCCGAGGACATCTACATCAATACGACCAGCAAGGTGAACCTCGACCATACGGTTGTCGCAAATGGCGGTAAATATGGCATCTATATGGATGTGAATGGCTCGCTCGTCATGACCAACTGCCTCATCGCCGCCCAACCGAGTCATGGAATCTATGCCACCACGGGAAGCGTTTCCCTGGTCAACTGCACCATTGCCGATTCCGGGGGGTGGGGGGTCACCAACGGCGGCTCGATCACAATTCTCGATTCAATTCTTTGGGCCAATGGTCTGGGTGGCGTTCTAACCAACCGCTTGACCATGAATAACTCCTGCGCACAGGAAGACCATTCGACGGCGGGCGCGAATAACATCAGTTCCGATCCGCTCTTTTTCGGTGGCTATTATCTCTCCCTGAACGGCCTGCCCACCCAAACCGCCGACAGCCCCTGTCGCGATTTCGGCAGTGTCACCGCTGTCACCCGTGGTTTGAACACTCGGACAACGCGAACCGACGGCACAGCAGATGCCGATGCATCCGGTGTGGATCTGGGATACCACTACCCCGTCGCATTTGTCGAAAATCTGACCAACCGCGTGCTTTATGTCGATGCCATTTACGGCAACGACGCCACCAACGGCTGGAGTTCGGGAAGCAGCGCATTGAAAACCATCACCGCCGCGCTTGGCCGGGCCATCGATGGGACCACGATCTACATTTCGACCGGCATTTATAACACGGCCCTTGGCGAGGTCTTCCCCCTCACGATTCAGGACAACAACATCAGCTTGATCGGAACGAATCGCACCACAACGGTTATTGACGTCGGCGGCTCGGCGGTCGCCAAGCGCGGCCTGTTGTCATTCAGTCGGGGACGGTTATGGCTCGAGGGCCTGTCCATCACCAATGGCTATTCCTCCGGTTATGCCCGATTGGCGGATGGCGGAGGCCTCTACGTGCTCTCCTGCCAGACGATGATCACTAACTGCATTGTTTTTGGTAACCGGATATACACTACTTCCGATGTAAACACTTGGGGGCAAGGTGTCTATATCACCCAGGGTGCGCTGACGCTGGTTGACAGCATTGTGGACCGCAATTTCAATGCCATCAATCATGCCCGCTCCGGCGGGGGGCTGTATGCCAACGGTACCCAAGTCATTCTGAAAAACACCCTGTTCCGGAACAATTCGCTCGAAGGCAACAACGCCTGCGCTGGCGGAGCGGTTTATTTGAATGGTGGAAGCGCCTGGATTGAAGGGTGCACGTTCGCGACCAACGGCATGACCGTCAATAATGGAGGGCACCTGGGTGGAGCGATCTACGCGACCGGAACCACCCCGCTGACGCTGACCAACTGCACCTTTGTCGGCCAGAGTGTCAAGACCGGGACTGGCAGTGCGCTGGCGTTGGCCGGTGCCGGGCTCCGCGCGAACATCCTGAACTGTCGGATTCAGAATAATGCACCGAGTGGAAACCTGGGAACCGATGTGGACCTGAATGGGGTAACCTATGCTCTTTTCAAGGATACGGTGATCGCCTCCGGCGCCGCGCGCGGCATCCAACAAACCGGAGCCGCCAGTGTGCTCGCACTCACCAACTGCCTGGTTAACAATCAGCCCGGGCACGGTATTTATGTGGTATCGGGCATAACCTATGTTCAAAATGTGACCTCGGCCGGGCATGCCGGCTGGGGGCTGACCAATTCCAGCGGCAATGTCACCATTCGGGATTCGATTTTCTGGAATAACTCCGTCGGCGGAATCCGGAACACCAGTCTCACCTTCACGGTCACTTATTCGGACTCCCAGGAAGTTCAGACCGGCGCCAGCAATCAAGTGGCGGATCCGCTGTTCACCTCCGGCTTCTATCTCGGCGATGGCAGCCCCTGCCTTGATACGGGAAGCGCCCCAGCCTCGGTTTACGGTCTAGACACGCGCAGCACCCGCGCCGCTGGAACACTTGATTCCGGAGTTGTCGATCTCGGTTACCACTATGAGGCGAACGGCGGGGGTGGGGGCGATAACCTGTCGAATGCGGTGTTGTATGTCAGCGTCAATACCGGCAATGACACCAATAATGGATGGAGTTGGACTTCGCCGCTCAAGACGATGACCGCCGCCGTGGGTAAGGCCATTGATGCCAGCATCATTAATATCGCTTCAGGCACCTACAACACGAATAGCGGCGAAGCCTTCCCGCTCGTTCTTGCGGATAACAACCTCACTTTCCGGGGAACCAATCGTACGGACACCATCATCGACGGCTCGGGCAGTAATCGAATATTCGAGGCGACCTCCAAGGGGATTCTCCGTTTTGAACAGCTGACGGTGACCAACGGGTATGCCTATAACAAGGTCGGCGCCGGTTTTTATTTAAGCGGCTGTCAGACCACGATCACCAATTGTACAATCGTCCGTAATCGCCTCAACGCCGGTGCGGAATACACGGGCGACAAGGGCGGTGGAATATACGCTTTCAACGGCACCCTTTCGTTGGTCGACAGCGATGTCGCCGGCCAATACAACACCGATTCCTATTACAAGTTCGGCGGTGGCCTGTATGCCGAAAATGTCGTACTGACAGTGCGCAACGTCTCTTTCCGGCGCAACTCTCTGGGTAGTGCCAATCCGTCGTTCGGTGGAGGAGTTTATGTCAGCGGCTCCAGCGCCATCTTCACCAATTGCCTGTTCGCGACCAATTCGACCGACTATGGCGGCGGTCTTTGTGCCAGCGGGGTATCGCCGCTAATCCTGTCCAACTGCACCTTTAACGGAAATGTTGCAACTCGAGGATACAGCGGAGGAGCCCTGTATTTGTCGGGTGGCGCGGCCACCGTCAGCAAATGCGACATCCGCCAGAACACGAATTCTTTGGGTGCGGCGACCATTCAAGTCGATTCGGGTAGTGCCGCATTTAATTACACCACCTTGTCATCCAATTCAGGACCCGGCTTCCTGAAAACCGGCTCCGGCGCGCTGAACCTCACCAACTGCCTGGTGTTCGCGCAATCCAACGATGCGGTGCGGGTCACTGCCGGCACCGTGGCCATTGGAAACTGCACGTTTGCCAATAATCTGGGGTGGGGCATCACAAATAACGTTGGCAGCGTTTCCGTGCTCAATTCCATCGCCTGGGGCAATGCCAACGGCGGAATCACCAACTGCACCTCCGTAACCTACTGCGATTCGCAAAACCCCGTCTCCGGAACCGGCAACTTTAGCGAAAATCCCCGGTTTGAAAATGACCCGGCGGGGAATTTCCGGCTGGTCGGCGGGAGCCCCTGCATTAACGCAGCCCTCCTCGAGGCGTGGATGGCAACCGCCCTGGACCTGGACGACCGACCGCGACGGATCGGCGGTGGCGCGGATATGGGCTGCTACGAAAGCCTGGCTGTCCCGGGCACGATTTTCATTTTGAAATAAAAGGCTTCTCTCCCAGGCGGGATCCGGCTTGACTGTCCCGTCGGATGGTGGCTTGTGCTTTGGGGCACGACTGGATAATTTGTCCCGACCTGATCAACCGGGAAAGGGCAGCCGTGCAGATTCAAGCTGAAAAAACCGCGATGGGAATCGCTTACGACCATCTCCCCTTTCACGCCGGCGCTCCTGCGCCGACGCTTCTGCTCTTGGCTTCAACCGGATTTCATACGCTTTCGGTCGAGCCCTATTGCCGGATAGGCCGGCTTCTGTATGCGCAGGGCTGGAACGTCGTCTCGCTGGATTTGCCCTGCCATGGAGCAGACCGACGCGAGGGTGAACCGGAAGAGCTCGCCGGTTGGGCGACGCGCATCCGGCAGGGCGAGGATATCGTCGACGTTTTTCAACACCGGGTGAACGCCGTCGTGAAGCACCTCGTCGACACCGGGACGGCAGATCCCTCCCGCTTGGCGGTGGCCGGCACCTCGCGCGGTGGATTCCTGGCTTTCCATGCGGCGATTGCCAATCCCACCTTCTGTGCCGTGGTCGCGTTTAGTCCCGTGACGGATCTGATCGCCCTGTCGGAATTTGCCGGGCAAGCTGCCAATCCTTTGGTACAACGCCTGGCATTAATCAATGGCGTAGGCCCGTTGGCTGATCGCGCGATTTGGATTATGATTGGACATGCGGACGAACGCGTGGATACCCGTAAGGCCGTTGCTTTTGCCGTGGCGCTGACCGCGACCCGACAGAAGCTTAATCCAGGGTGCGAGATCACCTTGCGCCTGATGACCACACCCGGGCATCAGAGTCTTCCCGAATGGCACGATGAGGCGGCGGCCTGGGTCTTGCACGCCGGGGTCTCGACGGTTTGAATTTTACCCGAACCCGGAAACCTCCTGGAATCTCCGTGAGATCGGGTCATTCGTCGCGGGGCAAGGGAGGGGGTTTCACCCGTAGCCAGACATCGGCGAGACTCATGGCATAAACCAGCGTCAGACCGATAATCCAGACCAGTAATCGTCCGTAATGGACTTCCGGCAGGGGGGCGTTTACATCGCGGATCGCTTCGGAGGCCTCGCGGAGGAATAATCGAATTTGGACCCAGAATTCGTAAAAGAAGAGGGCCACGAATCCGGTCGCCAAAACGGCTAATAAAATGCCAGTGACAAAACGGCGCAGGAGGAAATGCCCGATCCCGGGGTAGACTAAGGCATAATAAAAGGCGTCCTTGGATTGCCGGCGTTTTTTTTTGTCGTTTTTCACTCGATGGATTTCTGGAATTTTGGGTTAAGCATAATCCTCGACCATCTCCCGGGCGATGCGTGCCCAGTCCCATAGGCGGGCAGGTTCGCTGTTGACGGTGGAAACATCCTTCAAGATCAATTCCACGCGACATCCGCGGGTTTGATCCAGCACTCGCTTCAAATCCTGACGAACCACGGCGGGATCCCATTTTCCCATGGCCAGGTAGGCGGGATTCGGTTTGTAAGAAAAGACATAATCAGCCCCGACTTCCTCGACGGCTTTGGGCAAATGGATCCAGGTACTCATTGAAATCCGACGCAAACGGGGAAGGGTTCGCATTAATTTCATCTTGTTGTGCAAAGGTTCGCAACAGCCGTAGCAATTGAGGCCGAACCTTTCCAGATACGGTCGTTCGTATTGAAGACAGAACTCCTCGTGCATATCCGGCGACACTTCCGAAAAAATCTGGCCCGTGCAACTGCCCCATTGATCCAACGGTCGCACGCGTGCCGGGTTGAAGCCGGGCGAGGGCAGGAGGTCGGTGATGCCCAATCCTCCGGACCCGACGCGGTGGTTGCCGTTACTGACGGAGAGCAGGCCCAGGTCTTCCTGCCGGTCGAGGGTGTCCAGGATTCCCCGCATAAACCGGCCGATGATCAGGTGGACCAGCTGGGGCCGGTCCACCATGTCGACAAAAAGTTGTTCGATGCCGTACCAGTGAACGAGCGCATCCCAAGCGGCACACCACTGGTGAACAATACCCCGTTTTTCGACGGGTAGGATGCCCTCAAAAATCTCGCACATCTTCTGATAATTACGCTCGGTTTCCGCATGGTCGACCGTGACTTCGGGGGTGACCAGTAGATCGACATCGGCCTCGCTGTTGATAATCGGCAGGTATTGGGAGGATCCGTGCTGGCCGGGTTCAGGTCGCAGGGCTTTTTCGACCGAGGCCAGATTCCATCCGTCATAGGAACTGCGGGGCGAGCAGAGGGTTTCACAATACAGGATGGGATCGATGACCATATCACCGGGGAGGTGATCCCATTGATACAGCTGGGTTCGCAGATTCCATTCGAGGCTGCGGGCAAACGGATCGACACAGAGGACGGGAAGACCCAGTTCGTGCCAGGGGATTTCGTTGATCCAGATCAGGGGTCTGATTTTTTCGAGACGGTTCAGTTGACGCCAGAGATCGGCGGTTGTTTTCTGGATCGAACGCCGGCCGATTTCGGCCAAACGTTCCCCGAGCGGTCTGAGAATGGCAAGATCGTTTGAAAGCAGGGTCGGCATGGTGTGCTCCTGTGAAACAACGGAAGAGAATGGTATCACGCGCGAAAGAGATGACAATACATTATGAGAAACGGCCTGATCTTCGCGGTGCGGCGGTCCCCGACCTCATTGGGCCGCAGACCGACGGCTCGCCAGAGTCTCGCCCTCCAAATGTCGATATATGCAAGATGGATAGTTCTCCCCTGGAGGGCGAGCCTCTGGCGAGCCGCGAGAACAAGGGGTGACCCCGGGGGGCGCCATTCGCCGATGCGCTCTTAGGCGATGATTTATGAGAAACGGCCTGAGCGGAAAATTCAGCTTGAATTCTCAGGGCCATCCCGGCAGGATGCGGCGCATGAAAACCGATTTTCCCGTGGCCGGGACACTTTACGAAACGAAGACTCCAGAGGAGACTTGGGCCGTGGCCGAACAATTGGCCGCCTGTCTGCCGGTCCGGGCCGTTCTGGCGTTGCATGGGGAATTGGGGGCGGGAAAAACCTGTTTTGTGCAGGGGCTGGCCCGGGCCCTCGGGATCCTGCGTCCGATCACCAGTCCGACCTTCACCTTGGTCCAGGAATACCGGGGTTCGCGCCGGCTCGTGCATATGGATCTTTACCGGATCGGCTCGCCCGATGAGCTGTTGCATCTGGGATTTGAAGACTACCTGCAAGAGGATGGGGTTTTGGCGATCGAATGGGCGGAGCGGGCGGGGGATCTTCTGCCGCCGGATACTCGGCATTTATATTTTGCGCTCCAGGCCGATCAGGGACGCCACACCATCCGTATCGGGTAACGGTCGCCGGACGCGTAATGCATCCCAGGCGGGACTGATCGCGCGGCCTTCTTTTCGGCCTCTGTCCTCCGCGTGAAAAATGGTGGTTGGGCTCTCAATGATCCAAGGTTTCGCGGATCTTGAAGGCGAGGATCTCACGAGAAAACGGCTTGGCGATAAACGCCACGTTTGGATCCAATACGCCCTGACGGGCAATGATATCGGACGGATATCCCGACATGTATAAACATTTGATCTCCGGATGCTGTTCGATCAACTGCTGGGCCAGGTCGCGCCCACTCATGATGGGCATGATGACATCGGTGATCAGCAGGTGAATTCTCCCGGGGTATTCCGTTTTGAAGCGCAGGGCTTCCTGCGGAGTGGCTGCAACCAATACCGAGTATCCAAGGGTTTTGAGAAAAAGCTCTACGGTGAGTCGGACGGCGTCCTCGTCTTCGACCAGCAGGATCGTCTCTTGTCCGCGAGGGCTCTCCTGGAGTGGGGTAAGGGATGGCGTTGCCCCCTCGTCCGCTGTATGTAAGGGCAGATAGAGACGAAACGTGGTGCCTTCAAGAGGGCGGCTGGATACGGCGATGAATCCTTTGTTTTGTTTGACGATGCCATATACGGTGGCCAGCCCCAGCCCCGTTCCTTCTCCCAGGCGTTTGGTGGTAAAAAAGGGCTCAAAGATATGTTCCAGGGTTTCCGCATCCATTCCCCGACCGGTATCGCTAACGGTCAGTTGGAGGAAAGGTCCAATCGGACTATCCTCCGCTTCGGCGATCAGCGTCGGCTCGAGGTTGGTTTCACGGGTTTCCAGGGTGAACTGCCCCACGCCGGGCATGGCATCGCGGGCATTCACTGCCAGGTTGACCAGGATTTGATCGAGCTGGGAGGGATCCATCTTGACCCTCAATGATTCAGGACCCGGGTTCCAGACCAAATTGATATCCTCCCGGAGGAGGCGCTTGAGAAGTTTGAGCATACCGGCGATGGTACTGTTGATGTCCAGGACTTCGGGGGCGATGATTTGCTGACGGGCAAAAGCGAGGAGTTGTCGGGTGAGATTGGCGGAGCGTTGGGCTCCGCTCGTGATTTCGTCTAGCCAGGGGCGGATGGGGTGATTCGGCTCGAGGGCGTCCCGGCTGAGTTCGGTATAGCCCATGATGCCCATGATCAGATTATTGAAGTCATGCGCCACTCCCCCGGCCAGGCGCCCGACGGATTCCAATTTTCGGGCCTGGGCCAATTCGATCTGCAATTGTTCTTGATGCTTCTCGGCCCGGATTCGCAGGAAGGCCTCGCCGATATGGGGGGCGATTCCTTCCAGGGCATGGAGCGTATCCAAGGTGAACGCGTTGATGCGATGGGCATTCAGTTGCAGCAACCCGACGATGTTCTGTTTGGCGCGGATGGGAATCAACGCGAGCGAACCATATCCCGCCAGGACGCATCGGTTGCGCGGATGAAACCGGGGATCCTGATTTTGGGGGAGTTCCAATAGCGGATGGGTATTGTTGATCCAACAACTGCCGCCCGGCGTGAAGAACGGATGGGCGGGATCCGTTTTTCCCGAAATAACGAGGCCGCAGGTGCATTCCAGAGCGATTTGGCCATTCTCATCCCGACAAAGTCCCCGCTGTGGATTGCGGGCGGCCAGGGAATTTTCGGTGCTGATAAAATCAGCCGGAAAGCCTTTCTGCACAAAATAGGGGTAATCATCGGCGTGCTGGAGACGAAGACCGACGGCATCCGTCGCGGTTTCCTGGCGGATGATTTCAATGATTCGACGAAACGCATCCTCCATCGGGAGCGGCGCGTTCAAGATGGCGAGAATAACCTGGGTCAGGTTCCTGAATTGCTCGGCGCGCTTCCGCTCGGTGATATCCGTCGCGATACTCATCAAGGCGGGAATTCCAGCCCACAGGACTTTCTTGGAAAATATTTCCAGGAACACGATGGACCGATCCTTCTTGAAATGCGCGACTTCAAAGGTGGCTTCCCCTTGTTCGGCCAGAAATTGCATCCGGGGTTCAATCTGCTGGGCGGATTCGGGGACATCCAGATCCTGGAGACTGAGCGTCTGAAATTCGTCGGCGGTGTAACCATGAAGGTCGAGGGTTTTGCGGTTGACGTAAAGAAAGCGACCTTCGAAATCATGAATCGTGATGGAATTCGGCGCCAAGTCGAGCATATCGGCCATCGTGCGTAATAATTCATCGGCCTGCTTGTGATCCGTAATGTCCTGTCCCGAGGCGCGGACGCCGAGAGAATGTCCGGTATCGTCAAAGATCGATTGCCAGGCGGCGCTGATCCAGCGTTGGGTGCCGTTTTTTCGAAGGATCCTGAATTCGAAGCCTTCCCCGCTGATCCCCTGCAAGGCCCCTTTGAATTTTTTCAGGAAAGCGGCGTGGTCCTCGGGCGCGATGAGGGTCGTTATGAAATCGGGCAGGGCGAGAATTTCTTCCGGCGTATAGCCGGTTAACCGCTTAACCGCGGGATTCACCCAGAGATACTTGCCATCCGGTCCGAACCACGACTCCCAATTCACGGTGTAATTGGCGATGGCTTTAAACTTGGCCTCACTATTCGCCAGATCAATTTCGCTCTGTTTGCGGTCGGTGATGTCCCGGGCGAAACCCGCCAATTGTTCCACGGTTCCATCCGCCCCCAGAATCGGGCACACCCGATGATGCTGCCAGCGCCCATACCGTTCGTCCTCAAACGTGAGCGGTTGCCGGGTCCGCAAAACGGTTTCGACAAAGACCCGTCGAGCGGCCGCGACCTCCGGAGGAATGAAGCTGTAGATCGATTGTCCCACGCAATCGGCGACACTTCGGCCGACCCGTTCGGCAAAGGTGTCGTTGACGGCGAGAACCAGACCGTTTCGGTCAAAGAAACAGACCGATTCATCGATGGCATTGAACAGCGATTGCAGGGTCATGGGCATTCCATCAACTCCGGCTCAAAAGGCTCTAACTTTCATAAACATACTGGACATTTATGTTTATTCTATTTCCGGGTTAAACACACGCAAATAAATGTCGACGGGTAGCGGCGCGGTAAACTCGCATACGGCATTGGTGCCCGGGTGTCGGAACTGGATCCGGTGGGCATGTAGCATTTGCCGGGGAGGGGGCGGCTGGGTTTCGGAGGTTCCGCCGCCATAGTCCCGGTCTCCTACCACGGGGTGTCCCCGATAGGCCAGGTGAACGCGGATCTGGTGACGCCGTCCGGTTTCGGGAAGGACCCGCAGCAGCGATTGGGTCCCGTTGGTCTGGAGGGTCACATACCGGGTCAGGGCGGATTTCCCCCCGGAGGACGGGGCGGCTGACATCCGATGCGAATGGGCGGGATCGGGTCCGATGGGAACATCGATCAAATCAGACGGCGGATCCGGTTGACCCAGCACCACAGCCAGGTATTCCTTGGTAACCGTCCGCTGTTTGAATTGTCGGGCCAGAATAGTGAGTGCCCTGGCGTTTTTAGCGACCACCAATACCCCGCTCGTATCGCGATCCAGGCGGTGAACCAAGCCGGGGCGGATTTCATTATTAATGATCAGATCGGGACAAAGCTGAATCAGGGCATTGGCCAGGGTGCCATCCGGATGGCCGGTTGACGGATGCATGAGCAGACCCGGAGGTTTGTTGACGATCAGGATGTCTGCGTCCTCATATAAAATATCGAGGGGAAACGGCTGAGGTTGGAGGAACGTGGCCTGGGGGGGCGGGAGGTCGAGTTCGATTTGATCGCCGGGATGGATGGGCCGGTCGTCCCGGGCGGGTTGACCTGCCACCTGGATTTGTCCATCATGGATCAGGCGCTGGATTTGCGTGCGTGAGAGCGTACGGACCCGGCGAATAAGCCAGGTGACCAACCGCATTCCGGCATCCGTTTCGGGGACCTGCAAGATGAGATGTTTTGGCGGAGGCATGCGAAAGAATATCTCTATTCTGTGAAACAAACACGGTTTTTCGCCTGTCCGCCATACAAAAATGGGTTTGCTGGTTGCAGGCGCGCAAGACCGCCGTTCCCTTGTTGTCCCAAATAAGAGGACCCAACGCGCCTCTTACGGCGCTACTACCAACGGAATCGAGTCATCGAGTTTGGCAAAAGCCGTGTTATGGCAGTCCGAGATAAATTGGCTTGTAGTAGGCGCGCAAGAGCGCCGTTCCCTTGTTGTCCCAAATAAGAGGACCCAACGCGCCTCTTACGGCGCTACTACCAACGGAATCGAGTCGTCGAGTTTGGCAAAAGCCGTGTTATGGCAGTCCGAGATAAATTGGCTTGTAGTAGGCGCGCAAGAGCGCCGTTTTTTGCTGTTACATGCCGGGTTTTGCCCAGCGTGCGAGATCAGCCCGGAAATCACCCCGCGCCACCCCTTTTTCGCAGATGATGGCGGTGATCAAGGCCGCCGGGGTGACATCGAAAGCGGGGTTGTAGAAGGCGATGCCTTCGGGGGCCGTCCGACGTCCAAACCCGCAAGCGATTTCTTCGGAATCGCGTTCCTCAATCGGGATGCCGGACCCATCGGGAAGGGCGAGATCGACGGTTGAGGTGGGAGCGAGCACATAAAAGGGAATGCCGTGATGCCGGGCGGATACGGCGACCCCGTAGGTCCCAATCTTGTTGGCGGTATCGCCGTTGGCGGCAATGCGGTCAGCACCGACCAAAACGGCCTGAATTTTACCCTCGAACATGACCCGGGCGGCCATGTTATCGCAGATGAGGGTGACCGGGATACCGGCCTGTTTCAACTCCCAGGCCGTGAGGCGCGCCCCCTGGAGGAGGGGGCGGGTTTCATCGGCGAAGACCCGCAGGGTTCGGCCCTGTTCATGGGCCAGATAAACAGGCGCGAGGGCGGTGCCATAGAGACTGGTGGCCAGGCCGCCGGCATTGCAATGGGTGAGGACGGTATGGACACCCTCGAGGAGGGTCAGAGCATGCCGGCCGATGGCGCGGCACATATCCAGATCTTCGCGATAAATGGCGAGGGCTTCCTCGACGAGACGACGCTTGAACGCGGCGGGAGCGAGGCGGGTTGAGGTCTGGGCCACGGCGCGGAGGCGATCGAGCGCCCAGAAGAGGTTGACGGCTGTGGGGCGGGATCCGGCGAGATAATCGGCGATGCGATTAAGTTCCTCTACAAGTCCAGGGGTGTCGGGTCGATCGAGTTCGAGGACCGCAACGGCGAGACCCATGGCGGCGGCGACGCCGATGGCGGGGGCGCCGCGAACTTGAAGGGTTTTGATGGCCGTCCAGGTTTCCCCGGGCGAGTGAAGGTCGAGATAACGAATTTCACCGGGGAGCCGGGTTTGATCGATGATGCGGGGATGGCCCGGTACGGGGGAACCGGGCTGTTCAGAAATCCATTCGACAGTTTTAATCATGACGGTCTCGCGGTTGGGGTTCGTCGGAAAGAGGTAACTATAACATAGGACGGAAGAACCGTAATTGAAAAAATGGAGCGGAAGGGCGCGAGGGTAGGACTCATTTTTGAAAAAAATGGAATAAGCCTTCTTGCGATGCTTGCACCTTAATACAAAATCAGCCACGCGGCACGCGTGGCTGTACTGGGAGGCGGATGCTTGGAGTAGAGCCAGACCTATGGGATGGCTCTCGAGGGATCCAGCCCGGCAATTTTTCGACAACGCTCATCGAAAGTGGTCATGTTCACAAGGCGGGAGGAATAAATATCGGTAGCTGGCCGACTTGTTTCAGTAGAGGTGCTCCCGTAGCATTTGGGCACACAGATTTATGGACCAGACTCAGGCAATAATTAAAATCAGCCCCTTAAAATTTCTGTCCCACCTGGTATTTCCATTTGCCGGATACGGAAATCCCCTGGGGATCGCTTCCGTCCGCCGGCACCAGTATCATATCCTTTGGGTCCGCTCCCCAGATTCCGCCGGCAAACACCGTGTCAATCACCCGCACGGTCAATACCGCCCGCCCGGCCGTGACCGCTGATCCTGGCACCGGGTACACCCGCGGAACATCCCAGTATTTAGTCACACCGCCCTGGCAACTGCCCATGCCACCGATGCGCACGGCGTTGAACCACGTTACATCGACTTCGTCCACGGGACCCAGGTGCAGGATCAAATCCTTTCCCGCCCACGCGGATGGGATCTCTACCGTTTTTCGGAACCAGACCAAGCCATCAAAAGCGGGCAAGGTCGTCTTTTCCCAGGGAATCGCTACCTCCATTTCGGGCCAGGTGGAATCGTCCAATGCGGGTTGCGCCATTTGCGTTCCGAGGGTCTCGTTGGTTTCAATCGCCACCGCCGACTGCCAGGTTCCATTGAGGATGCCGCCCACATTCAATTCTTTTACGGAACGCAGTCGTGATATCTGCTCCGCCGACAGTCTCCCGTCCTTCACAAGTGTTCGCATCAACTGGAGCCTGAGATCCGAAAATGAGGCGTAGGTGTTTCCGTTGTAGAGGGAGACAACCTTTGCGCCTTGCAAGGCGGGGTTGACGGACTGGATTAGGTGCTCGACGGTTGAATGGTAACGGCCGCGGTACGATTCAACGATCGCGCGGTAGACATGGAGAATAGGTGTCACCAGGTCCCCCCCACCCGAGCGCAGGGCCGCATAATGGTCAAACATATCTTCAAAGCCGGGAGTGGATGCCAAGTCCCGACACGCCCAAGCATTAACTTCCTGGTTAAGCGGAAAATTATTCAACAAGGGCGTCCAGAAATCGATGGCCTTTTGTAGATAGCGTGCGGATAGTTCGGCTCGGCCGGCTTCTTTCAGCTTTTTGGACAGGAGTAAACAGACGCTCGGGACGCCCGCCTTGGCGTAAAGATCTTCGATTTTGCGAGGCAGATCCGGGTCCTGGTTGTCCAGTTTTTCCAATGACGCGGTTATTTCACGGGTATACTTCTCTTCCACGTCGCCAAAGAAATCACGGTAAACGGCCTTCATGTCCAACGCATCATTCAGATAGTTATGTTGCCATAATTGTTCGTGGTAGAAAGCGGCCTGGCGAATGACGTCGAATGTCTTTCCGGCGCCCAGGGTGGGATACATTTTAAACAAGGCGTCCAAGTAGCGGGAATCCGGATTAACAGCCAGCACATCGGTCAATTGAGCTGCAACTTTTTCGGCTTCCAGGGGTGCCATTGTCGATACTGGGAATTCATCCAGATGATTATAGGGACCGGTATCCAAAGGCGATTTCAAGGCCTTAGCCACTACAAACGGCACGGTAAAACAGAATGAACTTGGACCGGAAACGTCGCCCTGATAAGGGCCCGTGACGACCCATCGACCTGCGGAATACCGACGAACAAATCCCGGACTCGTCTTTTGAAGATAGGTGTAGATTGCCGGTGTGGGCCGGCTGTTTGCGGTCGATACGGCGATCTCGCGCCAGTGTCCGGGCGGGACATTGCCGCGCATTGAAAGGGTTCCTCCCATAATCCAGTTGGCCAGGGCGGAGACTTTCGGTCCGGCCTCCTGCACCATGGCGCAAGCCTCCCGGAAGGTCGCTTCGTCGCTCGCGATGATGGAGGGTGCAATCAGGCTCAATCCGATTTCAGACCGCTCTTGCGGATGATCCGCCAACCGTCGTTTGAGCCCGACAACCATCTCCGCGCTCTGTTTTACCGTCCAGACATGTTCGCTGCGATAGGGCCAACCTCCCTGGCATAAGAAATCCAGAATCGCAGCCTTGACCACGCCGATGTAACTCGCAACAGGGTCCGTGTCATTCTTTATTGTGTATTGACGGGCGGCACTCATCAGTTCCGCCTGGAAATTGCGCCTCGTCTGGGAACCGGTGAAGGTCGTGTCAAAAAGACCCTGAAAATGGGGGTCTGCCGGAAATTCGACGGAGTGGGCATTGGGCGTGAGCGGATACGGAAAACAAAGGGCAATAAAGGGAATGTCCACCTGATACTCGTTCCGGGGAATACCCTCATTCGCCGTCGGCGGATGAGACGCGACATCCTGGTAAAACTGAAGGAGCTGAGTTAGGAACGGGCTCGATGAGTGTTCAAGCAGCCGGGTTTCGGTTATGATCCGAAGCGCTTCGTCACGTCGTTCAAAGAGAAGCAGCCCGTAAACTTTAATAAGATGGGCAACCCAATCGCGATCAGCCGACGAGTTCGTGGACAGGAGGGCGAGGATCTCTTCCTGTCCGCGCGCGGGAAAAGACGTCAACGCGACAACCATCTCCGAATCCGATTCCAGCCCTGAGTCGCCTGAATTTGGGGCGGGACGGCCGGCATTTTTAAAGGTTTCGAATAAAAGATCGAGCCCGTTGCTCGGGGGGCCTGCTTTGACCTGCGGCAACGGCTCCGGCAGGAGATCGTTGATCTGAAGATTCGACGCTTTTAGTGTCGCCAGAAAATCCGGTTTCTGATCCGAAAAATTGAACCCGCACGACCGGATCGACCGGGGATCGGAGATGACGATATTGGTGATTCCCCCGGCTCGGACCAGAGTAAGCTCAACCCTGGGGCGCTGTGCGTATAAAAACCGGATCAGATTATACTCCCGGCTGTCCCGAACCCGCACTCCATCCAGACCAATGATGCAGTCCCCCGGGCGCAGGCCTGCACGTTCAGCGGGTTGGTCTTTCTTAACGGACGTAATCCGGAGAACAAAAGCGGCAGGGGCGGAAGTAATGGATGTGATGTTTTCGAAATAGGTTGACGGATCGTCAGTAAACCCAGGGGGGGGCACGGTTAAAAAGGATTTGGAATTCGAGGATGAAAGGGGACTCGAAGGGCTGCAACCCGCCAGGCACAGAAGGGCTGAAACAATTAATCTTTTCATGAAGTTACCGTCTGGGTTCCACTCGATAGGTTGATTTTTCAAAAACGAAAGCGTCCGCTCGTGCTGTGGATATATAATGCTTTTAATCAGATGAAGTTTGACAAAAGGCCAGGGTAGTGTCAATTTAATCAAGGTTAAATGCGGTTCTATATTATTAGGTGTTTGATCAGGGACGTCATTTCGCGTAAGGAGACTCGATGCAAACGATCCGATGGATGGTGCTGGGGTTGGTATTCGCGGCGATGATCCCGGTCTTGGGTTTTGGGGCCGAAAAGGCGAAGGTATCGCCCTGTTGTGAAACCGTGGTGGCCAAGGACTTCCTGGGAGTTGAAAATCCTGCGGACAGCCCGCTGGATATCCGGCTTGTGTCCAAAGCCGCCAGCCTCAAAGAGGGCCTCCAACTGGCCGTTACGATCAAGAATGTTTCTGACAAACCTTATGAGATCTACACTTGCCCCAACATGCAAATGTGTCGCGTGCGGGGACTCCATCCAATGATCGCTTTCGATGAGACCGGCATGGGGCTTCTGGATGTTTGCAAGGACAGGACTTGTAAGGAAAAGTCGGTTGAAACTCGGGTGGCTGCCAAGGGCGAGTTCAACGTGGACCTTACTATCCCGGCTGATCGGCTTCCCAAAGCGGCACGCGTGAAGGACAAGGAGATATCGGTTTTTCTGTGCTTTAAACTCGCTGACGGCCGGCTCGTCCATTCCAATGTGGCGAAGGTTGCTCTGGCGGAGTAGGGCCTCGCGAACCGCAGCCGTCCAGGAATGCCCGGCTGGACTAAGTGGTAACCACCGCGTGCGGTACCCCGCGGCTCATCCCGCAGGTGCGGGATTCGCCCTCCAGGGGAATTCTCTCGACGGGCTCGATGTCGTCTTTTGGAGGGCGAGAGTCCTCGCGAGCCGCTGCCACGGGTGTGAACCCGGAACGCACCGATCTGGATTTCGGTCATACGCGATGATCGAGGCCGAAAATAGGCGCTTGACTTTTTTGCCCGATGTTTCTATAAGTAGAAACATCATGCAACCGAATCCTGATACTTACCGGCAGTTGGCGGCGGAATATGATGTGATTCCCGTCGCCCGCGAACGGCTCGCCGACCGGGAAACCCCGGTATCCGTGCTGGCGCGTTTCGCTCATCGACCCAATGTCTTCCTCCTCGAAAGTATGGAGGGGGGCGAAAAGTGGGGGCGCTATTCCTTCATCGGCGTGGATCCCGCGCCCTGGTTCGAGGCCGGGCATGCCCGGGGCCCCACCGGCACCCTGGAAACCTTGCGCAAAATCTACCGTGATCGGCGCGTCGCCGTTCTCCCCGGTCTGCCCCGCTTCGTCGGGGGCGCCGTCGGATTCATCGGCTATGAAGCGGTCGGGGAATTCGAGCGCCTGCCGATGCCCAAGCCGGCGGATCCCGATGCCGTCCCGCTCAGCGCCTTTGTCCAGGCCGACCGCGTGATCGTGTTCGACAATATCCGGCACACCCTGACGATTGTCATCTCGACCCGGCCCCGAGAATTCGCGAACCCCATGCGGGCCTACGAGCAGGCCCTGGTGGAAATCGAGGCCATCGAGAAAATATTGCGGGAGCCGCCGCCCCCGGATGTTCCGAAGCCGGCCGCGCCCGTCGAATTTGTCTCCAACCTGACGGCGGATGAATTTCGCGCCATGGTGTCGAAAGCCCGGGAATACATCCATGCCGGGGACGTCATTCAGGTGGTCCTCAGCCAGCGGTTTCGCGCCCGTACCTCGCTGGATCCGGTGACGGTCTACCGCGCCTTGCGATTTCTCAATCCTTCGCCCTACACCTTCTTTCTGCGCATCGGGGGACGCACGTTGGCGGGCTCTTCACCGGAGGTGATGGTCCGGCTGACGGGCAACCGGGTCGAGTTGCGACCGATCGCCGGCACGCGCCCGCGGGGGGCAACCGAACAGCAGGATCGGGAGCTGGCCGACGAGTTGCTGGCCGACGAAAAGGAGCGGGCGGAGCATGTCATGCTGGTGGATCTTGGGCGCAACGACCTGGGGCGGATATCCGAGACGGGCAGTGTCCAGGTCACCGATTACATGGTGGTCGAACGCTACAGCCACGTCATGCACCTCGTTTCGCATGTGCAGGGAATTCTCCGCAAAGGGTTGGACGCCTATGATGTTATTGCGGCGACCTTCCCGGCCGGAACCCTGTCAGGCGCGCCTAAGATCCGTGCCATGGAGATCATCCGGGAACTGGAACCGGCGCCCCGGGGTGTGTATGGGGGAGCGGTGGGATATATCAGTTACGACGGCAATATGGATCTGGCCATCACGATTCGCACGCTGGAAATCGGTCCGGACCAGATTGCGGTTCAGGCGGGCGCCGGAATCGTGTATGATTCGGATCCCGACCGGGAATATGCCGAAACCTGTCACAAAGCCCGGGGGATGCAGAAGGCGGTGGCCTTGGCGGCTTCGGGTTTGGATTTGGAGGAGCGCGGCTTATGATCGTCCTGATCGACAATTACGATTCGTTTACCTACAACCTGGTGCAGATGCTGGGTGGGCTGGGGGCTGAAGTGAAGGTATTTCGAAATGATGCCATCACGGTTGAAGGGGTGGAGGCTTTGTCGCCGGCGGCGGTGATCCTTTCGCCCGGACCCTGTACGCCGAAGGAAGCGGGAATCTCGGTAGCGACGATCCGACGGTTTTCGGGGCGGATTCCGGTGTTGGGCGTCTGCCTGGGGCACCAGTCAATCGGGGTGGCTTTCGGCGCGACCGTGAGCAATGCCCGGCGCATCATGCATGGCAAAGTTTCGGCGGTTCGGCATGATGGTTCGGCGCTTTATGCGGGGCTGAAGAATCCGTTCCCCGCGGGTCGCTACCATTCCCTGGCGGTATTGGCGGAAACCCTGCCCCCGGAACTGGTGCCGGACGCCTTCAGCGATGACGATGAAATCATGGGGATGCGGCACACGACCCATCCGACCTTCGGCGTTCAGTTTCATCCCGAATCGGTGCTGACGCCCCATGGGAAGCGGTTATTGCGCAATTTCCTGGATATCGTCGCGGCCCATCCGGCCGTACGGGAGGCCTGATGATGAAAGTTCTGTTGCAACGATTGATCGAGGGTGGAAATCTGGCGCAGTCGGAATCGGCCGAATTATTTGATGCGATCATGGGAGGAACGGTGCCTCCGGCCCAGGTTGCAGGATTACTCGTGGCCTTGCGGGCAAAGGGCGAAACGGTCGAAGAGATCGCGGGTGCGGCCTCCTCGATGCGTCGGCATGCGGTCTTCATCGATGCTGGCGGATTGCGGGTGGTCGACACCTGCGGGACAGGGGGCGATGGATCGGGCACCTTCAATATTTCGACAACGGCGGCCTTTGTCGTTGCCGGGTCGGGCGTTCCGGTCGCCAAACACGGAAACCGCGCGATTTCCAGCCAATGCGGTTCGGCCGATGTCCTCACGGCTTTGGGGGTCAATATCGAGGTCACCCCGGACGTGATGGAATCCTGCATCCGGGAAGCCGGTATCGGTTTTCTCTATGCGCCCAAGTTGCATCCGGCGATGAAACACGCCATGGGGGTGCGGCGCGAACTGGGCGTGCGAACGATCTTTAATCTGCTCGGCCCGCTGACGAATCCCGCCGGCGCACGGGGTCAGGTGCTGGGGGTGTTCGCTCCGGAACTCACCGAATGCCTGGCTGAAGTTTTGCGTTTGCTGGGCAGTCAACGCGCCTTTGTGGTTCATGGCAGTGACGGCCTGGACGAGATCACCGTTACCGGACCGAGCCGGATTTGCGAATTGCGGGAGGGTCGCGTGTCGACCTACAATCTCGATCCCCTGCGGTATTTTGGCCAGTATGCCGAGGCCGCGGAGTTGCGCGGGGGGACACCGGACGTCAATGCCGGGATCACGCGCCGGGTATTGGCGGGGGAGAAGGGGGCCTGTCGGGACATCGTGTGTATCAACGCGGCTGCGGCGATTGCCGCGGGGGGACGGGCGCCGGATATTGAGGGCGGCCTGGAGTTGGCCCGTCAATCCATCGATAGCGGCTACGCGCAGAAAGCATTGGATCGGCTGGTGGCGTTGAGCAAGGCGGGGTAATGGGGAGAAGGGGCCTAGGCAGTAGGAGTTCAGGCGGTAGTTCAGGAGAACGACATGAAAACGCAGAATAGTATTGGAATACGTACTTGCCTACAGCCTAAACCCCTATAGCCTAAGCCCCTTTCTTCACATGAATAAACTCGAACAAATTGCGGCAGAGCGGCGGGCGGATTTCAAAATGCTTGCCGGATCAGTGGATTTGGCCGGGCTGGAGCAACGGGCCCAGTCCCGTCGGCCGCGGAGTTTGACTGACCGGCTGGCCCGGGCGCCGTCCGGGGTTCCCGTGGTGATCGCGGAAAGTAAAAAGGCGAGCCCTTCGGCGGGCGTGTTGTGTGACGACTATGATCCCGCAGCGACGGCTCGCGCATACGAGGCCGCAGGGGCGTCGGCCCTTTCAGTCCTGACTGAACCCCGGCATTTTATGGGACGCGGTGAAGATCTGGCGCTGGTGCGTGCGGCGGTGTCCGTTCCGCTGTTGTGCAAGGATTTCATGGTCGATCCTCTCCAGGTTGTATTTGCCGCCGCCTGGGGTGCGGATGTCATTCTCCTGATCGCCGCCCTGTTATCCGATGCGGAGATGCGCGGGATGGCCGGTCGGGCCAGAGACTATGGATTGGAAGTGTTGTGCGAGGCGCATACCCCGGAGGAAGTCGAACGAAGCCTGGCGCTGGAGGGCGTGATGATCGGGGTCAACAGCCGGGATCTGAAAACCCTCAAGACCGATCTGGCCATCGCCCGTAACCTGGCCTCGCAGATTCCGACCAACCGGTTGGCCGTGGCGGAGAGCGGAATTCGGACGGCGGCGGAAATCCGGGACTTGATGGGGCGGGGGTATCGCGGATTCCTGATTGGCGAATCGTTATTACGAAGCGGGGATCCGGGCCGCTCATTGCACCTTCTGCTGCAGGAGACGATCAGCGCTGAACTCTAAAGCGGGAATGAAGAACGGCGCTCTTGCGCGCCTACTACAAACGGATGTTGCACCTGTTCGTAGTAGCGCCGCGTGAGGCGCGTTGTTCTGTAAGGCTGAATCATGAACGGTGAAATAAAAATTTGTGGAATAACCCGGATCGAGGATGCCGCGGTTGCGGTTGACGCCGGCGCCGATTACCTGGGGTTTGTCTTTTATGCGGGGTCGAAACGCTCGGTGATCCCGTCGGTGGTGCAAGGCATTCTGGCGGCGTTGCCGGCCGGAGTTCGGGGAATAGGGGTGTTTGTCAATGAATCCCCGGCGACGATCGATCGGATTGTCACCGAGTGCGGTCTTTATGCGGTCCAATTGCACGGGGACGAGACGTCGAACGATTTTATAGGGCGAAACTTCAGAATCTGGCGGGCGGTCCGATGGGAAGGTGGCGCCTGGAAACCGGACCCCGCGCATTGGCCGGCAGAGCGTTGGTTGGTGGACGCCGCCGTGCCGGGGGTGTATGGTGGTACTGGCCAGACGGCGGATTGGGCTGCAGCGGCTGATCTGGCGGCACAACGGCCCTGCCTGTTGGCGGGCGGGTTGACGGTCGAGACGGTGGCGGGAGCGATCCGGCGGGTGCGTCCCGCGGGGGTGGATGTGTCCGGCGGCGTGGAAAGCGGTCCGGGTTGCAAGGATGCCGGTAAAATCCGGTCATTCATCAAGGCTGCGCGCGCGGCCTGGGAGAGGATTAGAAAATGAAAACAGAACCCGATCGGATGGGTTATTTTGACGAATTCGGTGGACGATTTGTGGCCGAAACTCTTATGCCGGCTTTGTTGCGACTCGACACCGCCTATGCCTCGGCACGGCGGGATCCCGCCTTTCAAGCCGAGTTCCGGAATTTGCTCCGGGATTACGTGGGCCGGCCTTCGCCGCTCTATTTTGCCAAACGCCTCACCGAGGCGTATGGCGGCGCGAAGATATATTTGAAACGTGAGGATCTCAACCATACCGGCGCCCATAAGATCAACAATACGTTGGGCCAGGCCTTGCTTGCCCGGCGCATGGGGCTGAAGCGGCTGATGGCGGAGACCGGCGCCGGCCAGCATGGAGTGGCGACGGCGACCGTGGCGGCGCTCTTTGGAATGGAGTGCTCGGTCTACATGGGCGAAGAGGATATGGTGCGACAGGCGCCCAATGTCCGGCGCATGGAACTGCTCGGAGCCCAATTATGCCCTGTCTCTTCCGGAACCCGGACCTTGAAAGACGCCATGAGCGAAGCGTTGCGAGCGTGGGTGGCGGCCGTGGATACGACGTTTTATGTCATCGGCACCGTGGCCGGACCCCATCCCTATCCGCTGATGGTCCGGGAATTTCAGAGCGTGATCGGACGGGAATTAGTCCGGCAGTCCCGGGCGCAAATCGGCCGCTTGCCGGATTTGGTGATCGCCTGCATCGGGGGCGGGAGCAATGCGGCGGGTGTGTTTGCGCCTCTCGCGCGGCATAAATCGGTCCGCCTGATGGGAGTGGAGGCGGGGGGATTCGGCATATCGACGGGCAAGCATGCCGCCAGCATCGGAGGGGGGCAGGTGGGCATTCTGCACGGCAGCCGCTCTTTTGTTCTGCAGGATGCGGAGGGCCAGATTCACAACGCCCATTCGATCAGCGCCGGGCTGGATTATCCCGGAGTCGGGCCGGAACATGCGGCGTGGGCGCGGAGTGGACGGGTCGAATACGTCAGCATCACGGATGATGAAGCGTTGCAAGCGTTCGATGATTTAACCCGGCTGGAAGGGATCATTCCCGCTTTGGAATCGAGCCATGCCCTGGCAGAGGCGCGCAAACAAGCCGTTCTTTTGGGGCGGGATGCGATTTTGGTGGTCAATGTGTCGGGACGGGGCGACAAGGATCTGGATACGGTGTTGGCCATAAGGAAAGAGCAGGGGAGAGGGGTTTAGGCTGTAGGAGTTTAGGCTGTTAGGTCACGCAGATCTCAGAGTAGAAGGTAGGGCGAGCTCTCCGAACGAGCCGGGGACGAACCGCAGATTGACGAATATTGAGGTCTGAATCATTAAGGAACGTACAGGACGTTAAGAACGGCGCTCATACGCGCCTACTACAAACGCCTGTCTTCCCCTGTTAGTAGTAGCGCCGTGTGAGGCGCGTGTTTTGTGGGATGGGTGGAGGGCGAGCGTCTCGCGAGCCGGCGTCAATTACGTGGAGAACGACCATGAATCGGATGGAAAAAACATTTGCCCGGCTAAAGCGGGAAGGCCGCGCCGGATTGGTGGGTTATTTAACGGCGGGGGATCCGGACTTGGAAACTTCACGGGCCGATTGTCGTACGGCTTTGAAGAACGGCGTGGACATCTTGGAATTGGGCGTACCGTTTTCCGATCCGACGGCTGACGGGCCGGTGATTCAGGCGGCTTCCCAGCGGGCTTTGGCCGGTGGAATGACCTTGCGAAAAGCGATCGGACTGGCGGGCGATTTACGGCTGGAATTTCCGGAGACGCCGATTATTCTTTTTGGCTACGCCAATCCTTTTTACCGGCATGGTTTTGAGGAGTTGGCACGGGATGCCGCGGCGGCGGGAGTGGATGGATTTCTGGTGGTGGATATCCCCTGGGAGGAATCCGCCGATTTGCGCCGGGCCTTGAAGGCGGAGGGGCTGTGTTTGATTCCCCTGATTGCGCCGACGACTTCGGTGGAGCGGGCGAAGAAGATCCTGAAAGGCGCGGCGGGCTTTGTTTATTACATTCTGGTCCGCGGTGTAACCGGCGGGCAGTCCCAGGCGGCCGACGAAGCGCGGGATCATTTGGCGGCTCTACAGGCGGTCACCAAACTTCCGGTTGCGGCGGGATTTGGGATTCGCGAAGGGCGGCAGGCGGCGGAGTATGCGCAGATGGCCTCGGCGGTGGTGGTGGGCAGTGCGCTGGTCGAAGCAGCGCGTGGCGGCCGCCTGGCGGAGAAGGTGTCCGAATTGCATTCTGCTTTGACGGGCGGCAACTAATTCGATGGCGTGGGCCCCTCGTGCCGATTTTTTATGTGCCCAATTTTAAAGGGTGTTCGTCATCTCGAGCCCTTCGATAAACTCAGGACAGGCGCAGTCGAGAGATCTCATCTGATCGGACGTGCGACGACGGGATTTCTCGACGCTGCTCGAAATGACAAACTCAATCACAAAAACGCGCCGGTGATGGGGTTGTTAGCGAAGCCCGCAGATCCGTCACAGTACCTGAAGCGCATGCGGTAGAGTGATCCGCAGTTAAATGAGGAATTCAAAGGGGAGTACAAACTGTCCCCCCCCCTTTGTCATTCCGCAAACAACCCTTGTTCGAAGCGATCAAATAAAAAGGACCAGGCGATCGGGGCGTTGGTCCAGCCGGAATAGATACTGCGCGCGCCGCCCTCGAACTGATCGCCGCCGCCCCATTGTCCGCTCTGGGTATCGTACATTCCGCGCCAACACCCGGCGAAGATGGGATCGGGACTGCGATCTTGAATGCGGGCCAGAAAATCCAGCGAGGACTGGAAACTGATGCGGTATCGTTCGTCGCCGAATAACTTCCAGGCGTGATACAACCCCAAAGTGGCCCAGTTCTGTGTATAGATCAGATCCGCCAGATGCGGAGCGATGGGCGCTTCATCATGCTCCGCGGCATAGTGCCCAAGGGTTGATTGATGGCTGACCAGAACATCCGCCGCCATGCGGGCGGTATCGCTGATGAGGGGTTGATTGAATTGTCGGGCAATGGAGAATCGCTTTTCCGTCAGTTTGTGTGGGAGGGGCGCTCCGTCGCACCGATCCTTCCGTAGAGGCAGCCGTGCAGAAATGCCCGGCTGTACTTGCCAAAGGGCGGAGTCAAATTGCCCCCCCCCCTCTATTCAGATTTGTTGACGGACATGAAACAGAGTATTGAACAAAGACGGCATCCGGGTGTATGGTTCCGGCGTTGTGAAACAGGGGAATAAAGGGGGATTTTGACGTGGGAGAAAAACCAGTTGTATACGATAGCGCCCCGATCGAGCAGGTTATCCTGCTGCTGCGAGGCCAAAAAGTTATTCTGGACCGAGACTTGGCGGCGCTCTATGGGGTGGCAACGAAGAATATCAACAAGGCCGTAACTCGTAACTAAGATCGCTTTCCGGCCGATTTCATGTTCCAACTCACGACTGACGAGGCGTCGGCTTTAAGGTTCCAATCTGGAACCTTAAAGCGGGGCCAGCACGTCAAGTACTTGCCCTACGCCTTCACGGAGCAAGGCGTGGCCATGTTGTCGAGCGTGTTGCGGAGTCCGCAGGCGGTGCAGGTAAACATCGCCATCATGCGCGCCTTTGACGTGGCACGTGCTATCCGACCCGTTCTGGAAGGTCATCTGCGGCAGGCCGTGCCGGACGGCTTCCATGGTATGAATATGCTCGGCGATATGGTCGCCGCCATTCGAGGTTCTGCGCCGGGTGATCCGATCAATCGGTTCGCAGCGGTCGTTGATGAACTGGATCTGATCAACCGGTACGCCCGAGTCTTTCATCATCCTCCCGGAGTTCAGACGCCCATGCCCCATATTGATGGTGAAGAGCTCAAAGGCTTCACGAGGCGGACGCTACGGGTTGTCGGAGGGTTTTGACAGGCGTCCCTTATTCATCAGGGGCCGGCACTCGGTTTTTGAGTGAAGCCATGCAAAAACCGGGTGCCAGCCCAGTTGGTCTTGGGGCAAGCGGTTGTGAACTCCTGTCTTGAATTAGGCATTTGGGTGTGTTTATCTCATCCGGTCAATTTCACTGATCGGGCCAACAAAAAGAAGAATATCCAAATGAATACTTGTGAACCTACCCCGATCAGCTCTCGCCTTGAGTTGTTTGTCGACGATACGCTGATCGAGTCCCTGGCCGGACAGGCCTCCCTCCGGTTGCATCGGCCGACGATAAAGGATCTCGCCCTGGTCACCGACCGCCCGTGGGAAGGGAATATGTGCGGCGGATACAAGACCTGTTTTCGAGACGGCCCTATTTTCCGGATGTATTACCAGGCCTGGCACTTTGCCACGGTTGAAGAGAATGGCAAAGCCAAGCTGGAGGGGGGGGCTCCGGTCAGAATCGGGTATGCCGAAAGCGACGATGGGATTCACTGGCGTCGCCCCTCGCTGGGGTTGTTCGAATTTGACGGGTCGACGGATAACAACCTTGTTTTCATGGGCACCGGCACGGATAATAAAGGGATACACGGCTTTGCGCCGTTTAAAGATCCCAACCCAACCTGTCCGTCTGAAGCGCGCTACAAGGCGCTGGGCGCGAATGAACTCAACTGGCCGCTCAAGCTTTACGCCCTGCAATCGCCGGATGGCCTGCATTGGTCCCTGATCCAGGAGGAGCCGGTCATGACGGAGGGGACTTTCGATTCGCAGAACCTGGCCTTCTGGGATTCCCTCCGGGGGGAATACCGGGCTTATATTCGCCATGTCTCGGGCAATTTCTTTCGCGGGATCATGACCTGTACGTCTCCCGATTTCGTTCACTGGACAAAACCGGAGTGGCTGGAATACCCTGGCGCGCCCACCGAACAACTTTACACGAACCAGGTCTCGCCCTATTACCGCGCCCCACACCTCTTTCTCGGGTTTCCAACCCGGTATACCGAACGACCCTGGTCGCCCACGATCGAGGCACTCCCGGAATTGGAGCACCGCCGCATGCGGGCGAAGGTGAGCGAGCGATACGGGGCTGCCGTCACCGACGGACAGTTCATGGCCAGTCGCGATGGCCGCACGTTTAAGCGCTGGGATGAGGCCTTTATCCGTCCCGGACTGCGTCCGGTTGGAAGTTGGGCGTATGGCGACAATTACCAGGGATGGGGATTGATCGAGACGGCGTCGGATATTGCCGGTGCGCCGAACGAATTGTCGATGTTTGTCAACGAAGGTTACTGGCGCGGGGCGGCCAATGCCATTCGTCGCTACACGCTGCGGATCGATGGCTTTGTCTCTCTGCATGCGCCCCTGGGCGGCGGGGAGTTGACGACGAAGCCGCTGACGTTTGACGGCCGGCGGCTATTGCTGAATATTTCCACCTCCGCCGGCGGTGGGGCGCGGGTGGAGGTGCAATCGCCGGAGGGTCGCCCCTTGGACGGCTTCTCACTCGACGACTGCACCGAGATCGTCGGTGACGCTCTGGACTTTCCGGTGCAATGGCGGGGCGATCTCGCGACGCTGGCCGGCCGACCGGTGCGATTGCGGTTTGTCCTGCGGGATGCGGATCTCTACAGCTATCGGTTTGGAGACTAACGGGTTGATCTTTGATGCGAAGAGCGACTGGAAAATGGATATGAACGAATTGGATTATCGGGTGGAGACACAGATCATCCACAGCGGGTACGATCGTAAGACCTGCTGGGTGCAAACGCGGGGCGGGGTGATTCCCCCGAATCAGGCGGTGATCACGACCCAGAAGCTTCGCATTTCGGGGAGCGACATATTTTACGGCATCAATACCCTCCACAGCGAGGATTTCGGTCAGACTTGGACGACACCCCAGCCGCAACCCGGCTTGATGAGGCGCCGCAATCCGGATGGCACCGAGGATTGCCCCTGTGATGGCACTCCCGCCTGGCACGCCCAAAGTGGCAAACTATTGTTGACCGGGCACCTGGCCCAATACCGGGACGATAACCTGGTACATGGACTCCGGCCCCGCTCTACCTATTTCAGCGTCTATGACGCAAAGACCCGCCTATTTTCCGATTGGCAGACGTTGGCGCTTCCGTCGGACGACCCCGCATTTTTCAATTCAGGTGCGGGCTGTGTCCAGCGGTTCGATCTCCCGGACGGCGATATTCTGCTGCCCATCTATTTCCTACCCCCGGATGACACGACCGGGTGTTACCGGGTGTCGGTCATGCGGTGTGGGTTCGATGGGGGGACCTTGGTGTTCAAGGAGCGGGGACCCGACGTAATCTGCCCGGAACCGCGCGGGTTCTGCGAACCGTCTCTGACCTGGTTTGGCGGAAGGTATTTCCTGACCCTGCGCAATGATGTGCGGGGGTATGTGGCGGTGGGGGAAGATGGGCAGCGGTTCGAGGCGCCGAAGCCCTGGATGTTTGACGATGGAGTGGAGATTGGCAATTACAATACCCAGCAACACTGGGTGACGCACCGTGACGGGCTGTTCCTGGTGTATACGCGGCGCGGCGCCAATAACGATCATGTCTTCCGGCATCGGGCGCCCTTGTTCATGGCGCGGGTCGACCCGGAGCGGCTGTGTCTGATCCGTTCCTCCGAGCGGGTGGTCGTGCCTGAACGGGGCGCACGGCTGGGCAACTTCGGTATCTGCACGGCTTCGCCGGAAGAGACCTGGGTGGTGGTGAGTGAATGGATGCAGACCACGGGGCCGGATAACTATGACTGCACGAAGTGCGAACGATATGGCAGCAATAATGCGCTGTTCGTTTCACGACTCCGATGGAACACGCTGAACGGGACGATGTGATCTTCCCTCAATCGGATACCCGGGGAGGAAAACGGTAAGTGAGTAAACGTGAATACTGGTCTAGTCGGGTGGGGGCCATTATGGCTGTCACCGGTAGCGCTGTCGGCTTGGGTAATTTCATCCGGTTCCCCGGACAAGCTGCGCAGTATGGCGGCGGGGCTTTTTTGATTCCTTATTTGATCGCCTTCCTGGTGGTCGGATTGCCGCTGGCCTGGGCGGAATGGGCGTTGGGCCGCTATGGCGGAAACCTGGGTCACAACTCTTCGCCCGGTATTTTTCGGGCTATCCTCGGATCCCGCAAGGGTGCCTACCTGGGCATGCTGGGCACGCTCATGCCGGTCATGATTTACATGTACTATATTTTCGTTGAGGCCTGGTGTCTGGCGTACGCCTGGGATTATCTCACCGGCCATTTTTCCGCCTTGGGTTCGGACAGTTCCGCCATCGAAAAGTACTTTATGACCTTTGTGGGCGCCGGGGGAAATGGTTTGATGTTTACGTCGTCGGCGGGGCGGATGCTGATTTTTCTCGGAATCTGCCTGGTGGCGAATATTGCCTTGATTTATCATGGGGTGCACAAGGGCATCGAGCGTTTTTGCAATATTGCCATGCCGTTGTTAGTGGTGTGCGCTGGGATCGTCCTGGTTCGGGTTTTGACCCTGCCGGCTAACCCCGCCCATCCGGAACAGACCGTACTCAATGGTCTGGGCTATATGTGGAATCCAACCAAGCCGGGGGAAACCCTTCTGCATGCACTATCCAATCCGGAAATCTGGCTGGCCGCCACCGGCCAGATCTTTTTCAGTCTATCGGTCGGGTTTGGCCTGATCCTGACCTATGCCAGCTATTTAAAACCCAAGGATGATGTGGCCTTGAGTTCGGTGACCGCCTGTGCCGGCAATGAGTTTTGCGAAGTGGTGCTGGGGGGCATGATCGCCATTCCGGCGGCCTTTGTGTTCCTGGGGCCGGCCGTGGTTCAACACCCTCCGGGCACCTTCGGTATGGGCTTCATCACCCTGCCCAATGTCTTCAACCAGATGCCGCTGGGTTCCCTGTTCGGTTTTCTCTTTTTCTTCCTGCTCTTCCTGGCCGCCATCACCAGCTCCCTTTCCATGCTTCAGCCTTCGATTGCCCTGCTGGAAGAGGGATTGAGCATCGGACGCAAAGCCTCAGTGACCATCCTGGGCATTGTCACCCTGATCGGGTGCCTATTCGTGGGCTATTTTTCAAAGGATTTTACGGCCTTGGACACGCTCGATTTCTGGATGGCCAATTTCTTTATTTTTATTTTTGCAACCATCCAATCCGTCATTTTCGCGTGGGTGCTGGGCATTAACAAAGGGATGGAGGAATTAAATCGCGGCGCTGAAATAAAGTTGCCGCGCGTCCTGCCGTTCATGTTGAAATATATTTCTCCCCTCTACCTGCTGATCATTTTCGGTTTATGGGTCTATTACAACCTGCCCGGCCGACTGAAGGCCATTGCCACCCTGCCCAAGGATGGACCGCCGGTGGTGTTATTCTCCGTTCTGTTGATTCTGGGGGTCGCCCTCTTTTTCACCGTGATCGTCGCCCTCGCCAACCGTACCTGGGATAAAAAGGAGCGCGTGTCATGAGTCTCGCCGGCTGGATCATCATGTTGTCGGCGTGCGGCAGCATCACCGGGCTAATGATTTGGTGTATTCGCAAGGTGGTTTCGACACCGGAATCCTACGAACACCTCCATGCCCAGACCGATATTGATCCCCACGATCAGGACTAGTCTACGGCGCCAACCGGTGCGGTGAATCCCTATAAAAACAGGTGCAAACGAATGATCCTGAAAACGCTCACCCATCCCCAATCCCGGCCCTCTCCCGACGCGCTCCCTCTATCGGGCGTGGTCGCCACCGCCGCCGGGACCGCGTTCGCGATGCTGCCGCCGCAGGTTGGCGGTCCGGCGCCGACGCTGCTCCTTTTCGCCATGGGCGGGTGGGACACGCTGACCACTGAACCGTATTGCCGGGTCGGGCGTCTCTTGTATGCTCAAGGTTGGAATGTCGTATCGCTTGACCTCCCCAGCCATGGGGCAGACGTCCGCCCGGGCGAACCGGAAATTGTGGGGTGGGTGGCCCGACTCAAACAAGGAGAGGATGTGGTTGCGTCTTTCCGCTTACGAGTGAACGACGTGATCGAGCATCTCATTACAGCGGGGATCGCCGACCCTTCCCGCATTGCCGCCGCCGGGACGTCGCGCGGCGGGTTCATGGCGTTTCACGTCGCCGCCGACAACCCGCGCATCTGTGCCATTGCCGCGTTTGCGCCCCTGACGGATCTGCTGGCACTGACTGAATTCGCCGGTCAAGAATCAAACCCCTTGGTTCAGCGCTTGGCCCTGATTCATACAGCGGAGGCGGTGGCCGACCGCGCGGCGTGGATCATCATCGGCAATGCGGACACCCGGGTGGGAACCGAGCATGCGATCGCTTATGCCCGCGCCATCGCCAACGCCAGTCAGGCGCGCTCGTTGGGGTGCGAGGTCACCTTGCGAGTCGAATCCGCGCCGGGCCACATGGGCTTATCGGAGTGGCATGACCTGGCGGCGGATTGGTTTCTGCAAACGGTGGTGTCCACCGTGGCGACCTTACCGGAGTCGGGACATCCGCTGGCGGTGCCGTGCCGCGTGTTTCCGCCTCGTGAAACGTCGGGTCGTAAGGCGGGGTTGGTCATTCATCTCTATGGCCACGGCGGTTCCCATCAGTTCTATAATTTAATGCGCCCCGCCTATGCACTCTTGCGTCGCGACCTGCGCAAAGCCGGCTACTGGGTGATCGTTCCCGACCTCGGACCCTCCCATTGGATGAACGCGCGTACCGTGGCCGTCCTGGATGCGATCATCGCCGACCTGATGGTCCGGGTCGACATAGACCCCAAGCAGGTGCATCTGTTGGGAACCAGTATGGGGGGCGGCTCGGCCCTGATGTATGCCTATCAGAGGGCGAAGGTTGTGCGGTCTGTATGCTCCATTTTCCCCATGACGGATTTTGCGGCGTGGACAACCGAAACGCCCGCGTTCCTGCCGCAACTCCTCCAGGCGCATAACATCACTGACGCCGATCCCGGCCCCGCTTTGCGTAAACTATCCCCCATAAATCATATCGCTGACTTCGCAAAAACACCGGTCTTTTTGCTGCATGGTGAAGCTGATACGTGCGTGCCGGTACACCACAGTCGAGACTTTGCCGCCGTTCTGCGCGCAGCCGGTAGTCCGGTTGTTTACCAGGAAACCTACGGCGGCCATAACGATAATGAGGCCATGGTTTGGCAGAAGGAGATCTTTAACTTTATCACCAACACACCCTCCTAAGGCGTCTCACCCGCAACCCTATGGGGAGAGAAGGGCGGTCAGCGACCGCCCCCACAGGGGAAGGGGATCGGTTGTAGCTGCGGCCGGTGGCCGCGGGGATTCGTTTAGGGAGTGCGCGTCCCGCGTGTGCCCAGAACACGGTGCTGAACATAGGTTTCCCACCTTGAATATCCAGCATCGGTGTGGTTATCTCAAATCTTTGGGATGGAGCGTTCGTAAATTTCCAAACTAACAAAGTGGGATGATATGGAAAAGAGTAATTCCCCATCGCGGGTGCGTCTGCATCCGGTCAATACCGCCGAAGCGGTGATTATGCCGTTTTTCGATCCCGGCCTTTCACCGGAAAAAGAATGGGTGCTGGCCCCCGGGCCGGGTACGCGGGAATTGCGGCTGGGATTCTCCTATTCAACCCACATTTCCTGGGAGAGCGCGACGCCGGGTGTGCCGGCGTTCACCTGGCGATGGACAGGACGGTTGGACGTTCGCGATTACGACGGTTTTTTCCTGCAGGCTTCGCTGGCTTCCTCGGCGCGAATCCGCTTTCGGGCGCGACTGGACGGAGTCTGGCAAACCATCGCCGAGGGGCCGGGATTCGATGCGCATGAGGATTACATGGGGTCATTCGCGGGACGCATCCTTGAGGAAATGGAAATCACGGTCATTCCGAGCCTCGCCACGGGCGGGGGCTTCACCACTTACTATATTGGCGTACACCATAGCGCCCGGCTTCGGGACTGGCTTGCGGTTGAACACCCGCAGGGGTATCCCGCCGACTGGCCGGAGTTCATCAAGCCCGAAAGCGAATGGACGCTGAGTCCGGAACTGGCCCTATGTTTCGGAGCCGACGAGGTCGCGGCGCTACGCGAAAAGATCAGCAAGCCGCCTTATCGAAATATGGCGGATATTTTGCGCGCCGAGGCGCGCAACGCATTGAGCCTGGAGCCGGAGAAGGAGATCCGCCAGTACATCGGCTGTGGCGAAAGCCCCTACGGTTATTCCGCGCGCAGCCGCGACCGCCGTCCCACACTCTGGCGGCCAATGGAGATTTGTGCCTTTTTCGGCTTGCTGGATGGCGATCCGCAACTGGTGCGCATGGCCGCGCGCTGCGCCATCGCCATGGCGCATACCCGACACTGGGCGGAAGGTTTCGTCGAACATGATTTCCCCGGAAGCGCGGTCAATTGGCGCTCATTTTTCCAGAATATCGCCGTTATGGCATTGACCGCGACAGTTGATTGGATTGGTGGCGCGCTGACCGCGCACGCGAAGGAGGTCATCAACCACAGCCTGTTTTTTAAAGGGCTGGCGCCGATCAAATACGATTTCGCCCGCTACGAGTATATCTACCAATGCAACCAGGCGCTGGGCTTCTCTGCCGGGCGTATCGCCGGGTTGCTTGCTTTGCGTCAGGTTTGGCCACGGATGGATTGGGAACTGCCGCAAGCTGAAAAAGATCTCCGGGAAACTGCCGAACGCATTATCAGCCCTGACGGCAGTCAGGGTGAGGGCCCCTCGTATTATGGGGGCATCATGTTCTACATGCTCTCCTCCTACCTGCTGTTGGCGCGCGGTCGCAAGGTTCCGCCGCAGTCGCTGGTGCCGCCCGGTCTGTTTCGCGGCGCCGACTATTACGGCGTCTTCCTGTCCTCCGCAGAGAAGGGCGAGGCCTTGCCGATCAGCGACGGCATGCGCCGGCGAGTGCCGTCGGACTGGCCGGCGATGATGGCCGCGATCACCCAGGATCCCCGTTGGAAAGGTCTGTTGACCGTCCTGCTGACCGGTATGACGGACAAAATCTCGCATGACGTGGTCGACCAGGTTTGGACTTGCAACAGCATTCGTACACTCATCTACGGTCCGGCCGAACTGTCGGACCGCGCGGAGATCATTCCCGTCTTTCAAATACAGAGCGGGTCCGGACATGCCACCAGCCGCCGCTCGACCCCGAACGGCGACGTGCGCCTGCACCTGTGCGGCGCCAGTGCGGCCGAGGGACACAGTCACCAGGATAAAGGCGCCATCCTGCTGGAGGTGTTTGGCGAATCCCTGCTCATCGATCGGGGCACCCCCGTCTACGGTGATCCCACCACCGGCACCTTGAAACAAGCGCGGATGCACAACCTGCTGACCCCGCTGGACGCACAGGGTTTCTGCTGTCCGCAGATCAACCCCTGTCCGAAGTCGGTCTGTCCGACCGGGGAAGGGGATGCGCAGCACCTGCATCTCGCGGTGGATTGCACAGTGGCTTGGGGCGATGTGGTTCGGCGAATGACCCGCGAGTTGGATTCGCCTGATCCACTCCACTTTACGATCATCGATGAAGTTGAACTCCCCGAAGAACGCGCGGTGGTTTTCCACCTTCACAGTTATTATCCGGTTGAAGTTCAGGGCAAAAGGGGCATCTTCCAGGCGAAAAAAAGCCGACTCCAGGTGAGTTGGGAGTGGGCAGGCGAAATCATGACGGAGGGCGTGGACCTGCACGACGGCAATCACCAGCCGGTCTATCATCTGGCGATAAAAGCCCCCGCCGCGATCCGGCATCGGTTGGTGACGCATTTCGAGATTTGTCCGGCTTTATGCTAACCAAGAAACAATCTCGATTACGGCAGCCAAGGAGCAAGGGAATGAAAGCAAACCACGGATGGTACGGATGACACGGATGCGGAAACAAATCTGTTATATCCGAGTTATCCGTGGTTAAAATCTTCTCATAAAACAGGAGGATGATCTCTTTTCGTTTCCCCTCCGTCATTTCGAGCGAAGTCGAGAAATCCCATCATCCAGCGATCGCGCGGATATGACAGGGACCGCACCGGTGGCTTTTTGTGGAAAGTATTTCTTGCTCCCGCCCCAGGTGGGGCTTCGCCCACAACCCGATTCCCCGTTGTTGTAGGCCGGGCCTCTGCGCCCGGCGTCGGCTGATCGCCCTCTCCAGGCGCCCGCCACCGAGGGCGGGCCGACATCGATTAAAAACGGTTGGGGTAAGGCCCTTTAGGGGGTCTCTGTGCACCGAATCGCAGATCGCCCAATACCGGGCCGGGAAAACCTTTGATCTTGATCCGCGTCCCCTGTATAAATTCGGAGTGAGACAAACATGATCAAAAATGCTGTGCCACAACTCTTTGATTCCCAGGTTGCTTACCGATTGAACCTGGCCCGTAAACGCACCACGCAATATCCGCTGGATTCCCTGGATTTTATTCTGATGGATTTGGAACGCCCGCCGGAGTCGCGGCGGTTTGCCGACTTTTGCACAGGCGATCTGACCGGCCGGATGCTTTGGTTTCTCAGCAGTACCGATGGACTTTGCGGTCCTGCCGATTCAAGAATGAACGAATTATTCGAACGCATCTTGAAGCAAAAGCAACCCAATGGTCTTTTGGGAAGAGGGGCAGCCCAGATCGATGAGGCCCACCCGTTTACCAGCGAGTGCGGCGGAGTCGGTTATAGCTCCAACATGCTCCTGTTCGGACTGGTTGCCTACTATGAGCGTACCGGGGATCGGCGCAGTCTGGAGGCGGCCTGCGGAATGGTCGAGTATATGTTGGCGAGGATAGGACCCTTTCGCGATTGGATGGCCTCCAAGAAAAACCGGAATAGCATCGATATGTGGATCACGCTGCCCCTCGCCGAGTTGTTTCGGTTCACCGGGGATCGGCGCTATCTGGATCTCTGCGCCCTGATTCGGGATAGCTTTGACAATCTGGAAGGCACCCATTCCCACAGTTTCGGCACCACTTTACGCGGCCTGCAACGGGCGGCGCTCTATTCGGGCGATCCGGTCTGGACCGAGAAGGTCGAACGATTCCGCAAAAGAATCGCGGAGGAATGCGAACGACCGGATGGGGGGGTGGCCGAAAGTTATCCGGAATCGGCCCGAACCGAAGGGTGTTCGATCGCGGATTGGATGGTTTTGAATTTACAGGCCAGCCTGCTGACGGGCGACGACAAAGCCTACGAGAAGGCCGAGCACATTTTTTATAATGCCTTCGCTTTTAACCAGCTCGATAATGGAATGTTCGGCTTGCGCAAGCTGACCCTGAACGGATATGCCACCGGCCCGTTTGAGCAGGCGTGGTGTTGCTGTCTCCATCATTGCGGGACGGCGATCGGTGAATATGCGCGCCATGCGGTCTGCCTGCGGGATGGCGTGGTGTATGTGAACCTATTGGTGCCGGGCCGCTATGTGGTTGATGCGATCACGGTGACGATCCACTCCCGGTACCCGTCGGAGGTCGACTCCCGCATTACGGTTACCGGACCTGCGTCGGAAATCCCGGTGCGGGTCCGTGTTCCAAGCTGTGTTCGAAATGCCACGGTGACGGAACACCGGCACGCCGATGAGATTCGGATAGAGATTAAGGGGGAGTTGGGCCACACCGTTGAAGACTGCAAGAATGGCCGGGTGCTAAAATATGGACCCCTGGTTCTGGCCCCGCAACATTACGCTTGGAATCCGCTTGAAATGAGTACCGCCGGGGCTGTTCCGGAAGGCTGGGGCGGGCCGGTAATGCCGCCCGGCTTGCCGAGACTGATGCTCGAGGGTTTGGCGGATTCCAGGGGATTCCTGACGCTGAATCGCGAGCCCCGGCGGGATTGGAACCGTTTTGACTCTGGACCCGCCGCGCCTTTTCATGTCCGGAATGCCGAGGTGGGGGTGCCGGTTCAGTTTGATTCAGGCGAGAAGATGGATTTGGTTTTTAATCCGTTGTGCAGCGCAACCGGCTATCTGGGCTTTTACGAAACACCTTTTGTTTTCAAGTGAGCAATACAGGAAAGAATCCAATGGCTACACTAACCTTGAGACTTTTTGATTATGGAACGCTTCGGGCGAAATTGACGCCGGGAAGTCGGGTTGCCATTCTCAGTTGCGGGAGTTGTGCGCGGCTCAGCGATGGGTTGGGGGGCGAGCAGGGGCTGGAGGGCCTGGCGGAGAAACTGACGGCGGACGGGTTCCAGGTGATCTGTCGGGAGGTGCTGCCCATTGCCTGCGCCAAGGATGCGCTGGCAATCCTGGGTGAGGCCGGCAACCGCTTGCTGGATGAGGCCGATGCCGTCATCCCGCTGGCCTGCGCGGCGGGGATTCGGCGGACGCAAGAGCGGGTTCCGCCAGCGCGTCTTTGCGTGGTTACCCGAACCGTGGGAAAAGGCTCTTTTACGAGTGAAACCGGTGCGCGGCTGACGGAAGCGGCAGCGGATACGGGTCTGATTGTTGACACGGCGGATGGTCTTTCCCTTGCTGAAGCGGCGGCCCGGCTGGGGTTGCAGGCCGGTGGGTTTTAAGGATTTTACCTATGTCATCTGAAGAAACTTTGTGGGATCCCAAGCGGATGGAGCGTGTGCGGTCGGACTATGCGACCCATCTTCGGTATGCCCAGATCGAACACTATCGGTCGCTCCGCCCTTCGGTTGGGCCGGTGCCGAATCTTTTTTATGGAGATTCGCTGACCGGTAACTGGCCGCTTCAGGAATTTTTCCCCCACCATTCGATCCTCAATCGCGGGATTGGCGGCGACAGCCTTTTTGGGTTGCGACTCCGAC
>CAIJXV010000073.1 GCA_903824675.1 uncultured bacterium
AGCCGTCGAGGAGGCAATTCATCTGTACAATACTCGACGGCCTCATCGCTCCCTGCAGTTTCGCACGCCGGACCAGGTGCATCAAGCCGCCGCGTGAATTTTTCGCCCCTCCTCCGGAGGAGGGGCGAAAAGGTGCTGCGGCCCCCTTCAGAGAAGGATCTAAAGGAACGGAAATAGTAGCGTCAAAGTGACAACTTTAAACCAGGACTTGACCGCTGTCGGGGAATTTTCAAAAGTGGAAAGTCCGTGGAGCGAGCAAAAGTGGAAAACGGTCTATAAGGGCCGCATGAAAACACAAATCGGTTCCCGGTTGGGCTTGGCGCATGTGCAGGACGTGCTCAAGCAGGTGTGTGAGCGAAAATTATCCATCGAGCAGGCGTGTGAATCGCTGAGCGTCGGCAAGAGTCGGCTCTACACGTTGCGGTATGACCATCTGAAGGCCCGAACGGCAAGGACGGCGAATGTTTGGCGTCCGAATGTGTCCGGTGGAAATCATGCGGCACCGTGGGATGAGCGGGTTGTGACCGTCCTGGGATCAGCGATTCTTAAAGGCTACAGCTATGCGTTTGCGGCGAGTGAGGTGGATCGTCTCTACGGGGTCTCACTGGCCCGATCTCAAGTTCGACAATGGGCGATACGGGAAGGGGTTGGCGAAGGCGGGGCTTTCCTATGCGATGAAGAGACTGGCCCAATGGCACGATTGTGCCTACCTGGCGACCAGTATCGGACGGGTGGGGGCGATCCAACTCTATCTCCGCTTGGGATTTCAACCCGATAGGGAACATCCCCGGGCGCTCGAAGCCTGGGCGCATTTTTACGCGGTTGCCGCCGACAATAAATGTAAATAAACGGCTTGCAGGGGGATGGTTCAGGCTGTATTTTCAACAGAACTTTGTATTCGCAAAAGTAGGGTTGGCGCCATGTAAGAGGGCGGATTTATTCTGGAGGATGCCATGAAGAAGAATGACACGATAGGGATTGGGATTATTGGTTCCGGCGGTATTGGCCGGCATTACATCAATATTTTTAAAAAAGTCAAAGGGGCCCGCGTGGTGGCGGCTGCCGATGTTCATCCCCAGGCGTTGGCGGAAGCTCAAAAGCTGGAGCCATCGATCACTTGCTATCCCCATTATCGAGATTTGCTTAAACGCAAGGATATTGATGCGGTTGCCGTTTGCACCCCCAATAAACTGCATTACCAGCCTACCTTGGATGCCCTGGCCAGCGGCCGTCCGGTGATTGTTGAGAAGCCGATGGCCATGAATGCCCGGGATGCCGCGGCCATGTGTGCGGCGGCCCGTAAAGCCAAACGCTTGTTGATGATCGGATTCCAGTGGCGATTCACGCCTGCCGCCCAATTCATGCGGAAGGCCATTGTGCGGGGCGATTTGGGCAAGATCCTTTATGTTCGCTGTCAGGCCTTGCGGCGGCGCGGAATTCCGTCGTGGGGAGTTTTTGGTCGCAAGGATATCCAAGGCGGCGGCCCCATGATCGACATCGGTGTGCACATTCTGGAGATGGCCCATTATGTGATTGGCCGCCCGACCCCCATTGCGGCGGATGGGTCGTGTTATACCTATCTCGGAAATAAAAAACCAGCAGCCAAATGTTCCTGGGGCGTGTGGGACCACAAGACCTATACCGTCGAGGATTTGGCCGTGGGTTTCTTGCGGTTCGATACCGGCACCAGCCTGACCATCGAGTCCAGCTTTGCAGCGCATATTGAAAAGGATGTCTGGAATGTCCAGATTATGGGGGAAAAAGGCGGCGCACTGTTGGATCCCCCCACGATCTTCAAGGACGATATGGGGTATATGTTCAATAATACGCCCGCCTTTTTGGGCGACGGGGACTCCTTCCAGTATAAACTTCAACATTTCGTCGATTGCATTTCGGACGGGGTGGCTTGCGATGCGCCCGGCGAGGATGGATTGGTCGTGCAGAAAATGCTGGATTCGATTTACGCCAGCTCAACCGCCGGCAAATCCGTCTCAATCCGCTGACCGTTGGATAAATGGCATGAATTCTCCACTGACAGCCGCGCAGCAGGCACAGATCCGTGCGGATCTAAAAAAAGACATCGATTTGCGCGAACGGAATTATCGCGATCGAGCGCTCAAGTTGTTCCCGCATGTCTGCGCGCGCTGTGGCCGTCAATTCGAAGGCAAACGGTTGCGCGAATTGACGGTGCATCACAAGGACCAAAACTTCAAAAACAATCCACCGGATGGAAGCAATTGGGAACTCCTGTGTCTCTATTGCCATGATGATGAACATGCCGCCGCCCATGATCGGGGCGGTGCCGGAGGCAGTGCGACCATCGATCCCCGTGAACGATCCACCATCGTCAATCCTTTTGCGAATTTGGATGCGCTGGTGAAACCCGGGCCGGCTAAATAGGATTGGAATTACCATTTCCTTATTTCGGCCCTCTTGATCAATCCCTAATATCCCGGACATTTCGTTCAACACTACCTGGCGTATCGGGCTGATTTGAAAGCCCAAGGCGTTCGCTTATCGTTGGGGTCAGATTCCAACGAGCGCCCGGAGAGTGATGCTCTCCAAAAGAAGTTTGTACCGGCTTACTCCAGTCGGGTCAGGGTCAGTTCTTTTATCGCGAGCGGCGCGGTGCGCGCATAATTCAGTCGGAATTCAATCAGGCGGTTATCCTTCACATTCAGGATTGCGGAAGAGGCTTGTCCGGCGATCAGTCGGGTGGCGGGGAGTAGGTCTTGGCCTTCGACGGTCAAAGCCCAGGTTCCCAGGACATCCCCTGTCGCTGAAGCCGAATCAAAATTCAATTCAACTTGGTAGCGGCCCGCGTCGAGGGGAAGACGGAGTCCATAGAAGACGATACCATTGGGGTCGCGTTCAGGATCCAGCCGGACGCTGCCGGTTTGCTTGTCGGTATATCCCGCATGGAAGAAAAGGGGCGCCGCCAGGCGGATCGTCTGTCCGGTTTGCAGCGGTTCCCACCGGCTCGCGGTATAGAGGAGGGTATCGAGATCAACCCGCCCCCGCAAGCGGGTGAGGGTTGATGTGAATTCGGGAGTAGGCGGCAGGTTGGTGAAGCTAATATTTTTCCATTCCCAAGTGGACTGGGTGCTCGTCAGGACGTATTGCCGTGTTTCACCCTGGCGTCCGTTGATTTTCCACTGAACCGCGCCGGGCCCGCGTAATCGGACCATGAACTTGCCGTCTGGAACCGGCAGATATTCGAAAGGGGGCAGGGAGTGTTCGGGGTGCTCGGCGGAGAGTGCGATATAGGCCGTTCCGTTCGCGTCGCCGGATTCCCTGCGTTGATCCGGTGCGGTGGCGGACCATTCCATTTCCCGCACATACGTCGGGAAAAAGACCGTCCAATTGGAGAAGGCCGGGGTGGACTGCAGAACTGGCGTAGGCCGGATTCGGAAGGACCAGACGGCGTGATCCTGGGCGAGGAATTCAAGGCGGGGATGATTCAGAAATTGATGAAGCGTAAAGGCGACAGGGAAATAACTGACTTTTTCGGGGAATGCATCCTCATGGAGGATGACGTAGTCGACTCCGCGTCGCAAAAGGTCGTCGAGTTGGACGTCATCGAGATGCCCGCTGTTGGCCGAATTGAAGCGGTCGAAGACATCGCGGATATAGTCGTGAGAAACGATGGGCGTATATCCGTTAAGCATACGGATTCGGTAGAGCGATGCGTCGTGTTCGTAGAGGGAGGACCAGGATGAATCGCCCGGCCATAGGGGAATGACCAGAGCGTGGGGCGCTTTCCCTTCTTGAGCGGCTGAGCGCGCCACCGCTTGATAGGCGGATTGTTGGGTGTCGATCCGGCACAGCGTGGGCTGGATTTTCATCTTGGACTCGGCTGCCAGGGCAACCAGGAGCAGGATTCCGATTCCCACCAGCGTTCGAGACCGACGCGTTGCGGCAAAAAACAGGGCGATGATAAGGGCGCAGAAGGTGGGCAGCAGGCAGAATATTTTTGCGGGTTGTCGAACCATGGAATAGGGCGGAATCCATTTTTTAGCCAGGCGGAAAGGGGCTGCGTCATGGGGTCCATTGACGCCCAAGGCGAGGAGAACGAGAACGATTACGAGGGCCAGGAGACCGAGCGAGGCCAGATGCGTTTCGCGATGATCCCGATCCCGAACCAGGAGCCACAGTGCGGTCCCGCTCATCAGAATGAACAAAAACAGGAACCCATATCCCAGAAAAATTTGCGCATCGATGCCCTGGGCGGACCAGGACCAAAGACCGGAGAGGTGGGGCGAATACAGTGCGATTTCGCGCCAGGATCGTCCGCCGCCGATGGTGGAGTTCGCCAAATGAGTGTTTTTTTGAATATGGCCGAGAAGGACCAGCAGTCCCGCCGTCAGGGCCGGGATAGCCAGCCGGGCGAGGGACCCCGGCCAGGATTTCACGGCCGACCGGATTTGATGGCGGTCCGAAAGCGCGAGGAAAAGGACCCAAACGGGAAGGGCGATGACGCTGAAGAAGAAGACATGGGTATCGCTCCAGCGCATAAAAACGATCGTCAGGGCGGCGATGAGGGCTCCGATCCAGCGGCGTCCGAAAAGGGCTGCGTGAACACTCCAAAAGAGGATGGGAACCCACATCATGGTAAATCCCATGGGACTCCCGCCGAGCAAGTTGGCCCAGCGGAAGGGGATGAGGAGGACCGGCGTAGCGGCCAGAAAAGCGAGCGGATCGTTTGGGCAAAAAAGACGGAGCAACATCCATGTGGCGAAAAAGGTGATCCACAAGGCGATGAGACCGGTGAGATTCCAGGCAAAGGCCCGTCCTCCGAGGCGATAGCCGAGAGTAAAGATGGCGGTGAACGGTTGATCGATGAGATTCCCCCAGGCGTCTTGCTTGAGCGGAACATTCGCTCCGGTGTTGAATTCATAGGGATTGGTTGCCCATGGGGTGTGCCCGGTGGTCATGTCCGCAACCAGCCAGTAATTGTAAAGGAGTTGGAGATGATCGCCCTGGATCATGCTTCGGATCGGCTGATGTTCGACTTTTTCGGCAGAGGAGGGGATGGCCTGGGAGAAGAAGCGGGGCAGCGGCCAGGAGAAGACGGACCAGATGAGCAGGGTGAACAGGAAGCTAAGGGCTAAATCGCGATAAATTTTCATGAGGTCACCCAATGCGGATATATTGACTGAGGACATCATTCTGAAGCCATTTCAGCGCAGGCACTCCGAAGAGCGCCAGGCCATTCAGAAGGACGGCATAAAGGATGGCCGCCTTTAACCAAGTGTTAGGTTTCGCCTTTCGAGCGCCGAGCGCGATCAGGACCATGATAATCGGAAGAAAATCGAGTGTGAAACGATGGGTGTTATATTGGAGAAAGCCGTTGTTGTAATAGAAGAGTTGGTGAATCAGGGTTGCCCCGATGGCGAGCCAGGCCCCCGTCAAAAACAGAGGTTTTTCCCGGGCCCGGAAAGCAAAGAAAACGAACGGGCTGGCAAAGGTGATGGAGGTGCCAAAGCGGTTCATGCCTTTCAACTGCATCAGGTCCGCACCCTGGTATTCGAGATTGAACCCTTGCAGGAAAAGATGCGTGAAATTGTAGGGAATATAGGCCCAGTTGAATTGGCCGAACCGTTCAACCCGGACTTTCAAAAACGAGGAGAGATTCAGGTAGTCATATCCGGTGTCGAGGACATGGTCGAATCGAACCCAGTTGAAATAAAGATACAACACGAAGCAAACCGCAAAACCTGCGGCGAGTCCGGCGACTTGCAGTACTTTGATCCGTTTTGGGCCGGAAAAACGGGCATTACACCAGATGGCTGCGACCAGGAAAATTCCGGCATAGAGCGACAATTGGCGCGAGAGAAAGGCGCAACCGAGGAGGAGTCCGGCCAACCAGCCCCGTCCGCCCAGGGTTTCGTGAATGGCGCCGATCAAGCAGGTCGCCGCGACCACATGGGCAAAATACCAGACGCCTTCACAGAAGCCGGTGGCGAACCAATACCCGGTGCCCAGGAAAAAGGCGGCACACAGCCACCCACAGAGAACCGGTTCACATCCCAACCGCCTGAAAATTCTCCAGAACAGCCAGAGCGATATCAGGGCCAGGGTTAGGCTAAGGAATACGATTTCGGCATCGAGCGGGCCGCCAATGGCGACAAAAGGGGTCAGGAGGGCGGCGGGGAAAGGGGGATGGATGACATAATACTGCCCCTTATAAACGGCGGCATCATGGACATAGTGAGGAATATCCAATTGTCCACGGAGAAAAGCGCGGGCCTGAAGGATGTAGGCATTGACCTCGGCATCCGGATGCGGGGCAACAGAATAGGCGGCGAAAAGGGCCAGCAGAAAAAACATCAATGCCACCGGCTTGAACCATCGGGATAGATTCCATTGATCGAACATCGGGCCGCAACCTTTCTGACGGAATTGAATTGAAGAGCCTAAAATATAACAGCCGACCCGGATTGAAAACAAGACAACGTTTTTTAAAATACTTTTTTTATACCCGTCAACCGGCAGGCAATCGGTCGATTTCACTTTTTTCGCAAGGTTGAAGATAATAAGGTGAAAACTGTCTGCTTAGCCGTATTCTGGGACGAAGCGTGCCGCATCTAACCCTCTGGCGTAAAACGCGGTTTCATCCCATTCAGCGTAGCGTCCGGTGCGGGCCCTTGTTTTGACGGGAAAAGAAGTAATTTTAATGCTTGACGGCAGGGGGTTCATGCCGCAGATTAACCCGTCAAAGTGAGACCCGGATTCGGGCTCGAACCGGCGGGGCTAACCGGTGTTTTGAGGAAACCATATGCTGAACTCATTGCTGGGAATTTTTGCCGACGATATCGGGATCGATTTGGGGACGGCGAACACACTGGTCTATGTCCGTGATCAGGGTATCGTATTGCGCGAACCTTCCGTGGTAGCGGTCCAGGCGGGAACGCACCGGGTTTTAGCGGTGGGGGAAGAGGCCAAGAAAATGTTGGGCCGCACCCCGGGTAGTATTGTGGCCATCCGCCCAATGAAGGCCGGGGTTATTGCCGATTTTGAGATCACCGAGGCGATGTTACGGTATTTCATCCGGCGGGTTCAGAATACCCGGCGCATGATCCGGTTCCGTCCACGGGTGGTGATTGCGGTTCCCAGCGGGATCACCGAGGTGGAAAAGCGGGCGGTCAAGGATTCCGCCTTGCATGCCGGAGCGCGGGAAGTCTTTTTGATTGAAGAGCCGATGGCGGCCGCGATCGGGGTGGGTTTGCCGGTGCAGGAACCTGCCGGGAACATGATCGTGGACATCGGCGGCGGAACGACCGAGGTGGCAGTGATTTCCCTGGCGGGAATCGTGTTCTGCCGGAGTGTCCGCGTCGGCGGCGATGAAATGGACGAGTGCATCGTCCAGTACATGAAGCGGGTTTACAATTTGATGGTTGGCGAACGGACGGCAGAAGAGGTTAAAATCGACATTGGGTCCGCTTATCCAATGGCGGAAGAGACCACCATGCAGGTCAAGGGACGAGACTTGGTGGCGGGACTTCCTAAAACCTTGACGATCACGTCCGAAGAGATTCGCGAGGCGTTGAAGGAGCCGGTTTCGGCAATTATCGACGCTATTCGGCTCACCTTGGAACGCTGTCCCCCGGAACTCTCCGCCGATCTGGTGGATCGGGGCATGGTGATGTCGGGTGGGAGTTCGATGTTGCGTGGGCTCGACAAGTTGATTGCCGAGCATACAGGCCTGCCGGTGCATCGGGCGGATGATCCGCTCAGCGCTGTGGCCGAGGGAACCGGTGTCGTTTTGAACGAGCTGAATTTCCTGCGCAAAGTCGCCTCCAGTTCCGACCGAATCTGATCGCCTTTCAAATTTATATCCCCGCCGGCCTTCGGGCCGAGTCTGAAAGTTGCGAATGGCGCGGCGGTTTAATAACCGGTTCCGCCCCAGTGAGGTTGTGATTTGTGCGGGGCAAAGGATATCTGACGGTTGTCATTTTAATTGTGGTTTTCCTGGTGGTGTTGAATCTCCCCCTGGCGGTTACCGGTCCTTTGCGGATGGCGGCCCGCGAACTCCTGACGCCTTCTCAAACCGTTCTGGTCCGGTTTCATCAATCCTTTCATTTTTGGTGGGAAGGTTGGGTTGGCGCCGGGCAATTGGCGAGGGAGAACGACCGCTTAAAGGGAGAAATGGCCTTATTGCGGGGTGAACTGGAAAAAGCCGATCGAGCCAATCGCGAAAATGCCGAATTACGCGATTTATTGGGATTGAAGCAACAGGCCCGGGTGCCCCTGGTGGCGGCGGAAGTGATTGCTCGCGAAGACGGGGGCGGTTGGTGGCAGACGGTCCGTATTAATCGTGGGGATAACCATCGGATTCGTCCGGGATTACCGGTGATCGCATTGGAGGGATTAGTGGGGCGGACGACCAATGTAACGCCCAATACCAGTGATGTTCTGTTGATTTCAGATCCCAACTGCAAAGTGGGGGTACGCCTATCCGCAACCGGGGAGTTTGGAATTCTAAAAGGCTCTGGTCTGGCCGCTTCAGGCATGCCTCAGTTTGATGTGGTTTTACCTGCCGCTCCGCCGGAGATCGATTACCTGGCCAAGGAAGGGCCGGTCCTTGAAGGGGAAAAAGTTGTGACTTCTGGATTGGGTGGTGTTTTCCCTCCTGATATCCCGGTCGGTGTTCTGCTCAGCTCGAAAATGGATATTACGGGGCTTTTTCAACGGGCGCGGATCCGTCCGTCCGTGGATCTGGCGCGATTAAGCAAAGTGTTTGTGATGATTTTGCCGGAAGAGACGGATCCGGGCCTGAGGAAATCAACCCTGATGGAGGGTGATGCGCCATGATCGGGGTGATATTGGCCGTCTTACTGGTGGGGGCCGGATTAATCCAGGACTTTATTCCAGGGGTATTGGTGTTGGGGCAGGTGAAAGCTCCGATTTTGTTGTCCCTGGTTCTCTATTACGCCCTGGCTCATTCGCGGACCACCCTGTTATGGGCGGCGATTCTCGGTGGGATCCTACAGGATTCGTTGAGCCTGGTTCCCATCGGTTACTCCGCCCTGACTTTCTGCCTCGTCGGGTTATGGCTTCGCCGTTTTCGCGAAGTTCTTTTCACCCAGTCCCTGGCGACGGCTATCCTGGTCGGAGGAGTCGGGCATTTGCTGGTGTTGGGTTTGATCCAGATTTTGCTTCGATTGGGTGAGGATTGGGGGGGGGGCAGTTGGGGGAGCGCCCTCATGCGCCTGTTGGGTGCCTTGATCATGGGGATGGTGACCACCCCTGTTGTCTGGTGGCTGGCCCGGGCGATGGACGAACGCGTCGGTAATTTGTCGCCGACCCACGCGGAGATATGAAGGATATGTCGATCGACTGGCAAGATGAGTTTATCAAGATTCGCGTGCTGATGCTGGCGATGATTGTCGTGCTCGTCTTGCTGATGGGGTTGCTCTGGCGTATCCAGGTAGCGCGCGGGGAAGATTATCGTGAAAGCCTCGCCCGGCAGAGCCTGCGGCGGATCCGGATTCCCGCTCAACGCGGTCGGATTTTGGATCGGAATGGCGTGTGTCTGGCCGATAACCGGCCGGAGTACAACGTGGCTCTTTATCTGGAGGAAATCAGGCGGAAAGGGAGTACGGTTCAGACCTTGCAATATGCGCTGGCCATCATTGACGAGATGTCGGACCTGTTGGGGCGACCGGCTGAAATTACCGAGGCGGATTTAAGATCACATATGCGACGGCGTTTGCCGTTACCTCTGATCTTGTGGCAGGATCTCGATTCAGCCGCCATCACCCGTTTGTCCGAACATGGCGAAAGTTTCCCCGGGACCGAGTTGGTGGTAGAGCCGATCCGGCATTACCCGCAAGGGACGATGGCCGCTCACCTCCTGGGTCAGGTGGGACGGGCGGGCGATTCGGGTGATGAGGGGGGGGGGTACCACTACGCCCTTCGCGACACCGAAGGTAAACGGGGGGTGGAGCTGACGTGCAACCGGGTTCTGAGCGGAACGCCGGGCGATCAGGTGGTGCGGATTGATGTGGCGGGTTTCCGGCATGCGGAAAGCCAGGAGCGCGCGCCAGTCCCCGGGGATGATGTAGTTTTAAGTGTGGATATAAAAATTCAGCGCCTGGCCGAGGAAGCGCTGGCAAACGAAACCGGTGCGGTGGTTGTTTTGGATGTACAGAGTGGCGATGTATTGGCGATGGCCAGCGAACCGGGCTACGATCCAAATGCCTTTGTGCCGGCCATTTCCGACCAGGATTGGAAGGCTCTCCTGGAGGATCCGGGCCGTCCGCTGATCAACCGGGCGACAGCCGAAACATATGCGGCCGGTAGTATTTTCAAGCCGGTGGTGGCGCTGGCCGCGCTATCCAGCGGATTAACCCGTGCCGAGACGGTTCATGACTGTCCGGGTTATTTCCAATTGGGCGCGGTGCGGTTTCATTGCGCGAATGCCAATGGGCATGGCCCGATCGCCTTGCGCAAGGCGATTGAACAGTCGTGCAATGTTTATTTTTGCGCGATGGGTATGCAATGTGGCCATCAACCGATCGCGAATATGGCCCGGGCTTTTGGATACGGTGAACGGACGGGGATCGATCTGGATGTCGAAGCGGAGGGGTTGGTTCCGGATGAGGCCTGGAAACGCAAGGCGTGGCGGGATGCCTGGCGGGCCGGCGACACCTGTAACCTGTCGATCGGGCAGGGGGCGCTGTCGGTGACCCCTCTGCAGGTCGCGGTGATGGCCGCGGCCCTGGCCAATGGGGGGACGGTGCTGCGGCCCCGGTTGATTCGCGAGATCCGCAATCGGGAGGGCGGGCCCGTGCAGTCGTATGCTGTGGAGCGGGTTCGGACGCTGGCTTTGAATCCCGGGTATTTGACGGTGGTTCGACAGGGGATGCACGATGTGATTGAGTCGCCGGTGGGAACTGCGCATCGGGCGAGGATTGATGAGGTGGAGATGGCGGGAAAAACAGGGACGGCCGAATACGGGCAGAAAGGCGCCGGGCGCAAGCATGTGTGGATGATCTTGTATGCACCCTATAATCAACCGAAATACGCCGTGGCGATGGTGCTGGATGACGGCGTATCGGGGGGCCTGACGGTCGCTCCACGGATGCGGCTCTTGATGACGGCCTTATTTGGGGGGGGAGAGTCAAACGGATGAGCCCTGGCATCTCCATCGGAACGGCCCTGAAGCGAATGAACTGGGTGATGAACCTGGCCATATTGGTTTTGCTGGTGGTCGGTGTATTGTTCGTCTACAGCGCAACCTCTGCCCGTGAGGAACAGACGATCCGGTGGCTGTGGCGTAAGCAGTTGTTTTGGGCACTGGCCGGATTGGGGGTTTACCTGGGAATGGCGGTTTTTGACTATCGCCGATTGAGAGATCAGGCTCCGCTGATCTATGGTTTCGCCCTTGTTTTGCTGGTCGTAGTGCTGGTGATGGGGACCCGGATTTATGGCGCGCGCCGCTGGCTGATGTTTTTCGGGATGGGAATCCAGCCGTCTGAATTGGCAAAAGTGGCGGTGATCCTGGCGTTGGCGGCGTGGCTGAGTCGTCACAAGACGGGGAACGACCGACTGTCGGTGTTTTTGGGCGCGGTGGCTCTGGCCGCCATTCCGGCAGCGCTGATCCTGGTGGAGCCGGATCTCGGGACCACGTTGATATTGGGGCCGATCCTGCTGGCCCTGTTGTATACGGGGGGCGGTTCAATGAAGGCGTTGACGGTTGTGTTGGCGCTGGGTTTTCTGGCGGTCACCTTCATTCTAGGGGCGATCCTGTTGCCGGAACGGTGGGGCTGGTCGCCTGAGCGGCAGGAAAAAATCCAGACCCTGACGGGGCTGAGTACTTATCAACGTGACCGGGTTCGGGTGTTTTTGAATCCTGACAGCGATCCGATGGGCGCAGGGTGGAACAAGCGCCAGTCGGAAATTGCGGTGGGGTCGGGCGGATTGTTGGGAAAAGGATTTCGGAAGGGGACCCAGAATATGCTAGGGTTCCTTCCGAAAACGGTGGCGCCGACGGATTTTATTTTTTCCGTGATTACGGAAGAGATGGGGTTTATGGGGTCGGCGTTGATTCTAGGCTCCTTTGCCATGCTGATCCTGAGCGGGTTACAAGCCGCGATGGCCGGGAATGACCGGTTTGGGCGGCTGATTTGTGTGGGAGTTATTGCGATGTTGTTCAGTCATGTTGTGGTGAATGTGTCGATGACCATCGGCTTGATGCCGGTAACGGGGTTACCGTTGCCCTTGATCAGCTATGGGGGCACATTCATGGTGTCGATTTTGGCGGCGCTCGGAATGACGCAAAGCGTTTATATTCGGAGGGCCGGAATTTGAAAACGGATGGATTGGATAGAATGAAAGAGGGAGTCATGAATTTGTTGAATCTGTTTCGGCGCAAAAAATTCAACCGGGAAATCGTTGTCAATTGCGAGCGTTTGGAGACGCGGGTGGCGGTGATGGAAAATAAGCGCCTGGAGGAGTTCCAATTGGAGCATCCCTCCGAGGAACGGTTGGTGGGCAGTGTCTTTAAAGGGCGGATCCAGAATCTGGAGAGCGGCTTGCAGGCGGCATTTGTCGATATCGGTTTGAAAAAGAACGCCTTTTTGCACTATTGGGACATGATTCCGGAAGATGCGGCCCGACTGGAGGCGGCCGAAGAAGGGGGCGGGCGCAATCTGCCCCGTAAAAAGCGTTTTGCGCACGATGAAATTCAAAAAATGTTCCCGATCGGTTCGGAAATTGTGGTCCAGGTGACCAAGGGTCCGATCAGCACCAAAGGGCCGCGGGTGACGACGAATCTGAGTATTCCCGGGCGATTCCTGGTGATGTTGCCGGGAAGTGATTTGAAAGGGGTTTCGCGCAAAATCGAGAATGACAAGGAGCGCCAGCGTCTGAAAAAAATCCTGAGCCGGCTACCCATTCCGGAAGGCATTGGATTGATCGTGCGGACGGCCGGGGAGGACGCCAACCAGCGCAGTTTCGTGCGCGATGCCCGGAGCCTGATCGAGATCTGGGAACAGATTCGGACCGGGATGCGCGACCTCGCCGCTCCCTGCTGTCTCTACCGCGAACCCGATTTGGTGGAACGGGTTTTACGTGATTGGATGACCGAGGAGATTGATCGCATCGTCATCGATTCCGCAGAGCCCTATGAAAAAGCCCGTGACTTGGCGACCCGGATTTCGCGCCGGATGCGTTCCCGAATCCAACTCTACGATGGACAGAATCCCATTTTTGAACATTTCAACATTGAGAGTCAGATCGAGCAGGCCTTTGGACGCAAGGTAAATCTCAAGTCCGGCGGCTGCGTGGTGATCGACGAAACCGAAGCCATGATTGCGATCGATGTCAACACCGGCCGCCACAAAGGCGCCCATACCCAGGAGGAATCGATTCTGGAGGTGAACACCGAGGCGGTCGAGGAAGTGGCGCGTCAGTTGCGCTTGCGAAATATCGGCGGGTTGGTGGTGATCGACCTGATCGATATGAAGCAAAAGAAGAACCGCAATGCCGTTTACAAGACGCTCAAGGACGCTTTGCGCCGGGACAAAGCCCGGACCAATGTCCTGCAGATTTCCCAGCTGGGTCTGCTGGAGATGACCCGTCAGAGGGTGGAGGAGGGGGTTCGTTCGGCAATGTATGTCACCTGTCCCTATTGTGGGGGGCATGGCAGTGTTAAATCTCCATTGAGTATGAGTGTGGAGGTGCAGCGGCAGATTTCGGCCGTCATGCGGCGGCGGAGCGATCCGCGCAAGGGCGCGTTAAAACTTCAGATTGTCGTCCATCCGACGGTCTTGGAAAGATTGCGGACAGAGGACGAGGCGATTTTAGTTAATTTGCAGGAGAAATTTGCAGGCGACCTGTCCTTCCGCGCAGATTCCAATCGACATGTGGAGGAATTTGCGATACGTAATGCGGAAACGGGCGAGTTATTGTACGGGAAAAATGAAACTCCGGCGGCCGAACAACGGGCGCCCGGGTGATGACTTACCGCAAGGATTCAGCGCCTATGAAACGGATGATACGAGCGTTGTGGCTGGTCAGCTGGTTGGCTGGTTCGATCGGGGTTTGGGCGGGGCCCGCCGGAGTGGTCAAAGATCCGCTGGCCGGACTGGATTGGAATTCCTCCGCGAGTCCGGTCGCGGTCAACGCCCGCGAGATGAATTTCGATCTCAAAGAACAGGTGATGACGCTGACCGGGGATGCCATGATCCGACGGGAAGATGTCTCTCTGCAGGCGGATTCGATTGAATGGCGCAAGCAGGATCAGATCGCGCATGCCCACAGTAACGTGGTGTTCCGACGTGGAAATATGGTCTGGCGCGGCCAGGAAATCACCTATAATTTTTCAAATCAATATTGGAAAACGGGTGCGTTCACGGCCTTTATTGATCCTTACTATGTGACGGCCGCCGGGGCGGAACGGGTATCCGAGACGGAATACCTGTTGCGCGATGCCCAATTGACCACCTGCACCAATTCGGCCTGCCATGAGCATTATGTGGTTCAAGCCCATGATGTATCCGTCAAGCCCGGGGATCGGTTGCTGGCACATCAGGCGACCTTTTACCTCGGGGCGGTTCCCATCTTTTACAGTCCCGTCTGGCGGCGTATCCTGGACGATCGGTATGCCGGTTTGAGTTTGCGGCCCGGGTATGCGAGTTCGATGGGCATTTACCTGTTGAGCGCTTATTCATGGCCCCTCGCGCCGGGTTTGAAAACAACCAGTCATGTGGATTTGCGGTCCTCGCGCGGAGTGGCCGCCGGACAGGATCTCGATTGGAATTCGGCTTCCGGCGGTGACGGGGGCGCTGAATTCTATTTTGCCAATGATCTGAAAGCGGAAGACGATTACCCGGATGAATTCGATGCCGGGGATGTCGATAGCAATCGGTACCGGTTCCGGTTGCATCACCATCAACCGATATCCCAGGAGGATTATTTCCTGGCGGAAGTGAATTATGTGGCCGATCCCTACGTCATCGATGATTTTTTTGAAAGTGAATACCGGCGGACGGGTGAGCCGGAAAATTATCTCAACCTGGTTCATAGCGATGAACTCCTGACCGCCGGCTTGTTGACCCGGTTTCGTCTCAATGATTTCTACACCGTTGTTGAGCGCCTGCCGGAAGCCACGTTGGATTTCAACCGCCGGGAAATTCCGGACACGTCTTTCTATTTCGAAAGCTTCAATTCCGCCTCCTTTTTGAATAAAGCGTGGGAATCCGATTCGACTGAGGACGATTTCTCTGTTTTCCGGATGGATTCACAGGATACGATCTATTATCCCGGCCGATATTTTGGGTTTCTGAGTGTCGTGCCCCGCGCCGGGGGTCGGGGGACCTTCTATTCTCAGACGATTGAGACGCGGGAGATCAGCGAGGTGACGGCCAATGTCGATACGAACGGCGTGATGACAACCGTGACCAATACCACCTTGACGACGGAGGAAATGGGGGCTGCGGTGCGCGCCATGATGGAACTGGGGGTGGAAACCTCCTTCAAGGCCTTCCAGAGCTGGGATACCGCACCCTCACCCCTGTTTGACGGTCTGCGTCACATCGTTGAGCCTTATATGAATTATACCTTCATTCCAGAACCGAATATTGAGCCCGGAGAACTCTATCAATTTGACGATCTGGATGCACTCGACAAGCAAAATACCGTCGCTTTCGGGGTGCGCAATAAGTTGCAGACCCGCCGCGACAACCGACCCTGGGACCTGATCGATTTGGACCTTAATACCGTCTATAATCTGGATCCCAAGGAGGGAGACGACAATCTGGAATCGATCAATCTCTGGACTGAAATCAAGCCCGTAGATTTTTTCAAGCTCAATGCCGATGGCTCCTATGACACGCAGGAGAGCCAGTTGTCGACGTTTAACACCCGACTCTGGTATATCGAAGAGCTTTGGCGGGTGGGCGTCGAGCATCGGTACCGGGTCGACAGCAGCGATCTGATTTCAACGATGGTCAATTGGATGCCGAATTCCCGATGGTTGGTCGAGGCCTACTGGCGTTATGAAGCACAGGATTCCCAGTTGGAAGAGCAAGGGTATGTGGTGCAGCGAAACTTGGATTGCCTTTCGATCCGGATGGGCGTCACCCATTTGCCCAGTTATACCCAGGAGGATGGCACCGAGCAGGCACAAGATTTCCGGATTGAATTCGCAATCGGAGTGAATGCGTTTCCGGATGCTTTGCTGGGTAATTCCCAGCGCCATAAAGTGGTTATGCCCTGACCCTGAAAGGATCTCATGCCGGTGGAATATCTTGTGACAGGCGGTTGTGGTTTTATTGGTTCCAACATCGTGCGGACACTGGCGAAGGAGGGTCGTCCGGTCCGGGTTCTTGACAACCTGGCCACGGGGAATCTCCTCAATATTCGAGATTTAATCGATCAGGGGATCGTCGAATTTCAACATGGCGACATCCGTAGTCCGGACGCAGCCGCGAAGGCCTGCGAAGGGATTCGTTATGTTCTGCACTTGGCGGCCCTGCCGTCCGTGATTGGGTCGGTCGAGGATCCCGCGTTGTCCCATGCGGTTAATCTCGATGGGGTGGTGAATATGCTGGTCGCCGCCCGCAAGGCGGGTGCGCAGCGATTCGTGTTTTCCTCCTCGTCCGCAGTTTATGGAGATGATCCGGAATTGCCCAAACGCGAAAACATGCTTCCCGCTCCGCTTTCGCCGTATGCCGTTCAGAAACTTTCCGGCGAGTATTATTGCCGTATTTTTCATGGGCTTTACGGTTTGGAGACCTTCTGCCTGCGTTATTTTAATGTCTTTGGACCCCGCCAAAATCCCCGGTCACAATATGCCGCGGTGGTGCCGTTGTTCATCGAGGCGGTGAAACAGGGACGCCAACCCGTGGTCTTTGGAGATGGCGGGCAAACCCGTGATTTCATTTATGTCGGCGATATTGTTCGGGCTAATCTTCAATGTTGTCGTGCGCCCGCTTCAGCTGCCGGCGGGGTTTATAACATCGCTTGGGGCGATCGAATGACCATCAAGGAATTAGCGGAGACGGTTGCGAAAACCATGGGCCACCCCGAAATCCTTGCGCGGCACGAACCGCCCCGGCCCGGCGAAATCCGCGATTCGCAGGCGGATACCACCCAGGCGAAAGGGGTCTTGGGATGGACGCCACAAGTGCCTTTTGTCGAAGGCCTCAAACGCACCGTCGAATGGTTTGCTCATGGCGTGGGATGAACTGAAAGATCCCCTGTTGGCTGGTGCCAATTCCCGTTCCGGAGTGGTGGCGGTTGAGTGGGTTGAAGGTCGGGGATCAGTGGGCGACCGAATGGCGGTTTTTACGCGTGCCGCCGATCAGGTTCAGGTCGACGAGGAGCCGTTTCGCCCCTTTCTTCTTCTGGCGGATCGCGTTCTTCTCGCTGATATTCCAGGCATTGAATGGGTGGAATTAGAGGGGGCCGGCGCCCTCCGCTGGCAGGCGGTTTTCACCCAATGGAAGGCTTGTGTAAAGGCCAAGACCCGCCTGGCTCAACAAACCGGTGTTTCTGCCGGTGCGCCCAATGCGCCTTATCTGTTTCTTTCGGATCCTGTTCATCAGCACCTCCTGAATACCGGCCTGACGCTGTTTAAAGGAATGCGGTTTGATCGCCTTCGCCGTCTCCAACTGGATATCGAATGCCGAACAACGCCCGGCTATGAATTCTGTAATGCCGGACGTGAAGGCGATGTCATTCTCGCCATCGGGTTGGGTCTGTCGGATGGGTCGGTTCAGACTCTGGCGCTGGGACGCGATGGGGACGAGGCCGATCTCTTAAAAAAACTGGTCGACTTTGTCCGTCAATACGACCCGGATGTCATAGAGGGTCATAATCTATTCAATTTCGATTTGCCTTACTTAGCGGAACGGGCCGCTCGTTTGGGAATTCCTTTAACCCTGGGCCGCATGGATCGGCTGGTGCAGATGAAGCCCAGTCGTTTTTCCATAGGGGACCGAATGGTGGCCTATTCGCGGTTCGATTTGTTTGGCCGACAGGTTATCGATACCTATTTTCTCGCACAACTTTACGATTTGTCCCACCGTGAATTAGAGAGCTATGGGTTGAAAGCCGTGGCCCGCCATTTCGGCGTGGCGGCGCCTGACCGGACTTACCTGGCGGGAGGCGAGATCTCCGCTGAGTTTGACCGAAATCCCCAAAAAGTCCTGCATTATTTGGCCGATGACATTAGGGAGACCCGCTCGCTGTCTGATCTGTTGACCCCGGCCTATTTTATCCAGTCCCAATTTTTGCCCTTCAGTTATCAAAATATCGCCGTACGGGGAAACGCGACCAAGATCGACGCCCTGTTGGTTCGTGAATATTTACGGCAGAAAACCGCCTTGCCGCTATCGGATACCGCCCGCGCTTTTGCCGGGGGGTATACCGATCTTTTTCGTCAGGGGCTGGTCCGAAATGTTCATCATGTGGACGTACGGTCACTCTATCCATCCTTAATGCTGACCCGTCGGATAGCGCCGCGAAGCGATGGGTTGGGGGTCTTTTTAAAACTCTTGGATACCTTGCGCACTTTTCGTCTCGATGCCCGGCAGCGGATGTCCGTATCGGACGGAACCGAGCGATCCTATTTGGATGCCCTGCAGTCGACCTATAAAATCCTGATCAATTCTTTTTATGGATATCTGGGTTTTAGTCAGGCTCATTTCAGCGATTTTGATGCCGCTGAGCGAGTTACGGCCGATGGGCGGGCACTGATGAACGATATGCTGGCGACCCTGCGCCGGTTGGGGGCCACTCCGGTCGAAAGTGATACCGACGGGATCTATTATGTGCCGCCACCCTTCCTGACGCCGAAAGACGCCCCCGCATTCCAGGAGGCGTTCCGGTTCTCATTGCCCGAAGGCATTGAAGTCGAGTTTGATGGTGAATATCCGGCGATGTATGCCCATCGGATGAAAAATTACGCCTTGGCCACCGCCGAAGGCGGAATGATTCTCAAAGGCGCGGCCTTGAAATCAAGAGGGTTGGAACCTTTCCAACGTGAATTTATGCGTGATTTTCTGCGCTGTCGATTGGCCGGACAGGAGGAGCGCCTGCCGGCGCTCAAGGCGGAGTATGGTGAGGCAATTCGTTTGCGCCGTAAACCGATTCGCTGGCTGGCCAAGACGGAAACCCTTCAGGATAACCCCGCCACCTATGCCGCCAAACTCGGCAAAGGGGCCCGGTCCCGGAATGCCGCCTATGAACTGGTCCTGCAGTCGAACCGCACTTATCGCGCCGGCGACCAGGTCTCGTATTATGTCACCGGCACCCGCGCCGATGTCCCTGTCCATAGCCACGCCCGGCTGACCGCAGATTGGAATCCCGCTGCCCGTGATGAAAATATCGCCTATTATCTCGCTAAATTGGACGCTTTGTATGATAAATTCACAACCGCCGTGGATGACGCGGCTGAGGATAGTCCGGAATTGCCCGGCTTGGGTCGGGTGTCTGGAACTTCAGAATAACACCGAACAGGAGCATAATCATGGCTGTCAAAGATTTTAAGTCTGCTTACAAAACCATCATGGATGACCACTTTGCGTCTGAAATGGAGATCAGTTTCATCGACGGAAACCGGCGGGAAACTCTGCGCTATGCCAAGGTCTCCTGGCTGATCGACGGCGTGAACAAAGGGTTGCGTTATGGGGAAAATCCTGGCCAGGAGGCGGCCCTGTACAAGTTGGTGAATGGTAATCTGGCGCTCGGTGATGTGCAGACGATCCAGCCGGGTCGGTATTTGGCTTCGGATGTCGAATTGGTGCAATCCGGCAAACATCCCGGAAAAACCAATATCACTGACATTGACAACGCTCTCAACATTCTTCGCTATTTTGTCGATCAGCCTTGCGCCGTGATCGTCAAGCACAACAATCCCAGTGGCGTGGCCTTGGGCAAGACCCTGGCCGAGGCGTTTCACCGGGCCAACATGGCGGACCGCGTAGCGGCCTTTGGCGGTGCGATTGCCTTGAATCGGGAGGTGGACCGCGAAACTGCCGAAGCGATCGCTTCGCAATATGCCGAAGTGGTGGCTGCGCCCGAATTCGCGCCCGGGGTCATGGATCTATTTGGGAAGAAGAAGAATCTGCGCGTGATGCGGGTTGCCAATATGAGTCGCCTCCAGGAATTTGTCGGTGAGATCTGCGTCGATTTCAAGTCGCTGATCGATGGCGGATTGATCCTTCAAACGTCATTTGTGCCCCGGGCGCGGCGCTCCGCGGATCTTCAGCCGGCCCAGGCAACCTTCCAGGGGCGGGAGGTGCGCATTGCGCGATTGCCGACCGAAGCGGAGATGTCAGACCTGCTTTTTGGATGGTTGGTCGAAGCGGGCGTGTCGAGTAATTCGGTCCTGTATGTCAAGGACGGGGTGACCGTTGGGATTGGGACCGGCGAACAGGACCGTGTGGGCGTGGCTGAAATCGCACGAGACAAGGCCTATCGCAAGCTGGCTGACCGGATTTCCTGGGAACGATTCAAAACTCCTTATAATAGTTTGAAAGACCTCGATGCCCGGGCCATGATCGATCGCGAAGTGGCGGAGAAAAAAGGAGGGCTGATCGGCGCCTGCATGGTGTCGGATGCCTTTTTCCCCTTCCGCGATGGGGTCGAAGTGGGGTTGCGCGAAGGCATTACCGCTGTGATTCAGCCAGGCGGATCGGATCGCGATGCCGAGGTGATCGACGCTTGCAATGAGTATCAGGCGGCCATGGTCTTCACGGGACAACGCAGTTTCAAGCATTGAAATTGCAAACAGATGGAATTGGGGCGGGAAATGTTCGTCGATCGTGTTCTTGCCGTGACGGGAAACCGCTAAGGTGTCGGTAAGTCAAAAACGGACGCCCTGTGGCGGTACGTGCGACCGATATCTCCGGGTTTCATTCATTGCGAAATGAGTTGAAAAATAAAGGCGGATGGCGCAGAGTTCCCCGTTGAATCACCCCTTTTGTGAGAATTTCATGGAATGGATTAATTTAACGGGTATGGAATTAAAACGCGCGGCCCAAAAGGGGGGCGTGGTGGTGTTGCCCTTGGGGAGTATTGAGGCCCATGCAGATCATTTGCCCTTAGGGAACGATACATTTAAAGTGAATGCGGCCTGTATTGAGGCCACGTCTCGTGCGGAACCGGCGGTTCTGCTTCCTCCGCTCTATTATACCGAAGTCAAGTCCATGCAGGCGGCTCCCGGTGCGGTTACTTTGCGGGGACGCATTTTGGTCGATCTGGTGCTCGACTTGTGCGATGAAGCCGCGCGAAACGGGTTCTCCAAGATCCTTCTGGTCAGCGGCCATGGGGGGAATCGACATTGGGTCGATTTTTTTATGACAGAGTGGCTGGCCTTGGATCGGGCTTATTCGATTTTCTTCTGGTACATGCCCTTATTGGGCAAACCGGAGAACAAAAAGTACATGGAGACAGAGTTTGACGGGCATGGCGGGGAAGCGGAGACCAGCCTGGCTCTGCACCTCTTTCCGCAACTGGTGAAAATGAAGGGGGCGGGGCGTGCCTTGCACCCGGCCCGGGTTCCTGATTTGCGGGGTGCGGTGACGCCCTTCGATTGGGTATCAAAATGGCCCCAGGCCGTGTCGGGCGATCCCTTCCCGGCGACGGCAGAGAAGGGGCGCATCTTTTTTGAGAGTGCGGTGGACGCGATGGCGGAGGTGATTGAGGCCGTGCGGGCGGACCAGATGACGTCTCAATTCCAGCAAAAATATCAGAAAGCCCGCCGGGCACCGGTCTGGCCAACGGTATTGGGTCCTCGGGCGAAGAGTCGGGTGGACCGGAAAAAACAATCCGCGCGTAGAGCCGGGGCATTGAACTCAGGAGACCGATATGAGCACTGAAAAGTTAAAAGGGACACGGACGGAACAAAACTTGAAGGCGGCTTTCGCCGGCGAATCCGAAGCTCGCAATAAATACACCTATTTTGCCTCCGTCGCCAAAAAAGAAGGTTATGAACAGATTGCCGAGGTGTTTTTGCAGACGGCTGAGCAGGAAAAGGAGCACGCCAAGCTGCATCTGAAGAATTTGGACGAGATCGGCGATACGCGGGCGAATCTCATGGCTGCCGCAGGGGGCGAGGGCGCGGAGTGGACCGATATGTATCCCCGCATGGCGAGGGAGGCACGGGAGGAAGGTTTTGAGGATTTGGCTCGAATCTTCGAAGGAATTGGACGGATTGAGAAGCATCATCAGGCCCGGTATCAAGCCTTATTGGCACGATTGGAAACCGGGAAGGTTTTCGAGCGTCCGCAGGCGGTCAAATGGGTTTGCCGGAATTGCGGGTTTACCCATGAAGGTCCCCGGGCCCCCGAAAAATGTCCAGTCTGCAAACATCCCCAGGCTTATTTTCAAGTAGTGAGTGAATCGTTTTGAAGACGGGAATCCGCCGGGATGCGATAACCCGGCGCAAGGAGGCCATATGCGTGGAAAAGATGGATTGACCTTTGCGGATGTGCTGATTTTGGTGGCCTTGGTCCTGTTGGTGGTGGCTTTGGCAATCCCTTTTTTCCGGCGTCACACCGAGTTGAGCGATGAAGAAATCGTCGGAGATAATGTGACGACCAACGTCTTACCCGTGAAACCAGCGGCGCCAGCGCCCTGAACCGGTCAGGTGGGTGGGAGGAAGTCCGCGGCGCGTCCGGACAGAATCTGGTTGTCGATCAGACGGGTATTCCCGAGCCGTAAGGCAATCGCTGCGACGGTGGCCTCGTCGGCGGTATCGACCGGTTGGAGGGTTCGACCGTCAACGATTTCAAGATATTCGAGGCGAGCCTGAGGGGTTTGATTTAGCCGTTGATGCATACCCGCCTGGAGTTCAGCCGAAGAGCGGCGGCCGGCAGCATAAAGGCGACGGCCCACGTCGAGGGTTTCGGGCACACATAAGGCCAAGTGGCGTTCTTCGATCGAAAGGTATCGATTGCGGGAACTCAGGGCAAGCCCGTCGGCCTCGCGAATCGTCGGGGCAATCTTAATTCGCAGGGGGAAATTCAAATCCCTGACCATTCGTTCGATCAATCGTGCCTGTTGATAATCCTTTTGGCCAAAGACCGCGACGTCAGGTAAAACGATATTAAATAATTTAGCCACTACGGTCAAAACCCCTTTGAAATGACCGGGGCGAAACGGACCGCAGAGTCCCCGGGTCAGCAACTCCTCGACCACGCAACAGGAGTGGTCGGGGGCATACATCAGGTCCGGGGTGGGGTAAAAGAGGGCCTCGACTCCCGCTTCACGGCAGAGGGTTTCGTCGTGAGCGAACGTACGGGGATATTTTTGCAAATCTTCCTGGGGACCGAATTGGGTGGGATTGACAAAGATACTGACGACGACGCAGTCAGCCTCACGGCTGGCGATCTCGATCAGGGCCCGGTGGCCTGCATGTAGAGCCCCCATCGTGGGGACAAAAGCGATTTGCCGGCCTTCGCGACGGCGGGAGAGAGACCAGAGCTGCATGGCGTCGATCGTAGGGAAAATATCCATGGGATCAGAACCGGGCATGGATGGCAGCCAGGAGATCGTCGACTTGGACCGGTTTCCGAAGAATGGTGTGACGTGAGCCGTCACCGACGATCTGGCTGAGGGATTCGGGAGGGGCGAAGCCGGTGCAAAAGATAATGGTTGGTTCGGGAATCTTAGATGACGCGCAATGCCGTTGGATTTCGAGGGCGGCTTCGCGTCCGGCAACCCGGGGCATCTGGAGATCCATGATCAGCAGGTCATAGGGTTGGGTCTTGAAAAGGTGGATGGCTTCCTCGCCATCGGCCGCCTGATCGATGGGGACATTCGGGAATTCGGTCGAGATGATCAGATCGAAGAGCTTACGAATCAATTTATCGTCATCGGCGAGCAAAATTCGACGTTGGCGGGGCTGGGGGACGGTTCCCGTCGCTGGCGCCGGTCGGGGGGCGGCCATCGGGGTTTGAGTCGGGATCGGGGGCGGGGAAAAGGAGTGAGCCGTAGGAGGGGTGTTTACGGTGGGCAAATTAAACACTTGGGCTACGGTACGGGACAAAAGGGGCTGATCAATGGGTTTGGCGAGATAGATCCCGGCGCCTTCCCGCTGAGCTTGCAGTACTTTGGGGGCGGCATGATTATACCCGGACATGAGAAGGACGGGCAAGTTGGCATTAAATCGGTGAATGGCGCGGAAGGTGTCGAGTCCATCCATGCCCGGGAGCATGACCAGATCCAGGAGGACGAGATCGATGGTCGTCTTGGGGTCACGCAGGAGACGCAATCCGTCTTCTCCGGAGTGGGCTCCGATGGCCTGATAACCCGCCGATTTGAGCATATCACAGAGCAGAGTTACCTGAATGTCGTCGTCATCGATCACTAGGATAATATGAGAGCTGGGATGTTCGGGTGTGGCGATTTCACCGGTTTGAATGTCGCGATGGGTAGGGATATAAACGGAAAAAGTGGTGCCGCGGGCGATTTGACTTTCGAGATCGATGTACCCGCCATGATCCTTAATGATCCCATGGACGATACTCAGGCCGAGACCGGATCCGCGTTTTTTGTCTGCCTTTTTGGTGGTGAAGAAGGGGTCGAAAATGCGGTCCTTGATATTCTCGGGGATGCCGCATCCGGTGTCGGCAAAACTGATTTTAACATATTCCCCGGTATTGACCATTTCGTATTGGCCAAATGGGGCATCGAGGTAGATGTTTTCTGTCCGGATGGTAAGAGAGCCGGAATCCCCCATGGCATCAATGGCATTCTGGCAGATGTTTTGCACAACCCGCAACATCTGGTCCCGACTGCCTTTGACCTCCATAGGACGTAAAATCTTTTGATGATGGATGGTGATTCCCTGCGGCAGGGTGGAGGACATCAGGCCGATGACGCGCTCGATGACCTCCTCCAGATTGAAGACTTCCCGCCCAATCTGTCCCCGGCGCGAGAGGGAGAGCAATTGTTGGGTCAGATGGGACATGTCCTTGGATGTTTTTTCCAAAAGGTTCAGGAATTCAAGGGCCGGCGAACCGTTGGGAATCGCTTTACGGATCAATTGGGGATAGGCGATGAGGGGGGTGAGCAGGTTGTTGAAATCATGCGCGATCTGGCCGGCAACCGTTCCGGCAGTTTCGAGGCGTTCGGCACGGTCCAACCGGGTTTGGATGAGCCTGCGTTCATCTTGGGAGGGGGCGGATTCCTCCTCGGTCGCAACCAGCCGGATGTTGTCCCCGCCGGTTTCGGGGTGCGGGTCGGCATGGGCTTCGAGCGTGAGGAGGGCTGAATGCCCCCCCCGCCGGCCGCAGACAGCGGAAATATGGACCGGCATGGTCACGAGACCCTGTTGGACGGTCGCGAGGACTGCAGGTTCAAATCCGGGGATCAGGCTGTTGACGGGTTTCCCGCGAACCTCATCAAGACGACGTTCGAGACGGGAAAGGAGGGTGGGACTGGCATCGAGAATGGTCCCGGTGGCATCGAGAAGCAGGTCCGTAGTGGCTGGGGTCGTTCGCGGGGCATTGATGGAAGGAAGCGACGAGCCCTCCCCTTCAGGGGCGAGCTCGATGCGCATAGCCTTTAAAATGCAATTGGACTCCATGTCCCCCCACTTCGATTCATTGTCTTTTCAAATAGTCTTTAAGAATACCCCCTTTAAAAAGAGAATCAAGCATAAATTGACTTCAGACTTGCCGTCTTTTGTCGCAGGTGCTTTAATCAAGACCCGGTTGTGACAGCCGGACGGGTGGCGATTTATTTCCCATTGAGGAGCACGGGTATGGTAGCGCGCTGGAATTGGCGGGAACGACGTGAGAAACGGGCTTTCTTGGCTTTGGCCGATGGAACGATTTTTCGCGGTTATTCGATCGGGGCACCGGTGGACGCCTTGGGCGAAGCGGTTTTTAATACCGGATTGACCGGTTATCAGGAAATCCTGAGCGATCCTTCTTATAGCGGACAGTTCGTGACGATGACCTATCCGGAGATCGGCAATACGGGAATGAATGCGGAGGATGGGGAATCCGCCCGGTTGTATGCCGCAGGTTTTTTGATCGCAGAAGCCAATGAACCGAGTAATTGGCGCAGTCAATCGACCTTGTCGGAGATGCTCCGCAAACAAGGCATTCCGGCCTTGGCGGGAATCGATACTCGGGCCTTGACGACGATCCTGCGGGATCGGGGTACCCAGCGTGCCTATCTCTGCATGACCGGTCAGGTGGGCGAAGCGGAGGCGGTGCAGCGGGCACAGGCGTGGTGCGGGTTGGATGGTCAGGATTATGCGGCGCGGGTAACCTGTCCGGCCGCCTATGTCTGGGATCCCGATGGTCGGCACACCTGTTCATGGGGGATGGCGGCGACGCTCCCGTCGGCGGATTTGAAAGTGGTGGCTTACGATTTCGGAATCAAATGGAATATCCTGCGAAGTTTACGGCGGGCGGGGATGAACGTAACGGTGGTGCCGGCTCAAACGACCGCTGCCGACGTGCTGGCACTCAAGCCCGATGGGGTGTTTTTATCGAATGGTCCGGCTGACCCGTCGGCGGTGACCTACGCGGTGGAGGCCGCCCGTGGCCTGATGGGGCGGGTACCCATTTTTGGGATTTGCCTGGGGCACCAGATTCTCGGATTGGCCGTGGGGGGTAAAACCTACCGTTTGAAATTCGGTCACCATGGATGCAACCATCCGGTGAAGGATCTCCAGACCGCCAAGGTGGAAATAACCTCTCAGAATCATAATTTTTCGGTGGATATGGCGACTTTGGACAGCAAGGAGGTGGCCGTCACCCATGTGAATTTGAATGACCAGACGGTGGAAGGGCTTGCCCACCGCCGGGTTCCGATGTTTTCGGTTCAATATCACCCGGAAGCCTGTCCCGGCCCCCATGATCCCTACTATCTGTTCGCCCGTTTTCGTGAAATGATGATTAACCGCCGGCCTATCGTATGAGCACAAACTGGATTGCCATTCTCGATTTTGGGTCCCAATACAGCCAATTGATTGCGCGTCGTATTCGGGAACAACATGTTTATTCCGAACTGATTCGCTTCGACACCCCTGCCGAAGAACTGGCCCGCCGCTGTCCGGCGGGGATTATTTTTTCCGGTGGTCCCGCCAGCGTGCTCGATGCCGGGGCGCCCCTGTGTGATCCGAAGATTTACGCTCTGGGAATCCCGATCTTGGGGATTTGTTATGGCCAGCAAATGACCGCCCAATTGCTGGGGGGGGCGGTCAAGCCCGGCCGGGCTCGGGAATACGGCAGTGCCCGCATCCGGGTGACTGAGCCCGACCGTTTGTTTAAAGGATTGCCGTCCGATCTCGAGGTCTGGATGAGTCACGGCGATCAAGTGGCCCGTTTGCCGGAAGGGTTCCGGTCACTGGCCGAGACCGATACCTGTCCGGTGGCGGCCATGGGGCATCCGGGCCGGCGGATTTACGGTTTGCAATTTCATCCCGAGGTGGTGCATTCCCCCCAGGGGACGGAGATTTTGCGTCGTTTCCTTTTTGATCTGTGCGGATGTACACCGGATTGGCAGATGGCCCGTTTCATTGTCGAAAGTGTCGATCGCATCCGCGCCAAGGTGGGGACCGGTCAAGTGCTTTGCGCATTGAGCGGCGGGGTGGATTCCGCGGTGGTGGCGGCCCTGATTCACCGGGCGATCGGACGACAGTTGCATTGTGTTTTTGTCGATAATGGATTGCTGCGTCACGGTGAGTCGGCCCAAGTCGAGTCGACCTTCGGTCAGGCTTTTGGCATGGATTTAAAGGTGGTTGATGCCGCCGCGCTTTTCCTGGGGCGGCTTAAAGGGGTCGAGGATCCGGAGAAAAAACGGCGAATTATCGGCCATAGTTTCATCGAAGTTTTTGCTGAGGAAGCCCGCGCCCGGGGAGATATCAAGTATCTGGCCCAAGGGACCCTCTATCCCGATGTCATCGAAAGTGCCTCGCCGATTGGCGGTCCTTCCGCCACGATCAAAAGCCATCACAATGTGGGCGGCCTGCCGCCGGATTTGAAATTTGAATTGATTGAACCACTCCGGGAATTATTCAAGGATGAGGTCCGGGCGTTGGGCCGTGAACTGGGGCTACCCGAAGCCTTGGTGAGTCGTCAGCCTTTTCCCGGTCCCGGCATGGCGGTGCGGATTTTAGGTGAAGTCACCGCCGAGCGTGTGCGGGTGGTTCAGCAGGCCGATTTGCGGGTTCAAGAAGAGATTCTCAAGCTTTCTAATTACGCCGACATCTGGCAGGCCTTCGCCGTGCTGTTGCCGATTCAGACCGTCGGGGTCATGGGTGACAGCCGGACCTATGAGAATGTGGTCGCTTTGCGCGCCGTGGAAAGTCTGGACGGGATGACGGCAGATTGGTTCAAAGTCCCGTACGAAACCCTGGGCCGGATTTCCTCGCGAATTATCAACGAAGTCGCGGGGGTCAATCGCGTGGTGTTTGATATCAGTTCCAAACCGCCGGCAACCATTGAATGGGAATGACGAGCCGGATCCAGCCCTGTCCGACCGAATCCGGCAGAGCCTTGCCGTCCTCCTTTTATCGTCGTGCGGATGTGATCCGGATCGCCCGCGAATTACTCGGTAAATTCATCGTGACCGGCGGGATAGGTCGGAAGACCGTGGGAATGATTGTCGAGACCGAGGCCTATGTGGGGGTGACGGACCGCGCCTGTCATGCCTTTGGCGGGCGGCGTACGATTCGAAATGAAGCGATGTACGCTGCGGGTGGAATTGCCTATGTATATCTCTGTTATGGACTGCATGCGCTGTTGAATGTGGTAACCCATCGGCGGGGTGCTCCCTATGCTGTATTAATTCGGGCGGTCGAACCGATTGGCGGATTGGCGTTGATGCGCCGTCGCCGGGGGGCGCAGGTGCCGGATCGACGGTTGACTGCGGGACCGGGAAGTCTAACCCAGGCCCTCGGAATCGGCGTGCGTCACAACGGCGTAAATTTGGCGGGACCCGAGGTGCGCATCGAGGATCGAGGCGTGCGGATTTCCCCTTCCGGCATTGCCGCCCGGCCCCGAATTGGTGTAAACTATGCGGGTGCAGATGCCCGGCGCCCCTGGCGGTTTTATCTTCTGGGGAATCCCTGGGTCAGTCAACGTTGAAGAAGGAGTCGAGGATGAAACGTATGGTGCGCTGGATGGCGGTTCTGATGATGGGTTGGAGTGGAACCGTTGGGGCCGGTGATATCCTGACCTTGACCACCGGGACCCAATATGAGGGCATTTTCGACGGATACAAGAATGGCGGTTTTGCCATCAATATCGAACGGGGTCCGGTAAAAAAAGAGGCCGGTAGTCGGGTCCGTAAATTGGTGCTCGCGTCTCCGTGCAAGACCTCGGTCATTCTGCAAGGCGGGAAAAACCCACAATCGTTGCGTCTGTTGGGCTATGAAAAATCGACGTTTCAATTTGATCAGGAAGGTCAGCCCGTGACCTATCCTTTGAGCAAGGTCAAAGAGATCCAGGTTGAAATCGATTTTAGCCGGGTTGAGGATACGAGCGCGACGGAGGCCACCGTGATTACCCAGGGGAATGACGTGGAGCTATCGACCGTGATTCAAAAAGGGGTGGTGAACGTGCTCCATATTCATGGTGAAGGACTGATGCAAAGCGAACGGGTGATCGAGTATCTCAACAGCCTGCCTAAAAAGTCCGAAAATAAGGGTAAAGTGGTGATTTTACGGGCTGATCTCAGGGATATGGACAACGCCTTCTGCGAAAAGAAAGAGATTAAATCCCTGCCTCAATTCTGGTTCTACAACAAGCGCGGTGAATTGACGGATCGGTTGGTTGCGCGCTTTACTCCCGCGGATATCGATGCGGCCCTGAAAAAAGCTAAGCGATAGATCGTGCGAATTTAATGCAAACCATTCTTGTCACAGGCGCTGGCGGATTGCTTGGGTCAACGGTTACGGCCCAACTGCGGGCCGCAGGGCGAACCGTACTGGCCTTGGGGCATTCCCGTCCGCCGGCCGGTGACGGCCGGATGTGTAACTTGGAAGATGCGGCGGAATTGGCTGCACTCGACCGGCTGGATTGGGCGGGACTGGTCCATTGTGCCGCCTATCGGAGTCCGGATTATTGCGAAGCCGAACCTGCCCGGGCCAACCGGTTGAATGCTGAAGTTCCAGGTGATTTGGCCGTTTTGGCGGCACGCCGGGGCGCCCGGATGATGCATATTTCGACCGATTATGTGTTTCCAGGAACTCATCCTCCCTACCGCGAGAGCGATCCGATCCGTCCCTTAAATCGATATGGAATAACCAAGGCGGAGGCTGAACACCGGGTCGTCGACGCCTATCCGGAGGCCTTGATTTTGCGGATACCGGCCCTATACGGAAATCCAGCACTTCCTCTGACCTCGCCTTTACTGGACGAGGGACTACAGGCGGCGCGGGCCGAAACACCGGTTGAGGTGGATGATCGGATTGTGCGCTACCCGACTTGGACGGACGACGTGGCGGCGGTGATTACCTATTTTATGGATCATCCGGCGGCCGGGATTGTGCAGGTCAGTTCCGGTGAGGCGGCCACCCGCTATCGCTGGACGATGGCGATTGCCCGGCTTTTGGGCCGGGATGGAGGCCATCTAGTGCCCGTTCAGCGCGATCTGGGTCGGGCAGCACCCCGGCCCGTCGACTGTCATTTGGATACGACCCGGTTGGCGTCTCTGGGCGCACCGGTGCCTCAGGGATATTCAGCGGTATTGCCGGAGCTAGTGCGCGCCCGGCAGGTTCGGGATGGACTGATTTAACGAGGCCACTCCGGTGGGGTGGCGGTGACAGCTAAGGATCGGAATATGTCCAAAGAACCTCTGAATTGGAATAAAATGTTGCGCTTGCTGGGGGAATTCCGAAAAAAGTTCGGACATTGCAAGGTGCCTGCTCAATGGAAATCCAACCCTCAATTGGGTCGATGGGTGACCGCCTTGCGTTATCGGCAGAAGATGAAAGACCTGCCGGCAGACCGATTCCGTCAATTGGATGCGTTGGGATTTGTCTGGGCGGCGAATGATGCCGCATGGAACCGGCAATTTAAGAAGTTGGAAGCTTTTAAAAAACGGTATGGCCATTCTAACGTGCCCTCCTTATGGAAAGGCAACCCCTTGCTGGCCGCTTGGGTGTCCAATCAGCGGACCCAGCATCGTCAGGGAAAGCTGACGACGGAACGGATCAAACGGTTGGAGGAGCTCGGCTTTGAATGGGCCATATATGGTCCGAATCGGGCGGCTAAGCGGCGTCCGATGCAAATCCCGCCGAAACCCAAGCCGGATGCGGAAAGAGCGGGGGAAGAGCGGATGTATAATTTGGGGAACGACCTATATATTCAGTATGACGGGGTTTCGTCGATGCTGCCGGAATTGGCGCGCTACGCGGCGCGGCATCGGGGGGAATTGCCATCCTATATCCCTCTACCCAAGAAGCGGACGCTCTTCTTTCTGCCCCATCCCGCCGGCCGGGGGTTGCGGAAAATTGGGTGGCCCGGAACCGGTAAATTGCCATCTGAAGTCGTGGATTTCCTGCGAGAGAATGGGGCCTTGCCGGCTTACGAATGATCCGTGCCGTTTGGCGGAAAGGTTTCATTCGCGGGTGTGGAAAAAGCGGTGGATTGTAAAGTTAAATGCCGCACAAGTTTTCCCTGATCTCCTATAGTTTTCAATCGATGTGGGCCCGCCCTCGGTGGCGGGCGTCTGGTGATGGAGGGGATTGGATCAGCGGACGCCGGGCGCAGAGGCCCGGCCGACAACCCCCTGAGATCCCTCGACTTCGCCTGCTCTGAGGATATCGATGGGCTCGGGATGACAATGGGTAGGGCGAGCTCTTCCAGCCTTCGTAGTCACGCCTTGGCGTGACGGAGTAGGCTCGAGCGAGCCGGAGCTGAATATAAGAGGGCTCACAGCACGCAGTTATAAAACGGCATTTCACATTACAATTCTCAATGTGTGGAAAAGCGCTATTCGACCTTGACGCGGAATAGGGTTGGAGACATGGTTCCCAGGTCGATGTGCTGTGTAATCGATCCGCCCGTGGTTTGTAGATTAGTGAACGGGGGCAGATTCGACCATGTCGTCGGGCTCACGGTGGGGGTTGATTCAATGGTGTAGTGGGCCGAAGGGTTGCTTTCCCAGGTTAGCTCGAGGGTTTGATTGGTTCCAGCTCTGATGAAGATGGGGGGCATGGGATTCAGGATCGTATAGGTGTAGGTTGAAATCGGACCGAGATTGGCGACTGAAGAGCCGGGTGCGAGGGTCAGGACCACCGTTTTGAGTTTTGGCACGGAGTCATGGATGACCGTGAACGGAATGAGGAACGGCAATGGGGCCAGCGCGCCATAGAAGGTAATCAACGCCTCGTTCATCTTGTAATCCACCCCGTATTTCGCGGTACTGCTGGGGTCGATTCGGAGGGAGAATACCTGGTTTCCGCCCCAGTTGGTTACGCCGGCCGGAAGGGTCATGGTCACGGGAATCATAACGGTACCCACGTTGTCCGCACTCTGCGTCCCGTTGGACAGGAACCCGGTCAGGGGCATTGCCCCCGGAATGTCTATGAAAAAATGCAACGTATTGACATTATCCACCACGGAATAGGGTTTGGGGAAGTCGGATGATATCGTGTAGGTCGGGTTGGTTGTTGTTGCCGTCAGGGTCACGAGCGTGCCGTCGTCCTCGTTCAATTGCCAGACCCCATTGGTGACCAAGGCACTTTGGGTCCCGTCGCTCACCCATACATCGCCATAGGTCGCACTGTTATAACCGTGCCCGGCCAGGTAGACGTTGCCGGAAATCACACGTTGCGTCCGTACCCGTGTAAAGTTCACATTTGGAACACTGGCGTTATTAACGGTGACGGTTCCGCCGAGCGAATTGGTGAATGAATAGCCCTTATACAGGGCCGTGAGCTTGTACGTGGCATGATTCAGGGGGACGGCAATCTGGTATTTTCCGTCCGCCGCCGTCGCGCTGGATCCCGCGAAGTTCGTCGCCCCATAAGGAACTCCGGACCTGAAATTGTTGACGAGGGCTCCCTCCAGCGGGTTGCCCAGTTCGTCCTTGATCACGCCACTAATGATAAAAGGGGCAAGGCTGCCGTTGGTCACCGTCACTGTCGCGGAGGCCGTCAGGGTGTGCCCCTTCATATCGGTGACCGTGCACCGGACGAAATTTGTTCCTTTCTGGGTCCATGCGTGGAGGCCATTTGTGGCGAGCCTTGAATCGGCATTGAGGCCGCCGAAATCGGTCCCGCCAGATGAGGTGTTATCATCGAATTCCCAGTAATAGGCCAGTGGATCTCCATCCGGGTCCAATGCGGTTGCGGTGAATATTTGAGCGACATTCGAACTGAGGGAAACCGTCGCGGGTGAAATCGTCAGGGTGGGTGCCTGATTACTGGGAAACGGCCCAAAGTTAACCATCACGTCCAGCGACTCCGGTGTCGTGCCGCCTTTCTTGATCGGCGTGACGTGGAGATTCGCTTCCGCATCGGTGAAGGTGCGTCCCATTTGGAGGGGCGCGTCATGCATGGTGGAAAAGGTCGTGCCGGTGGGCCCGCGGCTCCCCGGGGTCATGTCCCACAAAACAGTGGTCCCGCTGGAACTACGGGGGAATTCGGCGCCAAAATGAATTTCCAGGCCGTTCAGGGACCACTTGGAATCCGGCCAATTGGTAATGGCCTGTCTGAAATCATACCAATAGATGTGACTCGAATCCCGGGCAATTCGCATGGCATAGTTCGCGCCCTCATTCAAACTGCCTTGATCAAAGGCGTGGATGCGATAGAGGCCGGAGGCGTCAGGGGTCACGATATAGTTGGTCGGCAACCACCCGAGTTCATATTTGAAATAGGCGTTAATATCCCTATCCGGTGGCGGGGATGCCGACCGGGTGTTTTCTTTCCATCCCATGAGACAGTAGACATCGCCATAGGCCTGATAGAAGTAGGAGCCCGATTGAACCGGGGAGTAGTATGAGGCGCGCGAATAGCCATTGGCGTGTTGCAGGCCCAGGCAGTGACACAATTCGTGAGGGATCGCCGTGAAGTAGTTGTGGGTCAGGACCGTTCTGCCGCCGTCGGACGCGGCGCCCGACTTGCCGGGAATGTATCCGGTTGCAATGATGTCCAGGTCGTAGTTGGCGCTCTCGTAGAGGGCAGCCATTCCGTTGGTCAGGCCGATCGCCCGCGCCTTGGTTCGCGCATCGTCCGCCAGGGATCCGGGTGCACCCCAGGCTGTCCACTTAGGATCGGGAGTGCCTGGACAGATGTTGGTGTAGTAGGTCGTGGGGACGCCCAGATCGATGACCGGAAGGATCGTGAACCCGACCGTGAACTGGTTGTAGGACTGGGTGAGAAAAAAGTTGCTGATCGCTGCCGTTATCGTGCCATTCGTGAATTTATCCCATCCGGTGAAACCGTTGGGATCTGAATTCGTAGGGCCGGCGGCATCCGTAAAGCGCACCGGAATAACGAGAATATTTCTGTGCCCCTCGGTCCATGTGGCGCCTGCGGCATCCGCCTTTGTCGGTTCGGAAAGAAGGGTCGCGGCGACGATTAGTGACGCGATGCATCCCCATCGCCCGATGGTTAGTCGTTCTCTTGTCATTCCTTCAATATACCACAAAACCTATGGATTAGAAAGAGATTAGACTAAACATTCAGGGGGGCGGTTTGCCCACGGGTCCGATACGAGCGAGGGGTCATGCCGACGACTTTTTTGAACTGACGCGAAAAATAATTACTGTCGTTGAATCCACATTCATAGGCGGCTTCGGTGATGCGCATGTCGCCTCGCAGGAGCAGTTCGCGGGCCCGGGCAATCCGGACCCGGATGACATGTTCCATGGGCGCGAGTCCGGTGATCCGATGGAACATGCGGGTCAGGGAGCTTTCGGACATGTGGGCGCGTCGGGCAAGTTCGCGGATGGTCAGTTGTCCAGCGCAGTTTTCTTCCACGTAACTCAGCACTTCGCCAAACCGCATCAGGGGTTTGACCTCGGGATGTTGCGCTTGGGAATAACAGCGCGAAAGAAAACCGATCAAACTCATGAGATGTGTGCTGGCCATGAAGCGGAAGCCCGGGGGGGTTTCGTGTAATTCATCCTGGAGCCGGGCGATCAGGGTGCCCGCTTCAGCCAGATCCCCGGGTTCGAGCCGGAGACGACTGCGGAATCGGCCTTGCCGGCGCAAACGCGGTTCGACCCGGAAAAGAACATGGTAGCCGGGGAGATCCTGTAAGGCGGCCAGAGGGAGTTTGAGGCGACGGGGATCAAAGAGGATATTGACCAGGGTCATATTCTGGGTATCGGCGTAGCCGTGTGCCATTTCGCCGCGGATCAGAAACACGTCTCCCGCCCCAATGGGATAGTCTTCAATTTCCGTCACATGCCGTCCGCGTCCAGCCAGGATGACCACCAGTTCGTGAAAGTCGTGACGGTGTAGGCCGGTATCGGCATGGGTATCATGCCGCAGGCAGGCCAGAGGGAAGGCGCGATCCTTGAAAATAGAGATCGATTTCAAGCGGTTAATCATTGACTGGATTGTGCTATTATTTGCGCGAAAAGTCAAGGTGCCGGGAAGCGCTTCGCGCTACTATGCGAATCAATAGTCGGATTTAAATTGGACCCAATTTCAACCGGAGGATTCATGAAATCGCAATCCAAAAATAAGGCGCCACTTCGCGTCGGAGTGGTCGGAATGGGCGGGATCGGCAATACGCATGCGTCGGCCCACAAACAGGATCCATTGTCAAAGCTGGTCGCTGTCTGCGACGTGGTGAAAGACAAGGCGACGGCGGCGGCAAAGACCCATGGGGTCAAGGCGTATACCAGTTTGAAAGAGATGCTGGCCCATGAGGATTTGGACATCGTGGACGTGACGACCGGGGGATATGAAAACGGGAGCTGGCATTTTGAACCGACGATGGAAGCCCTGGCGGCGGGGAAGCATGTACTGTGCGAAAAGCCTCTTTCAAATGATATTGGCGAGGCGCGGGAAATGGTCCGCGAGGCTGAAAAGCGCAAGCTCTATCTGGGCTGTAATCTCAATCACTATTTCACTCCGACCGCCGAACGAGCCCGGAAATACATGGCGGATGGCCAGGTGGGTGAGCTGATTTATCTCCTGTTCAAGGTGGGCTTCAATGGCGGGGAAGAGACTTATGGTTTCAATCCGTCGCCGCGTTTTAATCAGCCCTATGCCCATATGAAGGCTTTTCTAACCCATCCCTTCAGTGTCATGCGCCATTTCTGTGGCGACATCACCCATGTCCAATCGTTTTCCTCCCGTCCAGGGTTCCGCAAAAACAAAGGCGATCTCCTGGTATCGGTCAATAGCGTCCATGTCACCTTCGCCAACGGGACGATCGGCTACTTGTTGAGCCAGCGCGGCGACGCAGTGTGGGGTTTGGGGGGATGGTGGAGTTGCGAAGTGGCGGGCAGTAAGGGATCCTTCTGCATCGAAAATTGTATTGAGAGACTGACCTACTGGCCGGCACCCAAGCCGGGTCAGTCCTTCGGGCTCGGTCAGGGGCCGACTCCGGAGATTCTCGACACGGGTATCAAGGATTTCGGTGTGACCTTTCCGCGCCGGATTCACGCTTTTCTGGAGGATGTCACCAACGGGGTTCCTCGCGATCATTTGCGTTCATCCGCCCGGGATGCCCTCGCAACGCTGGAATACATCTGGGCCGTGATCGAGTCCTATGAACAAGGGGGCGTGTTGGTTCGGCCACACTCCCTGCCGCCGATGCATGGCGATCCCAAGACCGAACGGATTTGAACGAGGAGCCAACCATGATTCGATTAGGTGTCAATACCGTGCTTTTTCAAGGGCATGATCTGGCGACGGCGATGCAGCATATCGCCTGGGCGGGATATGACGGGGTCGAACTGTCGGCCATCCAGGGGATGTGCGAACATCTGGACCTGGACCATTGGGCTGAGCAGGCGGAGACGATTCGGGGGCTGGCGGCCGAACATCGGCTCGCCCTGCTGAGTATGGAAGTGGCGACCTTGGACGAGGAGCGCCTGACGAAGGCGTTTGAGGCCGGGCAGGCCATCGGGATCCCGATCGTTAATGTCGGGCCGGGCGGCAAATCAGATCTCGAAGACGATTTTGTGAAACAAATCGGGGTGATCGCGAAACGGGCGGAGTGCGCCGCCCGTTACGGAGTGACCTTGTGTTGCAAGGCGCACGTCGGCGGCTCGATTTACAATACGCCGACGACCTTGCGGGCGATGAAAGCGATCCCGTCCTCTGCGTTCGGGATCGATATGGATCCGAGTCATATTTACCGGGCCCAGGAGAATCCCGCCGAGGCCTTGCCCGCCGTGTTGAGCCGGGTGCGGCACATTCATATCCGGGACTGCAAAGGGCGCGGGCCGAGCCCGGGTGAACCCTGTGATCAGGCTTGTGGTCGGGGGGATATCGATCTCCGGGGATATTTCAAGGCGATGGTGGATGCCCAATACAAGGGGCCGGTCTGTCTGGAAATCATCGGCGCCGGGAAATACGAGTTAGGGCGTCGGGATGTGATTGCGGCCGAAAGTTTTGGATACATGAACGCCTGCCTCAAGGCCCTGGGCGCGAGGTCGGTTTAATGGATTCGATGGGCATAGGAATACTGGGCTTTGCCCACGGGCATGTCGGGGCCTATTGTGAACGCTGGCGGCAGACTCCCGAATGGGGAATCCGCCTGGTGGCGGGTTGGGACTCGGATGCGGCTCGCGCCAGTGCGGGGTGCGCGGCCCACGGTCTGGAGCCGTCCGCGACCGCGGCTGAACTGCTGGCCCGACGGGATATCGGGGCGGTGGTGATCACTGCGGAAACCGCGCGGCATGCCGAGTTGGTTGAGCAGGCGGCGAGGGCGGGCAAGGCTATTATTCTGCAGAAACCCCTGACCTTGACGATGACGGAGGCCGACCGGATGGTGGCGGCGGTTGGGCGGGCGCAGGTTCCGTTCACTTTGGCCTGGCAGATGCGGGTGGATCCGCATAATCTTAAAATTCGTTCCTTATTGGCGGATGGGCGGTTGGGTCGCGTGTTTATGGTGCGCCGCCGACATTGCCTGCCGACCCAACAGTGGAAGGATTTTGATAAAACCTGGCATGTCAATCCCGCCCTCAATCGCGATATTTTTGCGGACGATGCAGCCCATGCCCTCGATTTTATCTATTGGTTGAGAGGCCGGCCGGTCAGTGTCATGGCGGAGATGGGAACCCTGGGCAATCCGGCCATTCCGAATGACAATGCGATCGCGGTGTTTCGCCATCCCGATCAGTCCTTTTCGGAAGTCTCCTGTACCTTTAATGCGGTGGCCGGCGAGACGGTGACCGAAGTGGTTTGCGAGCGGGGGGTGATTATTGAACAATACGGGGATGTGCCCAGTTGCAATATTCCCTGGCCGCCCGGCGGTATCCAGTTGAAATGGTATTTGGAAGACGAGAAACGGTGGACGATCAGTGATCTCCCGGAGATCCATCAGCAGGGCGAGCGGATTGCCGGGTTGGCGCAACCTCTGGCCGAATTCTTAACGGGGCGGCGTCCGCCGTTGGCCACGGTGGAGGAGGGGCGTGAGGTGTTGCAGATGGTGCTGGCGTGCTACGCCTCGGCGGAGCAGGGGCGGCGGGTCGCGATCGACTCAATTTAAGTTGGAACGGATGGGAATTGAAGACGGACTATTCAAAAAGGAGACGAGGATGAAGAGGAAGTTAAACCTGGTATTGCTGGGAATTGACAGTTTACGGGCTGATCACATGAGTCTGTACGGGTATCCACGCCTGACCACTCCTCACCTGGATAAATTCGCATCGCAGGGCGCGGTGTTCACGAACATGTTCAGCCCGCATATTCCGACCACCCCGGGCTATACTTCGATGTTCACGGGGATGGATGCGTTTGGCATGGACGTCGTCGCCCTGCGCCATGAGGGTGGGTTGTTGCCGAACTTGGTGACATTGGCCGAACTCTTGGGGCGTGAGAATTACAATACGACCTGTGTGGGATTCAGTGGGAACCCGGCCTCCCGCGGTTTTCAAAAATACATCGATTTCGAGGGGTGGGGTTCCTGGGAAGCCGGACGGAGTCCCAAGGCCGAGAATCTGAATGCGGTGACCCTGCCGGAACTCAAGCGCCTGGCCGCCGACAAAAAACCGTTTTTTCTGTTCATGCGCCACATGGATCCGCATTCGCCCTATTTGCCGCCCCGTCCGTTCGAGCGCATGTTTTATGCGGGTAATGAGTGCGACCCGAAAAATCGATCTTTGGCTCCGGTCTATAAGTTTAAGCCCTTTTGCGATTACTTCGCGAGCTGGTTCCCCCCCGACTGTACCGACAAGGACTATATCATCGCACAGTATGACGGCGCCCTGGCGTATATGGACTCCTGTATTGCCAACCTGTTCGCCACCTTGCAAGAGCTGGGGGTCGAGGAGGATACGTTGGTGGTGATCGATTCAGACCACGGTGAGACCTTGCACGACCACGACTGTTTTTATGACCATCACGGTCTGTACGATTGTACTTTGCACATCCCGCTGGCCTTCGTTTTGCCCGGCAAAATCCGGGCCGGCCAACGGTTTGACGACTATTGTCAGATGAAAGATGTTTTACCCACCATCCTGGAACTGATGGGGATGAAGCACACTCTGAAGATGGACGGGCGGAGCCTGGTCCCGGTGCTGCAGGGTGCGCGACGGCCGCAGGAGAAGGAATTCTATATCACCGAGTGCACCTGGATGCGTAAACACGGCTGGCGCACTCCCGAATGGAAGCTGATTCACGCCCTGGAGCCCGACTTCCATTACAAGCCAGAGGTCGAACTCTACAATCTCCAGGATGATCCGGGCGAAAACTGTAATGTGGCGGCGAAGTATCCCAAAGTGGTGAAAATGCTGGAAGCGCGCATGTTGACCCATGTGGCCCGGCGTGAAAAGGAAACCGGCCGGCCCGATCCGATCTATACCAATCTCAATTGGCATGGACAGGGATGTGGTCCGTTCAAGAGTTCAAAACAAGCCTACAACACTATGCACATCGGTTCTCCAAAGGCGGCGAAAGGGTTGCAGGCCAAGGAATTGAGGACCCAGCGCGGCGCCAAAAAGCTGTGATCCTCCCATCGCCCCGGCCGATGAGAATCGGCCGGGGCGCAAAGTTGAGCATGAAACAAAGACCTTTGATTACCATTATTGGCCGCGGGCATTCCGGGACGCGCGCCATTTCCCACACCCTGTCCGCCAGCGGCGTCTTCATGGGCGAACCCTTGAATGAGTCCGGTGATCTGTTGCCACCCGAGGCGATGTACGAGGCCTGCCGGGTACTGTCCCGGAAAGTCCGGTGGACCGGCGGTCTGACCTGGGATTTCAGTGAGCTGATGTCAGGACCGATTCCCGGGGAATTCACCGACTTGATCTCCGATTATCTGAAAACCGTCCACAGCAGTACGGCCTTGTGCCGGGGCTGGAAGATCCCGGAAACCACGTTGGCCTACCCTTGGATGGTCCGGATGTTCCCCGACATCAAGTACATCTTCTGGGTTCGGAATCCGCGCGACTGCATCATCGGCAAGCATGTCACCGACGATTTAAATGTTTTCGGAATTGAATATCCACCGACCGAAGACGACCGCTTGCGTCGTGCGATTTCGTGGAAGTATCAGTATGACTTGGTCCGGGCGACTCCCCAGCCCAGAAATTGGATTGAAGTCCGTTTCGAGGATTTTGTATTGCAACAGGATGAAACTCTGGGCCGGTTGAGTAAGTTTATCGGGTACGCTCTGGCGAAAATTCCGGTCCGGCCGGAGTCCGTGGCTCGCTGGCAGAGCGATCCCGGGATCAACTATTTCGATTTTTTTGAACCGGCCATGCGGGATCAGGGCTATGAAATACCCACCTGAAGAGTGATCTCGTGTAAAGCCGCGGAAGTCGCAAAGGAGGTTGAGATGTTGCGCGTTTGTATTATCGGTATGGGACCCATCGGCAATCGTCATGCGCGGATGTATCAGGAGAATGATCAGGTCCAGTTGGTGGGGGTATGTGACCGGATTCCGGAGCGGGCCGATGCGGCCGCGAAAGCGTTGGGGGTGCCGGCGTTTGGCGAGGCGTCCAGAATGCTGGCCGAATTAAAGCCGGATCTTTGCAGTGTGGCGACCGGCGGTTACGAATACGGCAGTGACCATTATGAACCGACCCTGCAGGCCTTGGAGGCGGGGGCGCATGTGTTGTGCGAAAAGCCTATTTGTAATGAAATTCCAAAGGCAGAGGCCATGGTACGGCTGGCCCGTGAAAAAAAAACGGTGTCTGGGCGTCAATCTGAACCACCGCTTTACGCCGGCCGGTGTGCTCGCTAAGAAATGGGTGGAGGAGGGGCGGTTGGGGTCACTGCTCTTCATCAACATGAGCATGTGGATCAAGAATCCGAATGAGAGTTCTCCCTATTTCCAGATCAAAGCCCTGCATCCGCACACGGTGGATGTCATGCGATATTACTGCGGCGATGTCGAGGCCGTGCAATGTTTCGCACTCAAGGCTCCAGGGCGAAAGATCTGGTCCACCGCGCATTTCAGTCTGCGCTTCAAGAATGGCGTGGTTGGGGGATTGACCGGGAGCTATGACATCGAGCGGGGCCATCCCATGGAACGGTGTGAGGTGGCGGGGACCGGGGGCCGCTTTGTGTTGGACGACATGTATCGCGAACTGACGCTATATCCTGCAGGTCATTTGGAAAAGACGGTTTATTCCAATCCTCTCTTTGGGGGGATGCGGGATTTTGAAGATACCTTTCGCAATCGGATCAATCGCTTCGTGGAACAGGTGGGCGCCGGCGTATCGCCCGACCAGATCGATGGTTCCGGTGCGGACGGTCTGGCCGCCCAGAAGGTGTTGGCGGCCGCGATCGAATCGCTGGAGCAGGGGACTGTCGTGCGGGTGGGGTGAGTTGTTTTTAGAGGTTCATTCTGATCACCACTGAGTCACAGAGACACGGTGGAGAATGCCCAAAAATCGCAGAGGCGGCCAGCCTTCGCACGCAACGTGCCAAGTCAGTCCGCGCGGGTTTACGGAAAGAGCAGGAGGCCACAGGAACGATTCAATCCTGTGATCTCATTTCCCTCCCTGTAAACACGCGGGCTGGATTGAAAGGCGGCCTTTCAAGACGGCCCGCCTCGGCGGAATCGCACGGTTTACCCTTTGTAGTCCCGCCTTGCGGGACGAAGAAGGGCCCTGTCTTCAAGCTGGTCTTAACTCTATCTGAACCCTGTGAAACTCTGCGAGAGACTCTCCATTCCCGGATTTCATCGACTTTGATAGGACTCGATCTCCAATAATCCACAGTAATGCAAAAAGAGCCTTTTAAGATTTCTTAACGTCCCGCTTGCGTTCACACCAGGCTTCTGGCACATTTTTTTCGATGGCCGGGCACGGTGTAAACGCATGGACCGGGATGAACTTAATGAAATCGGCAATATTTGCAGCCATTGACTTTGAAACCGCCGATTATGGGCGGGATAGTGCCTGTGCCGTCGCTGCGGTTGTAGTGAATGGAACCACGATCGAGCGAAAACTGTTCCATCTGATCAAGCCGCCGCGCCGGAACTTTGTGTTTACTTATATCCACGGAATCGAGTGGAGACATGTCGAGCAAAAGCCGGCCTTCGATGGAATCTGGGATGACCTCCATGATCATATCGGGCCGGTTGACTTTATCGCCGCGCATAATGCTTCTTTTGACCGATCCGTGATGCGCGCCTGCTGTGCGACGAGCAATATCGCGATGCCTGCGAAAAAATTCCTCTGTACGATGAAAATGGCCCGTAAAATTTGGGCCATTCGCCCCACCAAACTGTCGGATGTCTGCACTCAATTGCGACTGCCGCTCCAACACCACGATGCCGCATCGGATGCGCTGGCTTGCGCAAATATCGTTTTGCGGGCGATGGATGAGGGGTTCGATCCGGTGCAGTTTGTTGACCAGAAATAGAATGGGTGTCCGGTGTGTAGGTCCTCAACAGGAGGACCTGCGGAAGCGCCCCGAACTTGTCCGGCTGATGCGGAGGTCCGGCGCATCACTCATTTCCTGGCAGTAGGGTAACACCCCATAGTACGGTCCCTGTTAATCTCCTATTGTCGCTCTTGCAAACAGAATTAGATGCCCGATGGGGGAACCCGCTAAGACCGCGCAGGAGTCATCCGCGTCGGGCGGAATTGAATAACCTTCATTGCAACAGAAGAAATGAGTTGGAACCATGAAACGGAAATCAATTTGTGGGTTGTCGCCTTCGATCCTACTGATTCTTTCAAGTCTGTCGTTGGGCGTTTGGGCGGCCGATGAGGACATTGAACGATCATTTCAGCAGACTTATGTCTACGGGACCTACCTGAAGCATGAAGTCGTTCGGGTTACGGCCCATGAGGGAGTGGTTACGCTGGCCGGGACGGTCGACCAGGAGTTTCATAAGGCATTGGCGCAGGAGACCGTTGCGCATCTGCCCGGGGTTATTCATGTGAATAATCAACTGCGCGTCAAAGAAGAAATCGATCCCGGGAACTCCGATGCAGTGATTCGCGAGAAAGTCCAAAACATGCTCACTTTGCATCGTAGCGTGAACAACTCTAGAACCGAAGTTTTAGTCCACAATGGCGTCGTAACCCTTCGCGGTCAGGCGATCAGTCAGAACCAAAAAACAATAACCACCCAATACGCCAAAGCCATCGAAGGCGTTACCGAAATCCGGAATGAAATGACCGTGGATGTTTCGCTCGATCAAGCCCTTCCGTTGCCGAATGAAAAGATTGACGATGCGTCCATTACCGCCCTGGTCCGATTAACCCTGCAATATCATGGCGCGGCCTGCTCGCTGGCGAACGAAGTCGTGACGCTGGACGGGGTGGTTTTATTGAGCGGCACCGCCCGGAATCAGGCTGATCAAGACTTGATGGCCACTCTTCTTAGCGATATTTACGGGGTTGAGAGTGTGGTCGATACGCACAACGGCATTGCTGTTTATGGTTACTATGCGGGGCCGCCTCCGGTACGTCCCAGTGAACGCCTGGTCGAAAATAATGCCGGGCTGATTTCTGCCCCGCTTCTCGTCGACAGTGCCCCAATCGGGGATGGGGTTGTGGACATACAAAAATAAAGGGCCCATCCATCGGGTGGATTGTAACGTTAAATGCCGCACAAGTTTTCCCTGATCTCCGACTGTTTTCAATCGATGGCGGCCCGCCCTCGGTGGCGGGCGGAGACGGCGGGGACGGGAGGCGCCAGGCGCAGAGGCCCGGCCGACAACCCCCTGCGATCCCTCGACTTCGCCTGCCCTGAGGATGATCTTCTAAAATCCGAAGAGGCGCGATCCCCCCTACTATAAGGCGCTACAGGATTCGCATCCTGGCACGGTGGATTGCCGACCGTTTATAGACTTCATGCTCGATGCCATCGGTAATTCGCTTTACAAGTATATCGATATCGCGACGGAAACCGCAATTAATGGTGGCGCAAATGTCCCTGTAAATGTCCCCGCAAATGGGATTTCGGACAAGGGGGAGTAGGGACAGGTTATTAGTCAGGATAGGAATTGACGAGGGCGAGTTAGGGCGTACTGGACATATTTCTCCAGCCTGTCGTGATTTTACCACCAGAAAGCAAATCTTGAATGAGCTGCGGCTTGCTTATCAAAAACAAGACTAATAACCTGTCCCTGGTGACCATCCATCGCTGTGCCTCCGGGGTGGTGCCTTTCCCCCAGCTACGGTCTATACAGCTCGCCGTCTTTTGGTGTGGAGAATAACAGGGGTCACCCCGCCCCGGCATACACGCTGTGCTCCGCGTCCTGATACGAGTCGAAGACGTGCTGGTAGACGAGGTCGCATTTCTGGGCGAACAGTTTCGGGTCGTAAGTCTTGGGCAGCTCGTCCAGCAGGGTCTCGATGGTCAGCCGCACCGCCGCCCGCGACTGCTGACGCTTCCGCCAGTCCAGCACCAGCTTCTCCGCCTTTAGCCGCCTCAAAAGCTCCCGCGCGACCTTCTTGACAGCCTCCTCTTCCTTCTTCTTCAGCTTCATCTCGGGCTTGGTCAGGATGTCGAACACGGTCAGCTCCTCCTCTGAAAGCCCCTCCCGAACCGACCGCCGCTCCTCGTGATCCAGCTCCCGGACGAACTTGGTCAGCTCCTTGAAAAATTGCTCGATGTTCTTGCTGCCCGAGTTGTACTCGTCAATCATCTGCTGGAACTGGGTCAGATAGTCAATCCGGGTCTGGTTCAGCCCCACCAGCAGCGCCAGCCGCTCCTCGATGGCCGCCCTCAGCCGCTCCACCACCGTCCGCTTCTGTCCCTTGTCGAACTTGGCCTTCAGGGTCTCGAAGTCAATCTTGGAGAGGTCAATCAGCCGGGCGTCGGGCGCCGTCCCCTCCTTGGTCTGGCTGGGCTTCGAGGGGATGCTGTATCCGTTGGTCGCGATCGAGCGGTCCAGCAGAGCCTCCACCGCTTTCAGGACGACGCCGATGTCCACCTTGGGCGGAGGCAGGTACACGTTCGCCGCGATAGCCTCCAACACCCGCCGTATGCCGTCGTATCCGTGCGCCGCCTCGTCGGGCATCACCGCCTTGTGAATGCGGACGACCAGCCCCGCCATGCGCAGGAACTCTTTCTTCGTTTCGTCGGGATGGACCAGCTTGTCCACGGCGTCGGCGACCAAAGCCGTGCGCGCGTAGACGTCCTTCTCGGCCGCAATCGCCCCGACGTCGACGTCCCGTTCCTTGCAGAAGGCGTCCGTCTCCTCGACGACGGCCTTGAGCATGACGACCAGTTCCGCCTTGCTCTGGACGGGCGTGTCCCCCGGCTTGACGCCCCCGCCGGAATCGGTGCCGTAGATGGAGAGCGCCTTCTGGAGACTGCGGAAGATGCCCACGTAGTCCACGATGAGCCCGTTGTTCTTCTCGGGGAAGACCCGGTTCGCCCGCGCGATGGTCTGCATCAGGGTGTGGTTCCGCATGGGCTTGTCGAGGTAAATGGTGGAGCAGGACGGCACGTCGAAGCCGGTCAGCCACATGGCGCAGACGAAGACGAGGCGCAGGGGGTCCTTCTCGTTCTTGAAGTCGGTCTCCAAGTCCTCCTTCGCCATCCGCTTGCGGTGAGGCAGGATGTCGAGTCCCTTCTTGGCGAACGCCTCCTGCTCGTTCTGGGCCGTGGAGATGACCACCGCCATGTCTGTCTCTTTCACGTATTGCGCTAGTTCGATAAGGTCCTCTTCGCCCTTCTCGATGCGCTTCTGCAACTGCGCGAGGTATATTTTCCGGTGCTTTTGGACCTTGTCGTACATCCGGATGGCGGTGAAGCGGTCGATGCAGACGACCATGCCCTTGCCGAGGGTGCCCCGACCGAAGAAATGGCTCACGATGTCTTGGGCGATGGTTTCGAGGCGGTCGTCCCGCGTGATGAGGAGGTATTCCTGCGCGAACGTCCGCTCCAGCTTCTTCTCCTGCTCCTCGTCCAGTTCGGCGTCTTCCAGCAGGGCGGCCATGTCCTCGTTGAGCTGGTCGTTGGTGAGCTGGAGTTCGGGGATGCGGTTCTCGTAGTAGAGGGGAACGGTCGCCCCGTCGTCCACGGACTGCCTGAAGTTGTAGATGGAGACGTAGTCGCCGAACACCTGCCGGGTCTTCTCCTCGGCGGCGATAAGCGGCGTGCCGGTGAATCCCAGAAAGGCGGCGTTGGGAAGCGCCCGACGCATGTTCATGGCGAGGGTGTCGTACTGGGACCGGTGGGCTTCGTCGGTGATTACAATGACGTCCGCGCGGTCGGAGAGCTTGGGGTAGAGTTCGCCCTTCTTCGCGGTGAACTTCTGGATGAGGGTGAAGACGAACTGATGGTCCTCGGTCAGGAGCTGCTTGAGATGGTCGCCGCTGTCCGCTTGGCACTGCTTTTCGGCGATGAACCCGGCGGCGGCAAAGGTCTTGTATATCTGGTCGTCCAGCTCGTTTCGGTCGGTGACAATGACGAACGTCCAGTTGCCGGGTATCTTCCGCATCACGTACTGGCAGAAGAAGACCATGGAGAAGCTCTTGCCGCTACCTTGGGTGTGCCAGAAAACGCCCAGCTTGCCCCGGTTCTTCTTCAGCCCTCTCACGGCGGACGCGGCGTTCAGGACGCCCAGAAATTGATGGTTCTTGGCGACAATCTTAGCCGTTCCGCCCTTGACCTCGGAGAAGACGATGAAGTTCTCGATGAGGTTCAGCAGGCGGGTTGGCTCGCAGGTGCCCAGAATCATGGTGTCGAGGCTGATGACGCCCTTTTCCTTCTCGTCTGAAATCTTCTTCCATTCGGTGAAGTGGCCCCATTCCGCCGTGATGCTGCCCATGCGGGTCTCGATGCCGTTGCTGAGGATGATGAAGGCGTTGTACCACCAGAGCTGGGGTATGGTGTTATTCTTGTAGTCCTGAAGGTTGTCGTCGAAGGCGTGCCTGACGTTGACGCCGGGCTTCTTGAGCTCAATGAAGACCAGCGGGATGCCGTTCACGCAGGCGATAAGGTCGCACCGCTTCTTGTAGATTTCGCCCGTCACCCACATTTGCTGGACGAGAAACAGGTCGTTGTTGGCGGGCTTGTCCCAGTCGACGATTCTGACCCGGTCCGAGCAGTCCTCGCCGTCCTTGCCTTTCCATGAGACCGGGACGCCGCTCTTCAGGAGGTTGTGGATTTCCTGATTGGCGAGGACGGGGTTCATGGCGCTGCGGTCGCGGGTCAGGGTCTCGACGGCGGTGACGATGGCTTCGGGGGGGAGGTCCGGGTTCAGCTTATGGAGAGCCTGCCGGAGCCGGGGACGAAAGACCACTTCGGAGGGGTTGGCTCTGCCCCAGTAGCCGTCCTTGCCGGAGGGGATGGGAGAGAGCGGGAGTTCGTCCTCGCGGAAGGTTTCGTGGTAGAGGTTGGCGGTGGTGAAGCCCATCGCCTTGAAGCGCTCGATGGTCGCTTTCTCAATGGCGTCTTCTGAATCTGGATGGGTGGGGCTCATGAGACAATATCAGTCTTTCACTCCAAAAGGTTGCTTCAGCCGGGAGATAGTGAAATCCCATCGTTTTGATGTTGGCTGGCAGACAGTGTTTTGGTTCCCGAAGAAACCTCGCTCTTTGATGGCTTCACTCAGAGGACGAGTATGAATCCATTCGATACCGACCAGATACTCGGCTTTCTCGCTATTGTCCATTTGGGAAAGCATGTCGGGAGCCTTTAGCGGGAGGTCCTTGATGGGTACTTCCTTCCCCTTATCTTGCGTCACCATAAACTGGTCAACCCGTACGACAGGCTTTTGGACGATGCCAACCCCTACAAAGCCAAGACCGGGAACGTTCACCCAGATTCTATTGCCGTGTTCCAGCGTCTGAAGGGTTTGGCTATACCAACTTCCGCCGCCTGCTGAGATAAATCCAAACTTCCGAGCATCATCCCAGTTTCTACGCTCTCCATGCCCGAAGGAAACGTAGAACTCGTGATTCCACTCGCCCCGCTCTTTGCCAACTTGGCTTACGCTGGCAACTTCTGTGGGGTCAATGAACCACGCGCGGGTCAGGTATTCATTGTTGCCGTCCTTGAAAACACGGAAGAAAATAACATTAATGGGCACTCCGTATTGTCCAGAAAGATGCGTCACAATCCGCTCAGTGCTCTCGTCCAGACTTGATGCCACGACCACCAGTTCCTGTTGTTCGTTTAGGTTCTCCGGCATTTCTTTGACCTGAAACCGCGCGCAAAAGGCTTTGTCAATGGATTGAGAGGCTTGGGCACGATGGTATTTGGAGAGATAGGCAGTGAAAATTCTGCCGATGTCGTCGTCATCGAGGTTTTTTACCCATGAGGCATAATCAAGAACCTGTGCAACCACGTCCCTTGGGGTTCTGTCCCGCTTGAGTTCGATGACAATGAGGTTCCCGTCCCGGTCGATGGCAAGGAGGTCGATGATGCTCCCGTAGTCTGTCTGAACCTGTCGCCCGATGACCATCCAGTTGGGCGAGGCGATGGAAATGTCCTTTTCGAGGAAATTCTCCAGCCGTGATTCATCTGTGATAGACGAAACTTCAATTCTTTGGCACTTGTCGTCTATTCGCCATATTCCGAGTTCAAGCGGCATGGTGAAATCCTTCCTTGGTCAACTACGCTACCTCGGGCACCTGAATATCCAATTCGCTCACATCCACCTCGCCCGAAATCAGTTTCGGCAACAACAGGTCACGGGTCTGGCGGAGATTCTTGCTGTGAATGCCAAGCGTCGCAATATGGGAAAACAACGGGGCAACATGTTCCCGAAAAAGGGTCCGAACTGATTCCGGGGGAACTGCCCGAAGCGTTTGTGCGATATATTCAGTCCACTTGAAATTTGATATGCCAGTTGATTGAACTTGGAATTCTTCGATTTCACCAGAGCCGTATCCTTCAAGAAATGACAGATAGAGCAATTCTGAGCCATAACCTGCTACATCGGGACAAACTCGCTTGCAGAAACTGGCACAAATCATGGATTCGCCTGCAAATATAGACAAGAGCTTAGGCGTTACCAATAATGTTCGCCCAACAGGTTGGTCTTTACTGCCGCCGGAAACTTCAAAGATAATGTCATGTGCCTGAAGACGACGTGTCCGAAGATTAGACTGAGTATGAAACCGACGTGGAACATTGTTTACCTGACAATGGCGAGCACTGGGAATGTCAGTACCCCGAATTACCCAAGCTGGTTCAGTGTAGTCGCTATCTAAAGTCTCCTTCCCCCAACCTCCGCCGATATGAGCAATTAGCAGGGATTCGAGGTTGCGTATTTCCCATCCCTGCGGAATCTTACCCAGCGGAGAGTCCACCAGCTTGACCTTCTCATGCCCCGGATACCTGAACTTGACGAACCATTCCCGGTAAAGATTCTGTGCCATTTCCTCCAGAATCTTAATCCGCCGCTCGTTGTTCTCAATTAGGTCGTCATAGGCAGACAACACGGCAGCTATCTTCTTTCGATGCTCTGGATAGGGAATCTCGAAATCAAAAATGGTGTCCTTTGTCAAATTAGGGAAGGTGCCGCCTCCTGCAAACTTCAAAAGTGAGGTTGCCCCGTTTTGACGGACACGGGGGGAGAAGTGTATAAATGGGATTGGGAGGAACGCCAATGCCTGAATTACACCAGCGATCATATGATGAGGAATTCAAGAGGAATGCCGTGGAGATGTGGGCCAGTTCCGGG
>CAIJXV010000074.1 GCA_903824675.1 uncultured bacterium
CTAGCAGCCGCGCGAGGCACCCGCTGGCCTGGCGGCGGGCTCGTCGCGCGGCGATCAGGACCTCGGCGAACTTTGCGGCTTTGCGTGAGAATAATCGGAGTTCTCACTTCCGCGGTGTTGCCGAAGAAATTTGTCTTACACTTGGGGCTGGCGGGCGCGTCTGCGATTCGGTCCGATTTCCCGTTGTTGTCGGCCGGGCCTCTGCGCACGGTGTCCGCGGATCCAGCCCGATCCCTCTCCAGACGCCCGCCACATAGGGCGGGCCGACATCGATTGAAAACGGTTGGGGTAAACGCCCTTTAGGCGGTTTCTGTGCACCGAATCGCAGATGCGCCCGGGGTCGGCCGGTCGGTCCCGGGCGCGGTGAGGTGAACTTGACTCCCAAGATTCGCTCGGACCCTCATCAGGCTTGACATCGGGGCCTCATTTTCGCAATTTGATAATTAAATAAGAACACTTTAGAATGGTCTACAGACGTGTGTCCGTCCCATTTTGTGGTGATATCTTTTTCGCTGGAGACCCGATGTCTAAAATCTTATTCGTGCAGAATATTCGGTTTGAACAGATAGGGCTGATGAGTCTTTCGGCGTGCTTAAAGGCCGCGGGGCATGATTGCCAATTGTTCATCGGATCCAGCTTAAAAGACGTTGAACGGGCTCTTCGGCGATACCAGCCCGATGTTTTGGGTTTTTCCCTTATGTCCGGGATGCATCTATGGGCAAATGCTCTGGTCGCGGACATTCGAAAGTTGGATCTTCCGAAACGCCCTTTCATTATCTATGGCGGACCGCATCCGACTTTTTTCCCGGGTGTACTTGAAGCCTCCGAAATCGATGCCATCTGTATAGGGGAAGGGGAAGGGGCAATCGTCGATCTGGCGAATTCACTTGCCCGGGGCGAAACACCCCGGGATATTCCTAATCTGCGAATCCGGACACCGGACGGAATCTCGGAAACACCCGTCCGAATCTTGGTGAAAGTGGATGAGCTGCCCATGCCGGATCGCGGTTTGTACTACAAGTTGCGGTTTTTTAGAAGTGAGCCGACCAAGTCATTCATGACCGGGCGAGGCTGTCCGTACAACTGCACGTTTTGCTACAATGCCGCGATTCGCGAACTTTACCGAGGCAAAGGATCATTCGTCCGGCAACGCGCTCCGGAATTAATCGTCGAAGAAATCCTGGACGTAAAACAGCGATGGGGACTGAAGACCGTAATCTTTTATGATGACACCTTCGGTTTGGACAAGGATTGGACCCTGCGGTTTTTATCCCAGTACCAGCAAAAGATCGGGTTGCCCTTTTTATGCCGGATACGTGCGAATTCGGCCGATGATGAGTTGATTGGGGCCCTGAAGGCCGCCGGTTGCGACACTGTTTTCTTCGCCATTGAGACGGCTAATGAAATCTTACGAGAAAAGGTCCTCAGGAAACACGTCCGTGACTCCGACATTCGACTTATCGCCAAAGCCCTTCAACGACATCGTATTCGGTTCTTAACCTACAATATGGTAGGCATCCCCGACCAAAGCATCGAAGATATCTATGCCACGATTCGCCTGAATATCGAAATTGGAACCAACTATCCCTGGTGTTCCATTTTTGCTCCCTATCCTGGAACCGAACTCGGCACTCGTTGCATTGAAAAGGGGTTGTTGCCGGCGGATTTCGGGCCGAATGATCTGGCGACCACTTATCATCGGGCGGCCTTTGTAGGGAAGGATGACGCCGACGAAGTGGCTAATCTCCATAAGTTCTTTCAACTGGCCGTGCTGGTTCCTTCGCTCTTTCCTTTGCTCAAACGCATGGCCAAATGGCGGCCCAATCCTTTTTTTACCGCCATCTTTGCCGGTGTCTACTTCATCAATTATCTTCGCTCTGAACGCCGTGCGCTGGGGCGAACGCTGCTTTTGGCGTATCACAACATGGCGGATCTTCTCGGGCGACCTGACGAGTAAGGCTCCCCGCATGAATTCCATTTCAGCCCGGAAGAATTCATGGGCTCCGGTTTCCATAAAAACAACTTGGGGTGCAAGGAGGTGCGCATGAATCCGATGTTATTGTTCATAGTAAAATCCATGGCATTCAAGATAATGCCCCTCTTTTATCGATCCAAAGGCTATGCATCCAGGCTTTACCAGAAAAAAGCCAAGCGCATCATCCAGCTGTGTTCCGTAACCATTGAAACGATCAATATCTGCAATCAACGCTGCAGTTATTGTTCCATTTCGAAGATGACCCGACCCTCTAAAATAATGGATATGGAATTGTACGATAAGATCTTAAAGGATTGTCAGGCTCATCATATCACTCGCATACACCTGCAAATGCAGGGCGAACCGACCCTGGATCCGTTTCTCAAGGCGCGGGCAAAATCAGCCGCGGAGATGGGCTTTGCGGTGTCCCTGGCGACCAATGGGCTTAATGCGGTGGATCCGGAATTATTACAATACGTCGACACGATTGCCATCAGTGCAGATGTGGGCGCTGAAGTCGATTATGATAAGGCACATACCGTCAAAAAGTTCGAGGAAATCGCAATCCATGTGAAGGCGATGTTCGAGTGCAAAAATCGCAAGGCGCAGATCGAAATTCGTTTAAAACCAGCGCTCATGTCGTGGATCAATACCCTGCGGGCCATTCGATATTGGAGCAAAATATCGGATCAGGTGGTCACCTACTTCAACCTTCTACAGACACCGATTGAGAAAAAGAAACCCCGCTGCAACGTACGATTCCCCTGTTCTTACGTGTATGATCCCTTATGTGTTTTGAGTGATGGCCGCGTCGCCTTATGTTGTCTGGATATTGACGGAGCGGAAAGCCTGGGGGATCTTAGGGTGGAATCCCTCGAGTCCGTTTATCAGGGCAAAAGAAGAAAGCTCAAGGAACGTCAGCACCAAAATGGGGAATACAAAGGGATTTGTGAATTTTGTGAATGGAATAGCGCCCTGCTTGAACCCTGGTAAAAGCGCCCGACGTTGAGCTCGGCCTGATTCTGGCCGTGCAAGACTTCCCATTCGGTCCCGCTTATAGCGAAATCAGGGGATCGGTTGTTTTCGGGATCGGGTCCATTGAGTGATCGCCAACACGCCGAGCAATAAGAAGCCCGCCACCCACCCGGCCAACACGATCAGCAAGGGGCGCCACCCCAGCCCGATGAGTTTAAACTCGACCGTGTGCTGACCCTTGTCGATCCAGCAGGCGCGCATCATTCCATCGGCGAGGTGAATGGGGACTTCCCGGCCGTCAATGGTTGCATGCCAGTCCGCATCGAACCGGTCCAGTCCCACCAAAAGGGCCGGCTGGTCGGTTTCCACTTTTAACTTGATATAACTCCACCGGTATTGATCAATCCGACAACTCATCTGCCGGGCGCGTGGTTCCGGGGGGGGAGGCAAATCGGGAGAGGCGACATGCACCAACGCCTCTTTCGCCGGATAGAAATCCGGATCATTCAAATGTTTAAACCGCTCGGTTGCAGGGATGTAGCGCCAGGATGGCACCAGATAATATCGAGCAAGGGGCTCGGTGAATTGATAAATCGCAACGGCCGTCTGGCCGGCACTCAAAGATTGGACCAGCTTCATCAAGGGATCCTTGAAACCGGCCGGACCAATAATGTACCGAACATTGGTCATCTGAAATAATCGCTGGGGGTTACCTGCCAAGGCTTGTGAAAATAAGGTGAAATCATCCAATGTTCGGGAAACAGTGGGCTCAATGTGTTCCCACTGATAATAAAGGGTCATTCGCTGCCGGATATATTGAAAAATAGGTTCTTGACCCGCGATTTTGATCCGGAACGGACGCGGTTGGTTGTTTAGATAATCGGCCAGGGGCCCGCCGTTAATCTGGGTATCGGAACTTTTATAAGGAAGATAGTGGCGATTCACCTGGACCAATTCGCCGAGCATAATGGCCCCAATCAAGAGCGCGGGCCAGAGGATGCTGCGCGATTCCGCGGTGTTTTTCCGAGGCCACAAACACCAGGCGAAAGCCCCCGCGGCCAGAATCCAGATAAAACCTCCGGTAACCAGAGAGTCTGCTGAAAGTTGGCGCAAGGCGGGATATTGCCAATACAGGGCATTAGGATCACTCGCAATCTGCTTTAAGAACCAACTTCCATACCCCAAAATGAGGAGAATGGGGAAAACTAAAAGCGTTAACAACCAGGGAATTCTCACCCCTTTGAAGGGATTAGCCCATTGCTTTAACGCCTGGTCGATGCCGATCGTTCCGGCAATTCCCACGCAAAAACTGGTGAGATAGAACCATTTAATCGGATTACGAATGGCGTCCATCTTGGGGAGCAGAAAGAATAACTTATAAAACGGGGCATATTTGCCGAAAGTCAAGAGGCAGGTGATGATCGCTGCAAGGGCAAAAAACCACAGTTCACCACTTCGCCGGTTTAAATAGAAGGCGATCAGACACGCCAACAGGATCGTTGCTCCCAAGTAAATACTGACATCGTTCAAATTGGGCATGCCTTGCCGATGGAGCGGGAATCCTTCGGTCTGGCCCACCCGCCCGCGATAAGGGTTTTGAGCATTACTGGAACCCCACCCGAAAAAACCTGGAATGGCGCAATCCAACACTTCTTCGACGGGAACGGACCATTGAGTCGCCCAAAACCATTTATCGAGGCGGGCTTGTTCTGGATTTTGCTGGGAAATGTCAGGAGAGCTGGGTTGTGCCCGCGACTCCATGCCGATGACGATGACAATCGCCTGATAGCCGGTCATGACCGCCAGGACGGCGGCCAGTAGAATATTTCGGGACAGACGGCCATAGGTTTTCAGCGCCGAATCGGGTTTGATAGGAAGGTCTGCTGCGGGGGGAGCGCGGAGTTTTTGAATGATCAAGAAGATCCCATAGGCGGCGAGAAGCAGGGCCCAAAAGAAGCCGACATCAACCACCGTACTGTTCAGTGCAATGCCGAATAGGATTCCGGTAAGACCCCAAAGGACCCAGTTATCGGTTTTGACCGCCCGGCGCAACAACCAGAAGACGCCGGGAATCCACCCCATCATCATCAGATGTCCGATGTGGCCGGGTAGAATATGCGACAACACATGGGGCTGGAGCATCATCCAGATTCCGCCCAACAGGGAGGCCGCGCGATTCCGGGTCAAGTCATAGAGGAGTAAGAAACTAAACAAACCGAGCAACAGGAGATTGAAGAAATAATTGGCATCATCATATTTTGAAGCCGGGATCAAATAAGTCAATAAGTAGCCCGGTGCGAGGGGAACGAGGCCATTTTGTGTTCCCAGGCCAGGAACAGGGTCCCATCGGGCGATATGACTCCAGGGCAGGGTATCGTATTGGGACCGTTCGACCGCGAGTTGATCGCCGTCTCCGGAAGCGAGGGTCCAGCCGGGAATCGTGGATTTCCAGAATAGGATCAAGAGCACCACGACGAAAAGGGAAAGAACACCGGCGATTCCTTTCCAGGAAGAGGAGGATGGGGATTTCGGTTTCGTGACAGGAGCGGGAGGGGTTTGCTTTTTAATGGTCATAGATCATCGCTCGATTAAGGGTGTCCCTGAAATTATTAGAGGGCACTTTATCGTAATTTTTACAGAGTGGCCACGTAAAAACAAACGGTTCTCCAGTTTAGGGGCAGCGTCAAGGACGGTGCAAGCCGGCGTACGATGCAGCCCGCATCCCGGCGGGACTCATCGCAGGACGCTCGGGACCTTGGCGAACTTTGCGGCTGGGCGAGAGACCACAGGGGTCTATCGGTCTCGGGATTAAAGGTCCAGATCGGGAGTCGGGCGCTGTTCTACCCACAGCGCTCTTTTGCGCGCCCCCCATTTTAGGGCTCATATTTTCGTATTGCGGCAACTCGAAAATACCTGTATTTTAATTGGCTCATTGATGAAAAAGGTGGGGTTCCGGAGCGGTCAAACGGGGCAGACTGTAAATCTGCTGGCTACGCCTTCGAAGGTTCGATCCCTTCCCCCACCACCATCCCAAATTCCCCTTTAAATGCTGGGCTTTTAAGCCATTTTATCCTTTGTTTACAGGCGTTTGTGCAAATTTTTCTTCGTCGGCATCAGTCCCGTTCCAAAAGCCTGTCATTCCCTGTCATTGCCTGTCGCTACCTGACATTTGCCTGCGAAAGGGTACAAAAAGGGTACAATTTCACTTCAAGATCGAGGGCTGGAATCAAGGGTTTCTGGCGAATTAGAAGGTGATTTTGGAACGTCTGGGGGTACAATTTTTATTTTTTTCGATGGCGACCCGAATGACCATTCCTGAAAAATAACCCTCCCGCTGGCGAAACGGGTCTCAAACATTTGATTGAAACCGTCATGAAATCGCCGTAGCTTTGATGGAGCACTTATCCCAGAGACCTCCGCAACGCTTGCCAAAGGGATCTGAAACGCATCCAAAATCGCCTTTAATCTATCCAAAAGCTGTTTCACATGTTCGCAATCAGAACTTTGGTGCACAGATCGATAAAAAGATCTTGCAACATTCGCCATTCGCGAATAGCGTATTGGTATGAGTTTGAAACCGCAAGATGTTGTCGTGGCCCTCAAAATGCTGTCATCGGGGTGGCCAGGGAGTTTTGCCGCATTGGGGCAAGAGGTTGGGTTAAGCGTCTCCGAGGCACATGCCGCATTGCGTCGGGCGCAACTTTCCGGACTCATCGAGCAAACGGATTATCGCCCGCATACAGTGTCTATTGCGGAATTTCTGATTCATGGCCTCCGGTACGTTTTCCCGGTTCAACTTGGGCCCAGTTCACGAGGAATGCCGACGAGTTATGCCGCTTCACCGTTAAAACAAAAGTTTTCGCCGTCCGACGAAGAGGTGATACCGGTCTGGCCGGATCCACAGGGGCAGGTCCGAGGGTATGAATTTGCACCCTTGTGTCGATCAGTCCCGCATGCCGCACGCCAAGACCCCAAACTCTATGAATGGCTGGTATTGGCAGATGCTTTACGGGGGGGAAGGGCGCGGGAGCGGGAGTTGGCCACTCAGATGGTACGTCAAAGACTAAAATATGAAATTCAGGGCACGAATAATTGATCTGATCATGGTTTCGAAGAAACTTGCCACCTTGGATGCCCGCTTTGCGTTTACGGGCGGTGCGGTGGTTCCGCTTCTGATGGATCATCCGGAATTGGTGGTTTCGCGGCCAACCAAGGATGTGGATGTCATTGTCGAGGTGGTCACCCGAATTCAATACACCGACTTGGAGGAACGATTGCGGGGAATCGGATTCCATCACGACACAAGCGAAGACGCACCGATATGTCGCTGGGTATTTGAAGACGTGAAGATAGACATAATGCCCATGAAGGATCCAACGGGATCACTAAATAACCGGTGGTTTGAACTGGCGCTGAAGACGGCGGTTCCATTTACAGTTCGACAGGATCAGATTCAGATTGTCACGGCCCCCTGCTTTTTGGCCACAAAACTTGAAGCATTCCTTGGGCGGGGTGCTGGGGATTTCATGGGAAGCCACGATATTGAAGATTTCCTGGCTGTAGTGGATGGGCGGGAGCGATTGATCGAAGAGATAGGAACAGCTCCACAACAAGTGCGTGAGTTTATCGGTCAGTCGGTGGCATCTTTTATGACTACCCACCGTTTTCTTGATTGCCTTCCTGGACATTTACCCCCAGACGCGGCCAGTCAACAGCGTGTCCCGATTGTGCGGGAAAGGCTAAATAGGATGGCCATGCTCTTTGGCGTAAAGTAGGAATTTGTAGCGAAAATATTGATTGTTAAGAACCCGTTATCATCTTGCTCCACGGGGATCAAAAGATTCAACCCGTACCCCCATGATCTGCCCTCATGTAGAATCCGACGCGGCTCGCCTTCGGGCCTTATTTTTTAAAGAGATACCAGCATTCTCCCTTGCGAACCACGGCAAAAATGATTTCCCCCAGCAAAATCTTGAGACGATTGTACTTGAAAGGGGCGCCGGCTTGTGGATCTTGAGAAATGCGTCTGAGAATCGCCAAAAGGAATTGAACCAGGGGCTTTCGGGAATAAACATAACGGACATTCTTTTCCGCAAAACCGAGTAATCGCCGGGGTTCCAGCGGGGGCGATATTCGAGTCAGAACCAGAGAACAGATCACGCCCCAGTTAAATACCTCTGAAATTGAAAATGAAGACACTTGGGGATGAACATATCCATCAAAAAGACCGGTTCGCCCACAATGATATTTGAAGTGAAGGCGCTGGGTCCATTTAATGCGTTGGGTGGGATCGTCACCCGCCAATATTTTCAGAAGAAATCGCTCAAAACGGTAGCCGGCCAATCCCCAGGAATGGTACAGCGTAACCAATAGATGTCCTTCGGGGGCTAGAAGAGCCGCCAGGTTTTTAAATCCCTGCGAAGGATCCGACAGGTGATGAAGCACCCCTGAACAAAAAACCAGATCATAGCGGGACGGGAGCGCACTTAATCCATCAATAATGGATATTTTGCGAAGGGTCACATTCGGAACATTCATCCGGGTCATGTTTTGTGCCGCGATCGCCAACGAGGCATCGGTAATATCGATGGCCGTAATCTGTGAATCGGGGAATCGCCGCGAAAGAACAATCGCCTCTTCCCCGGTGCCGCATCCGGCGACTAGAATGGTTTTTGGGGGCGTGATGTCGCTGAGGTGAAGGATTGAAAAATTCGCCTCGAACCAGTCTCCCATCGAACGACAATCCGCTTCCGGATCTTTTGAACGGGCAAAAAGATTAGGGAAAGGTTCTTCGCTATAGCAGGCGGAAACCTTGCCCTCGACCTGATGATTATTCATTTAAACTCCGCATTCGGCTTGTTCAGAGTGGTTATCGTTTAATGTTAATGATCCAGTGAACGCGTGTCGAGTGATAATGATTATGGAGCAGGGATTTCAACGCTGGATGTGAAATACGCCGTGCGGCCGGGCTTCCACTCGTCTTTCGGATAGATATAATAAGCTCCGGCTTGTGCGGCAACCAGGGCGTTAGGCTGAAATTGCCAATAACTCATGAAGGGGGTCAATCCATGGATCAGGATGGGCGTCCAATCGCTTCCCGGGGACTTGACGGCTGGCCAATCTTCCGGCTTTTTCAGAGTGCTCAACCAGGTTGCGTCGCTGTCAAGGATCCCCTGGGCCTGGCGTAAATGGACTCGGAGCCAGATGGGGCCCGGCCGATCCGGTGAAATGACTTCGGCCGTAATTTGATGCCGGCCGGGAGTCGTTTCGATTCCCCGATAACTCAGGGCTAAAGGATGCTCACCATCCAATATGGGTTGGCCATCCCAATAGACTTTGAACCGGCCATTGGCACTGGCGGAGAGGATGGCCCGGTGGGTTCCCTGGTGAAACCAAGACAGCAGTGCAGCCTGTTCCTTGACTTCGGGAACTTCAGCCGTAGTTTGGACTTTTGCGTAGTCCTCCTTCACGGCCGGATAACCCTCCAGTATTTCCCGATAGGCCAGCACTCGCAGGGCGATCATCTGGCTTTCCGGCAGGTCCGCATACTGGGCCAGATATTCCCGGCTTCGCTGGAGTGCTTCATCATACCGGCCCAGACGTTCCAATTCAAACAGGCCGGACATGATGGAGTATCGGGCCAGAGGGTCGCGCGGGGGGAAGCGGGATTCCAAGGGAGGCAACAGGCTTCCCGCGGGACGGGGTTGATCCGCATACCAGTAGGCAACACTGGACATATACCCCTTGGTTGTATTGCCATGCCCGAATTCCCAGTTCATCACAAAATTGCGGTCGAACCGGATCGGATCCGTCAGATGAAATCGATATTGGGAGGTCCGGATGGGAAACTTATCGACCAGCCCGTGCAGCGGGAGATCGAACAACCCGTAATAGTACCAGCCTCCATTGAAATAATCTTCGAGGCCGGTTCCAAAATATTCACCTGCGCCGTCATCGACGCGAATATGCTCATCTCCTTCCAGAATATTCCAGCCGCCATCCATGCCGATGCACACCAGGTAACAGCCGACATAATGGCCGGGGCCCGGCGCGTCCAACACCGAAAAGGGTTTTCCTGTTCCGACGGCATTGCGCCACGTGGCGTGAAAATAACGGGAGGCCGGGCCGGCCGGCGCCGGACCGATGGACAATCCATAATTCAACCGCACGGCTTTAGGGCTGTCGTTTTTCAACTCGATGCGCATCCGTTTTTTAAAGGGCATGGGAAATCGGCAGACATATTTATCGGTCAATCGGGCCAGCGGTAGGGCTGCAAATTGGCGACGATGGATCGCGTTGCAGAAAAAATCGCCCACGGGGACTTCAACACTCGGCGCCGTCGCCCCATCCCAATATATCCGCAAAACCAAGGCCCGGCTCAATAGCATCTGATCCAGCGTTTCTTCTGGATCCAGCAGGGTCCAGTTGAGCCAAAAAGTTTGCAGAGTACCCGGTCCCGACCCATCGCAGAGAGTGGCTGTGGTCCCGGCCTGAATAGAGACGTTGGAAACCGGACCGCACTGGGTCACTGCGGTGGCCGCAAAGGCGGCCATATTTGTCCATGCCCGGGCGGTTTGCTCAAGGGCGTCCCGGTCGGCGGGGGAGAAGCGATCGGGAGCGGGCAACGATTGAATTTTCCGGCCGGGCAGGGGGGTATAGTTGATTTGAAAATAAGGGCGGGGATCCTTCCACTCGGGCGGGGTCGAGAGCGTGATTTTAAGGCTTTTTTCATAAGGGATGGGCAGATAGCAGTATTTGGCGCCGCTCAAATATTGGGCGAGCGGGGGGATAAACGGAAAATGTTTGCCGAAGAATTCATTCAGGGGCAAAACATAACGAGGCTTTTTTTCGCCATCGAATTGGAGCGTGACCAGCACTTCGTCGGGGATGCCGGTCAGCCAGAAACGGTTAACGACTCCGGGGCCCTTCAGGTCGGCCAGAATCATGGGTTCCCCGAGGCGGAAGGATTGGGAACTGAGCCAGTCATTATTGCCGCCGGTTCGATCGTAGGTGCTGATAAGTGTGACCGACTGGGCGGGCGCAAGGGCAAAGTGGTTCAGATTAGTGAGGTCGGCGAGCCACCCGGCATAACTCTCCGGGGCCGCAGCTGAACGATGACATCCCGTGAGGAGGATCAATCCCAGGAAAAGAGGCAGGGCCCGGAGGGCGGAGCGAAGAACGGGTGGAGTGGATGGGGTTCTGGTGGGCTGGAGATGCGACGGGCATGAGGGGGGCGAGAGGACGGGACATAGGGATGATTTCATGCGACGAATGATAGAGGCGACCGAGGGGAGCCGTCAAGAGTGGAGGGATAAAAACCAGACCCTGAGACCGCAATCCAACGGGCGGGGTTTCGGGTGAAATCCTTTAACCTTGTTCTTTCAAGGGCATCCCGATAGTCTTTTGCGCATACTTTGAGAGAGAAAACCCGTTTATCCCATGAATATTGAAGAATGTTACCAGATTCTGGACCTTATGCCAGGAGAGCCTCGTAACAAAGTGGACGAGTCTTTCCGGATACTCGATAAGGTGTGGCAACCCGACCGTTTCGCTCATAATCCAAGGTTGCAAGCGAGGGCACAGGAGAAACTTAAAGAAATACGCGCTGCAAAAACCATTTTGGACGAGTATCTGACGACGGGCAAAGAGCCCCAGCAGCGCGGTGAATCCTTTCAAGCCATCCCGTCGGCACAGAAAGAAACGCAAAGCGCTCGCGAGCAGGAAGCGGACGTCGAACGCAAACGTCAGGACGAAGATCGGCGGAAGCAGGAGAAAGAGCGTATTCTTCGGCAACGGGCACAGGCACAAGAGGAGAGACTCCAACGGGATAAAGACGCCGCAACCGAACAGGCACAGATCAAAAAAGATCAAAGACATCAGAAAGAGAAGCAAAAAAGGGAACATCGGGCAAAGGCCAAATTATCCAGTAAAGCGAATGCCCGTAGACAATTGGCGGGGCGCATCATTCTGGCCATCATGATCATGGCGCTGATCATTTTTTTATATCGGAGTTGATGGGCCATCCACGACGAACGACCGGGTCCTTCCCGCTTGTTTCAATTTCATTTCAATTTTCCCGCCGCGAAACTGAACGGTCAAATCCGCCGTGGGTTTTGTCCCGGTCGGATAAGCGTGCAGGAAAGTCACAAAAACGGTTTGCCGCGTTTTCTTTGCAGTTGCCAGTCGCAACAAGCCTTTCGGTTTGTTGCGGGTGGATCCGCCGGTGCCTTCAATGTTTTGGATTTCAGTTTGACCGGTGACAGCGGCCGGGGTCAGGGTTTGGATTCGCAAGGAGCCTCGTTCTCCGCATTGGAGGTAACTTCGGGGCGATTCTGCGGTAAAGGGTTTATCGCCGTGAAATAGCAGGGTGAAAATGGAGGGCACAGCGGCTTCCACTTCGTCCACGAGGGCCCAACAATCAGGAGCGATGGCGTAAATATGACGAATGAACTTTTTCAAGCGGGCAGTCGACGGATAGGCTTCCGTGGCATCGCCAATGGCATAATCCACGGTTGATTTTTGTCCGACGGCCAGCATGCGGGGCGTTGGGTACCCCCGACGGAATTCAATGTCCTCGAACCAATCCCCGCCTTCCCCGATCTGACCCTGCCCGTTGACCAGAAGGGTGTTTTCATATTCGGTTTTCTTTTTGGGATAGCCCGACTCGACCAGGAGGAAATCCCCCTGGGCAAAAAGTGCGAGGCCGCCGGCCATGGGCAACATGTGGCCGCCGGACACGTTATGGGTGTAACGCAGATTGTGATACCCGGAATGCGGTCCGCATTTGAAGGCCAGTACCGATTCCCGGCCATCCCAGCCGGAACGCAAAAAGGCAATGTCCTGGTCGGCAAAATGGCGGATCCGCGGCAAACGATTCGGCCGCTGAGGACGGACGGTGGGATCGTGCCAAAGCAGATTCAAAAAGGCGGAATAATGGGTGACGGCCCCGGCCCGATGCAATTCGTCGGCCAACCACTGGGCCTGTCCATCGCGAAAGGTGCGTGCACAGAGGCGCAGGACTGGATCTGGCCCCAGCCAGTGAGCGCGATCCGAATCCCCCAGCATGAAAAAGACTTCGCGATTGCGCCAGTGTTTGCGGGGATAGGTGTGGTACAGGGACGCCACGGCATAGTTTTGCCACCAGGCGATGTCCGATAAGAAATCGACCCCGGCCATCTTTTTTAAGAGACAGGCGGTACGGGCCATGTATTCGGCGTGATATTGACCATACGCCATGCCTTCCGGGGAGACCCCGTCGGACCCGAACGAGTCCGTCATCAACCGGGTTTTTTCGAGGGCCATTTTCAGCCAGGGCGCGATATTCGGACGTTCTCCGTAAAGGGCACACGCGAGGGCGGTCAAGCCGGTGAGCGGGACCGCCATGTGGTTCCAGGTATACGCAAAGGCGGCAAAATGATTATAGTCCGCCCATTCCTTAAAGAAGACCCGGCCATGCCCGATTAGGCGGTCGGCCACCCGTTCTCTGAGCGGGCGAGGCAAATCGTGATAGAGCCAATCCCAGGCGACCGCCGCACCATGGGCGAAATGGCCGAAGATGAGATCGGTGCTCCAATCGTTTCGGGCGGTCAGGGCGTTCAAAAGGGTACACGTTTGCCTGAAATAGAGGCGGTTGCCGGTGAGTTTCCAAAGGAGGGCCAGGTTGGGCAGGAGACATCCATAGCCGCGGATATCGCCGGACAGGGAACGGTAGGAATTGACACAGGGATGGGCCTTCACGACTTGGATGACCCGGGCCAATAGGGACGCATAGGGCTCTTTGTGGATCAAGGTTCGGAGACGTTTGAAATCCGCGTCAGAGGCATAGAGACGGGGATGAATGCCGGCTAATCCCATTTCGAGGGGTGTGACGCTGTTGATGATATCGGTCGGTGCGGTTGCGGTCATGAAAGGCTCCCTTTGAAAGGCTAATATTTACATTATTTGTTTGGTCCCTGACACGAAAATAAACGGTAGGCGCGAGGGGATCGGCCGATTTCGGCTCGGAAGATCCGCGAAAAATGAAGGGGATCTTCAAAACCCACATGCCGACCGATCTCGCGTATCCGCAACCCGGCTTGGTGCATTAAGCGGCAGGCATGCTCAATCCGGATTGCCCGCAACCGCCGCAAAGGAGTAACGCCGGTTTCCCGCCGAAAAACGCGGCCGAAATGGTCGGGACTGAGATGGGCCGCCAGCGCGATATCGGACAGGGTCAGCCTGGGATTGGAATAGTTGTGACGCATAAAATCCTCGGCCTGAGCCGTTGGAACCGACCCCGGCGTATCCGAAGTGTCCCGCGGCGCTTGTATCTCTTTCAGCAGGGCGCCCAGAAATTCGAGCAGAACGGCTTGAAGTTGGAGCTGTTTCAAATCGAAAGCGCGTCCATCGCGGTGGGGATCGAACGCATAAGGGCCGGCCGGATAAGTGCCGCCGCGTGGAAAAAACGCCAAGCAACGGCCATTAATCCGGGTTAACAGGGCTGCCAGACCGGCGGGATCCCGGATGGGGAAAACCATTGATAGAGGGTGCTGGCCCAGGTCCACCAGGTCCGGCTCTCGGCTGATATCGAAAAACAAACAGGTTGAAATCACGTTGGGGAAATGGTTTGACCGGTTTCCGAAATGAACATTATGTACGGCCACATGATTCCGTGGCAGACGGTTGGATAGAGTGCCAACCCGGAATTTTTCGATACAGCCTACGGCGGGGACGCAGATTTCAACATGCGGAGCCGGCGGATTTCGAAAGCGGCCACCACCCCCTCCGATATAGGGAATGGGCAGAAGCCCTTTTTTTGCAACATGGCGGGCTACTTGTTCGACGATGATGCAGTTATTATCCATATTTTTGCAGTTTGTGTCCATTGCCTAAGAATGCCAAATTCACTTATTATTAACACGTTTTTAACTAGTTCCCAAACCTTAAAAACCGTTTTATGTCGTTAAAATACCGTAAATAAGGAGAACACCATGACGGCTAAAAAGATTCAAGTTGGAATTCTGGGGGGCGGCGGGATTCTGGCTGCGCATGCTCCGGGTTTCAACAAAATCAAGGATCTCTGTACCGTGATTGTCGTTGCGGAATCCAATCCGGCCCGCGATGAAGCTATCCGCCAGTTTTTTGGACCCGAGGTCCGGATTGTCCGGGACTATCGCGAGGTGCTGGCGATGAAGGACGTGGATGCGGTCGATATCATCCTCCCGCATCATTTGCATCTGCCGGCGACGGTGGCGGCGGCGAAGGCCGGGAAACACGTGCTGGTCGAAAAAGTCATGGGGCGGAATGTCTGGGAATGCGACCGGATGATCGCGGCTTGTGAAAAGGCCGGGGTGAATCTGACGGTCTGCCATGATCGCCGTTATAATGGGGAATGGATGGCATTAAAAAGCATTGTCGATTCCGGTGTGTTGGGCGATATCTTCTTCTGGAAACTCGATCACAACCAGGATGTCGTCATGCCGCCCGCCCATTGGGCGCATTGGAAAGACGGCATCGGCGGCGGGTGCATTATGAGTTGCCTGACCCATCAGATCGATGGCTTGCGCTGGTATGGAGGCGAGGTGGATTCGGTCACTTGCCTGAGTGTCGTGCGGCCGGAACGGATGCAAGGTGAATTTGCCGGCATCGTTGCTGCAAAAATGAAATCCGGCGCCCTGGCGGAACTCTCGATCAACTGGTGGACGCGTTCGCACTACGGGGACAACTGTCTGTGGTATGAGATGGTCCAGGTTTGCGGAACGCGGGGTGAGGCCTATCGCATGTCGGGCAAGGGCACCTTCGTCCGCTTGCATACGGCGGATGACGCGGCGCTCCAACAATACGGACCGGCGGTCAAGGATGGCTTTGTTCAGGTGGAAAGTGGCGCCTGGGGCGGACATGAACGGTGCATTGCCGAATGGATCAAGTGTTTGCGTGGGGAGCCGTCTAAAATCGAGACCAGCGGGCGGACCTGCCGGGGGACCGTGGAAGTGGCGGAAGCGGCTTATCATTCGATGGACAAAGGCCGGACCATTCAGTTGCCGATCAAGCCCCGGAGGTGGAAGTCCATTGGCATGCCGGAATCCCTGGGGGGAATCGCCGCGCCTCAGCAGAAATATCACATCGATATGGGCCGGGAGAAAAAATCATGAAAGTCGGGGTCGATACCTTTACCCTGCGGGATCTTAAACTCGATCCCTTTCAACAACTCGATTACATCAAGAAACTGGGGCTTGAAGGCGCCCAGTTTGGTGGGTTGTGGGGCTTGTCCCCGACGCGTGACGGGGGTGTGTTGAAGGCCATTCAAGCACGGGCAGCGGAATTGGGACTCTACACGGAAGTATCGGTGTCCGTGACGCTGAATCCCTGTACCGTCGGCCTGTCGGAAGCAGAACACCTGCGCGTATTGACGGAGGAAATCGAAATGGCGGCCAGCTGCGGGTGGCATGAACTACATGGCTCACTGGGCGGCGGGGATGAACGCTACCTGCATCCGGTGCCCTGGACCCGGCATTTGTCGGATTCAGCGCTGTTTCTGCGTAAACTCAGCCCGGTCCTGCGCCAGCACGGGTGCCGGATTGATCTGGAAACACATGGGGATTGCACCACTTTTGAACTCATTCGGCTGATCGAAGAGGTGGGGCCGGATTGTGTCGGGATCTGTCTGGATACCGCCAACGTGATGTGCCACTGTGAGGATCCGACGGCTGCGATCAAGCGGGCCGCGCCGTATACGCATTTGACCCACACGAAGGATGCGGTGGCTTATTTTTCAGAACGAGGGTTTGTGCGGCAGACGCTGCCGCCCGGGCGGGGAGCGATTGACTGGGCGGTTGTTTTGCCGGTCTTGGCGGAGTTTTCGCCGAATCTTCCGATGTCGATTGAAGATCACAAGTGGCTGTTCTATTTCCACTGTTTCGAGCCGCAATGGCTGGCTTTGCATCCCGATTTGACCCGGGATGAACTGGCCCGATTCATGCAGATGATCTGGCGATGTCACCAGCGCCGACAGGCGGGGGACCTGCCCGATCCGCATGAATATGAAAAGATCCCGCATGTGGAAGAAGTCACGGAGCGTCTAAAGGAGGGATGTGACTACCTGAAGAACCTGATCCGACGGTTGGGATTGGAAAATCGACCGGAGGGTTGCAAGCGGATTCGAGACTTGTCGCTGATGAAGCCCTAAAGAAGAACCTCGCACCCGGAGGCGGTGAGGGAACCCCTTTCCGCCGTCTCGTGAACTTGAATAGGGCGTCGAGCGGGACCGACTGGACCCGCTCGTTGTTTCCCGGCCGGAGGTCCCGGCGCGCCAAGGTGCGCCTCCACCCTTTCCCAAAAACACGCCCTTCTCCCCTCCTTTCGTGCCCTTGGTGGGAATGGTCGGAATTGACAAATCGGCCCCGATACCGTACATCTAAAGAGGTCAACCGTTTATTTATCAAGGATTTGCTGTATGCCGACTTACGAATACGAATGTGCCAAGTGCCGTAAAACTTTTGATGTATTTCAGAGCATCAAAGACAACCCTCTGACCAAATGTCCCACTTGCAAGGGGAAAATTAAGCGTTTAGTGGGGACCGGGGCGGGAATTATTTTCAAGGGATCTGGATTTTACCAGACGGATTATCGGAGCGACGGCTATAAACAAAGTGTCAAATCGGAATCCAGCACCTCCTCGACTTCAACCAGTTCCTCTTCTTCCCCCTCTTCCTCCCCCTCGACCACGGACTCGGCCAAACCGGCCGCCAAACCCTCAGCTTCAGCGAAAACCAAATGAAAATTACCTGCACTAAATGTGGTCATCAAAACGAATTGGGTCGCGTCTTTTGCACCGGTTGCGGCAAGAAACTCGATTTGACCCAGAAGACGTCGGTGGAGGAATTAAAACCCAACGCCGTCTTCGGCTTTGTGAAATGGGGCGCAAAAATAGCGATGATCGTTGTTTTGGCGGCGGTCATCCTGGGAGTATCTCTGGCCTTTTGGTCGGTTCCGGCGTCAACCCAAGTGGGTGAAAATCGCGGAATTCAACGGGTGGAACAAAAGGCCAAGGCTCTTGGGGGAGGGGCCTCCGGTGTTTCATTGCAGGCCTCTTTTCCCGAACGTGATTTAAATACCTGGTTGGATGCCAATAAGGCGCTGGGCGGCTATGATCTGCTGGCCATTCGCTTGCTCGATGATCGCTTTGTCATCAAAGGGCGGGGTTTGATTCGACTCCCCTTCACCGTGCCCGGATTGAATTCCGATGGGATTCCCTATTCCATGGGGATGAGCGGACGGTTTGTCAAGGGGCGCCTTCAGGTGACCAGCCGGGTGATGGGGCATCTGCCGCTCTTTGGTTCACTGAAAGGGATCGTTGACAGCCGATTGAACGCGGTCCTCGGCAGCTTGGTGGATGAAAGATTATGGAGCACCATTCAGGAAGTGCTTCTCACCGACGGTCAAGTTCAGGTGACGGTACAGAAGTGAGTTTCCCGGAGGGATTCTGATGGCGAGACATCCGGCAATCGGGAAATATATGGGCGTGGCACTGGCGGCCTTGGGGCTTATCGGGGCGGTCGGGGCCGAACCGGATCGACCGCCGATGACCGTTATTTTCACCCCGAATTTCCGCGTCCGGGTGGAATCGACGTCCGCACCGGTGGGTCTCGTATATTCGACTTGGGCGGACCCTTTTCTCCAACGGATTTACCGACTCCTGCAATGGGAAAGTCACCCTCTGCCAGACCGGACCCTGACGATTCGCCAGTACCCGGCCGAAGAGGGGCGGGTGGGAGAATTAACGGCCGAGCAACCGGTCGCCGGTCAGGTGGAGCAGGTCCTCTCCGTTTTTGGAACCGCCGGGATGAATCGTCCGGTTCTGGATGAGTTATTGGCAGAGGCGAGCTTGGAGCGGCAAGTGATCATCCGGATGACCCCGGAAGCCCGGCAGAAAGGCCTGCCTGCGGTACCGCGGTGGATGAGCGTCGGGATGGCTCGGTATCTCGATTCCGAACTCCGGGTGCGGGATGCGCGGTGGGTGGGAGATTCCATCGAAGTCGGTGTTTGGCCCGGGGTGGCCGAATGGGTGACCTGGCAGAATTTGCCACAAGGGTACGCGGAAGAAAAAAGTTTCAGCTGTCAGGCCGTCGCCTGGATCCTGTCGCGTCCATCCGGGGCGGCTGGGGTGAATGGATTATTGAACAGCTTATCCCTTGGGCGGCAGATCGATGCCCGGCAGGTTGCGGCCTGTTTGAATTTTTCAACGGTGGCCGAAGCGGAGTCCGATTGGAAAAGTTGGCTGGAGCGGCAGGGGCGGATGGTTCGGTTTGGAGTGGATGTGCCCCGCGACTTGGCTCGACGATTACGGATGCAGATGGTGTTTACCGATGAAGAGCTGGCCCGCGCCGGGGCTCCGCCGGATCTGGAGCTGACGGCGGCCCGGTTGGTTGATTATCGGGGAAAACTCTGGGTGCGCAAACTGACCGCCCGCAAGGCGGACACTTTGCGCTTGATGGCGATCGGGAAAGACAAGGAGTTTTGCAATTTGGCGGCGGCGGCGGCGACCTATTTGGAGATCTGCGGGCGCAGTCGGTTCTGGCCCTTGTCGGTGGCCTTGCGCCGCCAGTATGGGGAGTTGGAACAGCAGTTTGAGCGCTATGAACAGGCCGTGATCTTTCGCGAGGCCTATGTCGACCGTATCGAGGCGGCGGGATCGGGAGAACCCGCTCCGGAATACGAACAAGGGCTTGAAAAATCGGCCTTGCGCGACTATGTTGATCGCGTGGAATCGAATTTGACGGGCGGCGTTTTTCGTCCGCCCCAACGTTAACCCCGGGGAAAGCCATGGCGCCAGCCCAACGCGGACGGCAAACAACGGTCGGACGGATCAGTGACGAAGTTCTCGCTTTCACCACCGGCCGGGATTTGGAATTGGATCCCCGATTGGCCGAGGTGGATTGCATTGGAACGGCCGCCCATGTGATGATGCTCAGCCGCATGCCCGTGCGACCGCCGATTTTCCGGCCCGGGGACGCTCGCCGGGTGATCCGGGTTCTGGGCGAAATCCTGCTCCAAGCCCGCCGTAAAGGATTTGTCATTGCGCTGGAAGACCAGGATGTTCATTTGGCGGTGGAACGGCTGTTGACCGCCCGCCTGGGGGATCTGGGTAAAAAGGTGCACACCGGTCGAAGCCGCAACGACCAGGTGGCCACCGACTTGCGCTTATTCGCCAAGATTGAATTGCTGGAGGCCATGGATGAAACCCTGGAATTGGCGGAAGTCCTTCTGGCGTGCGCGCGGACCCATGCCTGGGTGCCGATGGTGGGGCGGACGCATCTCCAGCCGGCCATGCCCTCCTCTGTAGGATTGTGGGCGTCGGCGCAGGCCGAGAGTCTGCTGGACGATGTCATCCACTTGATCGACGTATACCAATTGAATGACCAATGTCCCTTGGGTGCGGCCGCCAGTTACGGCGTGCCTTTGCCGATTGATCGCGAGCTCACGTCCCAATTATTGGGATTCAGTCGGCCGATTCACAACGTGTTATATGCGATCAACGTTCGGGGAAAACTGGAAACAGCCATCCTCGGTGCGCTGGGACAGGTCATGTTGAGCCTGGCCCGTCTCGCCCAGGATTTGATCCTCTATTCCCTGCCTGAATTCGGCTGCTTTTCGTTCCCCCCGGAGTATGGGACGGGGAGCAGTATCATGCCCCAGAAAAACAATCCCGATGTGCTGGAATTGATTCGGGCCCGCTCGGCGACGGTGTTATCCCTGCAGATGAATGTGGCGGAAATCGCCCGGAGTCTGCCCAGCGGATACAACCGGGATTTACAGGAGACCAAGGGTCCGTTATTTGACGGTTTGGCCATCACCCGGGCCTCGGTCCGGATCATGACTCTTTTAACGCGCGGAGTGACGGTACATCCCGAACGGCTCAAGGCCGGTTTCACGCCCGGTGTATTTGCGACCGACCGGGCCTTGGAACTGGTGGCGTCGGGGATGCCCTTTCGCGAAGCCTATCAGCAGGTCAAGGAGCGGTTGGGTGAACTGGAGACGAGCGATCCTGCAGCGGCGTTGGCGGCCAAAACGCACTTGGGGGCGCCGGCGGGGTTGGATTGGGAGGGGTATGCCGAACGCGTGCAAGCGGGACGGGACTTTGTACAGGCCGAGCGCCTGGAATTTCATGAGGCGATATCGCAATTAATGGGATTGCCCTATCCGCCGGCGAATTGAAGCATTAACCGTGGGAGGGGGATTCAGTTCCCCGGCAAGGAGATCACGATGGGCAAAATGAGATGGCTGATGGCGGGAGTAACGATCCTGGGCGGCGGCGTCCACGGGGTCTTGGCCGCGACCGCCGGGGCGGCGGAACCCACGCTGGAAGTGGGACGGTACATGTCGCTGGCCGAGTTGTTCGAGAAGGGTGGAAGCTTGATGTATGTGCTGGCCGCTCTGTCGGTGATCGCTCTGGCGCTGGTGATTTACTGTTTCATCGTCATGCGGGCGGAAGCCATTGTGTCCCGGGTGTTCCGCCGCGACCTGGTGGCCAAGATCAATTCCGGCGCGTGGGACGATGTTCGTACGGCTTGCCAATACCGGCCTTCGCCCCTGGCGGAAATCGCCTTGGCGGCCTTGGATAGTCTTCAGGCGGGGGGGGGTAAAACCGATCCGTCCCTGCTCAAGGAAATTATTGAAAGTGAAGGCTCACGACAGGCCGCAACGATCCAGAATGAACCCCAATACATCCTCGATGTGGCCGTGATCGCTCCCATGGTCGGTCTGTTGGGGACGGTGTTCGGGATGATCCAGGCCTTTAATGTCGTCGCGCTGGACCTGGCTAAAGCCAAGCCGATGCTCTTGGCGGCCGGCGTTTCCGAGGCGCTGATCACCACCGCCGGTGGGTTGATCATTGGGATTCCGGCGATGGCGTTCTATGCCTTTTTCCGCGGGCGGGCCAATCAACTGGTGGGCTTGCTCGAATCGGCCGGCCATGAAGTTCTGACCGCCTTTATGAGGGCTTCCCAGCGATGAATTTTCGCGGCAAGCATAAACCCGACCCCGTGGGGTTCCAGATTGCCCCGATGATCGACGTTGTCTTTCTCCTACTCTGCTTCTTCGTGACCAGCCAGGTGTTCACCCAATGGGAGTCGGAGATCGACATCGCCCTGCCGACCGCGCGGACGGCGGAATTTAACCGCCGCCTGCCGGGCGAAATCATCCTCAACATTCGGGTCTCAGGCGAGGTGGCGGTCAGTGGACGCGTTCTCAACGAGACCGAATTGGGCACTCTGCTCGACCGATTGGTCAAGCTCTTCCCCGGTCAGCCGGTGCTGATTCGGGCCGACCGCGAGACCCCTTATGCGCATGTGATCCGGGTCTTGGATCTCTGCCGCAAGAGCGAAATCTGGAACATTTCATTTGCCACCCTGCCGGGTGAAGAACCGGTGAAGGGCACGCCATGAAGGTCTGCCGGCTGATTCCCATTGTATTCGTTCGTTGGCGCTTTCGGAGGACTGAAGCGCTGACCGGGCTGTGTTGTCTGCTGGCGCTCGGGGGCGTGCAGGCAGCCGGGATGAACAGTACGGATCAGAAACAACTGGCCGATGGACTCTTCGGGCGGAGTTTACATTCGATGGCGGTGCGGGAATACGAAGTGTATCTGGCGGGGGTGACCAATGATCCACGCGCGGCCGAGGCCGGGTTCCGGCTGGGTGAGTGTTACCGCGAATTGGGTCGGACCAATGAGTCCGATGGAGCCTACGCCCGGGTGGAGGCTGAATTTCCCACCAGTCCCTACCGCTTTCGGGCCGGATTGCGCCGGGCTGAACTGCTGACCTCGGCGGGCAAGCCCACCGATGCGGCGGCGGAACTGACCGCCCTGTTGGCGGCCGAACCTCCGGCCGAACTTTCGGCGGCGGCCCTTTTCATGTTGGGCCAATCCTGGGAGCAAGCGGGGTTGAAGTCTGAAGCGATCACCGCTTACCATCGCCTGATCCAAAATCACGCCGCCTTGTCGATTAGCGGGTATGGTCGCCTGGCCCTGGGCGTCATTTATACCGCCGATCCCGCGGCGGCCGCCGAGGCGCAGGTTCAGTTGAAAGCCGCGGCCGAAAATCCGCCCACTCCCCGGGTCGGTGCCGAGGCCTGGTTTCAACTCGCGGAGCTTCAATATCACGCCAAGGGCTATGCGGCGGCGGCGGATGCTTATGAACAACTGGCCACCCGCTATCCGGCGGATGAACGGACCCGGGAATCGCGTCTTCAGCGCGCCTGGTCCACGTTCTATTCCGGTCGGCCGGCGGATGTTCTGCGCCTGTCCGACGAAGTGCTGGTTCCCGCCGTTTCAAACCGCCCTCCCGAAGCCGGGGATGAATGGCTGTATCTGAAGGCCAACAGTCAGCGACAACTGCTCCGGTTCACCGACGCCGCGACGACGTATGCCCGGCTGATAGCCGATTATCCCACCGGTCGCTATGCCGGTTCCGGGGCGGTGGAAAAAGCTCTCGCCCTATTTAAAGGCGGCGCCTTCCGTGAGGCGATATCCCAGGCGCGGGGTTTATTGAACGACGCCGCGAATCGCCGGGAATTGCTCTGGGTTCTGGCCGAGTCACATGCGGCGCTCAAAGAAGAGAACGAGGCGGTTCAATATTACCGGATGCTGGTGGCGCAATTTCCCGAGGCGCCGATGGTGGTCGAAGCCCGTTACCGCCTGGCCCGCTTGCTCCAGCAACGCGAGGATTTTCTGGCGGCGGCGGATCTCTACGATGTCATCATCAAGGATGCACCCGCTGATCCGTTGGCAGCGCAGGCGCTTTTTTCGGCTGCCTGGTGTCGGGGCAAGGCCAACCGGCCTGAAGATGCTTTGCGCGATTGGGCTCAGTTTGTCCGTCAGTTCAATTCCCATGAATTACGGGAAGAGGCCTTGTTTCAGAAAGCGATGACCGAAATTTTTTTACGGCGGGATGTTCAAGCCCGGATCACGTTGGACCTGCTTTTGTCGGATTTTTCCAAGACCCGATTTCTGGCGGAAGCCCATTATTGGCGGGGGGTATTATTCGATTCTGCGGGGCGGTGGGGCGATGCCGAATCCGCCCTCCGGGCGGCGTTGGCCGCTCAACCGACCACAGAACTTGAGCAGAAATGTCGTTTTCAACTCGCCTTGGTTTTACAGAAGCTGAAAAAGACGGATGAATCGGCCGATCTGTTTCAGGCCCTCCTGACCACTCCGATGAATGAGAAGATGCCCCCGGACCTTTTGGAATGGTTGGCGGAACATCATCTGGCCAAAAACGTGCCCGCCGCCGCGGAACTATCGGCGCGGTTGTTGACCCAGCGCGCCGGGACCGATGCCTGGCGGCAGCGCGGATGGTTTTTGGTGGGCCGCGCCGCCTTGGCACAAACCAAAACGAAAGAGGCGGGCGAGGCGTTTCGACAAGTCCTGGGCCTGCCGGGAGATACGGAAGCCAAGGCGCAATCGGCATTGGAGCTGGGACATTTGGCGTTGGCCGGCGAGGATTGGGCAGAGGCTCGGGGACGGTATGAGGAAGCGGCCCGGCTGTCGGCTGACGATTCGATGATCCCGTTGCGAGCCCGGTCATATATCGGGATTGCCCGGGTCTTAAAGCGGCAGGGAGATGAGGCGGGGGCCGCGCGCTATTTTTTGAGTGTCGCGGTGCTTTTTGACGATCCCGACTGTGTGCCCGAATGCCTGTATGAAGCCGGCGAGTTATTTGGGAAAATGAATCGGATCGAAGAACGGGACCGGGCTTTCCGGGAATTGGCGGAACGGTATCCCGATAGTATTTGGAATCGAAAAAAACAGGCGCCCTAACAGCGGAAATGCCTGAGGGGATCGTGGATGCCCGAAACGAACGAAAAAATGGATCTGGTCGCTGAAATGGGGGCCCGCCTGCGGCACCGACATGCCTGGGTCGGGGTCTTGGCGTTGATCCTGTCGCTGGGCCTGCATATTTGGTTGTTAAGCGAATTTCCCGATCTGACTTGGCGCTTCATCATGCGGCCGGAATATCCGGAACGACAATATCAGCCTTTTGATCTGCAAAAGGTCCAGCCGCTGGTGACTGAGCCAACCCCTTTGCGGCCGCCTCGATTCCGCCCTGAAAATCCCTCCTTGGCGACGGATCTTTCGACCGAGGCGGCCTCGGCCAATGCCGGGGTGGATGATGCCCGATTGGAACCGCCCGATGTCGGAGGCCCGATTGGCGAGTTGGGAAGTCCGGCGGTTGAACCCTCCGCTTCGCCCCGCCGCGAAGGATGGGATCCCCGTCAGGAAATTTTACGGGTCGACGATTCCCGCGCCGCGGCCTTGCGAAGTGCCCACCCGCGCCCGATCACCACGCCGGCCATTCACCGGTTGGCCCTGGCACCCGACCTGACCCTGCAAGCCGATCGGGAAGAGGCTGCGCGCCTGCAGCTGGCGGGAAATGGCGGAGGGGGCGAATGGGATCCCTCCACCTTGAATCTCCAACGGACGGCGGTCCGCCGCGAACGGGGCGGTTCGCACCCCGTCAAGGTGCCGCCCTTGCCGGTCTTACCCACCGTGGAAACCGCACGGTTGGTCGATGAAATTCCCGAACGAGTGGCGCCCCGCAAAAGACTGGAGAATTTACTGACTCTGGACGTTCGCAAATACACGCCCTTACGAGATCCCTACGGCTACGCCATGATCGAAATCAAACGGTTGAATCCGGAGGTCTTGCCGATTCTTTCAAAAGATATCCTATTCGTTCAGGACAGCTCAGCGAGCATTACCGATAAACGTCTGCATTATTGCCAGGAAGGGCTTAAAAAGGCATTGACCTTTTTGCGACCGGGCGACCGTTTCAACATGATCGCTTTCCGTGACCGGTCCGAGCGCTGTTTTCCGGATTGGATGGAGGTGAATCCTGATAATCTGATGCGATGCGAGGCCTTTATTACGGCGCTTCAGTCACAGGGCGAAACCGACATTTTCGCCTCGTTGGAGGACCTACTCAAGGTCCCACCCCAGCCCGGCCGACCGATGATCGTCCTGATGGTAACCGATGGTTTGCCGACGCAAGGTTTAACCGATAGCGCCCAGATCATTGCCCGGTTTTCACAAGCCAATGCCGGGGGGAGGTCACTCTTCACGATGGGTACGATCGGCTCGGCGAATATCTATCTGTTGGATCTGTTGAGTTACCGCAATCGGGGCGATACCCGGGTGGTGACGACAGGACGTTGGGATATCCCGGGCGTACTCGCTCAGCGCGCTGTCAGCACCTCGCGGCCGGTATTGAGCGAGGTGCGGTTTGTTTTTTCGGCTGCCAGCCGGATCGAGACCTACCCGGGATTAACGCCCAACCTGTATTTGGACCAATCATTAATTCTTTACGCCCGTTATCCGCGGACGGAATCGAAATTGGTGTTCCAGGCGCTGGGTCAGGCCGGGGAGACGGAATGCGACATGGTGTTTGAGGTGGATCTGGCCAAGGCATCCAATTGGAATGATGAAATCCGAACTCTGTGGTCCTGGCACAAGGCCTACGATCTGATCGGCCGTCATACGGCGACCCGGGATGCGGATGTTCTGCGTGAATTAAGGGTGCTTGAAAAAGATTACGGCATCCGGATTCCCTATGCCGCAGAATTAAAGCGATAAAGATTTTTCTCCCTGCAGTCTCCGCATTAAAACAAAGGAAATATTCATGAAAATCATCTGTTCCACCAACATGCCGTTTGCCCTGGAGGCATTTCAAACCCTGGGGGAGACGCGGATTTGTGAAGGTCGTCACCTGACAGCTGAAGCGGTGCGGGAGACCGATCTGCTGGCGATCCGCTCCACCACGCGCGTTACCCGGGAATTATTGGAAGGCAGTCGGGTTCGCTTTGTCGGGACAGCCACGATTGGGATTGACCATATGGATATTCCCTGGCTGGAAAAGGCGGGGATCCGATGGTGCTCAGCGGCGGGATGCAATGCCAACAGCGTGGCCGAATATGTGACCGCCGCGTTGTTGACCCTGGCTGTGCGCAAGGGCTTGACTTTAAAAGGGCGGACGATCGGCGTGGTGGGGATTGGTAATGTGGGGCGTCGGGTGGTGGAAAAAGCAAAGGCGTTGGGGTTGCGCGTCCTCCAAAATGATCCGCCACGCGTCCGGCAGGAAGGGTTGACGGGTTTTGTCGACTTGGATCAACTCCTGCAGGAATCAGATATCGTGACCGTGCATGTGCCGTTGGAAAAAGGAGGAAGCGATCCCACCTGGCAGATGGCTAACCGCACGTTTTTTGACCGGATGAAAAAAGGGGCAATTTTCATCAATGCCGCCCGGGGCGGATTGGTGAATTCAGATGATCTGATGGCGGCCCAAGATCGCGGAATTGTCTCGTCGTTGGTCCTGGACACTTGGGAGGGCGAACCGTCCTATCGAACGGATGTTTTAGCGCGGACGGATTTGGCGACCCCGCATATCGCCGGGCATTCCTTTGAAGGTAAAGTCATGGGGACCGTCATGGTCTATCGGGAGGCCTGCCGTTTTCTGGGATTACCGGCAAATTGGAAGCATGAACCGCTGATGCCGCCGGCACCGGTGCTCCGGGTGGAACTTGCCGGTGGCGGCCGGACGGATGAGGCGATTTTACACGAGGTGGTTCGGCGGATTTATGACATTGAGGCGGACGACCGACGATTACGGGCCGGGGCGGATGAGGATGTCCGGCGTCGGGCGGCATATTTTGACGAGTTACGCAAAAATTATCCCGAACGCCGGGAATTTCCCTGTACCCAAGTCCACCTGACTGACGCCAATCCTGCGCTGACCGGCATCTTACGAGGCTTGGGGTTTGCGTGATATGAGTTTGATTTCATCTTTTTTATTTGCGAAAATTATCTTTCAATTTATTGCCGACCAATGGGTTATGCCTGCATAATTCACGGGCACGGAGTGTGTTTTATGGTGACTTCGTGACAATCCTTGTGCATCCCCAATCAGGTTGATGAAATCGACTCCCGAAATTTTCTATGATGGCTGGTTATTGCAAAAAGCCGGATATGGAATTGCCCAACATGCCCATCGGTTGCTGGCTCTTTTGATGCGAAGTCCGCTGGCCGATCGGATTCGGGTAGTGACGCCATCGGGAATGGCGACTCCGACCGGGTGTTCAGTGTTGGAGTTAGGGACTCTGCCGCCTTGGCCGGGACTTTTTTGGGAAGTGGCTTGGTATGCGCGACTATCGGCGTTTGTCCGAGCCCAACAAACGACGAATCTACTAATTTTACCGTCTCCGGGGATGCTGTTTGGGTATCCCTCGAAAACGCTGGTGATATGTCACGATTTGATCCATCGAAAATTCAAAAACTACCTGGGCCGGTGGGGGTATCGCAAGTGGCTTTTTACTCGAAGGGATCGGCATCTGGCCGATGCGAGTCGGCTGATTTCCGACTCTGCCCATACAGCCGATGAACTCCGGTGCTTCATGGGCAGGAAAACACCGCCACTGACAACCATTCCTCTCTGGGCACCGGCGGAATTCAGAGCGGACATTCCGGTTGAACAACGGGACGCAGTTCGACGGAGATATGATCTGCCCCCCCGATATTGGCTGTATGTGGGTGGCTATGATTACCGGAAAAATGTGGGCTTTTTGATTCAGGCTTATGCCCAGGCCAGGCGGACAGGAGCTTGTCCAGCGCTGGTGTTGGCGGGAACAATTCCCCGGCGAAAGGGGTCCACGGTCTGCGATGTGTCGGGTGAATTGCAGCGGAGCGGTTTGGATTCGCCGGATAGGGTCTTGCCGGGGTTTGTAGAAAACGACGATTTACCGGCGCTTTATGCCGGTGCCGAATTATTGGTTTATCCCTCGCGGGCAGAGGGTTTTGGCCTTCCGCCCGTTGAAGCGATGGCTTGCGGATGTCCCGCCATTGTGGCCGATCAGACCAGTTTGCCCGAAGTGGTGACGGATCCCGAGTATCGATTCAAACTCGATGGGATCACGAATTTGGCGGGTATCTTATCCAATGCCCGGGACCGGAGGCTTCCGATGAATCCCGGGTTTGACCGGAAGGCTTTCAATGAAGACCGAGCCCTGCGAGATTATCTTGACGTCGTGAGTGCCCTGATTGGAGAATAAGGTCTTGATCACGGTTCAAAAAATAATGGCTGAGCGATGGAAAAAAATATGGGGGAATGAAGATGACCCCATTCGCCGATGGTGGATCTGGATCGGATTGTTTGTGGCCCTTTGGGCGGCAGAATGGACTTGGATACAAGCGCTGACCATTCCCACACGGCCTATCACGCGACATTCCTTCCTGATCCCGACCATTCGCGCTTGTTTTGATGTGCTTTGGGCCCTTGTGCTCGTCATGTTGATTCCCCGATTTTGGGGGCTGGTAACCGTAACGATTATGGCGGGAATCAGCGCGCTTGGCTTGATTATTTACAGCCAGTATTTCAAAAGTCCTCTGGCCATCGTTGAGAGTGTCGGGTTGTTGTTCGGACCGACGGGCCGGGTGATCCCCTATGCAGTTTCGAGTGTTTCGCCCCTGATCATGGGAGGATTAATAGGTATTGGTGTAATCAAGATTTATCTTCTAAGAAAAGCTCAACCATACACCCCAGAGTGGCGCCTGCGATGGAAAGGATTGGGGTTCGCAGGGGTGGCCGGATTAATATTGATAGTTGGACTTCAGTGGACCACCTATTCTTTTCCCCGTATGGCCCTTCAGCCTTTTTCACGCCGAATTTACGCTTATGGCTACTTGATTTCGTGGAGCCATAAAATCTATTTGCGCGCCGATCCTCAAAAAAGTCTGGAGAAGGCAAAAGCCGAATTTTCAAAATATTCGGATCAAACGATCCTTCGAATGGACGATCCCAAACGAATATCGTCACCCCTGGTGATTGTCCAGGTCGAAAGCCTCGGATTTGAAATGCTGGACCATCGAGTGGCGCTCGGCGAGGTCGTTCCGTTTATCAATCGACTCAAAGAGCAGAGTTTGCTGTATCGAATTCGGGCCTATCACAATTATGGTTCGGGCGATATGGATTTTACCTGTCTGTCCGGCGGGCGGCCCTCGAGTGATATCATGAATTACGAGCTCACGGGGTTTGAATATACCAATAGCTTCCCTCTTTTTCTAAAAAAACATGGCTATCGAACGGTGGCCTATCACGGAAATACCGGCGACTTCTACGATCGGCGGACAGCCTTTCAAAAAATGAAATTTGACCGGTTGGGTTTCAAGGAAGACCTGAACCCGTTACATATGACGAACAGTTATTGGGGGATTCGGGATCGCGATATATTAATGCGGGTGGCGGCGGAAGTGACAGGGGCTACCGGTCGCTATTTTGCCTTTGTCATTACCCTGGACAGTCATATGCCCTTTGACTTGATCCGACCAGAAGAAGCGTTGCTGTTTCCAGGTGCCATCGATATGACCGAGCGCTATATAAACAGCATTCACTGGGTCGATCGGATGCTGGAGCAGTTTTACCAGGCGCTTCCAGTGGGGACGACCCTCCTGATTTACGGGGATCATACGGCGAAATCCAAAATAGAAGGGATGCAAACGGCGCCCGATCTGACCGGGGAATATGTTCCGGCCATCCTGCATCGCAAAGGGGAGGATTGGAGTCCAACCCAACGCAAACGCGCCTGGAGTCGGCAGACCGATACCCTGACCCTGCTCGACGTCATGGCCTATGTCCGGGCCGGCATCGATGCGGAGACCCAAGTGGCCGGGAGGGCCGAATGAAAACCATCAAAATCGGGCATCTGATCCATTGGGATGGTCCCGGTGGCGGCCCGCAAGCGGTGATTAATCTGGCCCGGGAATTAAAACAGCGGGGGATCGAGCAGGTCATTATTTGCGGGGGTCGGGGCCGGTTGGCTGAGTTTTGCACGCGGGAGGGAATTGAACGGATCGAGGTGCCGATCGACCGGAAAAGCACCTTGCTGTGGGGTTTTTGTCGGCTGGTCAGTGCGTTGAAACGCACCCGGCTGGATACCCTTTTCCTGCATGGACAATGGGCTGGTCCGGTGGGTGCACTGGCGGCCGGGATGACGCATGTCCCGACCGTTTATATTGCGCACTGGCCCTCTTTTTATACCGATTGGAATCCCTATCGTGCATTTCGCAACGCCTTGGCGGAATGGATTCCCTGCCGGCTGGCCCGATGGGTGGTTGCCCTGACCCCGTCGGTGCGCTATCAATATCTTTTTCGAGGTTGGGTGAAAGAAGAACGACTGCGCGTGATTCCGAACTTGTTGGGTCTGGACGAAATGCCATCGCCCTTTGAAACCCAGGCCATTCGAACGCGCTTGAATTGGACTGAAGATCGGGTTCATGTGGTCAGCGTGGGGCGCCTGGCGGATCAGAAGCGGATCGATTGGCTGGTCAAAGCCTGGGCGCTGGTTGCCAAAAAATGTCCACAGGCGCGCTTATGGATCATCGGCGACGGGCCTGAAGAAGTAAAATTAAAACACCTCGCGAATGAATTAAAGCTCCAGGATACCTGTCAATTTCTCGGCGCCCAACCCCGGGGAATTGCCTACCTGGCGGCCGGCGATATCACGGTCATGACGTCGATGTATGAAGCCTGTCCCTTTGTACCCTTTGAAGCCATGGCCTGTGGGCGGCCGATCGTTGCGACTGCCGTCGACGGAGTGCGAGACCATGTGACCGAGGGCGTTGAGGGACGACTGGTTCCCCCTGGGGATATCCAGGGACTAGCCGATGCGATGATTGAATTGATCACGGGTCCGGAGTTACGCGGCCGGATGGGGAATGCCGGGCGAGCCCATATTTCAAGGATGTCATCGGACTCTCTGGGCAACCAATATTTCCAATTGCTGAGTCCCTGAAATACCCGGACCGACGTTCCATAAAAGAAACGATCAAATGACGCAACCTCCATATTGCCAGCCTCCCCCGGACAGACTTGCCCTCTTGAAAAAGCTGTGGCGCACCTATGGTTTTTCCGTGCTATATATTGTGCTGGCGCGATTGGGGGCCTATGGTCGGTGCCTGTTCATTCTGCCGCGAAAAACCTTTCGTCTGGATGAGAAGGACTACCAGTATGGCGTCTATTTGCGAAATGCCGCTTTCCGTAACGAACGGGTCGTTGAAATCCCGCTGGCCCTCCAGTTTTTCCCCTGGCAAGGCCGAACCGTTCTGGAAGTCGGGAATGTTCTTTCCCAATATCATCCATCATCTCACACGGTTATCGATAAATATGAAAAAAGCGAAAGGGTCCTGAATATTGATGTCGTGAATTATAATCCCGGCTTAAAATACGATTTGATTGTCAGCATTTCCACCCTTGAACATGTCGGCTGGGATGAACACCCGCGGGACCCGGAGAAGGTGATTCGAGCCATTCGCCATTTAAAAAACCTGTTAACCCCGGAAGGCCACATGCTCATCACCGTGCCCCTGGGATACAATGCCGCATTGGATACTTGCCTGCAAAACAACGCCGCTGGTTTCTCCCGGATATTTTATATGAAACGAATATCGCGCATGAATGAATGGGTGCAGACTTCCTGGCAGGATGCCAGCCGGCAGAAATTCGGAACGATTTATCCCTGCGCCAACGCCCTTGCCATCGGTATCGTCGACCATGAGATGCCCAACGAATCCCATCGACCATGACCCATTCCCGCCTCCAGATGGTCTCTAATATTGCCGCCAACATCATCGGTACCCTGGCGGTAAAGGGATTTGATCTGCTGGTCGTTTTCCTCCTGGCCCGACATTTCTCCGTGGCGCAATTCGGCATATTTTCTTTTGCTTTTTACACGGTCGGGTTGTTTGCCGTTTTAATGGATTTAGGAATCAACTTCATCCTGATCCGGGAAATCGCTGCAAATCCACAGCAGGGCAACCGCTTGATGGGCGCGGCTATCCCCTTGCGATTGTTTCTGGCATTCGCCATCATGGCCGGGATAATGGGTCTGGCTTTGATAAGTGATTATCCGTTCGACACTAAAATAGCCCTTCTGATCGTCTCGACAGGACTGCTGTTCTCATCCCGAATACCCTCCTTTGCGGATGTTTTCAAGGCTCCCCTCATCGCCACGTTGACGATGAAAACCATTGCCGGTGTCGATGTGGTTTCCCGCGTGCTCGGTCTGCTGGCGGTCAGCATAGCCTTGGGGATGAAACTGAAGTTCCTCTGGGTTCTGGCTGCTTATGTGGGGTCCTCGCTTCCAGTCCCCTTTATCTATATGAGACTGGCCCGTCCCATTTGCCCCATCCGGTGGACGGTGGATGTTTCCCTCTGGTGGTCCCTGCTCCAGAAAGGATTTCCCCTGGCGATGGCCGGTATTCTTAATCAAGCCATTTCCCAAGTGGACATCCTGTTACTGTCGAGGTTTCATCCAGCCGAGCAAATCGGTTTTTATAGCGCCGCGCGCCGACTGATTGAACCGCTTGAATTGTTGTCCATTTCCGTGATGTACTCCATCCTGCCGGTCATGGCCAAACAAAGACCTGATCAAGATCAGTCCAATGCCACCCTCCTGGATGATGCTTTCCGGTATCTCTTGTTAATCCAAATCCCGATCCTGATTGGCATGGGGGTTTGGCATGAAAATATCCTCCATCTCCTGTATGGCGCCGAATACACAGTAGCCGGATCCGCCCTGCTTCTGTTGCTCCCCTACCTGCCCTTCATGGGATTATGGCAGATCACCAGCGGTCATCTCATTGCCGCCGGCCATTATAAACAAATTGCTGTCATTCTTGTCGCCGGTCTGGTTCTGAACATCGCGGTGAATTTCCTCCTAATCCCCGGTTGGTCCTATCGAGGGGCGGCGGTTGCCAAAACGGGAACCACCATCGGCTTGGCGCTCATCGGCCTGGTGATATCCCGGAAAAAAAACTTGAACCGGACCCTTGGTGTCGTGGTGCGAGGCGCGGTGGCTCTGGCCTTTTCCGCACAAACCGCCTATCTGTTGCGGAATCATCCTTTGATAGCAGTGCCAGCCTTCCTGTGTATCATGGGACTAAGTTGTCTGCTACTGAAGCTCGTTACCCGTCAGGATTATTTGCGACTCAAGTCCCTCATCAATGTTAGGCCGCCATGCGAATCGCCGTAAATTTGCATCCTTTATTGAGCAAGGGGGGGGCGGAAAAGGTCCTGCTGGCCATCGCCGCCGTGCTGGGCCGGGAGCATGAGGTGGACGTGATGACCTGTGGCGGTATCGACCGGAAGGCGGCCGAATCCTTTTTCGGGCTCGATCTGTCTCGAATCCGTATCCGGGACTTGACACAGGACGGGCCGCTTTGGCAAAGGCTGGCAGCCAAGTTACTGGCCCGTCGGCGGGAAGGCAACCGCTACAAGAAGCTGTTGACCTCATGGGTTGTATCCTCCTGGTCAGCGCACTATGACCTGTTCATCAATGGCGAGTCCGGTCTATTGGCCCGCAATCGGGCCCAGCATGGAATTTTATATGTTTTTTTCCCTTGGAACGAAGCAGAAATCCGAACCTGCCGAAGCGTCTGGCATTATCTCTATTCCCTGCCTTACCTGATCTGGCTTCGTCTGCATCCCCGGTTTTCCCTGGATTCCTACGATTTGTTGCTCACCACCTCCCATTACGTTAACGGGCACATTAATAATCGGTGGAATCGGACGGCGACCTTATTGCGCCCTCCGGCCGACGGATTGCCCGGGGCGCCCCATCGCCGACGCGCCATCCTAACCGTGGGCCGCATTTTCCGTGGAACCGGGCACGATAAGCGACTCGATCTGCTGTTAAACATTTTCAAGCAATGTTGGCATCGTCAAAAGGGGGACTGCGAATTTCATATTGCAGGTTTTATTAACGATCCCGCCTATGCCCGGGAGCTTGAGCAAGCCGGCCAAGGCTATCCCATTCACTTTCATTTCAATGTGGACCGGCAAGAAATATGGAAACTGAATGCCGAATGCATGATTTACTGGCATGGGGCAGGCTATGGCCAGGATCTGGCAACCAGTCCTGAAAAAGCAGAACACTTCGGTATGACAACGGTTGAGGCCATGGTCGGCGGATGTGTGCCGGTGGTATTTAAAGGGGGCGGGCAACCTGAAATTGTTCGGCACGGGCAAAATGGTTTCACCTGGACATCGCCGGATGAACTCATGGAGCACACCATGGTGTTGTTAAATAATACACCTTTATGGGAATCTTATTCGCGGGTCGCCCAAACCGACAGCCAGGCCTATTCCATGGAATCATTCGCCCGCCAACTGCAGTCGCTGGTGACCCGTCTGGCATAACCCCGCAAGCCACAGAAAGGCTTTTATGAATAATGTTAAAAGGATTGATTTGGGGTGCGGGCCAAGCAAGATGCCTGGAGCACTGGGGGTGGACGTATATCCGTGGGCCGGTGTCGATGTGGTGGCCAACCTTGATCAAGTGCCCTGGCCCCTGCCTGACAACTCTTTTGATGAGATCTATTTTAATAGTAGCCTCGAACACCTAACCGACATTAAAGCGGTCTTTGAAGAAGCGCATCGAATCGCTCGAAACGGTGCGGTAATTGTCATCCATGCGCCGCACTTCTCGTCCGCCGACACGTATACGGATCTGACCCATAAACATGGCTTTTCCATCTTTTCATTCGACCCTTTCTTGTCCGATCATGCCCATCCTGGTGACCCGGCACCCACATTTCGGTTAATTTCACGAAGATTCGAATGCTGGATCCTGTCCAACCGCATTCGCCTCAAGCCCTATTGGATCATCGAAAAGTTGGCCAATATTGCGCCGCATTTTTATGAACGGTTTCTGGCGTTCATATTTCCCGCCCGTTCAATCCATGTATTTCTTGAAGTCGTGAAACTCCAAAGGTAACCCCCATCATAAGGGAACGAAGGATCATCCTTAACTCGCTCCCAAATGGATTCGACCGGCATCCTCCGGGGTCAGATGAGCGGGGATCCATTGCAGGATTTGATGGGCGAGCAGGGCGGCGGATTCGGGGGAGAGCGGGTCGGGTTCCGTGGGTCGTGTCAGGGCCAATTCGGTGGGAACGTAAACGCCGGTTTCGACCTCTCGCGCCAATCGATGGGGAACGAATGCCACCGGGGCCTTAACCGCATTGGCTATATGGCGTGGTCCTGAATCCGCCGTCAACACAAAGGCGCACCGTTTAAGAATCAGACTGAGAGCCCTCAAATTAAGGGTTCCCGCCAGAACGGTGCAGGGGGCCTCAATTTGAGCGGCTAGACTTTCCAGTGGTCGTTGATCTGAGGGGGCCCCCGCCAGAATGACATGACAGCGAATGTGCCGGTGTAGTTGATGGAGCACCTGACTGAAAAATTGGGAAGGAAGATTTGCCCCGGCTTGCCTGCCGAATGGAAAACAGGCGATATAAAGCCGGTGGGCATCGGACTTGCATTGTGCGAACCACTCATCGGCCTGGCGTTGGTCATCGGCCTCAGGGTAAATGCAGGGATATAGCGAATCCGGACCGGCAATGCCGGTTAACTGTGAAACCAAATCCCGGAAATAAGCGGGATGAGGCTGGGGAAACCTAAGGGCAATGGGATGGGTAACCCATCCTGAAAATCCCTTGTGGATGTACCCGGCCCGATTGGGTATTCCGGCATGAAGAGCGGTCAACAAGAACCGCCACGCGGCCGAGGTATCGTAACAGACAACGGCATCAGCGTCCAGAGCACGTAACGCCGAAGCGCTGATCAGTCGGGGAGAAGGTTCGCGGGAGCTAATCACCCGAGTCAAATAGGGGTTATGAGCGAGAATTTCTGCGGCCGGGGGTGAAGTGACCATTAGGATTTCAGCCTTAGGGAAACCTCGCGCCAGAGTGGGGATGGACGGAGTCAACCAAAGCACATCACCGATGTGATTGGCGCCCAATAAAACAATACGTCGCCAAGAATCCGGCCGGGAAGGTTTTTGGGGTGCTTTCCAGTACGCATACCCTTGGAGAAAAGGGCGGATCCATTCGCTCAAATAAGCCGCGATGCGATTACGGTGGCGGCGAAATGTTTGGGCTTGAATAGGCATAACGCATCAAGACCTTATCTGAAATGAGCGCCTTTGTGAAAGGATTAAAATGAACTTTGGGGGTTTAAATGAACCGCAATTCCGTCGACGGTTGATGGGATTCGTGATTGTTTTCCTGGCCACGGCGGGGACCTGCAATTTGATGGTCACAGTGGCGTCTGGTGATTGGTTTTCCTTCGCCCTGTGGGTGCTCTCGGCGGGCTTGATTGCGTGGACTTTTTTATCGAGAAGCGCATGGTGGTTATTAATGCCGGTGGCCATTGGATTTGGCGGGCTATTTTACTTCGGTTTCAAGTTGTATCTGTATGAAATCGCATTATTGGTCTGTTTTTTGCCACTATTGCCTCAGTTGGCGACGGGGCAGAAACTCGAAGTGGGTCGGGGAAAACTGCCCCCGGTCATCTATTTCTTGATCGCCTACATGACCCTTCATCTGCTGGTCAGTTGCTACTTTGCAAAAAATGAGGATGCGCCGATGGGAAGCATCGTCAGGGTTTATGGTAAAGGGATGTGGCCTTTAATTTTTGCCGTGTTGTTTTATGCGCGGGGGAGTACCCGGCCTTTGAAGTGGGCCCTGCACCTGTTTTTAGGAGCGGCCCTGGCGCGGTCCATTCTCGGCGTGGTGGGCTATTTCTTTCCGCAAGCGATTGCGTCAGTCATGGGATTTATATTGCCGGGTCTTTATTCGGAGGGGGTGGAATTGCGGGAATCGGGATTATGGGTGCTTTATTTGAGTGTGGCCGCATGCAGTCTGATGCCGCGGCTGATCAGCAAGCTCTTTTATGTAGGATTGATCCTATTGGCGTTTGGTTGTGTGGCATTGGGGGGGGGGGCGGGCAGGGTTGGCCATGGCGGCGGGAATTCTCTTGATGTGGGCGTTTTGGCAGAAGAAGTTTGTGCTGTTGATTGCCGTTTTGAGCGGGCTGGGTGTGGTTTTGGGTGTCTTTAACGCGAATCCCGAAATCATCTATAAATTCCCCACCCGATTCCAGCGAACGTTTTCCATCCTGGTATTTAAATCGCCTTTTCAAGATGTGCACGCCATCGTGGAAGGAAGCAATGAATGGCATTATGAATTGATGAAAAGAGGATATCGAAAATGGGTCGACAATCCCCTGACGATTCTGTTTGGGAACCGAGTGGTATCGGCTCGTGATATGTCAAGCTTCTACCAAAGAACTTATTATGAACGGGTTCAAATCGCGGAAAACATGGCCGCCTATGAGTCAGGGCTATGGACCATTCTGGCCACCCTGGGGGTGGTTGGATTCATTTTGTATTTTTCCCTTTTTAAATATCTCTTGGGGCCCGTGATTCGTAGTTTATGGCGACATAAGATCACAGATTATCCCAGTGCTTTTGCGTTTCTAGCCGTGGCCTCAATCTCCGCTTGGGTCATATTTTGTTGGGTGGCGGGACATTTTCCGAGTGAACCCCTGATGTTGGCCGTCATCGCGCGCGCGGCTTATGATGACCAGCAGGAACAAGCCCCATGCATATCCTGATTGATGCCCATATGGTCGGAGAACAGGAATCCGGCAATGAACGCTATGTCCTGAATCTTATTACGGCTTTGGTGGCTCTCGCACCTCCGGCCGATTTCACGGTGGCGGCTTCGCATCCCGATCTATTGCAAAAGATCCTCACGGGCCATAAACGCTGGCGCGTGGTCCCCGTCTCCGCCCCGGCCTGGCGCAGGCTGGGATTCGAGTTGCCCGCCCTGGTGCGGCGGGAACGGGTGGATTTGTTGCATGTGACCTATGCCGCGCCCGTGTGGCCGGGATGCCGGGTTTTGACGACCGTTCACGATGTGTCGTATCGTTCCCATCCGGAATGGTTTTCGGTTCGGGATCGACTTGTGTTGCGCGCCGGAGTCGGGTTGACCCTGGCGGCGGGGGCAGGGGTGATTACGATTAGCGAGCACTCCCGGATGGAAATCAGCCAGTATTACGGTGTGCCCAAGAGCCGGATTCAGGTCACGCTCCTGGCGGGCGATCCCGGCTTGAGTCAACCGTCCGGCGAAGGCAAGGCGGCGGAATTAGCCCGCCTCGGAATCCGGTCTCCCTATGTTCTGGCCGTGGGCAATCTCCAACCCAGAAAAAATTTGAGCGGATTGATCCGTGCCGTGGGGGAATTAAAGCGAAAGACCCCGGGTTCTTTTCAACTGGTCATCGCGGGGAAAGCCAAATGGCGGGAGTCGGATTTATTTTCGGAGATCAGGCAGCTGGGCCTGGAGTCGGACGTCTGCTTTCTGGGCTATGTATCGGACGAAACGTTGACCGGATTATACCGGCAGGCCACCGTGTTTGTATATCCATCCCTCTATGAAGGATTTGGTCTTCCGCTTCTGGAAGCCATGGCGTGCGGAGTGCCGGTGGTGACGACGCGGTCTACGTCCATTCCCGAAGTCGTCGGCGAAGCCGCTCTGATGGTGGAAGCCACCGACACGGCAGCACTGGCTGACGCCATTGGGCGGGTGCTGGCGGATGAGTCGTTGCGGGCCGCGCTCCGGGAAAAAGGATTGAAGCAGGCCGCCCGATTTTCGTGGGAACGGACGGCGCGGGAAACCTGGAACATGTATCGGCAGTCCGGGGAGAAATCGTGAAAATCGCCTTTCTCGGGTCGCGGGGAATTCCTGCCCGGTATAGCGGGTTTGAGACCTTCTACGAACAATTGGCGGTCCGGTTGGCTCAACGCGGGCACCAGGTCACGGTCTACAATCGGTCGCATTTTATCAAGGACATCCGGGGATCCTATCAAGGCGTTCGAATTGTCCGGCTTCCCTCCCTTGCCACCAAGCATTTGGACACGCTCACCCACACGGCTTTATCTTCCCTGCATGCGTTGTTCCAAGGGTATGATATCACCTACTATTGCATCGTGGGAAACAGTCCCCTGGTCTGGCTTCCCCGGATGGGGGGCGCTAAATCCCTGCTGAATGTGGACGGGCAGGATTGGGCCCGGGAAAAATGGTCGGGTTTTGCCCGCTGGTATCAAAGGCAGTGTGAATGGATTGCGCCCCATACCGCCTCGGTGTTGATTGCCGATTCACATGTGATCCGTGAACGCTACCAGGAACGGTATCAAGCGCAGACGCTGTTTGTACCGTATGGCGCAAATATTCCCAACGTCGAAGGCCGGCGGACCCTGGATCAATGGGGGCTACAACCCCGTGACTACATTCTCTATGTGGGACGACTGGTGCCTGAAAATGCGATCGACCTGCTGATCCGCGCCTTTCGCGGCCTCCGGACTTCCAAAAAACTGGTCATAGTGGGCGACGCTCCCTTCGCGGATGACTATAAAGCGTCTTTACAAGCCCTGGCGGATGATCGGGTGATTTTTACCGGCTATGCCTTTGGGCAAGAATATGCCGAGTTGAGTAGCCAGGCCTATCTTTATGTCCAGCCCTCGGCCATCGATGGAACACGGCCGGCGATTTTAGATCAAATGGGGTTTGGGAACGCCATCCTCATTCGAAATAGTCCCGCGAACCAGGAGGTCGTTGGCGATTATGGGGCCTCGTTTGGCGGCGAAAATGTGACCTTGAGCCTGACGAATACGCTTCAGGATTTGATCGATCATCCGGATAAAGTCGCGATCCTCAGGCGCTCCATCATCACGCGGGTGCAGCGCTACTACAACTGGGAATGGATCACTGATTTCTATGAAGATCTTTTTCAGCGCATGAAAAAAGGACGGGTACCTGACGACTATGATGCTTTTATTTTAAAACACTATCAGGCGGTAAAGCCATGAGTGGCCTTGTTAAAAACAAACCGATCTATCGGTGGCTATTGCCGGTGATAACCCTCGCTCTTTTGGCCTATCTTTTCGGTCTGGAAGGCAATCGGGAGGAAATGCTAGCCCGGGGAACATCGGGCGTGTGGTGGATGTTGACCCGGTGGAGTGGAGTGGGGGGGGGGCTGGCGCATGTTTGGGTGGTGCCGTTGATCAGCCTGTACCTGGTGTGGCGCAAACGCGCCGAATTACGCGCGGTATCCCGGGAAATTCAACCGGTCGGCTGGTGGCTTTGTCTGGCGTGCATGGGGCTCTATCTGATCGGAATGCGGGTTCAGCAGACACGGTTGGTCCTGCTGGCGCTGGTGGGATTGATGTGGGCGGGTCCCCTGTATTTGTGTGGCTGGAAAACCGCCCGGATCCTGGTTTTTCCCAGTGTCTACCTGTTGTTCTGCATTCCCGTGGGTTTTCTGGATTCATTGACTTTGCCCTTGCGCCATGTAGCGACGATCGCTTCGGGGGTAATCCTGAACGGCGTGGGGGTGCCCGTCGTTCGCCAAGGCACCGCCTTGTTCGGAACGGGCGATCTGGTGCTGGATGTGGCGGATCCCTGCAGTGGGTTGCGTTATTTGCTAACCCTGACGGCCATTGCCGCGCCTTATGCCTACTTGACCCAGATTCGATTGCGATCCCAGTGGCTCGTTTTCCTCTCGGCGTTTCCTTTGGCGGTCGTCGGGAATGTGGCGCGGATTGTGGTGATTGCCCTGGTGGCGCGCTTTTGGGGGGCGGAGTCCGCCATGGGCCTCTACCATAACTTTTCGGGATATGTGGTTTTCGTGGTTGCCATTGGGCTGATGCTCCTCCTCGGCGAGGGGTTGGAACGGTGGGATCGACAGAAGCTCGCCCACGCCTCCCCCCGTCCGCCCGACCCGGTTGCCCCGCTCCCGATGAGCGTGCCATTCAGGGACCCGCTTTTTCGCGCCTGGGTGGCGTTGATTATTCTCTTGGGGATAACGGGCTTGGGTGTGAAAGTATTCATGCAAAAGGCCTTGCCGGAACCCCAGGCGGGGATCCAAGCTAAAATTCCGGAGCGAGTCGGCGGCGTGCTGGGCGATTCGCTCCGGTTTTGCCAGCGCGAAACCTGCCGTCGGACCTGGGAGACAAACGAATTACCGACTAACCCCGCCTCCGTGTGCCCCGCCTGTGGCGGGCTCTTGGGAGATTGGGCGCTGGCGGAAAAGGTCACCTTACCGGCGGATACGGAAATCGACCATCGTCGATACCGCATTCCCGGTGGCCCCCCCCTGCAAGTGACTCTGGTGCTGAATGGCCGCGAGCAGAAAAGCATTCATCGTCCGGAACGATGCCTGCCGGCGCAAGGGTTCGCCGTGGAACATAGTCAGGTGCGCCGGATTCCGCGCCCGGGACGGCCGGATCTGCCCGTGCGACTGATGATTCTGAGACCGGCGGGCGGAACGGATCAGTCCCGCGGGGGTTTATTATATGCGTATTGGTTTATCGGACCGGGTCATGAAACGGCGTCCCACTTTCGCCGTCTGGCGTGGATGGGCTGGGAAAGTTTACGGGATGGAGTTCCGGCGAGGTGGGCCTATGTGGCGGTGGCCACGGAATGGCCGCGGGAACCTGCTCCGCGGGATGAGGCCCGGCTCGATGAATTTTTGAAACAGCTCGCCGACGGACTCATTCCTGAAAAGGGTGAACATCGGCCTCTTCAGTAAGCCCCTTTGGCGAAGAGAACCACTCCGATCGTCCGCAGGAGGATCTTGGCGTCCAAAACGGAACTCCGGTTGCGGAGATAATAGACATCCAGGATGCACATATTGTGGAAATCGACGTCACTGCGTCCGGAGACCTGCCAGAGACAGGTTAATCCGGGCAGACCGTCGTGACGGTTATAATGCCATTTTTCATAGTAATTATTAAAGTCCCGGCGAGGGAGCGGACGGGGGCCGACGATGTTCATATCACCCCGGAGTACGTTAAAGAGTTGGGGTAGTTCATCCAGGCTGAACCGGCGTAAAAAACGGCCGACGGGAGTTACGCGCGGGTCCTTACGGATTTTGAACAATCCCTGACCCGATTCGTTCAGGGCCTCAATGTCGGCCAGCCTTTCATCGGCCCGGTTGAACATGGTGCGAAATTTGAACATCAGGAAGGGGCGGCGGTTAACACCGATCCGTTCCTGGACAAACAACGCCGGCCCCCGGCTGGTCAGCCGGATCAGGATCGCACACAGTGCCATCAAGGGCAACGTGGGGATCAAGGCGATCGTCGCCAGCGTCACCGACCATAAGTGATCCCAGGCGATGCGCCAGGGATGGCGGGGCGGGGCGAAATGGACCAGGGGTTTTTCGTAGAAAAAATCCACCGATAATCGGCCCGGATGCACCAGAACATTCATCCGATCCGACAGGATTTTAACGGTGATCTTTTCATCGGCCGCCCATTCCAGAGTTTGCATGATTTGGCTGACACTGATGTCGGGATCGGCCAGAATAAGAACACCGGCGGAAGTGGATTGACACGCCTGCTTCAAGGTGGTTTGGACCGCTTCGGTATCCCCGCCCAGGGCCAGGGGTAAATGAACAGCCAGTTTCAGATCATGCGGCGCAAAGGTGTCCAGATATTGGTGGATGAAATCGGCTTCACGGGTCTGGCCGACGAGAACGACCGGGCAGGGCGGCAGATTGAAGAGGCGGCGGATTTTGCGCAATAACGCGGCGGTCAGGGCGCGAAACCAGACACAGTAGCAACAGTTGAGCGCCAGGATCAGCAGGAAAATACTGCGCGGATGGAACACATTCCGGCGCAGATAAAAATATCCGAAGAACAATAAAAGGGCGATCAGGTTGCTGCGGATGACAATCCAGGTAATCGGTCGCTTGCGCAAAAAGCGGCGTCCCTCGTATAAATCGCTGAAGGCATAGAGGAACACGAGGATGAGACTCAGGATGCCGATGATTCGCCCGGCGCTGGAGATGTAAAAATCCAGGATGCCGCTTCCCAAGGCGCCCGTTTCGCGTAACCCCAGAAACGTATTGACGGTGGTGAACAGGGGTTCGCCGATCTCCGGATTAAACCGGATCAGCAGGGCTGAAATATAGGCGGCGACGAGGGCGGACAAGTCGGTCATCAACAGGATTAGCCGGTAATACTGATCGGAACTTTTTTTCCAGCCGGTTCCCATAAAATCCGTTCGCGCCAGGGTTTGGAATGCGTGGTGTTGGTTTTGACACGTCTGAATAAACATGGTATCCATTGTCGGCAAACGGGGCAAGATGAAATGATGACAGCAACGACAACTTATCGCAACGGACAGTTATTTGTAGAAGACGTATCGGTGTCCGCTCTGGCGGAACGCTGGGGAACTCCTTTGTACGTCTACAGCCGGACGATGATGGGTAACCAGATCCGGGCCCTTGCCGGGGCCATGGCGGCAGTCAAGCCGCTGATCTGCTATTCCGTCAAGGCGAATTCAAATCTGGCGGTGATCGATACCTTTCTGAAGGAAGGGGCGGGACTTGATATCGTATCGGGCGGCGAACTGTTCCGGGCTCGCAAGGCCGGTGCCGATCCGGCGCGGATTGTTTTTGCCGGCGTCGGCAAGACGCAGGACGAAATCGAATATGCGTTGAAGGAGGGGATCCTCTTTTTCACGGTCGAATCGGAGTCGGAAGCGGTTCGTATTTCGGACTGTGCCCGGCGGCTGGGGGTGGTCGGACGGATTGCCTTTCGGGTGAATCCGGATGTGGATCCCCAGACCCACAAGTACATCAGCACCGGCAAGAAGGAAAATAAGTTCGGGTTGGATTTGAACCGGGCCGCGGCGGCCTATGCCCAGGCGGCCCGTCTGCCGAACATTGAGCTGGCAGGTTTACATATACACATCGGTTCGCAGCTCCTCAACCCCCAGCCCTATGCCGAAGCGCTCGACAAGATTTCCGGGTTGTGTCGCGATTTGAAAGTGCGGCATGCCTCCTTCCAATACCTCGACATCGGCGGGGGACTGGGAATCGATTACAAGCCCGAACAGCAGGCCCTCGAACCCGCCCAGTTCGCCGCGGTGGTGCTGCCCCGGTTACAGGCATTGGGCCTCAAGGTGGTGTTGGAGCCCGGTCGGAGCCTGGTGGGGAATGCCGGATTTCTGGTGGCCCGGGTTGAATATGTGAAGCCGGGTTACGATAAGCAGTTTGTCGTGATTGACGCCGCCATGAATGACCTGATCCGCCCGGCATTGTACCAGGCCCACCACGAAATCCTGGCCGTTCGGGAAACGGCGGACCGGATCACCGGTGACTTGGTCGGCCCGATCTGTGAATCCGGTGATTTCCTGGCGGCGGATCGCGAATTACCGGCGGTGGGGCCGGGGGATTATGTGGCGGTGCGGAGCGCTGGCGCGTATGGGTTCTCCATGTCCTCCAATTATAACAGCCGTCGTCGGGCGGCGGAAGTCATGGTAGAAGGCGGGCGGGCGGAATTGATCCGCGCCCGGGAAACGTGGGACGATCTGATCCGGAATGAAACGATGTTTGAAAGGCGGGGCTGATTTATGTTTCCGGGAGCTTATACTGCAATCGTAACTGCGTTCGATTCGGCGGGACAAGTCGATTACGACCGGATGCGCGCGTTGATTGATCTTCAAGTCGAAGCCGGCATGGATGGGATCGTTCCGGTGGGCACGACCGGCGAATCTCCGACCGTCAGCACCGAGGAGCATAATCGCATCATCGAAGTGGCGGTGGAAACGGCCCGGGGTCGGATCAAGGTGATCGCCGGGACCGGGGCCAACTCGACGGCGGAAGCCCTCGAACTGACCCGTCATGCCCAGCAGGCCGGCGCGGATGGAACTCTCCAGGTTACCCCCTATTACAATAAGCCCAGCCAGGAAGGGTTATACCGTCATTTTAGTACGATTGCAGATCTCGGGTTGCCCGTGATTCTCTACAATGTCCCCGGTCGGTCGGCCCGTGAAATCGAGGTGGAAACCATTGTGCGATTGAGTCGGCATTCCAATATCGTGGCGGTCAAGGAGGCCGCGGGTAGTGTGGAGCGGGTCAGCCAGATCCTGCGGCGATGTGACATTCTGGTGTTGTCGGGCGATGATTCCTTGACCTTGCCGATGATGGTATGTGGCGCCAAGGGGGTCATCAGCGTGGCGTCGAATGTCGTGCCCGCTGCCGTGGCGGAGATGGTTCACTCGGCCTTGGACGGGCGTTGGGAAGAGGCGCGGCAGATTCACCGGCGGTATTATCCGTTGTTCTCTGATTTGTTCCTGGATACCAATCCGGTTCCCGTCAAGGCGGCCATGGCTTTGGTGGGTCTGATCCCGGCTGTTTACCGGCTGCCCCTCTGTGAGACGACCGATTCCGTTCGGGCCAAGCTGACAGAAGATCTCAAGGAGCTGGGTTTGCTGTAGGCAGATGCGGAAAGGATCGAAAGCCATGGGTAAAATTGTCATTATCGGTGCGGCCGGGCGTATGGGGCGAGCTTTGGTACGGTGTTTGAAGCAGCATCCCAGCTTGCGATTGGTGGGTGCCATCGAGCACGGGGAATGTCCTCTGATCGGGCGCGACGCCGGAACGGTGGCCGGAGAAGGCGAGTGCGGGGTGCTGATCAGCGATGATCTGGCCGCCTGCGCGGCTGAGGCGGATGTCTTGATCGATTTTAGTCTGCACACGGCCGTACCCGCCCATGTCCGTCTGGCCGCCGATCTCGGCAAGGGAATGGTCATCGGAACCACCGGGATCTTCCCGGCTGAAAACGCGATTTTGCAGGAGGCCGCCCACCGCATTCCGATCGTCTGGGCGCCCAATATGAGCGTGGGGGTCAATCTGCTTTTCGCCATGGTGCGGAAGGCGGCTGGGATTTTGGGCCCCGAATATGATGTGGAAGTGACGGAAATGCATCACCGGCACAAGAAAGATGCGCCGAGCGGGACGGCCCTGCGGTTGGCTGAAAAGGTCGCGGAAGGTCGCCGGGTGGATTTTAATGCCGTGGCGGTTTATGGCCGGGAAGGTCAAACGGGCGAGCGCCCCAGCGGTCAGATCGGGATCCATGCCCTGCGCGGTGGGGATATCATCGGAGATCATACGGTGATGTTTGCGATCGACGGGGAACGGGTGGAATTGACCCATCGGGCCACCAGCCGGGATACCTTTGCCATGGGCGCTTTGCGCGCGGCCGCCTGGGTGATCAAGCGCCCGCCGCGAATGTATGACATGCAGGATGTGCTCGGACTTTAATCGGCCCCGCGCCGGGGAATGTGGCCATGCCGATTGAGCGGCTTGAAATCGGAATCAGTCTCGGATCCAACATCGGCGACCGTGCGGCCACCTTGATCGAGGCGGTGAGGCGATTAGATGCCTTTCCTCACTGGGTCCGGAGTGCCGTTTCATCGATTTATGAGACCGAACCGGTGGAGGTACCCGACCCGTTTCGGGACCAGCTTTATTTCAACGCGGTCATCCTTGGGTTTCTGCCCGAGGCGGAACTGGTTGTCCTATCGGATGAGTGTCATCGGATTGAGGCTGAGATGGGCCGGGTGCGCGGACCTGAACGCAATGCGCCTCGCCCGCTGGATTTGGATTTGATTTACGCCGGAACACGGGTTTGGGATACACCGGGCCTGAGGATTCCCCATCCCCGATGGACGGAACGCCGGTTTGTGGTGGAACCGCTGGCCGAAGTCAGGCCGGGGTTACGGTTGCCCGGGCAGGACCAAACTGTGGCGGCGATCTTGCGCGATCTGCCGACCCGGCCCGGTGTTCGACGCCTGGCGATCCCCGGGTGGCCCCCTTTGAGCGCAAGCCGGACCGAGTCCGGCGGAAAGTAAATATGACGACTCCCTGGACTGCAGCCCGAATTCGGGCCACGAAACATCAACGCAAACTGGCGTGTTTGACCGCGGCCGATTTTGCCATGGCCCGGAGGATGGATGCAGCGGGGATCCCGCTGATTCTCGTGGGGGATTCCCTGGCGATGACGGTGCTGGGCTATCCCAACACCTTGCCGGTGACCATGGACCAGATGGTCCATCATACCGCGGCGGTGGTGCGCGGGGTCCGGCAGGCGTTGGTGGTGGCTGACATGCCTTTTTTATCCTACCAGGTGTCGATCTCTCAGGCGCTTGAAAATGCCGGCCGGTTTTTGAAAGAAGCCGGAGCGGGGGCGGTGAAAATTGAAGGGGGGGCTGAACGGGTACCGGTGATCGAAGCGTTGATACAAAATGGGATTCCGGTCCTGGGTCATATCGGCGTGGTGCCGCAGAATATCCAAGTGGCCGGGTATCGGGTCCGGGGGCGGGGCGAGGAGGAGAGTGCGCAATTAATCGCCGATGCCCGCGCCTTGGAAGCCGCGGGAGTGTTTGCGATGGTGGTCGAATGTGTGCCGCCGGACGTCGGACGTGAAATCACCCGGGCGGTGGGAATGCCGACGATCGGGATCGGTGCCGGGCCGGACTGTGATGGCCAAGTGCTGGTGACGCCGGATCTGCTGGGACTCTTCGATGATTTTACGCCCAAATTCGTGAAACGCTATGCGGAATTGGGGAAAGCCATGGATCAGGCTTTTGCCGCCTATCTCGGGGATGTCGAAGCGGGCCATTTCCCGGCTCCGGAACACTGTTATGGCGGCGGGGAAGGGATGAAGAAGTAAAGTCGGGCTTCAACACGGAGTCCGACCCTCCTGAAAACAAGGCATATGAACATAACCCTTGCAGTCTTTTGGAGCCTGATTATGACGACAACCTTGGTTTTGGCCGGGGAACGGGTTGTGGAAGCCGATTTGCACCAGGATGTTACCAATGCATTCATCAATCCCGATCAAGCGTCCAGCCGGCCCCGGGTGCTGATCATCGGGGATTCCATTTCGATCGGATACACGGATCCCGTGCGTAACGACCTGAAGGGGATCGCCGAGGTATTTCGCCCGCCCGTGAACTGCCAACACAGCGGATATGGGGTTGCGCACCTCAAAGCCTGGCTTGGGACGAGTCAATGGGATGTGATCCATTTTAATTTTGGCATCTGGGACACGCATTTGCTCGATTCAAAGGGACAACTTTTGAGTAGTAGTCTTGAAGCGAATAATCAACTGCCGGCGGATAGCCGGATACGATATACGCCCGAGCAATATCAAGAGAATCTGGTCAAAATCATCAAGGTTCTCAAGGGGACCGGGGCCAAGCTCATCTGGGCCAGCACGACACCCGTCCGGTGTCGACCCCCGGCGCGGCTCGAGATCATTCCGGCGTACAACCGGATGGCCGCCGATCTCATGAAATCCCAAGGTATTGCCATTGATGATTTATACACCTTCGTTCTACCCCAGGTGAAGGAGTGGCAGACTCCAGACCAGTGCCATTTCAATGCGAAGGGAAACCAGCAGTTGGGCAAACAAGTGGCCAACAGCATTCAGCGTTCGATCGAGAGCAAGACTCCCTGAACACCAGGCCACAGGGTCCGGCCCGTTGCGTCAAATACAAATGACACCGAAGACATGAGCCTCCGCCAGGGGTAATGCGTCATAATCATGACACCATCCGCATCGGTTGTTTGCGGACTTGTGGAGAGGTCCAGGATCGGGCCTTGCGGATCTGCCCAGCC
>CAIJXV010000075.1 GCA_903824675.1 uncultured bacterium
AGCAGCCGCGCGAGGCACCCGCTGGCCTGGCGGCGGGCTCGTCGCGCGGCGATCAGGACCTCGGCGAACTTTGCGGCTTTGCGTGAGAATAATCGGAGTTCTCACTTCCGCGGTGTTGCCGAAGAAATTTGTCTTACACCCCTCCCAGTACACCATCCGATTTTTGTATGGCCTGTGGTCCTGATTAATCATATAAATAAATGTTCAAAAATTAAAGGAAGGTCAGCACGAGACAAATACAACGCGTCGGATGGATCTTGGGTTTGGTTGTTCTTTTGAATAGCGCAGGGCTTTCGTGGGCGGCGCCATGGGCAATGGTGGTGGGAGAAGTTGATCGAGGCGGACGCACGGGCGCGGTCAGCATGGTGGATATGGGAACGGTTCCTCCGACCGTGCACGGCCCCTTCCTGGCCGGACAGCTTTCAACAAATTCTGATGAAATACTCGATGTGGCCATCTCCCCCGATAATTCCTTTGCCTTGATCTCGCATTTCATTAATCGCATAATTTACAAGGTGGATATCACGGACCCTCTCAATCCCGTATTGGTGGGCCAGACCAACCTGACCTTCTTTGCTGAAGATATCGCCATGGCGCGCAACGGCGAATTTGCCCTGGTAACCGATGGCGGAGGTTCAACCAATGTGGCCAGCATTGACCTGACTACTTTTGCGGTCAGCCGTTTCGGATTGACCAACGGCTACCCTAATGCGGTGGCCATCGCACCCGACAACGAAACCGTCCTTTTTGCTGACGTTTTTCAAGGCAAAGTTTTATACGGGAAGTTGAATTCCACCAAAACCGGAATGGAAACCGAAAGCTCGCTTCTCCTCAGCAATAGCGTTTCGGGCCTAGGTCGACCCATCAACATTACGATATCGCCCGATGGGCGGACCGCCCTGGTCGCCGATGGCTCCACCAATAATTTAATCAACGTCCTGCAAATATCGACTACGGGCGAGGTCACGCCGGGAATCACGCCGATTATTTTTGGAATCCATAACGGTTATTCGTGGGGGAACCAATCCATCGTCTTTTCGCGTGACGGGACCAAGGCTTATATTAGCGTACAAGGCACAAACGGAAACTTTTTGTCGTGGGTCCAAATCAATGGGCCGGGCAATGTGACCTTGGGGAAAGCGGATGCTGCCAACGCCTTGGAGAGAGGAACTTCACAATTTTTTGGAGTCGATACCCTGGCCGTCACCCCGGATAATCGCCAACTGTTGGTCAGCAACCCCACGCAATCCGGCGCGACAAATTTGCTTTCGGTGGTCAACCTATCCACCTTTGCTGTTACCTCAATCGATTCGTTGTTGCGCTTTCCGATCGGAGTGGCCATGACGCAACCCACCGGACTGGTTCTCAATGATTACAATGGCGATGGCCAATCCGATCTGACCGTCTTTTATTCGGCGAATGGCACCTGGTATGCCCGGACGGTTGCCGATGTGCCTGTGCTCGCCGGCACGCAGTGGGGATTCAAGGGCGCCAAGCCGGTGCCCGGCGATTACGATGGCGATGGAACCAGTGATTTGGCCGTTTATGATCTCAAAGCCATGAAGTGGTACATTCAATCCACGGTCAGTAAGGAGGCCCTCGCCTTTGGCGTGCAATGGGGCGTTTCAGGCGCCACTCCCGTTTCAGGAGATTATAATGGGGATGGTTTCAGTGATCCGGCGTTTTACAATGCAGCCGATGGCAAATGGTATGCCAAATCGTTGGCCGGGGCCCTGTTGGTCAATGGCCGGCAATGGGGGTACAAGGGCGCACTACCGATGCTCGGGGATTATGATGGCGACGGTATCAGCGATCTGGCGGTTTATGACCCGCAAAACGGAAATTGGTTTATCCAGTCGACGGCAGCCGGCACTGTTTTGGCTTGGGGAAGGAACTGGGGCTTCCAGGGAAGCACCGCGGTGCCCGGCGATTATAATGGCGATGGTATTGCCGATTTGGCCGTCTATAGTCGATATGATGGCAAATGGTATATCCAGACGCTCTCTGGAACCCTCTTGGTTTACGGCCGCCAATGGGGCTATGCCGGGGCTACTCCCGTCTCCGGGGATTTCAACGGCGATGGCGTCAGCGACCTGGCCGTCTATGACCCGGGTACCGGGAAATGGTATATCCAGTCGACAGATGGGACCATCCTGTGTTTTGGCAAGGCGTGGGGATTCAAGGGCGCGGAACTCGTTCTGCCCTGATAGTCCGGATTCCTGAATAAGCAAATGCGGATCCCGCCTTCGGGCGCGATCCGCATTTTTATTTCCCCGCACAGAACGACGCTCAAGCTTGCCCCTCGTCTGGTTCTGCACCATTCACGGTAGGGATCCAAGTTTGTAGTAGCGCCGCAAGAGGCGCGTGGTATTCCCCTTAACCGGTCCCTATAAGCTCAATTCTGAATTCATCCGCTTCGACGGGATTCGTTTCCCATTCCCGCCCTACCCCGATTGGATTCAACCCAACTCCTGTTTCACAATCCCTGCCAGAGTGGTAGCGATACGATGGGTCATTTCAGCGGACGATCCTTCCACCATCACCCGACACAGGGATTGTGTTCCTGAATAGCGCACCAGCACCCGCCCGGAATTTCCGAGTTCCCGTTCCGCCGTCTGGATCGCCTGCTGGACCGCGGCCACCTGTTCCAGCGGCGGCTTGCGGCTGACCTCCACGTTGATCAACTGCTGGGGAGCGGGATGGAAAATACGGCCCAATTCCGAAGCGGTTTTTCCGGTCCTCTGCATGACGGCCAAAAACTGCAAGGCGGAAATGATTCCATCGCCGGTCGTGTGATGGTCCAGAAAAATGAGGTGGCCCGATTGCTCGCCTCCCAGGCAAGCCCCTTCCTTTTGCATCAGTTCCAGCACATTGCGATCCCCCACGGCCGATTCGAGCGTGCGAATACCGAGGTCATCCAAGGCCATTCGCAGTCCCAGATTGCTCATGGGGGTGACGACGATAAGGTTATTTCGCAGTCGCCCTTGTTCTTTCAGGTCGCGGGCACAGACCGCCATCAGGTGATCCCCGGTCAATTCGTGTCCCGTCTCGTCCACGGCGATCAGCCGGTCGCCGTCCCCGTCGAAGGCCAGTCCCACCTGCGCGCCAACCCGCACGACCTCGCGGGCCAGATCCTGGGTAAACTGGGAACCGCAATGGTCGTTGATATTCTTGCCGTTCGGCTCGTTGTGGATCGCAATAATCTCGGCGCCCAGTTCGGCCAGAATGATCGGCGCGACTTTATAGGTGGCGCCATTGGCACAATCGATGACGATCTTGAGTCCTTCCAAGGTCAGCGCATCGGGGAATGTATTTTTACAGAACACGATATACCGGCCGAGGGCGTCATCAATTCGCCTGGCCTTGCCGACCTCGTCTGCCGTGGGACGAATGGCATTGATTTTTCCGGTGGCCACGAGGTCCTCGATCTCAGCCTCCAGCTTGTCTGAGAATTTCTGCCCGTCGTTGGAAAAGATCTTGATCCCGTTGTCCTGGTAGGGGTTGTGTGAGGCCGAAATCACAATCCCGGCATCCGCCCGCATATTCCGAGTGGTAAAGGCAATGGCGGGCGTCGGGATGGGGCCGAGCAAAAGTACGTCGACCCCCATCGAACAGATTCCCGCCGTAAGGGCATTTTCGATCATATAGCCGCTCAACCGCGTGTCCTTGCCGATGACAATCCGATGGCGACGGTCATGCCGTTTGCAAACATGGGCCGTGGCCCGGCCGATGGCCAGGGCCATTTCCGCCGTCATCGGAGCCACATTGGCGATGCCCCGAATCCCATCTGTTCCAAATAGTTGTCCCATGCGGAAAACTCCTTATGTCATCCGTCCCTGTTCAGTTCGACCCGATATCGGTCGCGGCCCGAACAATGGATTGCAGCCAAGCCGTGCCCGTGGACTTGACCTCCGGCGAAAACTGCCGGAGGGTTTCAAGGTAGCCCCGGGACGCGGGCACGGAATCCAGCGCCGAAAGGAATCGATCACGGGCATCGATATCCCCGGCCCCGTTTGCCTTTGTCCGCAGCGCGTCAAACAGAGCGGGCCAACGTTCGACAAAACGCGCCTGCGTGCGCCAGGGCTCCGCCAGGCCTTTTCCCCCGACCAATGGCGCACCGAGTTCGACGGAGCGTTGCAGATTTTCGGACAGCTCCGTCAACCGGCGACCCCGTTCCTCGATGACCAAATCCAGGTTGCGCAGGGCGCCCGCATGACAAGCCGCGCCAGCGGCGTCCCGGTTCAGGAAACGGGCGCGAACGAAACGATACCATTCCCGGAGCGCGTAAAGATTGCCGATATAGGCGAAGTTGTTCACAATTTTTCGCCCCACTTTTCCGTAGCAACGGGGATCATAATCCTCGCACCGGTTGACGGGGAGACTATCGCAGGACACCAACTGACCCGGGCGCTCAACATCGCGGCGACAGATGGTACCGGCGACGATGACCGTGCCAAATTCGATCCGTACGGGACCCGCCAACCCACCCTGCCCGCCCAGGAAAATCGGCGGTTGATCGAGCATGACGCCGCGTGGCACGTCCCCCAGCAATGAGGCGGTCGCCTTATCCTGATGGGGCGTGTAGTTGAAGTGGACATAGGAGGAACCCACCTCGCTATGATGGCGGCGGTCCGTCCCGCCGGCCATCAGACAGTCACAGAAGTTCACCAGACTGCCGGTGACCACAAACGGCATCAGGAGGGTCTGCTTGAGCCCTACCCCGTGGGCACAGCTCGCCTCCTCCTCAAGGATCGTGCCGGGCCGCACGTGCGCGGAAGACCCGACCTGGGCACCCTGCAGAAACACAGCGCCGGAAAAATAGCCGCCCTTGAGCGTGACCTTGCGCTCCAGTTGACAATCGTCGAGTGTTACCGGGCCTTCCTCACCGAGCCGGCAACCCGGGCCGATGGACGTCTGCTCACCGCTCAACCGGCAGCCGGGAAAAATCTCCGCCTCCGGGGAAATTCGTCGCACATCAATGGATGCGGCGAGATGCAGCGTGGCGGGCGCATGCACAATCGTGCCCTGGTCGAGCAAGCGGCGGACGGAATCTGAAAGGGAAGGGTCCATTACGTCCTACTCCGCCAGACCTTGATGATGCCGCGGGCAATGTCATCCAGATCGGCATCGGTGAAGGGCGGGGCAATGGCCACACAGACCATCGAGTTCACGATTTCATCGGTTTGGGGACACTGATCGGGACTGTACCGAATATTTTCACCCGGACACCCCGGACCGAATGGGGGCAAGGCCGGGTGCACCTGTTGTTTTTTCTGCACCAACGCGGTGTTCAGGAGATTGCAACAACCTGAAGAGGGCCCCACGCGGATACCTTCCGCCGACAGCGCCTTCGCAAACTCCGCCGCCCGCGACGGGGCGCCGAAGTCCATGAAAAAGGCGATCCCGGCATCGCCATCGGCGTCGCCGACCGGCCGCAGTTTAAGACCGGGGCACTCCTCGAGGACCCGTTTTTTGAGATTCCGATAGTGCCGTCGGGTGACGTCCAGGATGGCACTATCCAGCTTGCGAAGCTGAGCGAGCGCGACGGCACCGGTAAACTCGTTCATCCGGAACTGACAGCCGGAAAATTCCGGGACGTGTTCTTCGCCGAATTGAGCCTTGAGCGACGGCCGCACGAACCCCAGATCGTGGAAACGCACCGCCCGTTCAAAGATGACCGGATCGCGCGCGAGCAGGAGCCCCCCATCGCCGGTGCTCAGGATCTTGTTTTGTTGAAAACTGAAGCACGCGACATCGCCGAGGCCGCCGATCTTGCGACCCTTGTAGGTGGCGCCGCAGGCTTGGGCGCAATCTTCAATCACGAGGATCCGGTGCGCCCGGGCGATGCGCAGGATAGCATCCATATCGTTCGTAGCACCCTGGAAAAAGACGACGATGACGGCCTTGGTGCGCGGGGTGATCTTGCGCTCGAAATCGGCTGGATCCATATTTAGCGAGCGATCGATATCGGCAAAAACCGGCGTGGCCCCCACCAGAACCGGGGCCTCGAAATCAGTGTACCAACCGAAGGAGGGAATAATCACTTCGTCACCCGGGCCGACGCCGACCCCGGCCATCGCGCAATAATGCGAGCCGCTTCCAGTCGCGGTTGCCAGGGCGCAGGGCATATCGAAATAGGCCCGGGCTTCCCGCTCGAAGTCACGCACCATATGCGGCGTGCCGTCGCCGTATTCGCGGAACGGAAGTTTTTTTTCAATCACTTCGGTCAGTAAATCCAATTCTTCGCGCCCATAAACGCTGGTGCCGAGATAGGGGGCGGGCAGGGAAGCGGACCGGATCGGCGTGCCGCCATTCAGGGCGAGGGTCTCGGTGGGCATTAGGGTGACTCCTTAGTTGAGAGTATGGTTTAGCAGAAGATCAGGTCAAAAGCAAATGGGGCCGATGAGCGATGAATATATACACCCTCCCGCGGATCGCAACAACCGGAATAGTATACGCAAGCTAAAGGGTGTAAGACAAATTTCGGAAAGATAAAAGAAAGCCTCGTTTTTGTTTGCGCGGAACGATATATCGATAAACCAAGCCCCACTCGCAATGCGCCCCGAAGCCATCCCATAGGTCTGGCTCTACGGGCCTCTGCCTCTCAGTACAGCCGGGCGTATCGCACGGCTTCTCTGGCATATAGGCGCAAGCCGCATCAGAAGACGATTCCCTATTTCTCCAAAATTTGTCTTACACCCCAAGATAAACCCACCGCGAAATCGGATCCGTGCAAGCCCGATCCTCGCGTAAACTCCGCCTAGCGGCAGTCCACGACAGGTTCGGGCCGCAGGCAGACGGCTCGCGGGGACTCTCGCCCTCCAAACATTAATCTATACAAGAAGGACAACTCTCCCTTGGCGGGCGAGACTCTGGCGAGCCGCGAGAGCAAGGGATGACACTGGTGGTCGCTATTCGCAGATGCACTCTTAGGCGCGGATTTGGGTGCAACCCGTACCATTGGGGTCAGCGCCTCGCCTTGTGTCGTGGCACAAGCAGATTTATCGCTTGATCCCCACCCTCATTCCGGCAGGTCCAGGCAACGCAGGCGGTGGTGGGAACCGAAAAACAGGCGCTGGCCGATAATCGGACCTTGCGCCCGAATATGGTCGGCCGTATTTTCGATCGAGGTCGACCAGATGATTTCGCGCTGGGTCGTCCCGGGCGTGATCCGGTAGACATACGGATAACAGAGACCATAAAAGGTCCCCCGGTCACTGCGGCGCAAAGACATTTCGAGCGGCCAGCCATCCTCGCCAAAGGGTGACCGGCTGATGACCCGGTCCTCCACCAGATCGATCAACAGCAATTCCGCACTATAGTTCGCGGAATCCGGTCGCCGATAGACGACGATCGCATAGATCTGCCCCTGCCCGGCATAAATAAGATCGGGAATGCCGTGGATAAAGCGCTCCCCAAAGGTGGTGGTGCGGACGGCCCGATCCGCATGGACATCCCAGATCACAAAACCGGCTTCGGTCGCCTTGGGTTGGGTGCCGGACCCGCCTTCAATCGAGGTACCCACCACCAGCCATTGCCGGTCTTCATCCCAAGCCAGGGATACGACGTTGCAGTTTTCAATCAAATGCCGATGAACGGTGAATTTTTCGGTGATCGGATCGAAATTGACCAGGGTCCCGCCCCACGTCCCGTAATCGGGAATCGAGCCGATCCAGACTTTTCCGGCAGGCCCCGCGATCTGGGTTCGCGGACGGTAGGAAATCGGATCGGTGGGTCCGAGATCGCGCGGATTGGCATCCGGATCGGTTCCAAATCGATAGGGCTTGGCCGGGTCATAGATGGAGAGCCGGGCCGCCGGGTAGGAGGAAATATAAAGTTTTCCGCCCAGATTGCCGAAGGAATAAACTTCCCCGCCGGAGAGACTGCACTGGCCGTGATCGCGCATGTCGGACCCATCGGGCCGACAGGAAAACAGATGCTCGGGTAGAATACTGGATCCATAAATCCGGCCATCGGGTCCTTCATGGACGAGGTAAATCGTTGTGCCGGCGCCCTCCCAATCCAGGGGCCATTCTTTCACCGTGCCCGCCGGGGATTGGACTCCGAGCGTCCGATATTGAAATTGTTGGGCATCCTTGAACGACACCTGCGAACCATCGGGTAGCGTGGCCGCCGGAGACGGCGGGGGAAGCGTGTTGACCGGCAGGGCCTGCATTCCTTCAACCCGGAAATTCCCGCGGGATGATTCAATATACAACAGGCCATCCGCGCCTTTGTATAAATTGATTTTCCCGTTGGGATCGGTTTGTTTTTCGATCACCGGTCCCACATCGGCTTTCCGTCCGGTGTGCGGGTCGATAACGACCACCCGCATGCGACACATTTTAACGAGGCCGGCGACCGTGCCGTCCTTCCCGCATAAGGGATAAAAATACATGTCGGTGGGATCCATGCGGCCCCAGCGGGTCCACTCCCTGGTGTCGGGACGATAGCGGCACAGGCAGCATCCCGGATAAGCGCCGATGTAGAGGGCGCCATCGGGGGCAATATCGATCCCACAAGGAAATTGAGCCCATTCGGAATCGATGGGCCCCACGTCTTCGAGTTGGCGGAGATGCGGCAGGGCATTGGGATCATACCGATGCAGATGGCCGGTATAGGCCGATCCCACATACAACACCCCGGTCTGCGAATCCTGGACAGCCGCCGTGGGAAAGGCCGCCTGGGCCAGATGGGCGGAATATTGATGACAATGTCCCGACTCCAGGTCAATGTCGCACATAAACAAACAATCGGCATCCTGCCCCATGGTGGCCAGAACCAGGGGCGACCCATCGGATCGTCGTCCGGGAAAAAGGCGCACCCAATTCAAACCTTTAACGGGAACTCCCAAGTCACGGGGCGACAAATCAAAACGAGGCATCTTAATTCCTTAGCGGATCGTGAAGATGGTCCCCGTAGGGCGTTCTCTCCATATCCAGATAATCGTTCCGTTGGACCCACTGGGGCTGTTGGTGTAGGTTCCACCCAAGGCGGTGACCTGCCCATTGAACCGGTCATAGGTACTCTGTATTTGTACTTTCTCAGGGAGGGTTCCCGCAAGCAAATTGGTGCGTTGCGCGTCGGATAGGTTGATCGCGATGGCGATGCGTCCCCCGCCGCCGGCGGCGGTCGAGCCCGTGCTGCCCCGCGATCCGCCATCGACGGTCAGGACCCCGGTGGATTCACCCAAAAACTCGCTGCAGAGCACAAAAATGCCGCCGCCGCTGCCGCCGGACCCGGAGGTCAGGGTTGGCATCGGGCTGTTCGCCGCAAGCGTTCCATCGATCTGCACCGTCTGTTGTGCCTCGATTCGAATCAACCCGCCGCCGCGTCCACCAAAACCGGCAAAATCAGATCCGCCGCCGCTACCGGCATGAGCCGGAGTATTCGACGATCCATAGGTCTTGCCATACGTTGCGTTGGCGCCGGCGCCGGTGCCGCCATACCCGGCGCCGATCGGGGCCGGACTCCCCCCCTGCCCCTTGCCGGGCCCATAACCGTTGCTCATGTGATACGCCGATCCGAAACCTTTACCGCTGGCGTCGAATCCGGCATTGGTGGCCACCGTCAGATTTCGCACCCTGAAGAGGGGCGAACCGCCGTTGGTCGGATCGGAATGGGGGTAGATCCAAGAACCGGCGGCCAGGGTAACGTCGCCGGTCACGCTGATCACCACACCCTGGCTGACCGCGTTATTCGTGACACCCGCGAACACATACATTTGCCCGCCATTCACCAGGTTCAGATTCCCTCCGCACTCGAGCGACCGTCCCTCACCCAAGGCCAGGCTTCCGCCGCTCCCGATGGTGATGTCGTTGGAAACCGTAATCAGGCCGGCGCCCTGGAAGCTCACCATGAGCCCCGTCAGTTCCATACTGTTCACAGACCAGTTGGCAGGATTCAAGATGGCGGTATTCGCAAATTGCGACCAATTGGTGGAAAGCAACGTTGCATCGGGCAGCCACAGAGTGCCCGAGCCGGAACGGCCGTAGCCTGGCGACGCATAGAAGGTCGTGGCTCCGGTCCCGGCACTGGCCGAAAACCGCACCCCGGGATTGCCGGCCTGCTGTTGCGCAGTCGCGTTATAGGAGAGACCGATTCGCCCGCCCGCGCCCAAGCCCCCGCCATATATCGAGCCCCCGCCGTTAACGCTGATCAACCCGTTCGTGCTGCCCTTGAGCGTTTCGCACCCGATATAGATTGCACCGCCCGCGCCGCCGCCCCCGCTATAACTCGCCGTTTCGGTGGTATTGCTGCCCAAGGCGCTGATTGTGCCGTAAAGTGTCACCTCGCGCGCGGCCTCGATCCAAATCGCGCCGCCGCCGGAACCGCCCACGGGCGAAGCCTGGCCCGTGCCGGCCCCGCCGCTTCCCGGCAAACTGGGTTGGTTGGTGGAATCGTACACATCGCCACCCGTGGCATAAGCGTGGGATCCAAATCCTCCATAGCCTCCATGTCCTGCTCCCCCCCCACGATCGGTACCGCCTGAACCATAGCACAATCCTTTGCCGGGACCTTTCCCGCTCACACTCTGTCCGCCGCCCTTAAATCCCCGCCCATTGGCGTTGATAAATCCATTGGTTTCGACCAGCAGATTCGTGCAATAGATCCGAACCCGATTAGTGGGATCGGTCGTGTCGTTGAAGGGTCCGGCGCAGGTGATCGTGCCCCCGGCCCGCACCACGACATCCGACGCCGTCAAGCTGGTGATCCAGTTGGTGAACAGTAAGGTAGCGCCATTGGTTACCATCAAGGTCCGCACCTGCCGTTGCGTCGAAAGAATGGCCGTACCCGACTGAATCAGCACATCGTCCAATATGCCGGGCATACCGACCGGCGTCCAGTTGGTCGAGCTTTCCCACACGCCGGTTCCCGTCCACGTTTTGGCCTCGCCGGAGGTGGATTGGAACACCGCCGTCACGGCCCGTGCCCGATCCAGGGTCAGCGTCAGGGGATTGTCGGTTTTCTGGCCGGCAGCTACATCGCCCTGCCACTCCGCAAACGCATAGCCGCCCGCCGCCGTGGCTTCGATGCCCGAAACCGAAACCCCGTTCGTGTACCAGCCATCGACCGAGCCCGAATTTACGCTCCCATTCGCGCCGGCCAGGACGGTCAACCGATACTGATTGGTCCAATACCAGGTCAGCGTCAGGTTGGTGGTCACCTGGAACACCGCCTGGGTGGACGTGTCCTCGGTGACGGTTGCGCCGGTCTGGTTGTTTTTCAATTTCCATTGGACCAGCACCCACTGTTGACTTGAAGATATATTCGCCGGCGTGGTCACAGAATTGGTCTTGGGAGTATTCGCCGGAATGTTCAGATAGGTGTTATAGGTGTCCGGCGAGGGCGAATCGTATTCGCCGGGCGAGCCGGCCACGGTCAAACTATAGGCGTTCGCGACGGGCAGGCTGAGGAACCGCACCGTGCCGTTGGAACCGCTGGCACCGGTGGTGTTGGTGCCCCCCGTGGCGGTCGCCGAACCGGCATATGGGGCGTACCAGTCGTTGGTCTGCAATCCTTCAATGGGGGTGCCGGCCATCAGATCAGAGCGCTGTTGGGCGGACAAGCCGATGCCCACCGCGATGCGGCCACCACCTCCGCCGGCCGTCGATCCCGAACTGCCCCGCGGTCCGCCATCGACGGTCAAAACCCCGGTCGCATCGCCCAGAAATTCGTTGCAGAAAATGAAAATGCCGCCGCCCGACCCGCCGGACCCGGTGCCCGTCGCCCAGGGACTATTGGCCGCAAGGGTTCCATCGACCCGCACATTTTCGCGCGCCTCGATCCGGATCAATCCGCCGCCGCGGCCTCCATAGGAACCGAAGTCGCCGCCGCCGCCGCTGCCGGGATGAATCGGCGCATTGCCGGAACCGTAAACCTTGCCATACGTAGCATCTGAATTTTTGCCGATCCCGCCGTAACCCGCGCCAATGGTGGAGGGATTGGCACTCTTCCCAAAGCCCGGCCCGTAACCGTGGCTGGAGTAAAACTGTGACGCAAATCCCTTCCCGGCCGCGTCGATCGACGCGTTCGCGGCCACGGCGAGATTGCGCACGCGCAGAATCGGGGATCCGCCATTAGACGGCTCAGAATACAAATTGATTCGCGACCCCGTCGCAACGGTCACATCGCCGGTCACGCCGATTACCGCGCCATAACGGGCAGAGGCATTCGAGGCGGCCGAATACACCGACATCTGTCCGCCATTCGTCAGGATCAAATTACCCCGAACATCGAGCGAAGAGCCCTCCCAGCACGCCAGAATCCCCCCGGCGTCGACCGAAAGGTCATTCGAAATCGTGATGAGCCCGCCTCCGAGAAAGCCCAGCGTCATCCCTGTGATGGATAATGAATTAACGGACCAATTCGTAGGATTCGCAATGCCGATATTTTGAAATTGCATCGGCTGCGCTGAAAGCAAGATGTTATCCGGCATCCAAATCGTGCCCCAGCTCGAGCGCGCATAGGTGGGCGGAGCCGAAAGCGGACTGGTGCCAGTGCCGTCATTCGCCGAGACCCGAACGCCGGGGCTTCCCGCCGATTGCTGGGCTGCACCATTATATTGCATCCCAATCCGCCCGCCGCCGCCGGAACCACCCAGAATGGCATTGCCGCCGTCCGCGCTGATCAAGCCATTCGTGCTGCCTTTCAGCGTCGCGCAGCCGATATAAATCGCGCCGCCCGATCCGGCGCCACCGATATATACACCGCCTTCCGAACTGTTCACGCCATTCGCGCGAAGGGTGCCGTAGAGCGTAACGTCGCCCGCCGCCTCGATCCAGACGGCCCCGCCACCAGCGCCGCCGGATCCCGTCGACCAGGAAGATCCTCCGCCGCCGCTACCGGGGATCGCGGGTCGATTGGTGGAATCGTATGGCGCACCGCCGAGTCCGGCACCGCCGCCACTGCCGCCCCAGCCTCCATGTCCGCCTCCGCCGGCCTTGTCATTATTGGAAGATACCTTCAGCCCCTTGCCCGGGCCCTTGCCGTCCAAACCCTGTCCCCCACCCAGATAACCTTTCCCGTTCACGTCGATCAAGCCGTTGGTCTCCACCAGCAAATTGGTGCAGATGATCCACACCCGGTTGGATAGGCCCGCCGTGTCGGCGAATGGTCCCGTGCAGGTGAGGGTCGCACCCGACCGCACGGTCATATTCGATGCCGTCAGACGGGTGGCCCAGTTGGTGAAGACCAGGGTCACCGTGCCGGTCGTGTAAAGGGTTCCAATGTTAAACTCGAGCAGTTGAGGCGTTGCGTTCGTCAGAGTAACGATCCCCGATCCAATCCAGACATTGGAGCCCGTGCCGGGAATGCCGTTGCTCCAGTTTCCAACGTCCGCGAACCAGTCGCCGGTGCCGCGCCAGGTGACCGTCGTGCCGTCGCGCAGAACGGTCAAATACCCGGTCGTCGCGTCGAAATAGACATTGTTTTGATGGGTGGCCAATGACGCACTGCTCGATCCCCAGGTTCCCCGGCTTTGAAGCGCACCCCCCAGCGTCAGGGTGCCAACCCCGATGTTTTGTCCGGCTCCGATGTTGGCCGTGGCGCTACCCGAAGGCGCGATGCTCAAATCACCGGCAATCGTCGTTCCGGCTCCGATTGCCTTCGCCCCACTGCCCGAGAAAATAACATTGTAATACGTGCCGGTGGGTACGCTCTGCGAACCAGCGGCATTCCATTCGACCGTGCCGAGGCCGGCGACAAAGGACCCGCTGTTGACAAAAGTGCCCCCTACGGTCAGATTATAATTACTCGAATTTAGCGTGGCACTACTCCGTATGGCCAACGGAATCGATTCACTGAAAACCTTATCGCTGTTCAATGTAATCGTCCCCGTGTTGGTGATGATCACCCCGCCCAAGGCGCCGAACGGCGTATTCCATTCCGGTCCGGCGGTCCGTGCGGCGGCCGTGTTGTACTGAAGGACCGCGGTGGCGCCATAGGTGACGGCCACCGTGGCCGTGGCGGTGCCTTCCATGGATAGAACGCCATTCACCGTGACCGTGGCGGTGGTTTTGGCGCCACTACCAGACAGCGTCAGATAGTAATAGGGGGTGGGTTTCACCGCCTGAACACCGCTTTTGGTATAATTGACGGTGTTACCGTCGGCGGTTGCCACCAGCGGGTTGATGACGGTCCCGCCGAGGTTCAAAACGGCATTGGCGCCCTGAGTCAGAGTGCCCGCGCCAGCCAGTGCGGTGGATACAGTTAGAACACCCGTGTTGGCGTAGGTTCCACTGATCGTGACGTTTGCAATCGTATTCGTTCCACCCAACGTCTTACCGGTTCCAGTGAACGTATGGATGCCGGTGCTCGCCGTGAGGGTACCGTCGTTTTGAAAATTTCCACCGAAAGCAATATCCTCAGCGACGGTCTCCTCCCACAAACCGCCGCTATTGATGATCACCTCTCCGATATGATTTTTCGTTCCGGTCGTCAGGCTATGACGCAAGGTTCCGTTGACGGTGGTGGTGCCGTTGTTGGTCAGCGAATGTCGGATATCGAGCAGACCTCCGGAGTTGATGGTCACCGATCCGGGATAGCCCGTGACGGCGACGGTAACCGTCACCGAATGGCCGCCGAAAATGACGACATCGGAACTGGCCGCCGGCAAGGTCCCGCCCGGCCAGGGCGCATTCGGCGTGGTGGAATTCCAGTTGCCGCTGCCGGCGGAGGTGACGGTAGCCGCCCCAGCGCTCGTCGCGCCCAAGAAGATCCCCGCCATGGCCAGTAAAACCGCCGTCCAGATTTTTGGGGATGACCCCGTCGTTTTCGGGCGAAGGACCGATTCCATCTTCATCTTCATTTCACACCTCACTGCTCATTGTGTCATTGGATCGTTAAAGCCCAATCCTCATTTGACGGACGAGACGGCAAAAGTAAATCCGTCCCGGATTCCGGCGAACCCAGGGAAACCGTCGTCGTCTGGCCGGTGCGCGGATCGAACCAGGCTCCCTCGCATGCACCGGAAACCGGTTTCGGGAATCGAAGACGAACCGGTTCGTCCGGCGGGAATCCCGGAGGGAAATACACCACAGCATTCACCGGCAACAGAGATCCCTTCGCGCAGGGCAAGCGAACGGCGGGTTCTTGGGGCGCGACCGAAATCGCGTCAGGCCAGGGTTGCAACGTCCACCAGGGGAGCGACTCATACAGTTTTCGCATATGTCCCATCTGGTCTGCGCCGGAGTCCTTGAGCGCCACCCACCAGGGACGGGTTTTCCCCCACTCCGAAAAAGTGGTGTCCGCTTCATCGACATTCGGATACCACAGGCCATGACTGCCGTAGGTGAATCCGAATCCGCCATGCTGAATCGAGTGGTAGGCGACCAGACGAACCCCGGCGGGGGTGACCGGGTGACCCGCATGAATGGCCTCATAATTCGTTTCGCCCTCCAGGCAAGGCTTTCCAGAATGATAGGCCTCAAGATAGACGGAAGCCGGCGGCGTATTTCCATCCCCCCAATGTCCGCCCTGGATCATGATGAAATCGCACCACGCTTCCGTCCACGCCTGATGTTTATCCCCCACATAAAACCAGGGATGCACGGTCATGGCCCGGCGATACGGGTCGATGTCCTTGATGTACCGGCCCAAGGCCAGGGCTTTTTCCATCGGTGCGGCAGAAGATTCGCCTTCCTTGACGACGTTATATTCACCGCAGATCAACCAGGTCACGTTGAATGACCCATATCGCGCCATAACGTATTGCCACACCTGTCGCAACTCCTCCAGCGAATGGTTGTCGAAGTTGACGCTCCATCCGACGGCAATCGCGGGAATCAGGCCGGCTTCATTGGCAAGGGCAATATAGCGGTCGGCAGTTTGCCAATAACTCACGTCAAAATCAGGCGACTTCAGGGTGTTGGCGAAAGCCAGGGCTTCGGTTCCGCGAATCGTTCGCAGAAAGGCCATGTGCAACACCGTGAACCCCTGTTGTTGGCGGACCTCCAACATATGACGGTACATGGAGGGAATGTCCGGCCGATTCGAGGATTCCAGCGGGAGGTGGTCTGAAGGACAGAACCACCAGGTATCCCCCAGCCAGAAAAAGGGTGTTCCGTCCGTATACGTCAGGCAATGATGGGCGGGGTCAGCCTTCAATATCCCGCCATGTCGGGCAAGAGAAGTCCCGGTCAGGGGTTCGCCGACGTCAATGCGTCCCTCCCGGCCATCCAGTTCCGGCAATCGGCGACACTCGGTGCGGTATTTCCATTCCCCGGAAACCGGCAGACAAAACCGGATCGCCCAGCGGTCGGTTCCGTCATAAAAGCCGGCGAGAGTCAGCCGCTGGTGGTCCGGGCCGGTAAAAACCGCCCTTAATTCCACCTCGGCCCAGGGATTGGCGGAGCCGGGCGAGGCTCGGAACTCCAATTCACCCCTCTCATATTGTCGTGCGGGAAGAGTCACTTCAGATCATCCTCCACATTGAAATGATGGCTTTGGACTGCGGCAGTCCACTGCCGCCTTTTTCAGGCGAAGTGCACTTCGCCCTTCGCAAGGCGGGACAGAAGTCCCGCATTCCAAGGTCTCCAAAGAAAGAGATGCACCGATTCGCATAACCTATCCCCTAGCCTTGTGATTCGCACCGAACACCGATCGGATCGCTTCCAAATATTTCATTTTATGGAGAGTGTCCGGTTCCAGATAACTGCCTTCAGTCCATTCATTCCAGGCGTTGATATTCAGAATTTTCGGGCCATCTTGTTGATCCAACCGCTTCCGGGTGATCTGCAGCGCCTTGCGGAAGGCTTCCGGAGTATTGCCCTTTATCAGGTGGCCATGCGGATAGGCCTGCCCGGCCTGCCACACATCGGTCTGGACCGTACGCGGACTGGAATCCCAGCCCATGGTGACATTCGGGAAATAGGGAATATCGAAATGAGTCCGGGCCCAATCCCAGTATTTCAGATACGAGTTGTGAACTCCGACATAGGGATTTTGGGGGAATTTCGGCAGGTCGACATGATGCACCCAGACATAGGAGGTGACGCTGTCAAAACCCAGTTTTTTGACCAGTGAAACCGGATCGACCGGCTTGGATTCGCCGGGCAAAATGGTATTGCCCCACACCACCGCATTGAGATGCAGGCCGGGGAAACCGGCGGCCTTGGTCTTTTTTCGAAAATTCTCCAGCGCCGCCCGCGTGCCCGCAAGCCCGCCGAAACTGGCGATCAGCTTGCTCAAATCGTAGAACGAATAATAGGGCGCGCCCTCGATCGTGAAATACGACGGGTGTTTGAAATAGCGCCCGATCGTCCAGGTCATGATTTTTTTCCAAATGGCAGGGGTCACCTCACCCCGGAATTTAACCTGGCCCGGCGTGCGCGCTTTCGCGGGATGCAAATCGATCCAGTCATGATTGGCCCACATGCAACAGAACTTGATCCGGCGATGATTCCGGGCTTTCATGAAGGCTTCATCCAGGCAACGCTGGAGGAAGGGCCCTTCATACCAGTACCAGTCGAAAATCCAGAAATCAATGCCGTGGTCGGCCGCGGCGTCGATTTTTCGCTCCATCACCCGGGGATCCGCTTCATTCTCGTAGCCCCAAAGAGGAACCAACGGTTGCCGATGGCCGGGAAACCGGGGCGTCGCAGACTGGACCAGCCGCCATTCGGTCCAGCCCGGCCCATGGATGTCTTCATTCCGGGAATCGGCATGATAACCCGGGAAATAATAGCAGCCGACGTCATACCCGTTTGGCATAAATGATCCCTCCCGTGGTCTCCGGCAATGGGTCGGTCGTCCGCCGTCCATCGAACGCTTCCCGGACATAAGGCACCCGGGTCGTCACTGGAACGGATTCGCCGGCGATCAAGGCGCTCATCATTCGCCATCCCGCATGCCCCACTTCTCGCGCCGGTTGCCAATACACCGCCCGCTCCCGCCGCAACCGGGCCGGTTGCACGGCGTAGGACTCGCTTTCGGGATAGGCGTCCGCGGCAATCAAATGAAAATCCCGCCCGGGAACCCGTCCGGCTTCGGCCGCCACCCGGATTAATTCATCGGCCGTAGGCGCACCGTCCACAAAGATCCCATCCCACCGCAACGGAGTCGCAAAAAGACCCTCCGCCTGCAATTTGAAATCCTTCCAGATGGGCGCAATGGTGCTGCCGATCAATCCGGACGCAGACTGGGCGGCCATCGCTTCATTGAAGGCATCGAAATAGACCCGGTTTGTAAAGGTTCCCGCGGAACTGCTGAAATTAAGGATATTCCGGCAACCCAACGCTTTGAATTCATCCACCACGTCAGCCAACATGTGCTGGTGATCGGCATAGACACAGGCGCTTCGCTTTTCCGGTAAATCCGCCGGCAGATCGCGATTCAAAACCACCACGGGAACACCCAACGCCGCCGCTTCCCGGATGTAGCGGTCTTCCCCATCGCTTTGCACGAGAATCAGCCCATCGACCCGGCCATCCCGTACCACTTGCGACACCCGCTCCCATCGCGACCGCAAGAGCAAGAGGGGATCGTATTTATCGGCATTCATCCGATCCACACACCCGTCGATGATCATCTCATACAAGGGAAATAACAGCGCTTTGGAATCGGGGACGATCAATCCCACCGAATAGGTCTTGCCGGCCGACAAGGCGCGATGCACGTAATTGGGGCGATACCCCATTTGCGCGGCAATGTCACGAATCCGCGCCTGGGTTTTGATGGAAATTCGCAACTTCCCGGTCGGATTCAAGGCATACGTAACCGTTGCCAAACTGACTTTGGCTTTTCGCGCCACGTCGAGACGGGTTACACGATTGGGCGGGGACATTATCATGGTTAATCAAATCCCATCATCTGGCGTGTCACCACAAACGCGTATTTAGCAATTTACTAACTACCTATAACATTTGAAAATGCTACATAATTTAGCTAAAAGTAGCAATAGATACTTTAATTGCGCTATATGGTGAATATTCGAGGAGGAACCGATCAGAGCCGGGAGCTGAGGGCTGATAATGGGGGGGGGACGAGCGCTAAGGCCCGTGATGTCCCAGGGAACTACTGCGGCAGGCTATTCCCAACGCATCCTTTCGACGCGTCCGGAAGGCTGCCCTGAGCGCTCCCGTTTTCCCCACCGGAGGGGCTTGCCGCCGCATCGGGGGGATTGACGTGAATATCCGTCAAAACGCACCGGACGGTGCCGATAAAAAGACCGAATTCAGAAACCAATGGGACCATGCTCCATTCCAAACTCTGCCGCGCCAGATCCCGCAGGGGCTCCGACCCGGTCTGCTGTGCCACATCCTCAAAGGACGCCGCATACAACGCGAAGTTACGCCCCTTCCCCTTGGCCTCCGGACCCGGCTTGGCCCGCAGACATAAAGCCGGGATGGACCGGTCCAGCACCTCCATCGTCCGGCGTTTGGTCTCCGCACGAACATCGAACGGCACCATCGTGGCCTCGGTATAGACAAACAATTTGAAATCCTCGTTGGTTTCCGAGGGTTTCAAGCGCCCGGAATAAAAGGCAAAAATCATCTTCATGAACCGCTGGATCTCGCGGCTCTGCTGTTGTAAATATTCCGCACCCGGCACGCTGTTGGTCTCTTCGCCCGTCACCCAGTCGACCCGATGATAAACCAGCGCGCCCGATTCCAGGTTGAAAACCTCCTGGTTATTGATTTTTTGATGCTTGAAGGCCAGATTAAACCGCTCGTCTGAGCGTTTCACGTAATGCAAGGCTTCCAGATCGGGCATGGTTAATATCGTGCTGATCCGGTTGTGCAGGGCGACCCGTACCCGGTCAACGTCCTGGGTGGGCTCCTCGGTGTTCAAGTGAAAGTCGACAAAACAAGCCGGGGTCACCTGTCCCGAGCAACGATTGCTCCAGACCCCCTCCGTCACGTCCGCATGCGCCACCGCCAATCGCTTCAACTCCAACGACAACAGGTGATAAGTGACCTTGTAGTCCAGGCTGACGGTCGGATGGGTGGGTTCAAATCGCTGCCATAAGTCCGCCACGGGATCCTTCGCCGGCTCGACGCCTGAAGCGCAAACCGTAACTCCGATCATCCCCACCCAAAGGGCCAATCCGTTCCGTATTCGATAAAAAATCCTGCCCATTTCTGCTCCTTGGCTGGCGGTTTGCCGGTCCGGGATGATGTCCAGGCGCAACAAACGGTCAGGGAGCATACGGAAATGGTCCATTGAACGCAAGTTGTCTGTTGTCACGTCTTATTCCAAATGATCCCCCTCACCCCGCCCTCCCCCGCGCCGGCATACGCGTCAAGCTAAGCGATATTACTTTTTGGGGCGGAATGAGTTATGCGGTTTTACTCTTTTGATGATAAACGTATTGCGATCCTCGATTAGCCACTCCAATTCTTCCCCCTTTTGCATATTGACGGCGTCGGCA
>CAIJXV010000076.1 GCA_903824675.1 uncultured bacterium
GACCTTCACCCCGTATTCCTCGAACCGGTTGATGATCGTCAGCGCCCCGAACGCCGTCGCCTCAACCAGGGCGCGATAGATCTCCGCCGGGGTCGTGTAAAGTGTCTGCCCCACCAGAAGCCCCGTCAGCCGCTGATCCACTAAAATTGTCCGGTTCCCGTTGTTCCAGTCGAGCGCCAGAAGTCCCGAGGCGCCGGGCTTCATCTGCGCCGCTTCCTTTTCAAGCGCAACATGACCGCCCGCCTTCCCATGGGGCTCAATGGTATTCACGAACCAGTTGAAAATATCCCCCACGGCCGACTGGCCGGCTTCAAGTCCGAAACACCCGGGCAGGATACTGCCCTTTACAATGCCGCAAATGCCCGGAATATCGGCGAGCTTCCGATTGCCCGGCGCCACCATCAGGTCACAGGTGCTCGTTCCGATGGTCTTCACCAGCGTCCCTTCGCCCACTCCGGCACCGATTCCGCCCAGATGCGCGTCAAAAGCACCCACGGCCACCGGAATCCCGGCCCTTAACCCGGTCTTGACCGCCCACTCCGCCGTCAGTCCTCCGGCCGCCTCAGAGACATCGTAGGCCTTGGACGCCAGACGTCCCCGTAGCGCGCCCAGCTTCGGATGTAGCCGGGACAGGAATTTGACATCGGGATACCCACCCCACTCCGCATTGAACATCGCCTTATGACCGGCGGCGCAAATGCCGACCTTCGTCACGCCCGGTTTCTGGGTTCCAGTCAGCATCGCCGGAATCCAATCGGCCATTTCAACCCAGGTATAAGCGGCATCAAAAACATCGGGACTCGTCCGCAAACAATGCAATACCTTACTGAAAAACCATTCGCTACTGTAGATGCCGCCGCACTTGGCGAGATACTGGGGCCGGATTTTCCGCGCCAACGCGGTGATTTCGACCGCTTCCCCGACGCCGGTATGGTCTTTCCAGAGCCAGGCCATCGCCGCCGGATTCCGGGCAAACCGTTTCGTCAGGGCAAGCGCTGTCCCATTCTGATCAACCGGCAAAGGGGTGCTTCCGGTTGTGTCCACCCCGATGCCGATCACCTGCGAAGCCTTGAACCCCCTGACGTTTTTAACCGAAGCAGCCAGAGCCGCACGGATGGTCAGCTCCGCGCCTTCCAGATAATCCGCCGGATGCTGCCGCGCCAGATTGGGGTCGTTCGACAGGATCACCCCGTCCTTGCCATGGGAATAGCCATGCACGGCGGAACCGGCCTCGGCGCCATTGGCCACATTCACCACCAACGCCCTCACCGAACTCGTTCCGTAATCCAATCCGATTGTGTATTGAGCCATAACGTTATCCTTGTCCTGAACCCTGAACCCCGACACCCTCTCCTTACCGTCCCACTCCCTGTAAAAGATGATACGCAATATCATTCCAACGAAGTTCATTCTTGAGCGCCGGAATCGTGGTGCCTGCGCCGATCCGGATCATCTCGATTCCAGCAATGGCCGAGAAATCCTCCAGTTGCTCGACCGTCACCGCGCTGCTGAATGAGGAATGGTGCGCGCCTCCGGCATAAATCCAGGCCGCTGCCGCTGTCTTAAAGTCCGGTAGCGCCTCCCAGGTGGCACAGGCCACCGGAAGTTTTGGCAGAGGGCGTGGCGGCTTGACTACATTTAGTTCGTTGACAATCAGCCGGAATCGGTTACCCAGGTCCACGAGGGTCGCATTCAGGGCCGGGCCAGGCTTGGCCGTGAACACCAGGCGTGCCGGATCCTCCTTGCCCCCGATGCCCAGCGGATGGATCTGCAACGAGGGTTTGGCGGCGGCAATGGACGGACAGACTTCCAGCATGTGGGCACCCAAGACCAGAGGCCGCTTCGGATCCAGGTGATAGGTGTAATCCTCCATCCAACTGGTCCCTCCCTTCAAACCGACGGCCATGGCCTTCATCCCGCGTAGCAGGGCACAGGTCTTCCAATCCCCCTCGGCGCCAAACCCGTAGCCCTCCGCCATGAGACTTTGCACAGCTAAACCGGGAAGCTGCCTCAAGCCGTGAAGATCTTCAAAGGTAGTGGTGAAGCCCTTGAAGCCACCCTGCTCCAGAAAGGTCCGCAATCCCACTTCGATGCGGGCGGCATCCTCGAGACGGCTGCGCTTGGCCCCGCCCTTACGCAGGGCCGGCGCCACAACATAGGCCGCATCATAAGCCGCGCATTGAGCCGCGACATCCTTCCCGCTGACCGCATTGATGACAGCCACCAGATCACTCACCGGATGGGTATTGACGGAATAGCCCAGGCGGATTTCGGCAGCGACCTTGTCGCCCTCGGTAACGGCGACCTGCCGCATATTATCCCCGAACCGCACAAAC
>CAIJXV010000077.1 GCA_903824675.1 uncultured bacterium
AAGCCGCTCGGGGGTGTGAATGTCGAGTGCTTCGGCTACCGGCAGGAGTATATCCAGGGATGGAAGTCGATTGGGCGGCAATTCAACGTCCTCACCACCGCATTTGCCGAAACCACCGATGCGGACGGCCAGGTGATTCCCGCCCCAAAAGATATGGATCAGCAGTACCAGTGGCTGGTGATTGCGACAACGATCAATGGGCGACTCGCCGTCCTCGGGTTTTCGTCGGTCTGGTATGGTCAGTATTATGATCAGGAATACAACCAGCAGAAAGTGTTTGGTATCACAGATCGCCCTGTCTATCGACCGGACCAGAAGGTGAATTTCAAATTCTGGATCCGACATGCCCGCTACGATGAGGACAATACTTCGGATTACGCGAACAAGGAATTCACCGTGGTCGTTACGAATCCAAAGGGTGACAAGGTGTTCGAGAAAGCATTCAAGACCGATGCCGTGGCTGGACTTCAGGGGGAGATGGCGCTCCCGAAGGATGCGGCTCTGGGCCAGTATTATGCCTCGATCAAGGGATCCGGCTGGGGTGGGGGTGGAGTCAATTTCCGGGTTGAAGAATATAAGAAGCCTGAGTTCGAGGTGACGGTGGACGCGCCAAAAGAACCAGTAATGTTGGGCGAGGCGATTACGGCGACGATCAAGGCAAAGTATTATTTCGGCACCGCCGTCACCAAAGCGAAGGTCAAAGTCAAGGTCACCCGTTCCAGTTATAGCGCCACCTGGTATCCGCCGATGCCGTGGGACTGGTTCTACGGGCCGGGCTACTGGTGGTTCGCGTCCGACGCGGCCTGGTTCCCGGGTTGGCGGGAGTGGGGTTGTTTCTGTCCCCGAGGCTGGTGGTGGCCTGCTCCGCAAACACCGCCCGAGCTGGTAGCCGAGGCGGAGATTCCCATCGGGGCTGACGGCGTCGTGAAACTGCCGATCGATACCGCGTTGGCAAAGGAATTACACGGCGATACGGATCACAAGTATGAGATCACCGCCGAGGTGACGGACGAGTCCCGCCGCACGATTGTCGGGCAGGGGACGGTGCTGGTCGCGCGCAAGCCCTTCAAGGTCACCGCCTGGGTTGACCGGGGGCATTACCGGCCGGGCGACGTGATCAGGGCCGATTTTGCCGCCAGGACGCTCGATGGCAAGCCGGTGAAGGGGCGGGGTGAGCTGGTGTTGTACCGAATTAAATACAAGGACGGTGCCCCGGCGGAAAAAGTGGTTCGGAAGTGGGATCTCGATACGAATGAGGAGGGTCTGGCCACGCAACAGATCCAGGCCTCGGCGGCAGGCCAGTATCGTCTGTCCTATACCGTGAAGGACGCAAAGCGCCATTCAATCGAGGGTGGTTATGTGTATGTGGTGCGGGGCGAGGGGTTTGACGGGAGGGACTTTAAGTTCAGCGAGATTGAGTTGATCCCTGAAAACCGGGAATACCGGCCTGGTGAAAAGGTGCGCCTGATGATCAATACCGATCACCCCGGCGCCACGATCCTGCTTTTTGTCCGCCCGGCGAACGGGATCTACCTGAAGCCGAAACTCCTGCGCCTGGTCGGCAAGAGCACGGTTGAGGAGATCGACGTCATGAAGAAGGACATGCCGAACTTCTTTGTCGAGGCCATGACTGTATTTGACGGCAGGGTATACAGTCAGACCCGTGAAATCATTGTGCCGCCCGAGAAGCGTATGCTCAATGTCGAGGTGCTGCCCTCAGCGGAACAATACAAGCCGGGCGAGACGGCCAAGATCAAGGTTCGAGTGACCGACTTCTTTGGAAAACCCCTGGCCGGTTCCACGGTGATGAGCGTGTATGATAAGTCGGTAGAGTATATTTCCGGTGGTTCCAATGTGGCCGGGATTCGCGATTTCTTCTGGAAATGGCGCCGACAGCACTACCCTCGTACGGAGAGCAATACCGACCGGTGGTTTCCAAACCTGACGCCCAACCGGATGCTGGTCATGGATAATCTGGGGTTGTTCGGGGAGACTGTTGTGGATGAGGTGGGGCGTGACAGTGACAGAGTAATGAAGACGAAAAGCGGTTTTGGTGTTGGCGGGTCGCGACGGGCGGGGCGCTTGATGAAGATGTCTGAGGGGCGGGCGGATGGTATGGCGATGTCGTTCGCTGCAGCGGCTCCCGCCTCCGGGGAAGTTGGTTTATGTATGGATGCCGCACCGAAAGAAGAGAGTACGTCCGGGAGCGAATCCGGTGCGGTTGTCGAGCCGACGGTGCGATCTGAATTTGCCGATACGGCCTACTGGAATCCTTCGCTAACCGCTGATTCAAACGGCATGGCCGAGGTCAGTTTCAAGATGCCGGAGAACCTGACCGGGTGGAAAATCAAGACCTGGGCAATGGGGCAGGGTACGAAGGTG
>CAIJXV010000078.1 GCA_903824675.1 uncultured bacterium
GAAAAACTGATTCCGCTCATGATCTCCAATGCCCTGGCCGACAAACCCCTCCCTGTGTACGGCGACGGCCTGCACGTGCGCGACTGGATCTATGTCATGGACCACTGCTCCGGCATCGACACGGTGCTCCGCAAGGGCAAATCCGGAGAAGTCTACAACCTCGGCGGCAACTACGATGTCCCGAACATCGAGATTGTGAAGGGCATCCTGAAAATCCTCGGCAAGCCGGAAAGTCTGATCTCCTACGTCAAGGATCGCCCGGGCCACGACCGCCGTTATGCCATGGACAACACGCGCGCCAAGACTGAATTGGGCTGGGAACCCGCCCACCGGTTCGAGGACGCCCTGAAGGAAACGGTCAACTGGTATGTGGCCAACAAAACCTGGTGGGACCGCATCCGCAGCGGCGAATACCTCAAAGCCTACGACAAGATGTATGGGTGGCGGGAAAAGGGAGATAAAGGGGTTCAGGGTTAAAGGGGTTCAGGGTTCAGGGAAATTATTGGCATGCATGAAAAAACGATATCGATAACTCCAATCTTCACGGGCCGGATGATTTCGGTTGAAACCCAGGTGGTTGAACTGGAGCCCGGACACCGTGCCCATCGGGAAATCATCCGGCATCCCGGTGCCATTGCCGCCGTGGCCCGCGTCCCCGACGGCCGTTTTGTTTTCGTGCGACAGTTCCGCAAGCCCATTGAGCGCGATGTCCTGGAAATTGTTGCCGGTCGGAAGGAACTCGAGGAGCGCCCCGAGGATTGTGCCGCACGGGAAATCAGGGAGGAAACCGGCCACGAAGTGACCGCCCTTCACTCCCTCGGCGTTATCTACCCCTCCCCGGGATATATCGACGAAATGATTCACCTGTTCTTTGCTGAGCTTTCGGAATCCGCCGCACTTCAGGAGGGCGACCCCGACGAACGGATCACGGTCGAATACCTGACACGGGAGGAATTCGAATCCCTGATTGACGGCGGCCTGGTCGACGACTCCAAAACCCTCGCCGCTTGGCTCCTCTTCATCCGCCGCTTCGCATCGTCTTCAGGGTGAAGTCGCGACACAGGTAAATATCCGGTAGTGCAAATCGGCCTGAAACCCTGACGGCGTCAGACGGAAAACACGACTTTCTTGACCGAATTCACCCGCCATCATTTCCCGTATGCGGGCGATATCGCCTGTGTCCAGCGCGTACCGCAACCCCAAATCCTCCGAGGTCAGTAGAAGTGACGGGGCCTCAATGGAGTCCGTTACGCGCCAGCCGGATTTCAGCAAACAGTTCTTCAGATTATTTACCGTGGGATACCACTTCCGAGTGCGCATATGCCGGTACAAGGCATTGAGGCATGCCGCATCCTCTTCGTTCTCAAAGGAGGCGCTCTGATGAACGAATGACTCCCCTTCCGAAACCTGGTCACGAAGATGGCGCAACAGGGGCCGCAATCCGTCTTCCCCGAGATAATGAAGAACAGATCTCATAATCAGGAAAAGTCGCTGATCTCCGGTGGCAACATCCCTGCGGCGAAACTCTCCAATAGAGGAATGAACTCGAATAATACCGACTGAATCCTCGAGCGCGAGCTGGGCGTCCGAGCAGTCGACATTGACCAGCTTCGTGGTGGCCCCGAGCCCGTTTGTGGCCAACTGGGATAACAGGAAACCCGTTCCACCACCCAAATCAACAACAACATCGACGGGCGATTTAGCCAGGACCCCCAAGGCGGCGCCAACCAAAGGACTCGCGATGGTCCGATCGGAAAAGTAGCCGTTGTGAAACTCGCCCCACCGTTGCCCGTGGACAATTTTTTCTGTTCCAATAGAGTCCATGTCGTGACCTTACCTCGATCCGAATTCGCGGCCATCCGACACCAATTCAATGGTGACCGGGCCGTCGTTGATGATCTCGACACTCATGCTGGCTCGGAAGGTCCCGGTGGCCACCTGGCCGGGGCCCAGGATCCGGCGGAGATGGCCCACATAGACTTCATAGAGCCGCTCGGCTTAGGCGGGAGGAGCGGCATGGATGAAGCTCGGCCGGTTCCCCTTCCGGGTATCGGCGTAAAGGGTGAATTGGGAAACCACCAGCACCGCCCCACC
>CAIJXV010000079.1 GCA_903824675.1 uncultured bacterium
AACGATGAAGCCCGGCTCTTTAACCCGGCGTTACTGTTGGTATTTAAGGCCTGGGCGATCCGGATCTAAAACACGCATGGGACGCAAGCAGGCGGATAAATGGGTGATGATATGGTAACGTTTTATTATGGCGCAACGCGTGTTACGTATTGCCGCCACACGCAATTAAACATCGGCGCCGACGGCGCGGCGCCCTCCCAGAGGATTGCGGGTTTCTCTGGAGCGCGGCGCGCTGTCGCCGTCTCGGAAGAAGCGCGTAAAAGGAATGGCATCGCCGGGAAACAGGGTAAGTCGCGGATTGGGGATATTGCCTTAACTTTGTCCTTTCGCTGGGGTTCCCTTTGCGCTACAAGACGTATTCTAAATCAATAAGGAACGCATCGACGATGCCCGCAGAACGCCCCAATATTCTGATTCTATTCACCGATATGCAACGGGCGGACACCTTGCGGGCTCTGGGTAATCCGGTCATCCGGACACCGAATCTCGATCGGTTGGTGCAAGAGGGGACCGCTTTTGTTAACTGTTTTTCCCCTTCTCCGGTGTGTGTGCCGGCGCGGTGTAGTCTGCATTATGGGTGGTACCCCCAAAAGACCGGGGTGACCAATAATGGACGGATGATGGCCGATAATGGCCGTTCGTATCCCGCGCTGTTGGGGGAGGCGGGGTATCGGACCCACGCGATTGGAAAATGTCATTTCACCCCGGATCATGCGGCCTTGCGCGGATTTCAGTCACGTCAGACGCAGGAGGAGTGTACCTCGGATCCCACCCGGGACGATTATGTGGCCTGGCTGGCGAAGCGGGGATTGGATATTTACGAACCGCATGGCGCCCGCAGTGAGATGTATTATATTCCCCAGATTTCAACGCTACCGGCGTCCGCCCATTCGAGCCAATGGGTGGGGAACGAGAGCCTTCGTTTTATTAAGGCAGGTGCGGAACAAAAAAAGCCCTGGTGTCTTTTTTCAAGCTTCATCCATCCCCATCCCCCGTTTGATCCGCCCAAGCCGTGGCATAAATTGTATCGGGCGGTGGACATGCCCCTGCCGATGATACCGCCCAATCCGGCGGCGTTGATGACCTGGGTCAATCGCTTTCAAAACCGCTATAAGTATCGGGATCGGGGCCTGGATTTAAACTTGATACGGTTGATCAAGGCGTATTATTACGCGACGATTTCTTTTGTCGATTTTCAGGTGGGTCGCATTCTGGCCGGTTTGGAGGCCACGGGACAGTTGGACCGGACGCTGATTCTATTCACCTCCGATCATGGAGAACACCTGGGCGACTTCAACTGTTTCGGCAAACGCAGTATGCACGACGCTTCCGCCCGGGTGCCGATGGTGGTGCGATATCCCGCCCAATTCGCCGCCGGGCGGCGGTGCAGAACGGCGGTTTCGCTGGTGGATGTGTTCCCCACGGTGTTGGCTGCGGCGGGGGTTGAGCCGGCCGGTTTGGATTTGGACGGACGAGATCTGGCTCAAATCGCCCGGGGCCGGGCGACCGATCGCACGGTGTATTCGCAATTCGGGCAGGGACAACGGGCGATCTATATGGGGGTTAATCGGCTTTGGAAATATGTCTATTCCGCCGGGGATGATCGCGAGTTTTTGTTCGATCGCCGGAACGATCCGAGGGAATTCGTCAATTTAGCAAAACGCGCTGAGCATCGTGCCCTTCGAAATGCCCGGCGGGTGGACATATTGCAGTTCCTGAAAAAGAAGGGGGCGGTTGAAGCCTATGTTGAAGGGCGACAGGGATTGCGTTGGCGGAAATATCCCCAGGTGGATGAAACGTATCTCGAAAATCCGGATGCGGAATTATTGAGACAGGATTATCCTCCCTATCCGCTGGATCTGCCGGGATATGCTTGAGAAATAGACGCGCCTCACGCGGCGCTACTACAAACTGAAAGAGTTCAGGAATGGCGTTTGTAGTAGGCGCGCAAGAGCGCCGTTCCCAAGACTGGGATGCTGTCTTATCGCCCATGTTCCCGATAGTAACGGAAGCCTTCGACCAGGGCCTTGAGATTTTCAATTTTCACGCCGGGCGCGATCGAACTGCTACCGCCGAGGAAAAGCCCGACCTTGGGTCCATTCTCTACCAGCCATTTCATTTCTTTGGCCACATCCTCCGGAGTCCCATGGGGCAGGGTTCGGGTGACCGATACCCCGGCGATGATCAGAAGCGGGTTGCCGTTGCGATCTTTCATCCGGCAGATTTTTTTGTAATCCATGCCGTCTTCATATTGGAATCCCTGGAAGCCGGCGATACCCGCTTCGAGCAGACGGGGGACCAGGTCCATGAGGTTACCGTCGCAATGCCAGATGGCGCGGATTCCGCCATCAATGAGCGGGCGGATAGCGCGGGTGAAATGGGGGAGCCAGATTTTGTCGAGGGTTTTCACATTGACCAGCATCCCGCGCGAATCCGCCATGTCGTGATCGAGGCGGACCAGGCGGGGCAGGTTTCCCTTGCGGATGGCTCGGGCAGCTTTGCGGCAGATGAGTTCGCCATAATCGGCCTGCAATTTGAAGGCCTGTTCCATGACTTCGGTATAGAGAGCAATGGCCATGAAATAATTCTCGTAGCCATAATGGCCATACATGAAGCCGGGAAAGGACTGGAATCCGCCGTAGGGAACCTTGAGTAGGTTGGGGCCGAACAGGGATTGGACCGTATTTTCCTGTTCAATCAAGGCCTGAACAGATTTTTCCTCCTCAAGGGCCAGTGTGCGGGCAAATTCGCGCCATTGGGGGAAAAGATGTTTTTCCATGTGGGCGACGACCGCTTCCGGGGAATCGATGAGCATTCCGTCTCGCACGATGACAGGTTGCTGATTGGCATTGGCGGAAGGCGCCTCATATCCGTGGCAGCCCATGCTGAGAGGGTTGGTGGGAATCCACTGATCGAGCATGCAGGTGCCGATTTGGTGTTGAAAATCGAGATACACTTGCTCGGGATTTTGGGCATAACTCCCCTCTGGGTGACCGCTCAGGATGTCGAGACTCTTCCATTCCATGACATTGAGGAGCCAACTGGGGATACCCCGGGTCGGTTTGAGTTCAATGGTGTCCCAAGCCAGTTGGGCGTTGGGTTGCCAGGGAGAGACATACGGCTGGAAGGCAGTGGTCATTAAAGGAACTCCTTTATGCGCTAAAAAAAGAAAAGATTAGGGGGTATTGAGGTCAAGTCAAGCGGGAAGCGTGCGCGGGGCTTAAGAGATGGATGGGATGTTATCATTCGCGAGCGAGGCGGTGACACCTACTCACCGCTTGCATTGCTGGAACTTATCGATTAATAAATGGAGCAGAATGGTTGGCATCAAAACAGGCAAACGGGGCGAGCAGGGAGGGGAAGCCATGAGAAATGGACCGAACGGACCGAACGGAATGGACACTGACAAACGGGGCGGAAAGGCCTTATCGTCAGGGGCGGCTCAACGGGTTTATGGGCAGCATAGCGGTTACCGCAAACTGAAAGCTTATCAGGTTGCCGAGTTGGTTTATGACTTCACCTGTCGTTTTTGTGCGCGATACATTCCACGGCGCGATCGACACCATGACCAGATGGTGCAGGCGGCGCGGAGTGGTTTTTAAAACATCGCAGAGGGCAGCGAGGACAGCGCGACCAGCCGGAAATTGGAAATGAACCTGACGAATGTGGCGCGTTCGAGTTTGGACGAGGTGCGCAAAGACTACATCAAATATCTGGCCCGTCGCGGTCTACGCCATTGGTCGGAAAGCGATCCGGTCTTCGCTGAAGCTCGAACCTTTCGGCCCAAAACGGTTGAGGAAGCCGCTGCGTGGGTCAACCGGCGAGGAGTCCCGAATTCAGCGGAAGAACGCGCGGCAAATTTGGGCGCTATTCTGGCCACGCAGGCGCACTGGTTGACAGAGCGCCTGATGGACCGTCAGGCCCGAGATTTTGAGGACGGCGGTGGTTTTTCGGAACGCCTTTATCGCGCCCGAATGCAAGGCGCCGCACATTCCGTTGCATCTGTCTCGTCCGTTGAGGGTGGGTAATCGAAAGCCTTACCTTTTGCGCAAGCCCGGTAACCACTCCAGCACGCGTTGGATTTGACGGTCCCAGCAGGCCCACTCATGTCCGCCCGGACTCTCTTCGTAGGTCAGGGGCAGGCCCAGTGCTTGCGCCTGATCCTTGAATTTCAGATTATCTTCATAGAGAAAATCGTCCGTTCCGCACCACTGGTAGAGGCGTGGTGTTTCCGCGGAGGATCCCCCGATTTGTGCGGCAAGGTGGAAAAGGTCATTCGGCCCATCAGCCAGACGGTTGAGATCTCCGAAAATATGCCGGTATTCGCCGCCCTCGTTTTCTTCCTGCGCCCGGGCCAGCCGGACCACATCCAAGGCGCCGGACAAGCTGGCCGCCGCGGCATAGCGGTCCGGATACGTCAATGCCAATTTGAAGGCTCCATACCCGCCCATGGACAAGCCCGCCACATAGTTTTCGTCACGCGCAGCGGAGAGCGGGAAAAAACTCCGCGCCAGAAAAGGCAATTCCTCACTGATAAAGGTCCCGTACCGTTGGCCCGTCGCCATATCGGTATAAAAACTGCGATCCACGGCCGGCATCACCACGGCCAGGTTCAGGGCGTCGACATATCGTTCAATGGAGGTCCGCCGTTGCCAGATGGTGTGATCATCCGAGAGGCCGTGCAGGAGATATAAAGTCGGAAACTTAAGCGGCGCTGACGCCGGGGTGGAACCGACCGGAGAGGGAAGAATAACCGTCATCGTGGTCGACAAGCCCAGGACCTGCGAAAAGAAATGACACTGAATCAAAGCCATGTGTGCCTCCTGTTTGTGACTTGGAATCATGTCATCCGCTCCGAGGGGAGTCAAGGGGGTGACTCCCTGGAAGTGCGAAGGGAATATCGCGCTTGAACTTTGGACCCTGTTGGGGCACCTTTGGGTCGTGATGATTTTTCTTCAAATTGCGGTTGTCGTGACGACCTTGTGCCTCGCATCCTGCGCGCGGGCACCGGAGCCCCGGGCGACGGGTCCCCTGCGTCAGGAAGCCTATGTGTGGCAGCGCGACTGGGGAGGTCGCGTGCAGACGGCTGTGGGGGAAGGATCGTCACGGCTGGACGGACTGACGCTGCTGGCGGCAGAAGTTGGATGGCATGACGGTCGGCCGGAAGTGCTCCGCATTCCCATTCCGTACGCCGCCCTGCCGAAGTCCACCCGGTCCATCGGGCTGGCTCTGCGCATCGGCGCCTTTCATGGCCCATTCCGTGCAGACGACGCAACGGCCACCCTCCTGTGCAACCTCGCGGTTGCCATTCTGGACGAGGCCCGCGCGGCTGGAATGGCGTCTGCGGAACTGCAACTCGACTTTGATTGCGCAGAGTCCAGGCTCGATGGTTACCGTCTCTGGCTCGAGGCGGTGAAGCGTCGTGTCGCGCCGACCCCCGTATCGATCACGGTCCTGCCCAGTTGGCTGGACCGTCCAGCCTTCCAGCGGTTGGCGCGGTGCGGGGGATCGTACGTGCTGCAGGTTCACTCGCTCCGCCGTCCCGCCAATGCGAAGGATCCCTTTACCCTCTGCAATCCCCGGGAGGCCCGGGAGGCGGTTGAGCGCGCGGCTTCTTTCGGCGTTCCCTTCCGGGTCGCACTTCCCACCTACGGGTATCGCCTGGATTTTGACCCTGACGGCCAGTTCGCCGGAATCGCCGCCGACGGGGCGGATGACGGGAATCCGCACGCGACCCTCTCGCGGGAAATTCGATCCGATCCCATCGTCCTGGCCGGGCTGGTGCGGGATTGGATGCGCGACCGACCGGCGCTGATGTCCGGGCTCATCTGGTATCGATTGCCGGTTGCGGACGACCGGCGAAACTGGCGCTGGGCGACGTTGGCCCGGGTTATGGCCGGCTTGCCGCCGCGCGGTCACCTGCGCGCGGAGCCGCGCTATCCGCAATCCGGGTTGGTCGAATTGGATCTGTTGAACGACGGGAACGCCGATGTGTCGACCCGGTTCGATCTGGACGTGAGGTGGGACCACGGAACGCTCATCGCCGCGGATGGATTTCACGGCTTCGAGTTGGCGCGCCGCACGGCTGAGTCCTGCGAACTTCAGAGCCCGAAGGGTGCCGACTTTTTGCCGCCGGGCGAGCGGCGTACCATCGGCTGGTTGCGATTGAATACCAATACGGAGGTGCGCTGTGAGCTGTTCAGCCGACTTCTGTAATCGCGGTCTGATCCGTCTCCTGGTGGGTGGGTCCGTCGGGCTGTTGGCTGGCGTTGCGGCGGCCTGCGGCCCCTGGTTTCCCAACCAGATGCTCGACCAGCCGGAAATCCGCCTCGCGCACATGCGCGAAGGATCCCTGGCCATCGAACTGAAGCGACTGGAACCGGTCTTGCCCTCCGTATTCTATCACGCTGTGCGACCCGCCGGGGGAACGGTCCAATGGACGGCCCTGACCGATGTGGAGGAATTGCGCGACGCGTTGAAGGCCGCCCGGACGGATCCCGCCCGGGTGGACGCGATCGTCACCGGGTACCAGGAACTTCGGGATACCCTATCTTCCTATCAACTCAAGACGGAGCAATGGAAAGCCCTGGCGGATCAGCCTCCGTTTTCGCCAGCCGACAGTCGTCCGCCCACGCCGCCCGAATTTCCCGTGGTGCGGATTCCCCAGGGACTGCCGGAGGAATTTGCGCGTTATATCGAAGGTGCCATCGCCTACCACCGCGGGCAAATCGATTTGGCCCGGGCCGCGTGGCAAAAAGTTCTTGAGCTTCCGGCTAACCAGCGGCACTTCCGTTCGACTTGGGCTGCGTTCATGATCGGACGCACCTACCTGACCGAGAATCCCGTCACGGCGATACAGTGGTTCGGCCGGGTCCGCCAGTTGGCGGACAGCGGGTATGCCGATCGACTCGGATTGGCGTCCGATAGCATCGGTTGGCAGGCGCGTGTGGAACTCGATCGGAGCAACACCGTGACGGCGATTGAAGGGTATATCCGCCACTACCAGGCCGGCGACCCGACCGCCCTCGTATCCCTCAACCGGGCCATCTCCCGGTTGCTCGCCGCCGATCCGGCGGTTCGATGCGAAGCGGCGCGAAATCTTAGGGTTCAGCGCGTCGTCACAGCCTATGTCGTTGCCGCCGGCCGCCACCCGTATGACGAGACCCCCGTGGCTTCGACCTGGCAATCCATTTGGTTGAACACACTCGAAGAGGCCGGTGTGGCGGCTCCCGTTGACGCGGATCGCATCGCCTGGATTGCCTATCGTTCCGGCGATCTGGCCGCCGCGGAGAAATGGTCCGCCCTCGCGTCGCCGGACTCGCTCATCGCCCAGTGGTTGCGCGCCAAACTGCTCTTCCGCGCCGGGCAGACCGCGGAGGCCGTCGCCATCATCGCGCGCCTGGCCCGGAGCTTTCCGGAGGATCCGACCTGGCTCGCGGTGCGAAGGGATTCATCTGGCAAGGACCGGGCCTTTCCATCGGCGGATAAACTGTTGGGCGAATGGGGGGTGCTGAGCCTGGCGCGAGGGCAATACCTTGAGGCGCTTGATTCGTTGTTGCATGGCCATTACTGGCTCGATGCCGCTTATGTGGCGGAGCGCGTTCTCACCCCCGAGGAGCTGTCGGCCTATGTGGATGCCAACTGGCCTCAGCCGCCTGCTCCTCTTTCTTCGTGCGAAGCGTATGAAGAGACTCACGGATATGTCTCGACCGATGAACAGATCGCCGAACGGTTGCGGTATTTGTTGGCGAGACGCCTCACCCGGATGGGGCATTATACGCAAGCCACCCCTTATTTCCCGGCGCGCTGGCAGTCCCGGCTCACCAACTATGCGGCCGATCTTCGGGCCGGCGGCGATACGGCTCGGTCCGCCGCGGTCCGGGCGGCCGGCCTCTGGTCCGCCGCTCGCATCGCCCGCTATGAAGGACTGGAGTTGATGGGGACGGAAGTCGAGCCCGACTGGTTTGCGCTGGGCGGATATTATGCGCTGACCGATATTTATACCTTGCGCACCAACGCGGTCCTGCAAATGGGCGTGGCACCCCTGCGCAAAGAACAAATCCGCGTCACCCGTCAGGCGGTTGAAGTCAAGCCGGCCAGACGATTCCACTACCGGGACCAGGCCGCAGATCTCGCCTGGCGGGCAGCCAGCCTCATGCCCGATCAATCTCCGGAAACCGCCGCGGTGCTGACGGAAGCCGGCCTGTGGCTGGCGGGAAAGGAACCGGACCGGGCCGATCGATTTTATAAGGCCCTGGTTCGCCGATGTGGACACACAGAACTCGGCGCAGAGGCCGAACGCCTGCGATGGTTCCCCAAAAAAGAAATTACGCCGCAGAAACCTTGATGCTCGCTGAGTGCGGCAGAGGAGCGGCGTTCATAGAACGCGGCTACACTACTCCTCATTCGAACTTTTGGAGTGCGGGACTTCGGTCCCGCTTTGGTGGCGAGTCGGCGCTATCCCTGACTCTTGCGAATCAACTCGGCAATGACTTCCGCCATTCGCTGATAGCCTGCCGCGTTCGGGTGGACATAGTCGCTTTTGAGGGAAGGTGACGAAAGAATCTTTGGGATGGTTTTGGAATCGCAGGGGATTTTGTGCCGGGTGGCTAAGTTTTGGTAAAAGCCGGGTGCCCGGAGGAGGAGTCCCGGTTTGGGGACGCCGATCAGGATGACATCCACCTCCCTCTCTTTTGCGAGTTTAAGCATCGCGTCCAGATTGGCTTCAATCAAGGACTCATCCTGTTTAGCCAGCAAATCGTTGCCGCCGTGGCAAAGGATCATCAGGTTCGGATGGTACTGGTCCAGAAGTTCGGGAAGTCGCTGGAGTCCTGCGGCTGATAATTCGCCGGAAACGCCCGCGTTGACAACCCGACAGCCCATCATTTCAGAGAGAAGGGATGGATAACTTTGGCTGGGCTCGGCGCCAATGCCAAACGTCAGACTGTCGCCGACGGCAAGGATGACAGAGGACGAGTCGATCCGGCCGATGTGCGGACGGCTGCAGCCCAGACCGGACAGGAGCAGGCAAAAAAGGAGGATGAAGTGTTTCATCAGATCTGAATGAGCGAAAGCATTATCACTTGAAAAAAAGGGGCTTGTCGCATCGCCCTGTACTCAAATTGTGGGGTTGGGATTGTTCAGCCCTTTCAGAGTTTCCACATCGGCCAGATCTTTGGTTCGCCCGGTGGCCAACTTGTTACGGATCAGATCATCAACCGATGGGATATGAATAGACAATCCTTCAATATCGATTGCAATCGAATGGGCAAAGGCTTCCTCAAAGCGAAGTCCCGAGGCACCGGTGATAATGTCAATGCGTCTGGGCGCGACCCCAATCTGAAATATCGTATCATCTTTCTGAAGATCAGTGGCCGTAAGGTCTTCGGTGGGAGCACCAAATCGTCGTAGTGCCCGTAATACCGCTTTGGCATTATCTGGGGATGGCATCACCCAAATATCGATATCCATGGTCGCGCGGGGATACCCATGCGCCGCCAAAGCATACGCGCCCACCAAAAGGAACTTAACTTGCTCGGCGACGAACGACTGCAATATGTCTCTGTAATCTTCGTTCAACATTGTGGTGCTTACTGAGTGAGGCCGCTTCCGCGGTGAGGGGCCAGACAAGATTCAGGCGACTGCTGGGTGTGCCGGGGACGAAATCGTCATGGGCGTCTCGGGTCAAGCGGCCAATTCTAGTAATCGTCCTGTTCATGTTTAATTTATAACATTCTGCCACCGGAGGTTCAATCAAATCGTTTTCAGGGTGCTGTGAGTTGATGAATCGTTTCCCTCAGGCCGGGCTGGGCGGCGGTATTCTCGAAGGTGACCTTGAGGGGGGTGACGGTGATCCAGCCGCGACCGATGGCGCCCAAATCGGTTTCTTCCGGAATGGGGCCGAAATCCGGATAGGCCGGGGTGGGTTTGAACGGACTGTCTGAACCCGGCTCGAAAATGTCGAGATCGCCATCATTGTGAATGGGCGCGAGTCGGATGCGGTCCGGTGCCGGACAGGGATAGGGAAGATTGATATTGGTACAGGATCCGGAGGTGAGGCACCCGGTTTTCCTGCTGGCGCGGATCAACTCGGCCGCCTGTCGGAGTTCGGCGGTATAGAGGCCCGGGGGCAGGTCGGTGACCCGCGGATAGCGTTGTCGGATTTCGCGGGTATAGTAAATCGATACGGCCACGGCAGGAAATTTCAGACGGGCGCCCGCGAGGGCCGCCTGGACGGTGCCCGAAAAAACCAGGCGCGCCAGGCCGGCGTTGACGCCGAAATTAGCGCCGGAAACGATCAGGTCGGGGTTGAGCCGGAGATGGCGACAGGCGATGTAGACGCAATCGACCGGGCTGCCGGTCACCCGGTAGGTTTCGAACGGGAAGGTGGTGTCCCGGACGGCTTCAACCGGGCGGGTGGCGATATGGCGGGCGCCGGCCCAGCTCATTTCGGTGGCAGGCGCAACAATGACCGGAGTGAAGTCGGACGCCAGTTCGGTGGCGAGTTGTTGGAGCAAGGGGGAATCGACCCCGTCGTCATTGGTCAGGAGCAGGCGTGGTTTCATATTGTGCGGATAAGAAGGGGGTTTAGGCGGTCGGTTGTTAGGCTATAGGCTACCACATCTTCGCGGCGTCTTTCGCTCATCCCGCTCATAGAGCGGTGCTCCTTCATGCTTTGGACCTCATCATCAATCATTATTCGGAGTGGCCAGGCACGTTCGAATACTCTGGGCAAGTCCCTGCAGGAAGTTGGGGCGTCCGAACCGTTCGGCGTGTTGCCGAATGGCCGCTGGATCCCAAGAGTGAGCCTGGCATTGGGTGACCGCTTTCATCAAGGAAGACACGGATTGTTCCGCAAAGAAAATTCCGCTGACGCCTTCGGCGATGGTTTCCAACGCACCGCCACAGGCAAAGGCGATGATGGGTTTTCCGCAGGCCTGGGCTTCGAGGGGGACGATCCCGAAATCCTCTTCGCCGGGGAACACCAGGGCGTCGCACCGGCGGTAATAATCCAGGATGGTCTCGTCGGGTTGCCAGCCCAGTAATTCGATGGTCGGTCCGGCCATTCGGCGAAGCGATTCGAATTCACCGCCGACGCCGATGATTTTTAACGGGCGTTGCAACCGGTTATAGGCCTCGATGGCCAGGTCGACGCGTTTATACGGGACCAGGGCGGAGACGATCAGGTCAAACCCTTCGCGACGGGGTTGTAGGGCGGGCGTCCAGCGATCCGTTTCGACGGGGGGATAAACGACATCGGAGGTGCGGCCATAGAACCGTTGAATCCGATCCTGGACATGCCGGCTGATGGCGGTGAAGTGGGTGACCTGCCGGGCGGTGCGGCGATCCCAAACGCGGAGCCCGGCCAGCAGGGGCGCGAGCGTCAGCCGTTTAAGGGGATTCCGCCCGAAATATTCCTCGTGGAAGGTCCAGGCATAACGCATGGGAGTGAAGCAGTAACAGAGATGCCGGGCGCCGGGGGGCGGGCGAAGCGCCTTGGCGACGCAGTGGCTGGTACTGATGATCAAATCGCATGCCGGCGGACGGAAGTGGTGGATGGCCAGGGGAAATACGGGGAGCCAATTCCGGTAATGCAAATGAATGCCGGGAATATTCTGGAGGAAGGAGGTGGTGATGGGATGACGATTGATTTCCGGGGCGATGGCGCCACGGTTATGAATCAGGGTGTAAATCGGCGCGTCGGGAAAAAGATCGCAGAGGACTGAGAGGACCCGTTCGCCGCCGCGCATGCCGGTCAGCCAGTCGTGACACAGGACAACCCGCAGGTGTCGAAGATCTTCGGGGAAGTCGAGAGGGATCGGGTTCGAACTCGGAGTCATGGAGCCATTCCTTTACGAAAGCGGAGGGCTTTTTCGTAAACCTCCCGGGATGCCTGCGCCGCGGCCGGCCAGGTAAACCGGGCCGCCTGGAGCGGGCCTTGTCGTGATTTTTCTGCGGCAAACCCCGGCTGGGTGAGGAGAAACAGAAGCGTGGTAGCGAGGTCGGCGGGATCATCCGGATTCACAAACAAACCGGCGGGACCGGCGACTTCCTCCAACGCGCCGCACTGTCCGCAGACCACCGGGGTGCCGCAGGCCATGGCTTCGGCGACGGGCAGGCCGAATCCTTCGTAACGGGACGGCATGATCAGGGCGTCAGCTTGCTGATAGGCTTGTACCAGGTGTCCTTCTTCCAGGCGGTCAACCCAGGTCACGTGGGAAGCCAGGCCGAGTTTTTGGGCGAGAGCGGGCGCCTCGGGATAGCGGGGATCGAGAGCCCCGGCGAGGGTCAAGTGGACCGGAAAAGGGGATTGCCGGACCAGATCGGCAAATCCGCGGATCAGGTTGGGCAGGTTTTTGTAAGGATCAGCCCTGCCGACATAGAGTAATTCGCGTCGGCGGGTGGGATCCGCAGGATCCGGTCGCGTGGGGGCGGGCTGGAAAACGGGATTGACGCCGTTGTAGACCACATGGATTCGCCCGGCCGCGGTGGGGGAGAAATCCAGGCAGGCGGCCAGATCGCGTTTGGAGGTGTGGCTGACGGTGAGGATGGCATCGGCCCGGCGGCCGACCTGGCGCATCAACCAGCGAAAGATAAAAAAGAGGCGGCGTTTACGCGAACGGGGTGCATGGTCAGGGAATTTCAAGGGGATGGCATCGTGCAGGGTGACGACACAGGCGATTCCGCCGCGTCGCCGAAGGGGGAAGGCGGTGAGTGGAATCATGTAATTGGGGGAATGGAAGAGGTCAACGCCTTCACGACGGAGGCGGCCAGGCAGGCGCAACTGATTGGCGGGAGAGAAGAGGCCGTAGGGGAGGATGGCGGAGGAGAAGCGGGGATTTAGATTGAACTGGGTTTGTTGGGCGGTTTGAGCTTCCAGCTCGGCGTTCTGAAAAAAGAGAAGATAGGTGTGGCCGCCGTCCTCGGCGGCCAGCGCCCGGATTAATTCGCGGGTATAGACGCCGATCCCGGAGGGGGAGGGAAAGATCCAGCGGGCATCGATGGCGATTTTCATCCGGCCACCTGTCGGTAAACCTGCCAGGTTTGGCGGGCGGTTTCAGACCAGCGGTAGCGGGCGGCCTGGCGCAACCCGCGTTCGATCAGGGTCTGACGCAGGGAGGAATCGGAGAGCACCTGTCGGACCGCGCCGCGCCATTCCTCGATATCCCAGGTTAACGGGAAAGAGGCGGCCTCGCCGAGGACCTCGGGCAGGGATCCGCCGCGAGAGGAGATGACGGGCGTGCCGCAGGCCATGGCTTCGAGGGGGGGGAATCCAAAGCCCTCGTAAAAGGACGGGAACACAAACGCTTCTGCGGCGGCATAGAGGGCGGGCAGATCGGGTTCCGGCAGGAAATCGAGGTAACGGATCCGGCTGGCGGCGGGTGAGGTTTTCAGGCGTTCAAAAAACGAGGCACATTTCCAGCCCGGCATGCCGGCGATCACGAGGTCGCCGTCGAAATCCCGGAAATTTTCAAACAGATCGAGGAGCAGGGGGAGATTTTTGCGGGGCTCGATGGTGCCGACGGTGAGGAGATAGGGTTTATCCAACTTATGGCGCCGGCGCAGATCGGCGAGGGTTTCCGGCGGCGGGGCCTGGAGGGAGGGAGAGATGCCGAGGTGAATGGCGTGGACCCGCGATTTTTCGACGCCGAGGCAGGCGGAGATCTCATTGGCGCTGAAATGGGAGTCGGTGATGATGGCATCCGCGCGGCGGGCGGTGTGCCCGATGGCTTTAGAGAGGTAGCTGAGATTGCGGGATTCGGTGAATTGGGGGAACCGGTGAAAACTCATGTCGTGGATGGTGACCACGGCCTTGCCGCGGGGCAAGGGGGGGATAATAAAATTGGGAAAATGAAACAGATCCGCAGGTCCGGAAAATAAGTCGAAGGGCGGCCAGTCCGCCCATTTCCAGAGTTGTTGCACCAGGCGGCCGGGGACTTTCTCCACCGCCTTGAATTCGACCCGGGGAGAGGGGGCGTCGAAAGGTTGGCCGCGTTTGCGAAAATCGAAATAGAACAGGCGCAGGCGGTCGGCATCGGCCGCACCTTCCGGCAGACACTCAATGAGCATCTGGGTATAACGGCCGACGCCCGCCCGCTGGGCGATCGCCGCCTGGATGTCGAGACAAACTTGCATGGCAATCCGTTTACATTCGCGCCGACTTATTATAGGGTATGCGCTTCATCGGGACGGGCGGCTACGCCCAACCGGTTCCCTTAACCGGGCCGGAGGGTTCCCGGCTGATGTGGGAGATGATTGTATGCAACCGGCGGCAAACCACAAGCGCGTTTATCGGGATCCAGCGGGCGGAGGCCATTCGGCTCGCCAGCAGTTTTCCGATTTAACGGCCTCCGAGTTGTATTGTCCGCGCTGCCGGATCTCCCGGCCGGTCCGGGAAAGGCTTTTGCTGGTATTGCCGCATGCGGAAATCCGGGAATACCGGTGCGTGGTTTGTGCAGAATCGCTGGGAACCCGGGAATTGACCAGCGGAAGCGGAGCGGGAGGCATAGTCAGATGAATCCAGCGCTATATGTCGTGGGGACCCCGATCGGTAATCTGGGGGATCTTTCGTTCCGGGCCGTGGAGACTTTGCGCGGGGTCCAAGCCATCCTGGCCGAGGATACCCGGTGTACCCGGGTCTTGCTGGACCGCTATGAGATCCGGACGCAACTGATCAGTTGCCATAAATTCAACGAGGCGTCCCGGCTCGACGAGATTTTGGGCCGGATCCGTTCCGGCCAGGCGGTGGCGTTGGTCACCGATTCCGGGATGCCGGGTATTTCCGATCCCGGCGCGCGGGTGGTCGCCGCCTGTCGTGCCGCCGGTTTAAAGATCGAAGCCGTACCGGGACCGACCGCATTGACGACGGCTTTGTCCTTAAGCGGATGCCGGGGCTCAAAATTCTTTTTTGGCGGGTTTCTGCCGCGGACGTCCGGTGCGCGGCTGCGGGAGCTGCAAGCGTTGGCCGCGATGAATGTGCCGGCCGTCGTTTACGAATCGCCGTACCGGATTGTGAAGTTGTTGCAGGCAGCGCAGGAGCCATTCGGTGAGCGGCGGATCCTGGTGGCGCGCGAACTGACCAAAAAATTCGAGGAAGTCCTGATCGGTACGGCCGCCGAATTGCTGAAGCGACTGGAGACCCGGAAGCTCAAGGGTGAGATCGTAGTGGTGTTGGGGGTGACGGATGGGATGGGGCCAGGCCCGGTGGTGGAAGGGGAGGACGAAGAAGAGGAGGGGCTGCGGGGAGAGGATGGAGATGAAGGGGAGACGCGGGGAGAGGGGGAGGGCGGGGATGAAGGAAGTTGTTAGTTGTTGAGTTGCTGGTTGGAGAGGAGATGGAGAGATCTGTGCCTCAGTTCGAATAATGAGGGGGAAAGAGGCGCTCCTGATTGTCATCCCGAGCGCAGTCGAGGGATCCCGGCGGGGGACACGGGGGGCGCAAATAGCCATTCGATCTTTCCGCCTGTCATTTCGAGCAAAGTCGAGAAATCTCGGAGCGGAAGACAAGGGGCTTTCGGAAAAGTCAGAGCAGATCCCTCGACTACGCTCGGGATGACTGATGGGAGAGACGGGATGACTGATGGGAGAGACGGGATGATAGATGGAGAGACGGGATGATAGATGGAGAGACGGGATGGCAGATAGTGAGACGGGATGGCGGATGAGTGAGACGGGATGACAGATGGATAAGACGGGTTTTTTCGCATGATTGAATTTCAAAAAGTTAGCATGGCCTTTGGCGCCCAGGATATTCTGGACGAGGTCTCCTTTCGCATCGGAGATGGGGAACGGGTGGGCATTGTCGGTCCCAACGGGGCGGGCAAGAGTACGGTCTTTTCGCTGATCACCGGAGAACTTACGCCCGACGAGGGGCAGGTCAACCGGTCGAACGATCTGACGATCGGGCATTTGCACCAGCAATTGCAATTGGAAGCACGGGAGCGGACCCTGATTGAATATGCCGAGAATGCCCTGCCGGAGGTCCAGACGCTCCAGCGTGAAATCGCCGAACTGGAAAAGGTGTTGACCGAGGCGACTCTGGAGATCGAGCGTTCCCGGCTATTGCGTCGGTTGGGCCAGGCCCAGTCGGAATTCGAACATCGGGGCGGCTACGAACTGTCGCATCGGGCGGAGTCCATTTTATGCGGTCTCGGTTTCCGAAAGGACGAATTGAGCCGGCCGTTTGGCGAATTCAGCGGTGGGTGGCAGATGCGCGCCGAATTGGCGCGGGTGTTGTCCGCCCGACCCAATTTATTGTTGCTGGATGAGCCGACCAACTTCTTGGATATTCCGGCCGTGGAATGGCTTCAGCGATACTTGAAGGAATATCCCGGGACCCTGATTCTGGTGGCCCATGACCGGTATCTTTTGAATACCCTGACGACCGTGACGATTGAAGTCGCGGGTGCGCAAGCCACGCGGTATACGGGCAATTACGATGCCTACCTGCGGACCAGTGTCCAGCGCAATTCGCAATTGGAGGCGGCGCAGGCCAACCAGGATCGGCGTCGGGAGCAAATCGAACGGTTTGTCGAGCGGTTCCGCGCGAAAAACACAAAATCCACCCAGGTTCAGAGCCGGATCAAGATGCTGGAAAAGATGGAGATTGTCACCGTTCCGCGACGAGTGTTCCGGGCGATCCCGATCCGGCTGCGTCCGCCGCCGCATTGCGGACAGGAGATCTTTCGGTTCGAGGATGCGGGGATCAGCTATGACGGGACCAACTGGGTTTTGCGTCATGTGGATTTGCGGGTGGATCGGGGTGAGAAGCTGGCCCTTGTGGGATTAAACGGGATGGGCAAAACGACACTTTTACGCGCGATGGCCGGTCGGATCCAGTTGGGGGAGGGGCGCCGGATCCTGGGTCACAAAGTCGTGCTCGGTTACCAGGCGCAGGATTTTGCCGAGCAGTTGAATCCGGAACAGACGGTATTGAATGCGGTGAAATCGGCCGATATGGATCTGCACGATCAGACCGTACGGACCCTCTTGGGCAGTTTCTTCTTCACGGGGGATGACGTTGAAAAGCCGATTTCGGTGTTAAGCGGCGGTGAAAAAATGCGCGTGGCCCTGGCGCGGTTGCTGATCCAGTCGCCCAATTGCCTGTTGATGGATGAACCGACGACGCATTTGGATATTCCCTCGCGCGAGGCTTTGGAATATGCGCTTCAGCAATACACCGGAACCCTGGTGTTGGTGAGCCATGACATTGAATTTGTGCGGCGAGTGGCGACGGGAATCATTTCGATGGTTCCCCAGAATATTCAACGGTATGCCGGCAATTACGATTATTACCGGGAAAAGGCCGACCGCGAGGCGGGACTGATAGTTCAGGAGGCAAAGGCTGAGGAAGCGGCGATGAACAAGCCGATCGACCGGAAGACCATGCGCCGTGAAAAGGCTCAACGGCGTGAAACCCGGAATAAATTATTGCGTCCGTTGCAGGAGCGGGTACGCAAGGCGGAAGAGACGGTCAATCGGCTGGAAAAAGAACAAGCCTTGCTCGTTGAAGAACTGGGTGGGCCGACCGTCGGCTTGAGTTATTCGCACATTAACCAGCGCCTGACCGAGATTCAATCCTTGATGGCAGCAGCCACCCGCGATTGGGAAACCGCTCTATTGCAGTTGGAGGAGGTGGAGAAAGAAAATCCGCTGGAGGCGGAAGGGGAGTCGGGGGAGGGGAGTTGAAGGTTGGATGGGAGATGACAAAAGATTTGTTGAGAGTTAATAAAGGTGCAGATGTCGAGCGGCGAAGCTGTGTGGGAAAAGACAATGATGCCAGTTCTTATCTTGCTTCGACTGGAAATTCAAATGGAGCAAAGGCATCTTCCACTATATTCGTGACTGCATCCATAAATAGACTACTGTTGTTGAGTATGGATATTTCACACAACCGTCTGTAGCCTTCGACGCGCCATGGACTTCGATACACGCAGTATACATAATCGCACTTTGCTCCCTTACTTTCAAGCCATGTCCGAAGTTTGGTAATGCGATCCTCTGTCGCAAAGATATTCGTTTGAAAATCTCCTTCCGGTTGGACTGGCTGTTCAGAGGCCCCAACCCCCTTTGGAATGGTACCTGCCTCGATAGTGATAAGGGTAATACTATTCAATTTACCTATTTTCTTGAATATAATGGTTTTTTTGTTCGCTGAGGTCGCAAAGAGTATTTGCATACCATTATTTTCGTTTGTGAGAAATTGCGCCCGATTCTTAAAGTCGGCATACGTGGATAGATTTGTCACTGGATAAGATCGCAATTGATCTTCATATTCTTTCGCTTGTCTTGCCTCGTTCTTTGACTCCAAATCCGGTGGCTCGTTTGTATTTTCTCTGTAAAACACTTGAGTCCACTTTGGGCCGTCAAATGCCGAAAACCGATCAGTCAGTGGGTCATATAGAAGGGACAGGTTTGTAGAACTTCCTCCATTTGCAATGCGGAGATCAATCCCATTTGTACTATTTGTCCATCGCAAGATGGTGGATCCAATTGATGCAAAGAAAAAGCCGCGACCATCCAAGCGTAATCCAAAGGCAATCTTTGAAAAATCAGATTTCTTATTGCTCCAGGTGCCAACATAGTTGGTTGTCTGTCCGACTGCGATCTCATGACTCACAGCGCAAATACAAATTATCATCTTTATGATGTTTTTCATGATTATCCTATAGCATTTGATCAAACAACTATACACTAATCCTTCATGGCATTATTCAGGGTCAGCCTGACCTATTCAAGAACATTTCAAAACAGTTCACCCGCATGGGCTTCGACTCCAGCTGGTCGGCCTCCGCTCAGGGTTTGACAGTGATACATAAATGCCCCTGCCTGGTCCGAATAGTGAAATTAAATGGACCCGGAGTCAAGTGCTACCACCAACTCCCAATAATTCTGAATCGGTAGCTGGACAGGGAAAGCATCATCAGCAGCAAAACGAACGCGATTACCCAGCCCTTTTTCATTGTTAGGTAATGCAGCGATCCAACCACCGCCAGCCATGCCAGCCAAATGAGCCAGATCCAGGAGTTGATTACATTATGAAGCAACCCAAGGTTTCGAGCAAATGTTTGAGCCATGTAATAACCAAGTGTGAACAGTTCAAGTCGGATGGCTACCAAGAATCCCAGTATGCTTGGGTGACCTGCAGGGGGCTCCGATGTTCTGGCATAGACCAAGTAGGCGACAATCCAAGTCAGCAGAATTGCTACGGCTCGAAATATTCTTTGACTAATGCTTGTTCTATTCTTTTGGTTTTCCATTTTGGATTTCAATGGCGAACGTTGCCGTTCAGGATTACCGAGTTTGCGAGGCATATCCTGGGACGGCGTGTTTGTTCTGTTCTTCACCCTGGGTTGATTGGTCCCATCCTCCACAGATGGCACAAGACCATCGTGAACCATCCCGTGATGAACACGCCGAGCCCGTTGATCGCCATGAGAACGAGACGACTGCGGATGTCGCGCTGCAGAAAAAAGACACACAGCAACCCAGCGAGGATCATGACGCATGCCAGGGGGCTGACCAGCAATCCGAGGATGCCAATCCCCTGAATGTTACGAAACCACCCGCCGTGAATGTGGTCCGCGACAAGAAATAGCGCGAAGACGACCAGATAAACGGCGCTCAGGCCCGTTCCTAGTCCAACTAGCGCTTTCGTGATCTCGTTCTTCATCCTCGTCTCCGACCGAACAATCTTCTCCAACCACTGGTCATTTGCGGGATATTATCCAACCAAACAAGACCGGTAAATACACCCGCCTTACCCGGAATAGTGTTGATTTGGCAGGCTACCGTCAAGCGTTATCAGTTGATTTCACTCGATGACCACTTCCAGCATTGAAAAGCCGGTGTCAGACAAGTAATTGGTTGTCCGTTATTTATCTGGTGCGGAGCGGTTATGCCGGGTAGTGTGGCACTCGTGAACTTAATCTAACGGGTCAGTTCAGGGGGAGCCGATTGGCTGTTCATTTCATGCGATCCACGTGTGAATCTTTAGAAGCTTCTTCACTCCGAAACCATACGCGGCATAGAACGTCCATTCCCCGGCGAGTGATGGCTTCTTGTCGCAGGCCAGAACGACAAACGGAAGCACCGGGTAGACCATCGGCGTGTGGACCTTCCGGTTGTGCCGGATCATGAACACCGCAGGGAGCCAGGTGATCAGGTACAGCCCGAGGGCGATTACTGCTATGGTCTTTCCTAGTCTCATCCTTCTCAGCCAACTATCTTATCTAACCACTGGTCATTTGCGGAGTATGTTTAAGCCCGACAAAGCTGTTAAATACCCCCCATCTATTCCGAATAGTGAAACTTAATAGGCTTGGAGTCAAGTGCGATGAATCTTATCCCAACCCCAACTGAATCTCGCATCCACCCACTTCGATCTGGCTGCGTTCGGTTGCCTTTGATTCTTCAAATGAAAAGGGGCGTTTGAGTTCGGATTTCTGATAGATGTCGTTCAGGCCCAGGGTCATTATCGGTGGGGCACGCTCAGTCCTTCAGGTCATTTCAGCCGATGGCGAATCCAAGCGGGATTCCGTCGACAATCCAAAATTGCACGAATCCGCGCGACGTTCAGTTCAACACGATAGTATAGCGCGAAGGGGAATCGTTTCGACAGAAGGCGATGGCAGCCAAAGTGTAGGGGATGAATGCCCGCGTAAATGCAGAGGGAATCGACGTCAGACCAGAGAGAATCCAAAAAATACGTACCTAGTCCTTCCGATTGCCGTTCATAAAAACGATAGCCAGCGGCAAGATCGTCGAGCGCTTCCTCCAGCACCTGGACCTTCACTTGATCTGGTCCCAAACCCTACGTTTTGCTTCGTCCAGATCCAAAAACTTCGCTTTCCCCTCTTGAATCTTATTCTCCCGCACTTGCAGTACTTCCGCGTGCCAATCCGGAGATGGTATGGCGTCTTGTGTTTGGCTAAGATCGGCCCATATCTCCTCCAAAGCGGTGAGTTTCTCCGATACGGTCATTCTGTCTAAGGGTATGGCGATTTGCATAATTCTTACCTCGCCAATAGAATATAAAAACGATGGGCATGGTGCAATGTTGTTTTTCGATCCAGTCGTTTCGATCCTGGAGCGGGTGCGGACGGACATCCGGCTTTACGGATGGTCCCCCACAGTCCTGGCGGTGACCGTGATCACAAGATTTCGGTTCTCAGTGATCTCGCGGCTGCTTCGAAACAGACGGCCCACCCAGGGGATTGCGCAGAATTGCATTGAACACAGCCTCAACGCAGAGCAAGAATTCGGATCCCAGACCCGGAACACAATTCTCATACCAACTAAAGGCCTCGGCAATTTCTGCTTCTGCCTCGGGACGGACAATGAGCCGTCGGCTCACCGGCTACTCCGGATGCGGTCCCTCACCATTCCCCAAGGGGAACCTTCGTCAGGGTTCCGATGGTAGGCGTCGAGGCGACGGTCAAGTTCAGCCTTCTGTTCGTCAGTCAGGCCGATTTCCTCCGGCACCTCGGCAATGGTGTCCCAAATGTCGGTGACGAGCTGGATGCGCTCTGGAATGCTGAGGTTTAATACATTTGCTTGTGTCAATGTGCTCATACCTTTCAAAATATCACAATTTGGAGGGTTTTCAATCACTTCTTGAAGCTCGTTTTTGAGCCATTCCCATATTAATCAGCGCCTGACCGAGAGAGGGACCTCTCCCACCTTAATTGACAGGTGCGCTCTCGAGAACACCGATTCGTGTTTATTTAATGGCAGTTGCCGGGACAATTTGAAGTACGTTAAGGCACACGACAACGCCCACAACCGTAACGATCGTTACGGCGTCGATCGTGACAGTGATCGGAGTGACAAACATCCTGACGGTGTAATCGCCCAGTTGCCTCGCCTTACTCTTTGGAATCAAGTATCCGGATCCACCATATTGACTCTTCCACTTCTGGTAAGGAATTTGTTTATCAATCAGTTGCTGCTCGGTGATTTCTGAAGAAAAGATCAATACCTGTTCGTTTGGATCGGTTTCTTCCCAGAGTTTTTGGGTTGCGCACGAAAACATCAATGCGCATGAAATAAGGATTACCATTAGACGAGTTGTATTCATCATCTCTGTTCCGCACTCCGCCGCTCGACACTCACAGTTGTGTCTCATTATGCCTTGGGACAGGGAAGAGTAAAAGGCAATTTACCCCAACTCCAACTGAATCTCGCTTCCACCCACTTCGATCTGGCTGCGTTCGGTTGCCTTTGATTCTTCAAATGAAAAGGGGCGTTTGAGTTCGGATTTGTGATCAGTTACATCCTATAGGATGCTCAGGCTATAGGTTTTTAGGCTGTAGGCTATAGGAAAAGTCCCTGAACCACCAAATTCGATCTTCCTAACCC
>CAIJXV010000080.1 GCA_903824675.1 uncultured bacterium
CATCTCCTTCGGGCCTGACATTAAGGGCTTTATCGGCAGCCTGGACTGGACCATGCTGAATCATGTGGGTGCGGAACCTAACGCGGATTACGCAGGTACGATTCCTCACTCGGTATTCATGCTATTCCAGATGATGTTCGCCATCATCACGCCCGCCTTGATCATTGGCGCGTTTGCGGAACGGATGAAGTTTGCAGCCTTCGCGGTGTTCTCCCTGCTGTGGACCACGATCGTCTATGATCCGGTAGCCCACTGGGTCTGGGGCGTCGGCGGCTTCTTGCGCACGATGGGTGCGCTGGACTTCGCAGGTGGCACCGTGGTGCATATTAACGCAGGTATTGCCGCATTGGTCGCAGCACTTGTGTTGGGTCGCCGGCTCGGCTATCCGAAGAAGTTGTCGCCTCCGCACAATCTACCGTTCGCAGTCATGGGCGCCTCCCTGCTGTGGTTCGGCTGGTTCGGCTTTAATGCGGGTAGCGCTTTAGGGGCCAACGGATTAGCAGGCAGCGCGTTCCTCTCCACGCACCTGGCTACGGCTGTAGCGGGTCTGGCTTGGGCAGTTATGGATCTGATGATCAACAAGCATGTCACCATGCTGGGACTGATCTCTGGCGCTGTTGCAGGTTTGGTGGCAATCACCCCGGCTGCAGGATTCGTGACTCCCGCGGGATCCATCGCGATCGGCGCAGGCGCAGGCGTGATCTGTTACCTGTTCGTGACTGTTGTCAAACCCCGCCTCGGTTATGATGATGCGCTCGACGCATTCGGCGTACATGGCGTCGGCGGTATCTGGGGCGCACTCGCAACAGGGCTGTTTGCAACGACGACCATGAACAGTGCTGGCGCCAACGGATTGTTCTACGGAAACCCCATGCTGTTGTGGATCCAGTTGAAGGCCGTGCTTGTGACCGTTGTCTACTCCGGTGTCATCAGCTATGTGCTGCTGAAGATCGTTGACAAGATTATCGGACTGAGAGCTGGTGAACAAGCAGAACGTATTGGTCTCGACCTGATTGATCACCGCGAAACCGGATACACGGTATTAGACTAACGTACAACAAACAAGTGAAAGGAATTTATTCATGAAATACATCATTGCAATCATTCAACCGGACCGCATGGACGAGGTGCTGGAAAGGCTGACAGAAAAAGACATTCACCTGGTCACCGTCACCAACGTCATGGGACGTGGCCGGCAGAAGGGAATCGCCCAGGTCTACCGCAGCCACACCGAAGCTGGCAGTCTGCTGCGGAAGGTAAAACTGGAGATCGCCGTGAATGACGACTTCGTTGATGCAGCCATCGAGGCTGTCGAAGGCGGGGCGAAAACGGGAAGTGTCGGCGACGGAAAGATCTTCGTCCTCGATCTTAAAGAGACGATTCGTATTCGCACAGGAGAACGCGGCGGTAAAGCCATTGGGTAATCTCCGTGTAACCCGGATCTGAGGTCCGGTTGTAAGCCGCTTGTTTTGTGGGTCGAAACCCCCGCAAGACAAGCGGTTTTTTTCTTGTCCCTTTGCATGAAATCTGCCATCCTTTTGACATGACATGGAACAGTTCCTTAACCCTCAGCCGGATAAAAAAACATGGATGAACTGCTATCAATCGGTATCAATGCGCTCTATCTTCTCGCCTTGATCAACCCCATCAGCAAGGTCTCTATTCTCACGGCGCTGATGCCGGAAAAAGAGGATCCGCGTTTTCGCTCCTTGACCAACAGATCCAGCTTCGTGGCGGTCTGCATTCTCTTCGGTGCCATGATCGTGGGGGATTTTCTCTTGCGTTCTGTCTTTCGCGTGGACCTCTATTCGCTTCGCCTGGCAGGCGGTGTCGTGGTCTTCTGGGTGGGATTGAATGCGCTCCGGCGCGGCGTCTTCTTTGAAAACGATGCTCATACCGGCATTGCGGATATGGCTCTTGTTCCGCTCGCCTGCCCCATGATCGCGGGCCCCGCCACGATCGCAGCCTGTATCGGACTGCGGGTGCAATATGGCGTCTTCAACTCAACTATGTCGATGCTACTGGCGCTCGCCCTCAACCATGTCATCATGCTGCTCTCCCCGTTTATCGGGCGCATGTTGAACCGGTCACACATCCTCAGCGCGCTGATCCGAATCACCGGCCTCATCGTCATGACCATCGGAACGCAGATGGCACTCGATGGCCTCGCCGGCTGGCTCAAGGCCCAACAGCTGTAGAAAAAGACTGTTGCGAACAATTCTTTCGGAGGCAGTTGAGAATGGTGACTGCATTGGCGGCGGCGATACGGTAATAGACTTGCTTGCCGTGTCTCCTGGCCTCAATGATCCCGGCCCGCCGCATCTTATTCAAGTGTTGCGAAATCGCACCTTGCTGACCGCAGACTGCCTCGACAATATCTGTGACCATGCATTCGCCATGGATATCCAAGTGCTCCAATATCTGCAAGCGCTGCG
>CAIJXV010000081.1 GCA_903824675.1 uncultured bacterium
ACCTTTGCCACCAATTCGGGTTCCACCAACTACGGCGGCCTGGAAATGGTCAACGGCGGCACGGCGTGGCGGAGCGCGTGGCTGACCATCGGCTCGGGTGGTACGTTGCTTGCATCCAACACCAGCGCCATCGTGGACGGCGTGCTGACCAACTCCGGTGCGATCAACGTCGTGAATGCCAACGTCAGCTACCTGAGCAACGTGGTGCTCAATGGAGGTAGCAGCTACCTCTCGCAAAGTGGCACCAACACCTTCAATAATATCGCCATTGCCTCGCAGGCAAGCTTCCTGGCCGATGCCCTCTCGCAGGTTACCATCAACGGGAGCTACCAGAACCTGGGCTCCTCGGTGTTCAGCAACCTGCTGACGGTCGGCAGCGGCGGCAGCTACGTGGGCAACGGGACCACTAACCTGTTTGCTGGCCTGAACATCCAGTCGGGCGGCGCGTTCCTTTTGAACAACGGTTCCTCGAAGGTGGGTGGGACGGTGAGCAATACGGGTGTCATCACCGTGTCCAACAGTGTAGTGACCTGGCAGGCACCGGTGGTGATCAGCGGCGGCTACATCAGCGATCCTTCGACCAACATCTTCACCTCCAACGTCACCGTGACGGCCAGCGGCTATCTGCAAGGCGGCAGCAACGACCAGTTCGTCTTCTACGGTGATCTGAGTAATCAGTCCACCAACCGGACCGACTTCAACCTGTCGCTTGCGACGGTGCTCTTCACCAACGCGACCAGCCACACCTTTGCTTTGACGAATAGCGGGGCGGTGTACAAGGGGTCCAACTGGCTGAACGTGGCGCAGTTGTACACCAACTTCACGATCGGGACGCTGAGCATCGCCTCGAACAACAATCTAACGGTGACGGGGACCAGGACCGGTTCGCTGACCAACGCACTCTACGTGGGCTGGCTGGACCTCCAAGCGATCGAGGCAGCGGGAATCACCACGAATAACTACAGCGCGCTGACCAACGGGATTGTTGCGGCCCTGACGCTTCCCAACATCAACCTCTACTACGACAAGAATCTCTCCGAGAACGCCTATTTGGGAGGACTGGAGTACGACCTGTGGAATGGCCAAGGTCTGTTGATCCCAATTCCCGAGCCTTCCCCGATCGTGATCGTGATGGCGGGGATAGCATTGTTGGCCATTTTCCGCCGACGAGCCGGTGGGTGATGGAACGGACAGGCTTGGGGAAACGCCGTTTGTGAAACCGCATTTCGATTGGGGCAAACGGCTCAGCTTGCCGCGCGGCGCGACGGCTTCCCTGTGTTTGATATTGGATTTGGTTACGGTTTCTCATTTCTGTCGGAAAGGGGCGTAGCCTGACAGGAGACGGGCCTCAGACCAACACTCCGCCTGACTCAAAAAACGAAATCCGATCAAAACCATGTTAAAAAGAAAAGTGGCTGGTGGGGCGAATCTGCTCTGTGCGATCGTGGCATGGGGGGTAGGACTCCTGGTGCCGGTGGCCGGCGCGCAGTCTCCCAAGCCTTTGGGTGCATGGTTTGCGCTCTATGATAAACTGACGTTCGACAACGAGTTCGCGTGGAACAGTGACCGATATGTCGTTACGCATTATGATGGTTCGGTATATGAGCCGTTCCAGATCGAATCGCTCAAATCCTGTTCCGCGGTGTATCTCGGACCCGGGGTATGCCGGCGGAAGTTGTCGCCATCCGAGATCGCTGCGCTCGAAGGATGGGTGGCGGATGGGGGAGCGTTGTTGATGAGTCCGCAAGCGGGCCAAAACATCTTCGGGCCGAAACCCCCGGATTGGCTCGGTATTCGGGGTTGGTGGTCCAGCCGGGAGCCGGAGGCGTTTGAGCTTCAGGAGGGATCGCACCCCCTGGCACGAGATTTGTCGTCTTTGGACCGGAAAGGAGATCAGTGGCAAACGACCAGCGGGGTCGTCCCCTCGACGGGCGTTTCAATCATTGGCGGGGATAAGGCCTCGATCCTCTGTTTGGCCGAACATGGTCGGGGCAAGGTGGTATTTCTTGATGGCTCCCTCGTTCCCAAGCGCCCTGGAGTGAAACAATATCAATACATCTTGGCAATGACGCCGCTGGCCACACAGGTGTGGCGCAACCTTGTGGAATACCTGGGCATTCCCAAGCGTTCCGCCATCATCGCCGCTTGGGGGACGAGCCGGGCGTCCCAGACTCCCCTTTCGATCTGGTCACGTTATCAGGTGGAAACTCCGGTGGGCGCCAGGCTCTACGCTCCGCCTTACCCTTTGCCATCCGAAGAACTCAAGAGCCTGCATCTGGACGTTGGGATCGGTGAACGTTCCCGCCACTCGATCTTTGTGACGTCGCTCAAAGAATTGTCTCTTAGCATTAAAGCAACTAATCTGGAAAACAAACAGGGACAGTCCATCCCCGGCACCAACGTGCGTGTCTATCTTCAAGATGAGCCTGTGACAGATTATCCCAAGGCTTCCTACTGGCTGGTTCCTATTCGGGGGGCGGTGGCGCTCAAAGCCAACCAAGCCTACACTTTCTGGCTGATCGTGGAATCCGGTGAAGCAAAACCGGGCGAGTACGAAGGCACGCTTGAATGGAGGGAAGCGGGCGCGAAAGGGGGAGTCATCCAACGCCTGCCGTTGCACATGAAGGTCTGGGATGTCCGCTATCCCGGGCCGGAAATGCTTCACTGCAAAATGGAGCACTCTTGGTCAGCGATGCCTGGGGGGCTATGGTACGAGAAGCTTCCGTCACGCAAGGTGCCCATCAAGCTGGGTGACAAGACCCTGGTTGAAACCCCGCTCCGCGATTCGGAGCTTGCGGGACGATATATCAAGGACCTGGGAGAACTAGAGGTTGATGTCGCCCAGGGTTTCACGGTTCGCTTTACCGCCCAAACGGTGAAGCTTCGGGAGACCGGCGAACTCCTTGCGGAGGCCATCAAGAAGGACAGTGAACGTTTTCGGAACGGAAACTTACCGAGCCTCGATTTTTCCGGAGTGTTCGATGAGTTCTTCGACCATGCGATCGCGGCGGGAATGCGTTCCTATGGGATGAACTACATACTTAAAGAGGATGATCCCTTGGGGGTGGCACGGATGATTTATGGGGATCCGAAGTTGCCCCTGGAGTCCGAACAAGCTCAGAGGATTCGCACTTGGTACTGGGGGGAGTACGTCAAATACATACGTGAGCGTGGGATGCTGGATGTGTGCGCTAAAAGCATGGATGAGTTTGGGCCGGACAACGTGCCTGAGTTTATTCGGAATGCCGGGTCGATTCGGATGGCGGGATTCAAGACGGAAACCACCTCCTATGGTTTCGACGCAAACAAACAGGCGGTGATAAAGATTGATCCGTACTTGGACCGCTGGCTTATGAAGTTCTACCCAAAACCCCCGCGGGAGATCTACCGCGAGCAAGGCATCCCGTTTGACAAGAACAATGAAATCTGGGGGACGGTCGCCGGCAGTTATTGGGGTCAGTATTTGGATTACTGCCGGGCCGCAGGCTGGATGTCGGCGCAACTTCGTTATGATGGCCTCCATATTCACGGCTATCAGCGCTGGTACTGGACTGATTGGGAGGGGTGCTTTGTAGGTCCTGAGGGCCCCATGGATAGCGTGGCGATGACGGCCTATGCGCAAGGGGTCGCCGATGGTCGCTATCTGGCCCAGCTTTATCGCATGGTGGATTGCGCCCGACTGCTTGGCAAGGCCACCGACATTGCGGATACCGTTGAACGGGAACTGGAGACCCGCATCCTCGGGCCGGGGGAGAAGTGTCTCCTAAAGACCCGTCTCTTCCCCGAGGCTACTCCCCATCCCTGGGTCATGGATACTTCGCCCGTCACCTACGAACTCGCGAAGAAAGGGGTGCTTGAACTCACCTCAAGGCTCAAGGTCGCCTTGGGGGCGGTGCCGGTATGGATTCACTACGCGGAGTTCGATTTGGTTCGCGATGGGAAGGTGCAGATGGACATGGTCGGCGCCGAAGCAGCCGTTAAGCCCATCTCGGACGCCATTCAAGCCATGGCCGGCTTGAAGGTGACGCCCAGCGAATCGCCTGTGCCTGCGGCGCCGGCGATCATTGTCGGGTTGCTTGCCGACCAACCCGTGCGGACCTGCGTCGATCAGAATCTCCAGAAGGAAATCACTTCATTCTACCCGCGAGCCGGAGAGTATGCGATCCGGCTGCTCCCCAAGACGAATGTCTCTGGCGCGAGGATCCTGATCGTGGGAGGAAATGCTGCCGGTCTGGAAAAGGGCGTGCGGAACTTTGTCCGTCTTTGGTCGGTGGAGAATCGCTGGTAAGAGATGTTTGACTTGAAGAAATACATCATGGCCTCAAAAACCGCTCTATTTTCAATTCAACGGTCGGAGGCTCTTTGGAAGCGCGCCTTGGAACTCATCCCCTCCGGCACTCAATGCTATTCGAAGGGGCCGACGCTCTATACCCGCGGGGTCGCCCCGATCTACCTGCAACGCGGCGACGGTTGCCGTGTGTGGGATGTGGACTGCAACGAGTTTGTGGACCTTGGCATGGGGTTGTGGGCGGTGACGCTGGGACACAACCACCCCGCGCACGTCGCGGCCCTGGGAAAGGCGTTGCGCGAGGGGACGCAAATGACCCTGATGCAGCCGCAGGAGGTGGAGGTCGCCGAGGCGCTTACGGACGTGATTCCCTGCGCCGAGATGGTGCGTTACGGGAAAAACGGTTCCGATGTGACGACTGCCGCCGTGCGCCTGGCGCGCGCCTGCACGGGGCGAGACGTGATCCTTCGTTCCGGCTACCACGGTTGGCATGACTGGTATGTGGCCCTGACGGACCGGAACCGCGGCGTGCCGGAATTCAACAAGCTCCTTTCAGGGCGTTTCGATGAGAACGACCGCCAGGGTTTCGACGCGCTCATGGCGCGGCACGAAGGCAAGGTTGCCGCAGTCGTCATGGAGGGCGTCCAGAGCAAGACGGCCGACCGCGAATTCCTAAAGCATGTGCGCGAGCAGACGCGCAAGCGCGGGGCCCTGCTCGTCTTCGACGAGGTGATCAACGGCTGGCGTTTCGCGATCGGCGGGGCGCACGAATGGCTGGGCGTGGACGCGGACCTCGCGACGTTTGGCAAAGGGATGGCCAACGGCACGCCGCTTTCGGCGCTGGTCGGCAAGCGCGAGTTCATGAAGGAACTGGACACCACCTTTTTCAGCTTCACCTTCGGTGGGGAGACCTTGGGGCTCGCCGCCGTGCTGGCCGTGCTGGAGGTTTACCGGCGCGAGGCGGTGGTCCAGAGGCTGTGGGAGGTGGGACAAAAGCTTCACACCGGGGCGCAATGCGCCATTGACGCGCACGGGCTTGGTGCGTGGATCGAGTTGACGCCGCATCCCGTTCGGACCTTCTGGACCTTCCGTGAACCCTACAGGGGTTGCGAAGGCGATCTGCTGAAGACCCTGTTCCAACAGGAGGTCCTGCGGCGCGGGGTCCTCTGGGCTGGCTGGCACGCCTTGAGCCTGAGCCTGGCCAACGATGTGTCCGCGGTGGAGCGGGTGCTGACGGCCTACGACGAGGCGCTGGCGGTGGTGCAAAAGGCAGTCGCGAACCAGTCCGTCCGCGCGCAATTGCAGGGCGAACCCATCACCCCGGTTTTTCGCCGCCACTAGAATTTCAAACTCACCCTCAACTCGGGTTATGAAACAATTCATTTCCCCTGCATTTCGCAAGGTGATTTCACAATTCTTTCGTTCCCAGGCCTTCACCTTGGTGGAACTGTTGGTGGTCATCGCGATCATAGCAATTCTTGCGGCACTACTCTTGCCTTCTCTAAAATCTGCACGGGACCAGGCAAAAGGCATGAAGTGCATGAATAATCTAAGACAATTGGGAATAGGACTTGCCACCTATTCCTCAGAAAACAATGATACTTTGCCATATGCTAACATCCCCAGCGCGCGATGGGTTTTCTTGCTTGAGCCTTATCTTGGCGTCCAGACTCCACAGGCGACACGTGCCTTCTCGCCTCTATGGGATTGTCCAATGAATCCATCTCTCATTGAGACCCCTCCTTCCTCACGCAGCGACGCTAACTTAAGCTATCGACTCAATAAAGACCTTAGCTATAGTAATCCCGTAATGCTATCTCATGTAAAGAATCCGTCAGCAAAATTCATGTTGGTTGAAGCTGTCAAAGAATATACGGCAACTTATGTAACTTATACTGGCCTTGCATTAAGTGATGGTTTTTATGTCGGCCATCGTGTCGGCATGAATGTTCTGTGGTGTGATTCCCATGTCGAACGGATTTCCGAAACGCATCCCGGCGTACTTATTCCTTATGCGGCCGCTGGTCAACAATATTGGATAAAGGATCAATAAAGAATATCTAGAACCCAATACTACCAAAAGAAATAGGACACACATGACTCGCAAGCAACATGAAAGGAGTATTGAGCGCCATGTGCGCCATTGGGAACGGGTTCACTTGTGGCACCAACAATCCACGATCGCCCTAGCCTATAATAATCCAGCGTTATGTGTTGGCCGTCGCGGTATTAGTTTCTTGCCGATGCTTGATGGTCGAGGACACATCCAAGCGACAATCGAGCGGCTTCGGCGCGGCAAGGTGGATGTGAATGTATTTTCCGTTGGTCAGAGTCAATTTACATCGGAGATGGATGGTTTGTTCGGAAAAAAAGAGGCGGTTAAGAATGTCCTCAGGATTATCAAATCTTTTGGCGAACTAAAAAAGCTTACGCATGGGGAGGCGCAAGTTGCCACTTGCACGTCGGATATCCGAACAAGCCTCAAACACAAACGTCTTGCCATCGTTCTGCATCTGACCGGTGCCAGTCACTTGAATGATGTGTCTATTTTGAAGGATTATTATGACCTGGGCGTGCGAGTCATTCACCCTCCTTTTGACAGCAACCTTTCCATGGAACTTACCGAGAGGCAAGGTTTGACAAAGGCAGGGATCAGGACGGTCGAAATAATGATGGAGTTGGGAATGCTGGTGGATGTGGCGCACACCAATGAGCGCGAATTCTGGCAGATTTTCGACATTGTCAAAGGCCCGGTCATTTACTCGCACGGAGGGTGCCGATCGCTGGTTGACCATCCACGCAACCTCACGGACAAACAAATTGAGGCGATTGCCGAGATGGGTGGCGTTATTGGGGTGGGAGTATATTGCTGGAAGGCGCCAGCGAGAGGGGTTGGTCAATGGCGCAAATGGGAAACAGAAAAGGGGAAAGTGTTCGGATTGATTCCCGAACATCGGAAGAAACTTCGGCGTCAATATAATGACCCATACGAGTTCCTATTTAACCTAGGCAACGACTGGAATCATTTTGAACGACATCAGTTGACGGCCAGGGGAGTTCCGATCCTGAAGTATCCGCTTGGCGCCATGGTTAACCATTTTGATTATGTCAAGCGCCTGGTGGGTGCTGATCATGTGGCTTTTGGACCCGATTATGAATTCACCCTGGGTGGGCCGTTGGGATTGGAGGAAATCGACAAGCTGCCGAACCTGACGCATGAACTGATCAAGAGACACTATAGTCTTGCTGAAGTAAAACAAGTGTTAGGGGGAAACTTTCTAAAACTGTTTCATCGAGTGGTGGACAAAAAGACAAAATAGAACAACAGGAAGGTTTATGTTAAAAAAGAATGTGGAGGGTGGTGTGGTGTGTGGCAATCTGTTCTTTACGAGCGGTAACTGTAATGAAGCGGAAACCCTGGAAAAAGAAATTCGGGTGAGTTTAGATGAGCTCGGAGAGTTCATTAAAAAGCAGGGCGCCTCTTTTGCC
>CAIJXV010000082.1 GCA_903824675.1 uncultured bacterium
CGCTCCGCCGCGCCGATGATTCCGGAAACGGATCGGCGCGGCGGAGCGCGCCTCCCACATTCGTTGAGTTCAGTAGGTTATTGCAGCCCGGTCAGGCTTAAAAAACCAGGCGCACCGGTTTCCCGGCCTTCACCCGGAAACTCCGGCAGCGTCCGTCGGAGGTGGCGGCGATTTCCTTCCCCTCCGGTATCGTAACCCGAAACACCCGCCCCCGTTCCACCACCCGGCAATCCCGATCGATCACCGCCATCACCTCGGCTTCCCGGAGTTGGCCGCCCGACCATTTCATCCGGATCGTATAGCCACCCCGTCCGCGGATTCCCGTCACTTCCCCCTCCGGCCAGCTGGCCGGCAGGGCGGGCAGGAAATCCAGTTCTTCATGATAACTCTGCAGCAGCATCTCCAGCACGGCCGCGGTCCCGCCGAAATTGCCGTCGATCTGAAAAATCCGCGGCGGATGCAAATCCATCAGCGACCCGCAGGCAAAATCGGCGATCAACCCACACAGTTGTTCATAGGCCTTTTCAGCATCACCCATCCGCGCATAACAGCAGGCCACCCAGGATCGGCTCCAGCCCGTGTGCCCGCCAAAATTCGCCAACCGGCGTTCCAGCGAAACCCGCGCCGCCTGGAATAAGTCCGGCGTGCGATCCGGCGTGAGCTGATCTCCGGGGTAAAGACCAAAGAGATGGGAGATATGCCGATGCCCCGGTTCAACCTCCTCAAAATCCTCGTTCCATTCCTGCAACTGACCGTGCTTTCCGATCTTCAACGGCGGCAGATGCGCCAGAATTTCACGCCAGCGCGACTGTCGATCGGCGTCCACTCCGAGGATCTCAGCCGCCCGGACGGCATGGCGGAGCAGGTCCATCGCCAATAAAACATCCATCGTGGCCGACACGCCGAGCGATACCGGAAATTTATCGCCCGTTCCTTTGAACCGGTTTTCGGGCGATTGCGAGGGCACGATCTGCCAGGTTCCGGCCTCATCCTTGACCAAATAGCTCTCATAAAAGGCGGCGACTTCCTTAAAAAAGGGATAAGCGCGTTCCCGCAGAAAACCCACATCCTGCCCATACTCATAATGCCACCACAAATGCTGGGCCAGCCAGGGCGCGGCCCCGATCCATACGGCCCATCCTTTGGATTCCGGCGTCGACCGGCCCCACGGGTCGGTTTGGATCGGGAACCAGACGCCCTCGCACCCATATAAATCCCGGGCCGCCTTGCGCCCGTGCGCCACGAAATGCTCCAGGTGGGTGAATAAGGCGTTCGTATAGGCTTGCAGGGCGCCCGCCTCCGCCGGCCAATAGTTCATCTGCAGGTTCACATCCTGATGCAGATCCGCCTCCCAGGCCGGGTTCAAATCCTCATTCCATTTGCCCTGCAAATTGGGCGGCAAATCAGCCTTCGCGGTGGAAGCGCAAAGCAAATAGCGCCCGTAATGGAAATACAACAGCGGCAGGGCCGGATCCGGATCCCCCCGGCGGAACGCCTCGATACGCCGGTCGGTCGCGTCCGCTGGAATCGAAACGGGAACCGTCAACGACAGTCCCCCGTAATGCCGGCGATGCTCTCGTCGATGCGCCTCCATCAAATCTTCCCAGGCCGCATCCGGAACCCGGGCGGCGCCGCACTCGTCCGCAGCCGTCGGCCCTTTTGCCGAGGTGCCGATATTGACCGCCAAAATCAATTCCTTGACCTGGACGCAGTCCAGGAAACGGCGATCGCGCAAGGCGATGGTTCCGCCTTCATGGCGGGTCGCCACCTGAACCCGAAAATCGATTCCCTTCTCGATCCGCCCATCCATTCCGAGGGCGGACGACGTCCCGTCGAACGTCAGGCGGCAGTCTGGATCCAGCGTGCGATCCAGACTGACCGTGAGATTGAACGGCTGTCCGGATGCCGTCAGGCGAACCAAAATCAAATCTTCAACCAGATGCGCCACCACCTCGCGCTTGAAAAAATGCCCGTTTGCCTGATAATCCACCCTCACTTGGGCCGTGGCCAAATCCAGGGACCGCTGGTAATCCCAGAAAAAATCGTGCCCGAATTCCAGGTATAAATCTCCCGCCGGCTGAAAGGGATCGATCCGATTCGGCTGACCCGACATTCCGCCCAGACCGCCAAACGCCTCGTTCGCCAGCCGGGTTCCCTCTTCATATTCGCCGGCCAATAAAAGACGGCGAACTTCGGGTAACAGATGAGATCGGACTTCATTATCACGATTCCGATGGCATCCCTTCCAGAGCCATTCGTGGTTCAGGGCAATCCGCTCGCGGCGCACACCGCCCATGACCATCCCCGCCAAACGCCCCGTTCCGATCGGCAAACCTTCCATCCATTCGCTCGCCGGCCGGGTGTACCAGAGCACCTGGTCATTTAAAGTTCCGCGAAAAATCGGCTTTTCAAGCATCAAGGCCATGATTTAGGTTCCCATTCAGTCTGTATTGTAATTCGCGAAATGGATCGACTTAGGCGTTCACCCCACCCCGGCATTTGCCATGAAATTCCATCCCGGAAGAGGCATTAAGGCCGCCCGTCAATCTAAGGGGCAAAATCTATGACAATCAGGGATGTTTGTCACGGCAAACTCGCTCAGAATGGTTCGCATAGGGCGCATGGAAGTTCTGTGGGTACTGGCCTGGGACAATCAAAAAGACTAAGTGAAGATCTTTTAACGCAAAGTCGGCCAAGCGGAAAGCACAAAGTGAGATTAGCAAACCCTCATTCACGCAAAGCCGCAGAGTACGCAAAGATCTCAGAGAGCCGCGCGACGAGTCCCGCCAGGAGGGCGGGATGCCTCGCGCGGCTACTGCTCTTGAAAGATCCTACGAAACGGGAACCGGACGCGCGGTGCACGATCAC
>CAIJXV010000083.1 GCA_903824675.1 uncultured bacterium
AGGCAATTCATCTGTACAATACTCGACGGCCTCATCGCTCCCTGCAGTTTCGCACGCCGGACCAGGTGCATCAAGCCGCCGCGTGAATTTTTCGCCCCTCCTCCGGAGGAGGGGCGAAAGGGGGCTGCGGCCCCCTTCAGAGAAGGATCTAAAGGAACGGAAATAGTAGCGTCAAAGTGACAACTTTAAACCAGGACTTGACCTCCCATTTAAAGCCGTGGGATGTGCCGTCCGTTGCTTGTTTTAGAGTCAGCAAACCCTCGTCTGAGGCGGGATCGCACGGCCCTGCTTTTACTCTGGGTTAACTCGATCTGAACCTGGCGCAACTCTGCGTCGACTTCCCGTGGTTTTGATTACTTCGAAATCGCCCAAAATCCAGTACCCTACATTTTGACCGAAGGTATTCCGTCATTGACTTTCATTTCCGGGGGGCGTTCAATTTTGCCTTTCATCACGGAGGGATCTGTTATGCAATTGGCATCGGTTTTTCAGGATCACATGGTGTTGCAACGCGAACGGCCGGTGCCGGTGTGGGGTACGGCTGCCGCGGGGGAGCGTATTGAAGTCCGGTGTGCCCGCAAAAAGGCGGAAGCCTTGACCGGACCCGATGGTCGCTGGCGGGTCTGTCTGCCCCCCATCAAAGCCGGGGGGCCCTTTGAGTTCCAGGTCCGTGCCGGAAAGCAAAAGATCCGCTTGCAGGATGTCTGGGTGGGTGAGGTATGGCTGGCCTCCGGTCAGTCTAACATGGGCATGACCGTCTCCGGCGTACTCCATGCCGGTGCGGAAATTGCGGACGCCGATCATCCGGGGATCCGCATATTGACTTCGGCGCGCGTGGCGCTGACCCAGCGACAGGAGAGTTTGGGCGCCGGCAGTCAGTGGCGCGTGTGCCGTTCCTCCACCGTGGGTAATTTCACCGCTGCAGGTTACTTTTTCGCCCGCGAATTGCACCAGAAACTCGGTGTGGCGGTGGGCATCATTGATAGCTCCTGGGGCGGAACCGTGGCCGAGGCGTGGACCAGTCGCCAGGGATTGCAGGGGCATCCGGGGTTGAAGCACTACATCGACCAACTGGACCGCTTCCTCGGTCCAGACGGGAATGTTGAACGCGAAGCGGTTAGGAAAGCACAGGCGGCCTGGGCGGATTCCATTCCCAAGGATCCGGGGAACGCCGGACTGGCCGACGGCTGGGCGGCTCCCGACACAACGGATGCCGACTGGAAGACCATGGTCCTGCCTTCGGGCTGGCAGGCGGCCGGCCACGATTACAGCGGCGTGTTCTGGTTTCGCCGCGAGGTGACGGTACCGGCGGCCTGGGCGGGACGGGATCTGGTCCTGCACATCGGCGCCTGCGATAAGCGCGATTTTACCTACTTCAACGGCGAGTTCATGGGCTCGTTGGGCATGGAGGATCGCCCGGACGCCTGGGAGACGCCCCGCGTTTACACGGTTCCTGGCCGCCGGGTGAAGACGGGGCGCAATGTGATCGCCGTGCGCGTGTTCAGTGAGATGTACCAGGGGGGCATGATCGGCCCCAAGGATGAGATGTGGGCCGCTCCCGCGGGGGCGCCCTTCGCGGAGCGCCTATCGTTGGCCGGTGACTGGAAATACCGCGTCGAGCGAAACTTTGGCCAGATCAACACGGTCCCCCCCGTGCAGACTTACGGGGATGGCAATCCGAACACGCCCAGTGTGCTGTTTAATGCGATGATCGCGCCGGTCGTGCCGTATGCCCTGCGCGGGTTCATCTGGTATCAGGGCGAGTCCAATGCGGCGAGGTCCGTGGAATACCGGACGCTGATGCCGACGCTGATCCGCGACTGGCGCCGCGAATTCGGCCGGGAAGATTTGTCGTTCTATCAGGTTCAACTGGCCAATTTCATGGCCGTGAGCGAGCGGCCGCAGGAGAGCGATTGGGCGCAGTTGCGCGAGGCGCAGCGGTTGACGCTGGGCCAGGTGCCGCGCACGGGCCTGGCGGTGGCCATCGATATCGGTGATGCGGCCGACATTCATCCGAAGAACAAGCAGGATGTGGGGCGGCGGCTGGCCGATTGTGCCCTGGCGCTGGATTACGGAAAAAATGAGTATGCGGGCTCCAGTCCGATGCCGCAGGTCGTCCTGCGCACGGGGGCGGATGTGACCGTACGGTTCTCCTGTGCAGCGTCCGGACTGACGGTGAGAGAGGGGAATCTGAAGGGCTTTGAACTGGCCGGTCCGGATCGAGTGTTTTTTTCGGTGAAGGCGGCGGTGACCTCGTCTGATACGGTGTTACTGGATTGCGCGGAAGTGTCGGATCCCCAGTGGGTGCGGTATGCATGGGCCAATAATCCGGTCTGCAATCTCTACGGTGGAACCGGTTTGCCAGCCTCTCCGTTCGAGTCCGCGATTCCCGCCGGCGAATGGCTGCGGTAATCGGGGAGATGCGTTCCATACCCTTCCCTGATCCGGAACGATTCAGGGGGTGTACGTTTACGAGGTGGCCCGGCGCGCCGGTCCCGCCAGAGTGCGTGGACGAAGGTGGATCCCTGCGGCGGGCATGGGCCTCTGTTTTGTGGCGAAAATTTTTCTCCGTTATGTTATGTTGCGATGTTTTTGCGGACAGCCCTAAACAGGAGTTTTGAAATGCCCTCAAGCGCGATGACGACGCGGGAACGATTTCAAGCGGTCATGAATTTTCAGCCATTTGATCGATTGCCCCTGGTCGAGTGGGCCGGGTGGTGGACGGCGACGATTGATCGGTGGGTCAATGAAGGTCTCCCGGCCCATCTCCGGGACGACGGATCGGCCATTCGCCGTTGGTGGGGGCTGGATATTTATTATCAGGATTGGATTCGCGCCAAGGGCCCGGATTGTCCCAAGCCCACCCATCATGGGGCCGGGCTCATTGCCGATGAAACGGATTATGAGCGGATCAAGCCCCACCTGTTTCCCTGGCCGTGTGTCAATCGGCCGATGTGGCAGGCCTGGGCCGAAGAACAGAAGCGGGGGGATGTGGTGCTGTGGTTTACCCTGGAAGGGTTCTTCTGGTATGCCCGGACGCTCCTCGGCATTGAGCCGCATCTCTATGCGTTCTATGACCAGCCGGCCTTGATGCATCGGATCAATCAGGACCTGACCGATTGGAGCATCCGGGTGGTCGATGAAATCTTCAGTATTTGCGTTCCGGATTTCATGACCTTTGCCGAGGATATGAGCTATAATAATGGCCCGATGTTGTCCGAAGGTTTGTTCGATGAATTCATGCTGCCCTATTACCATAAACTCCTGCCGCGCATCCACGAGCGCGGAACGATCTCGATCATCGATTCCGATGGCGACATTTCCGTCCCGGCGTATTGGTTTGAACGCGCGGGCTTGCAGGGCATCCTGCCGTTGGAACGGCAGGCCGGGGTGGACATCGCCCGCCTGCGCCGCGATCATCCGCGAATGCGGTTTATCGGGCATTACGATAAAATGGTCATGAACAAGGGCGAGGCGGCGATCCGCGGGGAATTTGAGCGTTTATTGCCGACGGCGCGGCAAGGGGGATTTTTGATCAGTTGCGATCACCAGACTCCGCCGGGCGTATCGCTAAAAGATTACGAAATCTATGTCCGCCTGTTTCGGGAGTATGCGGTTCGGGCGGCGGAGTAAATGGGATCGTAGTCCGGTAACGACGATTGGGGACTGCGGCCGTTCACTGCGCTGGGGGAACCCGACGGGACGGAATAGCCGACCAAGGCGGCCTTCGCCCCCCTTGAAACGCTCCCTGAACCGCCCCTTTACGGTCCGGCATTTTGTGATATAGTCTACATCAAATCCGGTGGACACCGGTTCCATCAAGGAGAGGCCCATGAGCACGTTATTGTATATTTTGGCATCCCCCCGCGGACAGCGGTCGTATTCTACGCAGGCGGCGGATGCTTTCGTTGAATCCTACCGGTTGGCCCATCCGGCCGACCAGGTCAAAACCTTGAATGTTTTTACCGAAAATCTGCCGACCTTTGATGGCTTCACATTGGAGGCCAAGTATTCCATTATGCACGGGCAGAAACATAATCCCCAGGAAGTCGCCGCCTGGGGAGCGGTGGAGGCCGTGATTGCAGAGTTCAAGTCGGCCGATAAATACCTGTTTGCCGTGCCCATGTGGAATTTCGGCATTCCCTACAAGCTCAAGCACTATCTCGATGTGATTCTCCAACCCGGCTACACCTTCAGCTTTAACCCCAAGACCGGGTACTCGGGGCTGGTGACCGGCAAGCCGGTTGTGGGCATTTATGCCCGGGGCGGCGCTTATCCGGCGGGAACCCCCGCGGAGGCGTATGATTATCAGCGGCGCTACCTGGAACTGGCCCTGGGTTTCATCGGGTTCACCGATATCAAGTCATTTGCCGTCGAACCGACCTTGCACGAGGGACCCGAGGGGGCGAAAAAGTATTTGGAAGAAATGCTGCCCCAACTGCGTGAAGCCGCAAAGGTGTTTTAATTTCGCAACCCTGAGGGATTGCGTTGCATCACTGAAATGGAGGATGGCCATGACTATCGGAAAAACAATGGGACGCATTCTTTTGCTATTGGGAATGATGGGAATACTGCGCGTGCAGGCCGAAGAAGCGACAACCAATACAGCCGGGCCGGCCTTGCCGCCGGAACCGGCGCAGTCAAAGAACGAGGCGATTATGATTCTGATCAAGACCAGCATGGGTGACATCAAGGCTGAACTCGACGCCGAAAAGGCGCCGTTGACGGTTAAGAATTTCCTGCAATACGTGGATGACCATTATTATGACGGCACGATTTTTCACCGGGTCATTGCCGGTTTTATGATCCAAGGCGGCGGATTTGATGCTCAATTCAACAAAAAGCCGACCCGCGCTCCCATCAAGAACGAGGCCGCCAATGGATTGAAAAACGTCCGGGGGACCTTGGCGATGGCACGGACCAGTGAAGTGAATAGCGGGACCAGCCAGTTCTTTATCAACACGGTCGATAATTCCTTTTTAGACCATACCGCGCCCACTCCGCAGGAATTCGGATATTGCGTTTTCGGTAAAGTCGTTGAAGGGTTGGATGTCATGGATCGCATTCGCAACGTCAAGACCGGCGGCAAGGGGCCCTTCCCGACTGATGTTCCGCTGGAAACCGTGACCATTCTTTCGATCACCCGGCTCTGAGTCGTTGTGGAACGGAGCGCCATTTGCAAGCCAACCACGGATGAAACGGATGGCACGGATGGCGAGGCGAATGAGTCCTAAGAACGCGCCTCTTGCGGCGCTACTACCAACTTCAACGAAAACGTGTTTGTAGTAGGCTCGCCCGACTCCTCCAATTCGAATTCTCAGGGCCGAAAGGCATAAGGCATGACTGATCCCGCCACCGGTGTGATAGAAGAACGCGCCTCATGCGGCGCCTCTTCTGTGTCGGAAACCGCCGATATTGAAACGGCTTCCGCGGGATATGCCTCGCGGTTTAAGGGGTCGGTGGGGGCCTGGATGCTGGCGCGCCAGTCCCGGCTTATTTTGGATCAGCTCCCTCCGGCGCCAGCGACCGTGTTGGATGTGGGGGGAGGGCATGGACAATTGACCGCTCCCCTGGTTGACGCCGGGTACCGGGTGACGGTACAAGGCAGTGCCCCGGTTTGTCGCGAACGGATCGCGCCTCTAATCCAGGCGGGACGAATTGAGTTTGTCGAGAGTTCCATTCTGGCCCTGCCCTTTCCCGACCGGAGTTTCGATGCCGTGGTGTCGGTGCGTTTGTTGCCGCATTGTCTGCGGTGGCCAGAACTCATTGCCGAATTATGCCGCGTGGCCCGGCAGATCGTGGTGGTCGATTATCCCCGGCAAAGCGGACTTCAAAGGCGGGCGCCTTTTTTGTTCCGCTTGAAAAAAGGGTTGGAGGGAAACACCCGGACCTGGCTCAGTTTCCGAGACGAGCAGGTGGCGGAGGCATTCGCGGCCCGGGGCTGGCGCCGGACGGCGTGTGTGGGCCAATTTTTGTTCCCGATGGTTTTACATCGGGCCTTGCGGTGTCGAGCCCTGTCGGCGGCACTTGAAAAACCGGGATGCCTGATGGGGCTGACCGGTCGGAGCGGGTCGCCGGTGATTGCGGTTTTCGAGCGGGCATAAAGTGCGGTAGCTGCCACAACGGTCCTGATACCAATAAGATACAACTCTTCGCTGAACTGTAGCCTGTCCTTTTCGTCTTTTGCCAATAAATTCATCAAAGAAAACGGGCTTTCGGGTGTCTAACTTGATGGAGAGCATGAGACCATGACTATTTTGGCCGATGAACAACTCGTAAAGCAATATGTCGAATCGGGCGAAATGCGCCATTTTGATGAGCTGGTGAATCGGTACGTAAGAAAGGTGCGGGCGATGATTTATCCGATTGTGCTTCACGATGCCGATGCGGATGACCTGACTCAGGAGGTGTTTTTGCGCGTCTCCAACGGCTTGTCTCGTTTCCGAGGTGAAGCCCAGTTTTCGACTTGGCTGTATCGTATTGCAATGAATACAACCCACGGTTTTCTGCGCCGCAAATCCCGCAATCCGGTAGCGACTTACGAGGACCCGCCAGAGGTGGAGGACGCCATGGCACCGGACTGTCTGGCGATGGCGGGTGAGTCCGCGGTGTTGGTCGACCGGGCCCTGGCGCGACTCTCGCCAGGCTTGCGGGCTGCGATCACTTTGGTGGTTTTGAACGGCATGAGTGTTTCGGAGGCCGCGCACGCGGAGGGTTGCCTGACGGCGACGATGTACTGGCGAATTCACGAAGCGCGACGGATTCTAAAAAAAGAATTAGAGAGGAATGAAACCCATGAAAACAAATCTCGATGATCGACTGATGCAATGGGCATCTTTCAAAGCCCCTTCCAGAAAACATGTGGCGGAGTTGACGCGGAGGATTACACGGGAAGCACGGTACGCCCGCCACGAGGTGCAAGCGGTGGTAGAAAAACCGGGTTCGGTTCCCGGCTGGAGCAAGTTGGCCTATGCGGGACTTGGCGCCGGGGTGACCTGCTTGGTCTTGGTGCTGGCGGGTCTGGTGTTCCTGCCGCGCAGAAATCCCGAGGAGAACGGGTTCACCGCCTTAGTGGGGATTTCGGCCGAGCAACGTGCGTCCCAAGGCAGACTCTTCAGCGAGATGAACCGGATGTTTACGGAGGGATTGCGTTGGGTGGTCCAGTCGGGCGGTGAGGTGGGAATAGGGTTGGATACCGTGCCGGTGGCCCGCGAGCGCGACACGCCCCCCCTGTTGGTGCGGGTCACGGTTCTGGCCCGGTCTGAAGGGGAGACGACCTGGCGGCAGGCTTGGAGTGCGGATATGATGGTGCATGATCAGGATATTGTGGAGGTGGCTCCGGATCCTCGATCGAACAATACGCTGGCCGTGTGGGTCTATGCGCTTGAGGACGGCAAGCTGGCTGTTGATACCCAAGTGGCTCTAACCCTGCCGGTGGCATTGACGTCCCGGCTCAACACGGTGGTAACACGGGGTCTGCCGACCGAAATCGCTGCGACACGAACCCGCGGCGTGGAGTACCGTATCTTTCAGACGGTGGATACGGTCAATGCGTCCCGGAGCTAAGCCATGAACAAGATTAATTACTTCCATTGTTTAATGTCCATCGGGTACGGGACGGCGCTTCTCCTGGTGCCGGTCCTTGCCGTTGGGCGGGGGATGGAGGGAGTGAGTTTGACACCCGAGGAGCATTGGTCGAATTTGACTGGGGGTAAGGAGGCCATTTTTCACTATAGAGTCCAGGCGGAATCCGCTTATGAATGCCGTTTGGGATGGCTTTTATCGGCGGCCAGTCGTCCGCTGGCTCGGGGTGAAAAAACCGTGAATGTTTCTCCTGGAAACCCCCAGGTTGTGGAAATTCGAGTTCCAGTTCCGCCGGTTCGTGAAGGGGTTGTGTTGGCGACCGACCTATCCGTGACGTTGTGTCAGGATCGTTCGGCGGGCGTGGAGACGAACGTGACCCGGCGCCTTTGGGTGTTTTCGGAAAATCCTCTGGCCGATCGTCTCGCGTGGTTGAAGACCCTCGATCTGCGGCTCTTCGATCCCGCGAAAAAGACGGCGGAAGCGTTTACCCGGGCGGGGATCCCATTCAAAACCGTGCCGACGTTGGACGTTGTGCCGTCGTTCCCTTCAAGCGTTGTGGTGATCGGGGAAGGTGTCTCGGCTCGGAACTATCGCGGCCTGGGGGACGTCATGGCCCGTGCGATGGCGGCGGGTGTCCCCATTCTCTGCCTGTCCGTAACCGAGGGAACGGTCAAACTCCCGGGGTTGGGCGAGACTGCTGAAAAGCCCGACGAGATTTACTTTCGGCGCAATGCGGTGATCCGGGAGATGGACCCGCGGCTGGACGATGTAGTCTGGCCGCCGGACGGACGGATCGTGATCGGAGGTTTTCAGATTAAGGGTGAACGCGGACCCATTGTTGCCGAGGCCGTGCCGGCCGGACAAGGCTGGCCCTGGCTCGAGATCCGCCAAGGAGAGCGGGGCCGGATAGTTTTATGCGGTTTCGGGATCGTGTCGAAGTGGGATGCCGGTCCGACAGCGAAGTGTCTGTTGGCGGCGATTTTAGAACGTTTGGCCGGCTTACCGGCTGACACAACAAACAAAGCGAAGGAGTAGTGTCATGAAAAGTCGACTATTAATGACGGTGTTGGCGCTGGGTTTGATCGGACAGGCGGGGCTACAGGCGGCGAACGATGTGCCTGCTGCCGGACGGAAAGTGGTTCCGGCCGCGATATTTGCGTTCGAGGAACGAGGTGCGGGTGTCAAGGATTACGGGCAGAAGGTCAGCGATATCCTGTTTGCGTCGCTGGTCGTCGATCCGAATCTGGTGTTGGTGGATCGCGCCGAGATGTCGAGGATTCTGGATGAGTTGTCGCTCAACCTGAGTGGAGCCGTTACCCCGAGCCAGGCGGTGAAAGTGGGTCAACTTACGGGCGCGCGGGTCCTGGTGGCGGGCTCCGTCATTGAAGCGGACCAGGCGATCTACCTGGTGGCAAAGATTATTGGAACGGAAACCGGTCGGGTATTGGGTCAGTCCGTAAAAGGCAAGATGGGCGATGAAATAGGACCGCTGGCAGAAGAGTTGGCCAAGAAGATTGCTGCGACTTTGGAGGAGCAGAGTGGCGTCCTGGTGGCGGCGGAGGTGAAACCGGAAGCCCGCCTCGCCACGTTGAAAACGGAATTAGGCGACGCCAAGCGCCCGGTGGTTATGATTCGGGTCGTCGAGCGGCATGTCGGGGGGGCGGCGATTGATCCGGCGGCACAGACGGAACTGGCCCTGATTTGCCGGGAAGCGGGGTTTGAGGTTTTGGATGCGCAAACAAAGAACTCCCAGAAGGCAGACGTGATCCTCGAAGGGGAAGGTTTCAGTGAACTGGCCTTGCAGCGGGGGAATTTGGTGAGTGTGAAGGCGCGGTTGGAAATCAAGGCCGTGGATCGTGCGACGGATAAGGTTCTTGCGGTGGATCGGCAGACCGTGGTCATGGTCGACCTGAGCGAGCAGATTGCCGGCAAGGCGGCGTTACAGGAAGCGGCGGCGGCCATTGCGATGAGACTGTTGCCCAAGATTGTTGTAAAGTAAGATTAGAATGGGGAATTGGCGGCGGGGCTTCCCGCCGCCTTTCCGCTGGAAAAGCTGGAACCATCCTGAAATTCGCCTGTATTTGAGAAATCGAATGGAACTTTTTCGGTTCGACAAGGGTCTAACCCGACGACAGCGTCGTCCTCGTCAGAAGAATCGTTAGGGCACCCGCCCGTGACCGATAATGGGAGGTATGAATTGAAAAACAACGCAGGATGGGGTGCAATATGGCGGCGTTTTGCCTGTTGGGGCATGGCCGGTCTGGTTGTCGTATCCGTCGCGATGCCCATTTCCAGCGCCGAGACCGCCCGCCCGTCGGTTGCAATTCTTCAATTTTCATGTTCAGCGACGGATTTGGCTTGGGCCGGGAAAGCACTGCCAGACCTGATCACGACTCGGTTGAGTGGCGAAGCCATCCTGCAGGTTCTCGATCGGGATTTTATCCAGAGCGTTCTGACGGAACAAGGGTTGGGCGCGAACGGATTTATGGCGCCGGGTTCTCTGGTAGTGGGCAAACTGCGCCTGGCAGATTTCCTGGTCTTTGGGGAAGTGGCCACGGGCGCCGAAGAAGACATTCTGACCCTGCGTATTATCCGGTCGGCCACCGGCACGATCGAAAAGACGGTGACGATAAAAGGGAAACTGCCCAAGGCGATGGATGCCATGGTGGAATCGGCGGCCGTTGCGATAGCTGAAATCACTGGCGGGGTTAAACCTGCGGCGGTGAGGAATGATTTTCGCCTGGAACGAGTTCCCGAGTCCCTTGAATCCTTTTATCGGGGGATGGAATGGTGTGCCCTGCGTCGTCCCTTGCGGGCCGCGCCCCATTTTCTGGAGGCCGCCAAACGCGATCCCCAGTTTGTTCTCGCTCGGATCCGTGAGCGGCAGTGTTATGTGCGGATGGGATTGCCGCGCTTGGCGGAGGAAGCGGAACGGGCCTTGCCGGGCAAGACTATCGAATTGGCCGGGCTACCCAACTCCTCCAACCAGACCCCGGCGGTCATTCTGGTCCGAGTCTCTGCCGGTGCTGGCGTGGATCCGGCCATGGTAGCGGAAGTACGCAATGCCGTGGAACAGGCGGTGACGGCCAGTGGAATACGCCTGGCCGGACGGGACGCCGTCGTCTCTCGCACGGACGAATTGGATTTGACGTTGGGCGGCAAGTTCGAGCCGAAACAGGTACCAGCTTATCGAGCGCTGGTGGTCGCGACCCATGCGCTGGCCGTCACATTGACCCCCCGTGCCGACGGAGAGATCATGATCACGGGCGTTTTATCCGACATGTTTACCGGTCAGGCCCGGGAAACCGGGAGTGAGCAGGTGTCTGTGCCGCGACTTGTTGACGCGGCTACGAGTCAGACCAGACGTTTATGCCAGGCGACGGTTGCCACAACCGCCGCTTCGGTGCTGACCCCGGAGGAGGCCATTGGGACCAGTTGGAAAACACCCGATGACGTATTCCGGGATCAACAAGCTGTTTCTGAAGTGGATAAGGCCGGACTCTTGCTGGAGATGCTGATGCAGCGGCCATGGGACCGGGAGGTGTTTGGCCGCCTGGTTGGCGATTTGCCCTATGGTGCCCAGTGGTGGGTAGAGGCCCTGTCACAGACCGTGCTGGATCGTTTACAACCGGAGAGTTTGGAGAAGGCGCAAATGATGGTGCTCCTCTGCAGTCCCGGGTTTCGCATCCAGGCCGGAAACAAGGATATGAACAGAAGCCGCACCGGTTTCCGGGCTGACGATCGGACCATGAAACTCTTCGAGGAGATAGCCCAGCGTTATCCCGGCACCTCTGTGGCGGCCGACTGCCAATTTCGAATCGGGTGCTGGCAGCGGGATCGAGGCGAGTTCGAGGCTGCGGCGATCAGTTTTGGAAAGGCCGAAGCCGAGTATCGCCAGTTGATGGCCGACACGGATTCCTTATGTCCAGTTCAGTTCAAGTCCAGGTTTTCGACAGAGGAACGACTCCGGTATGAGCAGTCGATACTGAAGGGCTATGTGCTCTCCTGCGCCAGTATGCTGTATCATCAGGGGCTCACCTGGCAGGAATCCGGTAAGACGGAGGAAGCCAGTCGGGCTTTCGCGGAGGCGTGGATGCTGGCCGACGCCTACTCCATTTCCCGAGCGGAGGTCATGCGATCTGCCGGGGTAACGAAGGCAGGGAAAACCGGGAAAACGGTTCCCGCTTCTGTTTATTTGGAATTCGATTTGCGAACGGCCATGGCCGGAGCGCAAGCGAAATTCTCAGATAGGTTTGTGGCGGGTGCGGAGGCCTATGTGCACTCGGACTTTGAAACCGCTTTCGATGCCTGGAGCGAGGTTGCTACCCAAGCGGAGCACCCGGTCCTCGTGGTTATGGCAGGCCGGAATATCCTTCTCGGAATGTCGTTTTTTTCGATGGAACGCAGACAACCGGTCGCAGAACCGTTCCTGTGCGCCCTTCCGGCCGCGCTTGAACAAGGCCGATGTTTGAGCTTGCGCGATTTCGAAAAAGCGGTGTCAGCTGCCGTGTATTTACTCGGGGAAGACCCGAAACAGGCTGCGGGTATGAGTCAGACCTTGGCTAAGCTCGAAGGGGTCTATGCCAAGCACAGTCCTGATGACCGTCGGGGGCCGGTCACACTGGCCCGGCTCTATTTGGATTGCCGGCTATACGAGGACTGCATCCGGCTTTGTGATGAAGTCACGCGCCCGGGGCCAGCGGCTTGCCCTAATCCAAAATATTTCTGGGAAGTGATATCCCTATGCGCCAAGGCCATCCGCGCCTCGAAAGGTGTTGATGCACAATTGGCCTACCAGAAGAAATGGGCGGGAATCAAGGAGCCGGCCGATGCGCAACTCCTGGGTGATATCTTTTTTGTGGAGGCGGTAAAAGGGATTGCGGATGCCTTCAAGGCGGAGGGTCGAATCGCGGAAGCTGCTGCGCTTTATGAGAAATTGACACACGCCTACGAAAATAGCCCGGTGCCGGATAACTGGAAGGGGATCGATCCAAACTGGACCTTACCCGTGGCCACGATGCGCTTCGGCTGCATGATGCACTGGGCGGAGTGTCTGGAAGCCATGAAGGACATCGATGGTGCTGTATTTCTCTATAAACGCGTGGCCCGCGAATGCGATGGGCGCGACATCCAGAGGCCGGATAGTCAAGGCCCGCTGGACAAGGTTGCCGGGAAGCGGTTGGAAGCTCTCCGTGCCCGGCAGGAACAGACGCGGACGAGTGGGGAAAGCAAATGAAAAAGGCGCGAAGTCTAAAAGATATGCCAATAGTAGTCATCTTCGTCACTCTGATATGGATCGGGCTGGGGTGCCAGCCCAAACAGGTGGATCGGCACCTCGAGCTGGTGAATCTGCAACAACTGGATTCTGGATCCTTCACCTTTGAGGAGAAGAAGGGGACGATCTGGGTAACGGTGATAGACAAGTTCAACGATGCCCACATTCATAATTTGAACTACGCAGGGTACACCCGAGAACAAGTAACAGACATTTTGAAAAAGAAGCAGAAAGATCTTCAAGAGAAGGGATTGAAATAATGAAAGTCCGTCTCACTTTAGTCGGGTGCTTGCTGATTGTACTGGCGACCTGTTTTGTGCAAGCCGGCGAAATCAACAAGGAAATCCGGACCCAGGCGGCGACGCTTTATGGAGAACAGGCGAAACGCTTGAAATCCGAGATCAGCGTGATTTACGCCTATGAAGTGTCGGAACGGGTGAAAAGATTTTGTAAGCCCTGGCAATTTTATCGCGTGGGGATTCCGGTTCCTGATGAAGGCCGAAGCTCGATGACGCCGGGCGTCCTCTACTACAAAATGGCCGCGGCGGAACAGGCTCTGCCGCTCAATACCTCACACGAAATCGCGGCCTTTTTGTCGGGAATCAAAGCCCCCCTGGCTACCGAAGAAGATGTTCGGGTGAGAATCGGCGTGTTTGTTGATCTTTTGGGAGGCGAGATTGCCACGAACATGCCGACGCGAGAAAGCCTCTTTGAACAATATAAGAATCTGAAACCGGAGGATTGGACGCTGGTGATAAAAGAAACCGATACAGGCTGGCAGATTTATGTGCCCGTGCTAGTCGAAAAGTTTATCGAGCACTATACGGGTTATACACTCGCGCTCTCACGGGAAGGCAAAATGACTCTGATTCAACACAAAGACCTGTTTTATTACACCATGTATGAATAGGAGGCCCTGTGAAAAAGATTATATTATTCTTGATGATGGGGGCGCTGGTTGCCGGTGCTGCGGGATCGAAAGTGATTCCCCCGCGCATGACCGTCCGGCTGTTGATCGAGGATATGCAAAAAGAGCCGATTCCGACTGAATTATGGCAGTATGCGTTCGATCCGAAAGCCCATTCAGCTCTCACCCCGCTCTCCCGCGATGAACAACTGCAGGCCTTGAAAGGGCTTCGGCGCGCGGACCTTCAGTTTGATAAAGATGAATATGCCGATGATGATAAAGGACCCCGTTTTGTGATCAAACTGGTGGCGCCCCGGACACTTGAATTTGAGATGCAACACGTTGAACTCTCCGGTGAAATTGGTCCGCCGTGGAAATATGTGGTCATCGCCGTTCGCAAAACGGGCACCGCGGTGCCCTTGGCCAAGCCTGACAAGAGCAGAACCGTCGGGAAGAAACCGTCAATGGCCGACTGGGTTGGGGAGTACCCTTTGGATCTCGAGCGGTCCAAGGGATTGGTGGATCACCCCAATATCCTTAAGGACGTTCGCCTGATTATTCGACCGGACCTGAACATCGAGTGGGGTGGGGGCAAACGGAATGACCTCACGCTGGTTAAGGATTTGGACGCGAACGGAATAGCCTTTTACTCCCGCAGTGAGGGGCTGCCGGGAAATCAGCAGTTGGTGATACTGGATCCTGCTGGTTATATTGAAATCAATGATTATTTTTTTAAAGTCAAGCCCCCCTTCACGCCGCCTGAGCCGGTGACGGGTGATGAAGCCGCCGTGGCGTTGGCCCGCGTCTGGCTGAAGGCCCAGTCGCAGGCGGATCAGTACATCCTCAATGATCCGAAAGCTAGCCAGACGACGAACGAGTGGCGCGTGTATTTTCGGCATGTGAATTGGCAGAACCAAAAACCGAGTACCGGCTTGGTTATCGTGGATAAGATTTCCGGCAAAGCTCGGTGGGGTGTCCAGGAGTGATCTAGGGGCGGGACTGTGGCGGAAACAAATGGAGCAAACGAAACATGAATACGAGGTGCCGGACCACATGTCTGGTGGCTTGCCTGGGGGTGAGCCTGATTGCGAACTGCGCCCGGGCGGCGGAAGGATTTGAGGCCTATGTGGACCCGATTCGGGGCAATGACAACAATTCGGGAACCAAGTCATCCCCGCTGAAAACGGTCAGCGCGGCAATCGAAAAAGTGCCTGAATTGGTCGCGGCCGCGATCTCTGTTCACCTCGCACCGGGGGTCTATAAGACCACTGGCGCCAAGGGCATGCCCGCCAGTCTGTTGATCCTGGATCGTAAAATGCGGAGGGAAGGGGATAATCGAATCGATATTTCAGTCCATATCATTGGCGAAGGCAGGAATTTCGAGGGGGCAGCCAAACCGGGCGAGGTCATTCTGGACTGGGGAACCGGCTTGCAAATTCAGGTTGATAACGGGATTTGGAACCTTGAGAACGTTCAGATCGGAAACCGTTCCTACAAGGGAACCCAGCAGGGAATCATCGTTTCGGGCTCCAGCAGTCTGGTCCATTTGCGAAATGTTCGAATCCGGACGACGAGTCTGTCCGGGTGTGGCATAGGCGCCATACGGGGGGGCGAGGTGCAGTTGCACGGCCGCATTGAGTTGAATGAGGATTTGCATGACCAAGCACCGGAGAATTCTTTCTGTGGGATCAGCGCTTCTTATAATGGCACTGTCCGATGGAACGATTCATCCGGAGTACTGTCCATGGGGAATGGGTCCCTGAGCGCGGGCTATTTTGGAGTGATCGAATTGGGCTGCAAAACGGCACGGATCACCTCCTGGGGTCGGCAGTCGAACAATCTGGCCATCAATGATTCCGGACGGATTGATTTGCACGGGACCGAGACGACCCTCTGTTCGAAGCACAAGGAGAATACGCTCATTGGATTGGAGGACGACGGGCATATTCTGGCGGAAGGCGCGAAGATCATTCTCGAGACGGAGCCGGACTTTCCCGGCTATATTGTTCTTCAGAAAGCCAGTACACTCTATGTTGGAACCTTTATCATCCATGGGAATAGCGGCGTGAACTTTTCGGCTTCGAGTGGATCCAGTTTGATGGGCGCCGTTGAGGGGAAGGTGGGGCAGGTGGGGGCCGAGACGGGATCGTATATCGCCTTGTGGTGTTCACAAAAACCAGAGAGCATCAATGAGTCAAAGCATGGGATGGTTGATATTCAGGTTGCGCCTGCGGTGGGTCGATAACCCGTGAAGATACCTTCTTCGGGTATTCAAAGCGCCCAAAGACGCTGGAAATGGGGATAGACAAAAAAAGAGAGTAACGTGAGCGAGTGCATGAGTTGGGGCGGATTAGCCATCGGGTCTCTGGTCGTTGCGGTTTCGTGTGCCCTGTCGGTCCAGGCCAGAGAGGGTCAACGCCAGGAGCGTCAGCGTCCGGCTTGCCAAATCGAACAGTTTCGGTTCGTTGGGAACCATGCGGATTGCGTTGGTCCGGGGAGACAGGAATCGCCGAACGGGGTTCCCGATGGGCACCTCCAACTCACGTTATCTGCGCCAACGGGTGTGGCAATCTAGTCGATCATGATCACATTGGCCAGTGGCGGGCGCTGGTCCTGGCCCGACCCGAGCAGTTGGGCAATCGGGTTTTACACCGAAGGGCAGAAAATCGCCTCTGATGCAGAGGGGATGATCGTGTAGTTCGAGGGAGAAAAACTACTCAACTTGTATATTGAGCCGATTCCCAGCCGTTTCTTCGGCACCGGCGATGAGTTCTAGATCGTCGTCCGGTTGGCAGACGATTCTATGTTGGTGTCGCACTGCCAAGTGCTCTGGAAAAACCTTGCCCCATGACGGGTGAGGGCGCGCATGCTCCGCGCCACGGACGGCAACATTTCGTCCCTCCCGCCGATACACGCAACAGAAAAATGAAGCCAAAGAACGGGTCGTCTTTTGGAGGGGAAAAAGGGCACAATGCTGTTTCCCCGAATTCTTGTTGTAACCGCATTCTGTGAACGTCTTTGATCCGGATGAAGCGCCGCCCGTCCCGCCCGTTGGATTTCCCTCAAGCTAGGGGGTGACATTTTTTAAAATTCGTTGAATGACGGCGGTGCTGCTGTAGCCTTCCATCAAAGGACACAAGGCGATCTTCCCGCCCCAGCGACTGACGAGTTCTTCTTCTTCCCGGACCCGGTCCGGCTCGAATGATCCGCCTTTGACATGCAGGGCCGGTTGCAGGGCGGCGATGAGTTCAAGGGGTTTGTCGGTATCGAAAATGTGAACATCCCGGATTCCGGAGATGGCTAGGAGCGCTGCCCGGCGGCAGGCTTGATGAAAGACCGGACGGGTCGGCCCTTTGTAGTGGCGGACCGAAGCGTCTGAATTAATCAATACGCAGAGTTCGTCCCCCATCGCGGCGGCCTGTCGGAGCAGATGGAGATGCCCGATGTGCAGGATATCGAAACAGCCATTTACCGTCACCCGTCGGGCGGGGGGAATGGCAGGGATGGGTGAGGGCGGTGGGGGGAGGTTGGCGAAAAAGGGCGGAAGGGGAATCGGGGTGGCGCCGGATTTCAGGGCCTGGTGAATCTCTCCGGTGAAACAGCCGGGCAGATCGGGCTCGGGGATCACTTGTTTTGCCGTGCGCAGAAGGAGGTTTCCTCCGGGTTCCGTTTCGACCTGGGAGGTGGCGGTGATCCAGGAGAAGGGCCGCAGGGCCTGCAGGAGATCAGCGGTATGGGGAGTCGGCCAGACGGAGAGGCCATCGATCAAACGGAGATGGGCGAGAAATTCGGCGCGTTCGGCGACGGAGTGGTGCGTGAGGTTCCGGCTGGAACCCGGGCGGTCGGGTTGCAACAAGACAAACGTGTTCTGGGCCCGGCGCCGGGCGTTGAGCAGGAGCGCCAGATTTCCAGGTTGGAGCAGATCAAAGGTGCCCACGACGACCGCCAGATCGGGCCCCATCGTGGCGCGCCATTCCGCCACTGCGGCGGCGGGCAGAATTTTTTGCGAAAAGGTTTCCGGCAATTCGAGGTTCGGCATTGTTTTTCTCTCCCAGCCGGACTATGCTAACGAATCGGGGCACCGAAAACAACGGATTATCGACATGGGTGGATTGCCGGTTCAAGAGTGGATACAGGACGGCCCGACCGGGGCGCTGGTGCGGATTCGCGTCACCCCCAACGGGCGTCGGAATGAGATCCAGGGGGTGGTGGATCACCTGTTGAAAATCCGGCTGAACGCTCCACCGGTGGAAGGCAAGGCGAATCAGGCCTTGCGTGAATACCTGTCGGACGCGTTGGATTTATCCTTGAGCGCGGTGACCCTGATGCGCGGGGATAAAAGCCGCGTCAAAACCGTCCATGTGCGTGGACGGTGTGCGGATGATATTCGAAAGAGACTGGAATTATGCAATTGACGCAATATGAATCGGCTTGCCGGGGCCTGATCACGCCGGCGATGGAGCAGGCGGCGGTGGAGGAAGGGGTGCCGGGGGAACTCGTCCGGACTGAAATCGCCGCCGGTCGGGCGGTCTTAACGTTTAATCCGCGCCATACCGGTCTGCGTGCATCGGTCGCCGGCCGGGCGTTTAGGACGAAGGTCAACGCCAACATTGGATGTTCAGCCGGGTGTTCGGATGTCACCCAGGAAACCCGCAAGCTCGAGGTGGCGCTGAAAGCGGGCGCCGATTTCGTGATGGATTTAAGCGTGGGGTCTGATGTCACGCGCATCCGCCGGAAACTGCTGGCGGCCTGTCCGGTGCCGTTGGGAACCGTGCCGATTTATGAAGCGCTGTATCGGGTGGACGGACGGTCGGTGGATCTGACGTCGGAGTTATTGATCGATGTCATTCGTCGCCAGGCGGAGGAAGGGGTGGATTTCATGACACTCCACGCCGGGTTGTTGCGGGGCCATTTGCCGGCCGCTCTCCGACGCAAACTGGGGATTGTCAGCCGGGGCGGTGCGATCTTAGGGGAATGGATGACCGTTCACGGGAAGGAAAACCCGCTCTATACGGCTTGGGATGAGGTTCTGACCATTTGCCGTGAGGCCGATGTGACCGTATCGCTGGGGGACGGGTTGCGGCCCGGTTGCCTGGCGGATGCGAGTGATGAGGCGCAATTCAGCGAACTTGAGGTGTTGGGCGAGCTGGTTAAACGGACCCGCGCGGCAGGCGTGCAGGTCATGGTGGAAGGGCCGGGCCATGTGCCCCTGGATCAGATCGCGATGAACATCGAACGCCAGCAACGGGTTTGCGACGGCGCCCCCTTTTATGTTTTGGGACCCCTGGTGACGGATATCGCCGCCGGCTACGACCACATCGCTTCGAGCATCGGGGGGGCCTGGGCCGCGTTTCACGGAGCGTGCCTGCTGTGTTATGTGACGCCCGCGGAGCACCTGGGCCTGCCCACCGAAAAGGATGTCCACGAGGGCGTGGTTGCCCACCGGATCGCGGCGCATGCGGCAGATGCCGCCCGGGGGCTGACCCGGGAACGGAACCGGGATGACCGCATGGCCGAGGCGCGGGCGGAAATGAATTGGGAACGGCAGTTCGAACTGGCGCTCGATGGCGATACGGCCCGTCGTCGGTTTGCCGAACTGCAACCTGAAGTGGCCAGCGGGAAAGACCATTGTTCGATGTGCGGCAAGGATTTTTGCGCCATTCGAACGACACGGAGAATCCATGAGCGAAACAGCGCAGGCGGTTGAGACCCTGTTGGGTTTGATGGAACGATTGCGGGGGCCGGATGGCTGTCCCTGGGACCGTGAACAAACGCTTTTAACCCTCCGCCAATACCTGATCGAAGAGGCCTATGAGGTCATTGATGCGATCGAGGCGGAGGACCCGGCCCGGCACGTGGAGGAACTCGGAGACCTGCTCCTGCAGGTGGTCTTCCAGGCCCAATTGGCGAAAGAGAAAAACCAATTTGAATTCAAAGATGTGGCGGAAGCCATTTCCGCAAAATTGATCCGGCGTCACCCCCATGTATTTGCCGATGTCCAGGTCGCCGATTCCAATGAGGTTTTGAAAAACTGGGAACAAATCAAGGCGGGTGAGAAGAAGAGCGGCCCTCGTTCCGTAGTTGAAGGCGTGCCCCGTCATTTGCCGGCGCTGCAAAAAGCGCACCAAGTCCAGAGCCGGGTTGCCCGTGTCGGGTTTGACTGGAATGCGGCCGAGGACGTGGTGGATAAAATCGCGGAGGAGCTGGATGAAGTCCGCGAGGCGTTGGCGGAGGGCGATCCGGACAAGATCCGAGAAGAAATCGGGGATTTATTGTTTGCCGTGGTGAACCTCAGCCGCTTCCAGAAAATGAATGCGGAAGAGCTTTTGGGCGAAACGATCAAGAAATTCACCCGCCGTTTCCAAGTGGTGGAGGCGCGGGTCCATGCCTCCGGAAAAAAACTTCAGGAGTGTTCCCTTGCAGAGTTGGAAGCACATTGGACCGAGGCGAAGCGGGAAGAGCAATCGAGACAGATTTCAAAGCCGGGGTTCAAGGCGAGTTCAACAAGATGATTGCGCCATTTTTGGGCATGAAAGAAGGGCATGCATGAGATCGATCCGTTTAAGCGTCTTCATCAGCAGCGTTCAGAAGGAACTTGTGGCCGAACGACGCGCCGTAAGGGAGTTTATCCAGAACGATCCTTTACTGGGCCGATTTATTGGGGATGTCTTTCTTTTTGAAAGCATCCCCGCCAGTGATCGCAAGCCGGATGATATCTATCTGGCTGAGGTCGAAAAGTGTGATGTCTACCTGGCGATTCTAGGCAACCAGTACGGAGGTAAGAACACGAAGGGTAAATCGCCAACTGAACTAGAATTCGACCATGCCACCCGAACGCATCGCGAGCGTTTAGTTTTCATTAAGGGCGAGGACGACAAACGGCGCGACCCAGATATGGCGAAACTGGTTAACAAGGCGGGCCGCCAGGTCACCCGCCGCCGGTTTACAGACATTCCCGGCTTGATCGGCGAGGTCTATGCCAGTCTGGTGGAATCCCTGGATAATCGTGGTCTACTCATGACCAAGCCATTCGATGGCAGCGTTTGCGACGGTGCGACACTGCGGGACATTGACAACCAACAAGTGACGTCTTTCGTTGAGACCGCCGAGGCCAAAGGGCGATTGGAGCTCAAAGGTTCCCGTTCTCCGAAAGCGGTGATGCAAAACTTTAATTTGCTTCGGAATAACAAACCCACAAACGCCGCCATGTTGCTTTTTGGAAAAACCCCCCGCCGATTTTTCAACAATACCCAGGTCCATTGTTTTCATTTCTTTGGGACGGAGAAGCACAAACCTATCGCCTCCCAGCAACCTTATGAGGGGCGGCTGTTCGAGGTGATTGATCAATCCGTGGAGTTCGTCCTCGGTAAACTTGACCGCACTGTTGGCACACGATCACACAGCACGCAGGCCCCCGGGGACTTTGAAATTCCTCGGTCGGTCATCACAGAAGCGATCGTTAACGGGGTTGCACACCGCAATTACCGCCATAACGGTTTTGTGCAGGTCATCGTCTATGCTGATCGTGTTGAAGTCTGGAATCCTGGTGAACTGCCGCCTGGTCTAACCCCCGAACTGTTGAGAGCGCCCCATGGTCCTATCCCTCGCAATCCCTTGATTGCCGAACCCCTTTTCCGTGTGAAGTATGTCGAGAAGGCTGGAACCGGCATCACCGACATGATCGCCGAATGCCGGACGGCTGGTCTGCCCGAACCCGACTTCAGGCAATGCGGCCCGCATTTTGTCGCAACTCTATGGCGGCCAAAGGCAAAAGTCAGTGGGTCAGAGTCGGGGACAGAGTTGAGGTCAGAGTCGAGGACAGAGTTGTGGCGTGTAAGGCCGGAGTGGAGGCCGGAGTGGGGGGCGGAGTCGGTCCATGATCGAGTCATGCAGGCCGTTTTTAAAGGGGCGCTGTCCCGTTCGCGCATGGCCGTGGCGATAGGGCATAAGTCCGTGAGCCGCGCGCTTCGGAAGGCTTTGGCCGATTTAATGAAAGCGAGGCTTGTGGCCTACACCATTCCTGATAAGCCGAACAGCCGACTCCAGAGATATCGAATACATCTGGGGGATGAGGTAATGAAGGTAGCCTCGCCCGCCTGAGTGGCGAGGCGCAGGAAGCCGCCATGACGACCTTGTTTGATCGTTCTGGGCGCTTTATTTAAGGAATAAGTCTATGGCCACTTTAACGGTCCGACTTTTTGATTATGAAACCCTTCGGGCGCAGTTGACGCCGGGGAGCCGGATTGCGGTTCTCAGTTGCGGCTGTTGTGCCCGGCTCAGCGATGGGTTGGGGGGCGAGCAGGGATTGGCCAGTTTGACGGAGAAACTGGTCGCGGACGGATTCCAGGTGATTTGCCGCGAGGTGTTGCCGATCGCCTGCGCCGGGGATTCGCTAAAAAAGAATATCGGGGAAGACGGGATCCGCCGTCTGTTGGATGAGGCGGATGTGATCATTCCGCTCGCCTGTGCGGCGGGCGTGAAGCGGGCGCAGGAGAGTTTGCCCGGCGCGCGGATTTGTGTCGTGACCCGGACGGTGGGCAAGGGCACCTACACACCTGAAGCCGGGGCACGCTTGACCGAGTCGCCCGTAGAAACGGGATTGACAATCGATTCGACCGAGGGCCTGACCCTGGCCGAAGCGGCGGCCTGACTGGGCTTGCAGGCGGGTCATTTTTAATTTATTAATCCGCGAAACCGCGGTAGGGATCGGCGGTTCGTTCGCAGGCGGCGCGCAGGCGTTTGCGGGCGGTTACGACCTGGGATTGGAATGCCGGGTCGAATGCGAGATTGCGCATCTCGCCCGGATCTTCGGCCAGGTTGAACAATTGCTCGCGATTCCGGCCTTTATCGTAGACCACGTATTTCCAATCCTTTTCAACCCAGGCCCGCCCGGTTGTCCCATATCCGCGTCCGCCATCGAAGAAACATTCAATGGCCAGTCCGGGTCGCGGGGGAGCCAGGGTTTCAGCGCGCAGGTTCAGGCCGGTCAGGTCGGGTGGCGGTTCGCAGCCGGCATAGGCGCAGAGGGTCGGGAACAGGTCCAGCCCATTGGACACCAGCCGCGAATCGGTCCGGCCCCCGGGCCGGCCCGGCTCCCGAATCATCAGGGGAACGCGGATGACTTCCTCGTAGAGCAGGGATTTCTGGTTCCATTGATGGGCCCCCTGTCCATCGCCATGATCGCTGGTAAAGACCACCACCGTATCGTCCGCAAGACCGGTTTCAGCCAGGCCCTTGAGCAGCATCTGGATCCGGGCATCAACCCACTCGATCAACCGGAAATACGCCCAGCGAAAGCGGCGCCAATCGGCTTCGGTCCAGTCCCGGGTGGGATGGATTGAGAAATTACAGGATTGTTCAATGCGGATGATTTCCGGTTCCGGTTGGGAGGGGAGAAAATTGGGAGGGAGCGGGGGGCAGTCTTCGGGGGGTGGGGGTGCCGGCAATTGAAGCCAGGGGAGCGTCATGTTGCGGGCATATTCGCAGATGTTGTGCGGGTTATCGAAATTGGCCGAGAGGAAAAAGGGTTTACGGGCTCCCGCCGGACGGCGGGTCCATTCCCGGAAGAAATTCGTACAGGCGGGAGGTAGGCGGTTATCATCGAATCCGGCGAGGACCGTGAAGCCATGTTCGTTTTGAGACGGCATGGCAACGGGGGCGACATGCCATTTGCCGCCATAGACGCATTCATACCCGGCTTGACGGAGCCAGTTTCCCAAGCCGAGGGGACGGATCGCGGCGCAGATTTCCCGGTTATTGGCGGTGGCCTCACATTGATGGGGCATCCGGCCGGTGAAGAGACTGGCGCGGGAGGGAGTGCAGAGAGGCTGGGTGCAATAGGCGCGATCGAAGCGGACACCCTGGGCGGCGAGGCTGTCCATGGCCGGGGTTTGCAGGTGGGGATTTCCAGCACAACCCAGGGCGCAGGCCGATTGTTGATCCGTCGTGATCAGCAGGATATTGGGCTGGTGTTTCATGAAAAATTGGCAGGTTATTTAGACTTTAGGAGTTTAGCCTATAGGTTTAGGCAAAAGCACACAAGACGGATTTTGGAAACGGCGCCTTTCAAACGCGGCTATTCATTTCGTTTTGCAAGCAGGCCGGCCAAATGCTGGCGGAGCCCCGTGATGATGGGAGTTGAGGGGACGCTGAGACCACACGCTCGCAGTTGGCTGAGATCATAAATGCGATGGCAGATGAACGGCAACTGGTCGGGCTGTTCGGCCAGATAGTCGGCAATGGACACCTCTTGAACCTTCAACTCCACACCCAGGGTTTCCGCCACAATCCGATAATACTCGCGGGATTCCAGGATGTCCGGGCCCGCGAGGTTGAAGATGCGACCCTTGGATTTCGGGTTGCCGACCACACTGAGTACGGTTTGGGCGAGATCGGACGCCAGGATGGGTTGCTGCAGGAAACGGCCGCCACCGACCAGACGAAGCGTTTCGCCCGCCCGCAATCGATCGATGAGTTTCGGATCCCGTCCGTGAAGCGGGAGACAGCCGAGTTCGGAGGTCGGTCCGTAGATATGGCAGGGCCGAAAAACAGTCCACCCCATAGCGCCGGTGTCACCATCGATCAAGGCCAGTTCGCAAAGCCGTTTGCATCGGCCGTAATTCAGGCTGCCCGAGTGACCCGAAGCCCAGTGATCCGCCGTTTCGGGCTGGGGAAAACGGCGATGGATGGGATCATAGACGAAATCGGTTGAGATGAAGACCAGGTGCCGGGCACAGGCGCGGAAGACCTCGATATCCTGGCGCACATCGGGCTCATCATATCCGATGCAATCGACGACCAGATCCCAGGTTTGATTTTGATCGGCAACGATTTTAGCCAGGGCCCCCGGGGCTTTGCGGTCGGCGATCAATGAAGTGACCCCGGACGAAAGGGGGCGGTTTCCCCGGGTTACCGTCCAAACTGCGTGATGCGCCGCAACGGCTGCTGAAGCGATGGCACCGCTGACATGTCCACTGCCTCCGATGATGAGAAGATTCATGATGTGGGTTCCGATGTTGAGAGTGGCGCTTTCTTGCTGATGCGGCACATCATAGGACTTCGGTCCCATCAAGGTCAAGGGCCGGGCGGTGACAGGCCCGAGCGGCTCGCCAGAGTCTCGCCAGGAGAATCCTCTCGATTGTCACGATGTCGTCTTTTGGAGAGCGAGCGTTCCAGCCTTCGTAGTCACGCCGTGGCGTGACGGAGTAGGTCCCCGCGAGCCGTCTGCCCGCGGCCCGAACCTGTCAGGGACCGCCGCTATGCGGAGCTTATGCCATGATCGGACGGTGACATGGAATAGCGCCCCACTTGAAACTCGACACCGAAAGCATTCTTCGCAATCATACCCGACGGAGTTTGACTTTCAGGAAGTTTTGCACATTTAGGACCAACCTATGCAAGAATTAAGTCCGCGCGAACGATTTCTAAAGACCATGAATTTCGAGCCCGCCGATCGCCTGCCCATCATGATGAACTGGCTGACGGCGAATTATGTGCAACATCTCACCGGCCTTTTGGCGGAGGAGTATTGGGCCGATCAAATTGCGGCGCATGTGAGGGCCTTTAAAATCCTGGGCGTTGATTTCTGCGAACAGTTGGCCTTTCCTCCGCGGGAAGAAGAGCAGCGAAGCTGGTCGCTCGGCGAGCAGAAAGACTGGAGCAACCCGGATGTGGTGGCCGAAGACCTGGAGTTAACCAGCGTCGGTGCCGAACAATACCTGAAGGATCTTCGAGCGAAAAGAGAAGATGAAATCCGCGAAATCTGCGATTACCAGATTACGCTTCAACGCAAGCTGGGAGACGACTGCGTCTGGTTTTTCGGGATGGACGCTCACGGACCGCATAGTATCGGGTTCCCCTACGGCAAATACGGCTACGAAGGATTCTTCATGGCCGTTGCCGCCTATCCGGACGTAATGGAGCGGTATTGGCGTACCCAGGCGGGGTGTGCTCGATTTCATAACGAGTGCGTGGTTGAAGCCGCCCAACGGTTGAATTGGATCCGCATCGGATATCTGGGTGAAGACGTGACGACCCAAACCGGAAACATGATATCGCCTGCGATTATGACGCAGCGCTTTTTTCCGCATCTGGACCATGCGCTGGCCCCGTTGGTCAATGCCGGTTTCAAGCTGGTCTGGCACAGCGACGGCAACATGAACGACATGATTCAGCCGTTGATCGACATCGGCATCGCCGGATTTCAGGGCTTTCAGGAGGAATGCGGCACGCGCATCACCGAAGTGGCCAAACTGCATGCCCGAAACGGTGACCCTTTGATCCTGTGGGGCTCGGTCTCCTCCATCGAGGTGGTGCGCAATGGGACATTCGCCGATATTCAGCGCGAAGTTCAACGGGTGTTAACCGAATGGCCTCATCCCGGTTTATGCCTGGCCACCGCCAGCGCGATGATGGACGATGTTCCCAAGGATAACATTACTGAAATGTACCGGTTGTTCAGGACGCTTGGCGCAGTTCAGCGCGGTAAATCTTGAAGATTTCATAGGAATAAAAAACGATGAATATTAAAAATGGGTTAATAAGCGGACAGGTTCTCCAACGGAATGCGAAAAATCTGGGCACGGTGCGGATTGCCGGCGAGGGGATGGGGGAAGGACCGGTTGAAGCGCGGATTTTGAAAGGGGTTCAACCGCTGAAAGGTTGGAACTGGCGTCCGGTTGGGAAAGCGGCCGGCGGGCATTTCCAGGCCGTTTTGGACCGGATCCCCGTGGGCGGACCTTATACCGTTGAATTTCGTCTGGCGGGGCAGGGGCGGTCGTTTGACAAAATGGCGGTTCGGGAAATTTATGTCGGGGATGTCTGGTTTATGGCGGGGCAGAGTAACATGCAGGGGATTGGGAACATGAACCGGGCTCCGAAACCCCACCCGCTGGTCCGTTGCTTTTACATGCGCGATGAATGGGGATTGGCTCGCGATCCTTTGCATCAATTAAACGAAGCCGTGGATCCTGTGCATAATGCCGGACAACGATTGTCTGCGGCATTGGCCGAGCGCGAACGCCGGACTTCTGTCAAAGGGGTGGGGCTCGGCATTTTCTTTGGAACCGAAATGGTCCGGCGAACGGGAGTTCCCCAGGGTTTGGTGTCTTGTGGGCATGGCGGCACCTCGATGGCACAGTGGTCGCCCGAATTGAAGGATCTGGGGGGGAAATCCCTTTACGGGGCGCTATTGCGCCGGTTTAATAAATTGGGGCAGCCGGTTCGGGGAATCCTCTGGTATCAGGGTGAATCCGATGCCAATGCCGAGGCCGTTCGGGTTTATACCGAAAAAATGAAGCAGTTGGTGGCGGCGACCCGCACCGATTTCAAGCAACCCAACCTGCCGTGGATCACCGTCCAAATCGGGCGGGTGATCAGCGAGGGGTGGTCGCCGGTGTGTTGGAATGCGATCCAGGATCAACAGCGAAAATTAGTCGATCATATCAAGAATCTGGAAGTGGTGCCGTCGATCGATCTCGAATTGGACGACATGATCCATATCGGTTCCAACGGATTGCGGATTTTAGGCGAGCGAATGGCCCGGATGGCGGATCGACTGGCGCTGGGCAATTTGAAGGAAGCCGGAAGCCTCCGTTTGGGATCGATCCGGACGTGCCTGCGTAAATCCCCGGCGGATCCTCGGGTCCAGTGGTTCGAAGTTCGCTTTAAGAATGTCGTGGGAGGATTGCGCAGTCAGGGATTGCCGCGGGGGTTTGCGGTTTTGGATTCCACCGGCAAGCCGATGGGGATGGTTTACAAAATTCAGGTCGAAGAGGATCGGGTGATCTTGGAGGCGAGCCAGTCGCCGACCCTGGCGTTTGGCTTTTCCTACGGATATGGGCTGGATCCGGATTGTACCATTACCGACGGGCGGGGAATGGGGTTGCCGGTATTGGGGCCCATCCCGGCGGGGGGACAGACCGGATCGGGGTTTTTGGTCCAATGGAAGATCACCGGACCCCTGGCCGACCGGGAGGTGGCGAATGCCGCATTTCCCGAGGATGGATTGGCCTGGCGTGCGCCCTATTCGGCGGCAACGACCCTGGTGATGCCGCAGGATGTAGCCGCTCCCCAACCGGGCCTGTTTTATTTACGGACAGCGGTTGAGGTGGCGGCGGCGGGGACGTACAAACTATCCATGGGGGCGGATAGTCCCTATCGGATTTGGGTTAATAGCCGGGCCGTGGCCGCTAATTTGAAGGCGACGAATCCGTGCCAGCCCGACGAATATCCCCATGCGGTTGAATTCAGGGCCGGTCGCAATGAAATCATGGTGGCCTTCGATGGGCGAATGGGTCGGGGATGGGGCATGAATATGCGATTTTTCTCAATGGTCAAGGGCGAGAATCTGTCGCTGGAAACGATTGTAGAAGCTGCGCCCTGACGTACGATAAGAGCCTCTGGGCCCCGTTTTCAATCGATGTTGGCCCGTCCTCTGGGGCGGGCGTCTGGAGAGGGAGGGGGCTGGATCCGCGGACGCCGGGCGCAGAGGCCCGGCCCACAACAACGGGGAATCGGGTTGTGGGCGAAGCCCCACCCGGGGCGGTTTATCAAGGAAATAGGCGAATTGGCACCGAATCGCAGATGCGCCCGAGCCGCTGGGCGTGTAAATCTCTCGATTGACTTTTGCGGCACAAACAAGGAGACTTTAACCAACAGAGTCACCCTTTGGAGAACATCATGGCCCTTAAAGTAAAAGCTAAAGCAGAGTGTAAATGGGATGCGATTGCCCTGGGTGAAGTGATGTTGCGTTTGGACCCCGGGGATATGCGAATCCGGACGGCCCGTGAATTCAAGGTTTGGGAAGGGGGCGGAGAATACAATGTGGTCCGGGGCCTCCGGAAATGTTTCGGGTTGAAAACCGCCATGGTGACCGCGATTGTCGATAATGATCTGGGCCATTTATTGGAAGATTTCATGTTGCAGGGCGGAGTGGATTTGTCGCCCGTGAAGTGGGTGCCGTTCGACGGCATTGGCAAGGACGCCCGGGTGGGTCTTAATTTTACCGAGCGGGGTTTTGGCGTTCGCCCCGCTTTGGGTTGTTCGGATCGGGGGCATACCGCCGCCTCGCAAATGAAGCCCGGCGACATCGATTGGAACCGGATTTTCAAGGAAGAGGGCGTGCGCTGGTTCCATTGTGGCGGGATTTTTGCCGCCTTGTCGGCCACCACTTCGGCGTTGGTCATCGAAGCCATGGAAGCCGCGCACGCGGCCGGGACCATCGTTTCCTATGATCTCAATTTCCGGGCTTCGCTCTGGAAATCCCAGGGGGGGACGGCGAAGGCGGTTGAAATCAATCGACGGATCGCACCCCTGGTCGATGTCATGATCGGGAACGAGGAGGATTTCACGGCGGCCCTGGGATTCACGGTGCCGGGGATGGATGAGCACATTTCGTCGATCGATCCCGCCAATTTCAAGAAAATGATCACGGAAGTCTTCAAGATGTTCCCGAATTTCAAAGTTGTGGCGACGACCCTGCGCAATGCCAAGACGGCGTCGGTCAACGATTGGAGCGCGATCATTTACGCCGACGGCGAATTTTACCAGGCGCCCTTGCGGAACGATCTGGAAATTTATGACCGGGTGGGGGGCGGCGACAGTTTTGCCTCCGGCGTGGCCTATGCCTTTCTGGCCGGCAAGACGCCCCAGGATGCCGTTAATTATGGAGCCGCACATGGGGCGCTGGCCATGACCACTCCAGGGGATACCAGCATGGTGACGCTTAAAGAAGTGGAGGCCTGCTTGAAGACCAAGGGTGCCCGTGTGATTCGGTAGTTGGCTTAACCCCGTGTAGCCCCAAAGGCCGCATTTATGCCGCAAACTTCGGTGCCGACCTTGATATTGGCGGTTATCGCCTTTTGTGCTTCGGCCTACCATTTCTTGATTTATGCCCGACGTCCCACCCGTCGGGTCGATCTGACATTTGCCCTGGTCTGCCTGATGATCGGGGTTTACGATCTGTTTTGTGTGGGCCTTTACGGGGCCTCGTCGCCAGAGGTCGGGGTGATCTGGCAGGAACGTCAGGTTTTGGCGTTGGGGTTGGTGGCGATCGCTTTTATCTGGTTCATTTCAGATTATACCGGGCGGGCGATCCGACCGGTCGTCTATGGCCTGACCCTGCTTTACAGCCTGTTGATCCTCTTTAATATCGTCACCCAGTATCACTGGGCCTGGACGCATGAGCCGCTGATCAAGACCGTGAAATTACCCTGGGGGGGGAGCCTGGACTATCAGGAAATGACCGCGGGGCCGAGTACCGGGGTGATGTCCTTGAGTGGGGCGCTCATTTTTATTTATTGCGTCGTGCTGATTCGCCGTCTGTGGATCCGGGGGGATCGCCGGCGGGTGGGACCCCTGATTTTCGGAACCTTCGCTTTTTTCCTGGGAGTGGTGAATGATGCGGTAGTGTCCCTGGGACTCTATCCCGGTCCGTATCTGATCGAATATTCATTTCTCGCCCTGATCCTGGTCATGGAATGGGGTGTGATCGGCTCCGTGATTCGAACGGCGGCCTTGGAGGATTCGATCCGGCGGAGCGAAATGATGTTTCGCAACTATTTCCGGTTGGGGGTGAGTGGGATGGCGATCATCGGGCCGGACAAGCGGTGGATGGAGGTGAATCGCCGGTTTTGTGAATTGCTGGGTTACTCCGCCGAGGAGCTGAAGAAAAAAACCTGGGCGGAAGTGACCCATCCGGAGGACCTGGTGGTTGAGCGCCGTAAATTCGACGGACTGCTGGACGGCCGGTTGGATGAGTACGCTCTGGAAAAGCGGTTTGTCCGGCGCAACGGGGAGATGTTGCAAGCGTATGTCAATGCGACCTGTGTGCGCGGAGATAATGGCCGGCTGGAAATGGTTCTGGCCGTCATCCAGGATATTTCCTATCGGAAGCAGGCCGAACTCGCCCTGCAGGAGAGCGAACAACGGTTGCGCAAGGTGATGGAAAGTCTGCCGCTGGGGATTCATCTGTACCGGCTGGATCCGGACAACCGCCTGGTCTTCATTGGCGCCAATCCCGGGTCCGACCGCCTGTTAAAGACTCACCATCAACAATTTTTAGGAAAGACGATTGAGGAGGCCTTTCCGTCCCTGGTGGGGACCGGGATTCCCCAACACTATCGGGACGTGGCGGCGACCGGGGTCGGATGGGACACTGAACAAATTCAATATCGGGACGCGCAGATCACGGGGGCCTATGAAGTGCATGCGTTCCAGATTTTGCCCGGGCACATGGCGGCGGTTTTTGCCGACATCACCGAGCGAAAACGGGCGGAGCGTTCCCTGCGATTCATGCAATTCGCGCTGGAACACGGAGCCGAGGCGGCTCTGTGGTTCCGGCCCAATGCCACCCTCTTCTATGTTAACGAATCCGCCGAGGGATTGTTGGGATATTCACGGAGCGAGTTGCTGGGGTTACGGATATTCGATTTCGATCGGGAATCCACGCCGGAAAAATGGGCGGAAGAGATTTGCTCCCTGCGGACCTCCCGCGTCATGACGCGTCTGGCCCGGTTCCTTCGGAAAGATGGGGGACAGGTTCCGGTGGAAATCAAAGCCTGCCATTTGGAGTACGAACAAGAGGAATTTATCATCGCCTTTGTCCGCGATTTATCTGAACGGACCCAGGCGGAAAATGAACGCCGCACCTTGGAAAGCCAGATGTTGCATGTTCAGAAACTGGAAAGTCTCGGGGTCCTGGCCGGTGGGATTGCGCATGATTTCAACAACCTGTTGATGGCGATCATGGGCTATGCGGATTTGGCCCTGCTGCCGGAGATCACGAATGACGAATTGCGCAGTGATCTCGAAGGCATCCAGAAAAACGGACGGCGGGCATCGGAACTTTGCCAGCAACTGCTGGCGTATTCCGGACGCGGCCGCCTGAACCGGGAGACGATGGATCTGAACGCGGCGATTCGGGAAATGCCCCATCTGCTCTCGGTCTCCATTTCGAAGAAGGCGGTCCTCCGTTACTTTTTCGATGATTCCCTGCCGCGGATTCAGGCCGATCCCACGCAGATCCGCCAGATCGTCATGAATCTGATCACGAACGCTTCCGATGCCTTGGAAGATCGGGAGGGTTTCATCACGTTACGGACCGAGGTGATGGAGTGTTCCCGCGAGTTTCTCCGGCACACGTTGTTTGGGGAAAACCTGCCCGGCGGGAGCTATGTCTTCATCGAGGTGGCCGATACCGGGTGCGGGATGGAGGCCGATGTTTTGAGCCGCATTTTCGACCCCTTCTTCACCACCAAGACATCGGGGCGAGGGCTGGGCCTGGCGGCTGTTTTAGGCATTATCCGCGGTCACCAAGGGACCCTGCAGGTGACCAGCCGCAAAGGCAGTGGTTCACTCTTCAAAGTCTTCTTTCCCGCCCTTCCGGCCGAACCGGAGGCCCCGGCGATCGCGGTTACCCCGGCTTCTGCTCCCGAGGTCGTCGAATGGCGGGGGAGCGGTACGGTGTTGTTGGCGGATGATGAAGAATCGATCCGGGTGGTGTCCCGGCGGATGTTGGAGCGGATGGGATTCCAGGTGGTCACGGCGGCTGACGGACCGGAAGTGATTGCTCTGCTTCAGGCTGAGCCGAATCGGTTCACAGCGGCCCTGATCGACATGAGCATGCCCGGCTTGGACGGGGTGGAGACCTTCCATCGTATCCGATATCTGCAACCCCGCTTACCGGTTTTGATCTGTACCGGATTCGACGAGGAAGAGACCGCGCGGCATTTTGTCAACTGCAAGCGGGTGTCGTTTATTCAAAAGCCGTTTAATCTGGACAAATTGACCGGGCGGCTTCGTCAATTGCTGGCCTAGATCAGCCTGAGCCGGCAAGGGCTCAGCTTTCTTCCGGGTCATATATCCCCGGAAAAATCCGAATGAAAAACCCGAACATTTTGATCGCGGCGGTCAGGATGGAAACGATAAATCCCGGACCGAGGGCGTCGGCTTCGGGAGGGATTTTGAATCCCCAATAGTGGACTACAACCAGGGTTGCGAATGTTTTGATCGAGGCTTCCACGGCTTCCCGGCCGTCAAGGGTGGGCAGGGTGATCAGGCAGAAAAGAATATCCGTCAGGATATCGGCGATCAGGAATCCGGCGAGGCATCCGCGAATTACAGGTGAGGTCGATTTTTCGCCCAGGATCAAGAGGGCCATCAAGACCAGATACAATAGAACGCGAATGCATCTCCACATCCATCGCCAAGAATACATGAATCCCTTCCTGCTGGCAGCCTCCGCTCAGCCGCCAAGCGTTTGCCGATGGGGCTTGCCTTGGGGTCTGCTCCAAGGTCCCGTTAACGGACAGAGTCGCGCTCTTTTTAAGCTAACCCATCTCCTCGGGGGATGCAATTGATTTCCTGTTTCCCGAGAGTATCTCTTTATATATACTTACCAGCAAAAATAAGGGAAATTGATTTTTCCTGAATTTTGACCTTCGCCCCATAGGGCGAATCGACTTGTTTCGGGGTTTCTCATTGGGTAGGTTTATTTCATGAAGATATCGATCTCATTTGTCTGGATGCTGTTGAGTCAGATCCTTCTCGGCGTTCTTCAGAGTGTGGCGGTGGAGCCGGCCTGGGTCTGGGCCCAGAAGGCGAATGCGGACGCCCGGGCCGTGGCGGTCGATTCCAATGGGAATGCTTACATTGCCGGTTGGTTTAGTGAGACCAACGTTTTTGGAACAAACGTCTTGTCCCCCTATGACGGCTTTTCCGATATCTTTTTGGTTAAAGTCAATCCCCAAGGGAACTACCTCTGGGCTAATTGCGCAACCGGTGCAATGTTTGACCGGGTCCGGGATATCGACGTGGACCCGCAGGGTAATGTCCTGCTCACGGGCGAATTCTCGAAAAATCTGGCCTTCGGTTCTCACGTCGTCCAGGTTGCGCAGAATGACTACGACGTTTTCATTGCCAAGGCGGGTTTGGATGGCGCCTTCCTCTGGGCGGTGAGAGGCGGTGGGGGGAGCGATGATGTTGCGTACGGAGTGGCCTCCGATCCCGCCGGCAACGTGATCGTGGTCGGCCAGTGTTCCGGGAACGCCGTGTTTGGGTCTTTCACGAACACCCTGAACGACTGGAGTTACTTCGTCGCCAAACTCGATCCCGCCGGGCAGTATCTGTGGGTGAACTATGGTCGGCCCACTCAGACGGGAGGTAGCGTGTGGTTACGCGATGTCGATGTGGATGCCGCTAGTAACATTTACGTTATCGGTACCTTCACCGGCTCGAATCTGGTGGTGGGTGCCAGCACCCTGGTCACGGCTTCGTCACAAACCGAGAACATGTTCGTGATGAAGCTTGCGCCGAACGGCAACGGCCTCTGGGCCGTACAGGGAGGGCAAACCAATTTCACCCTGTTGGATGACGGCGGTGATGCCATTGTGATGGACTCGAAGGGCAATGCATTGATCACCGGCACGTTCGGACTTCGGGGACGCTTTGGCCCGTTTCTGCTCACCAGCAAGCAGGCGCGCGATATGTTCGTTGCGAAACTTGATCCGGATGGCGCCTTCCTTTGGGCCACCAACGCCACCGGCACCAATGCCGCCCTGGCCGGCGATGCCATCGCCTGTGGTGTGTATGACACCGTCATCATTTGCGGCGCGTTCGAAGGCACCGCTGAATTCGGTTCGCACCAAGTGGTCGCCCGAGGCAATTCAGCCGATGTTTTTGTGACCAAGCTGAGCAGCCAGGGCGAGTTTTTGTGGGCCGCGCGGGCGGGGGGAGACGACACGGATTACGCTTACGGAATCGGTGTGCTGAGTGACGGGGATGCGATGGTGGTGGGGACTCTCAAAGGGGCCAGTGATTTCGGGGTGCATAAAGTGCCCGGCGTGTGGTTCATGGGGAGTTGGCGCAATCAGATGTATGCGGCTCGGATGTGCGCTTTTTCGCCCCCCTGGATTTCGGAAATGACCGTCGGCGCCGATAGCGTGTTGTTGGATTGCAACGATATGGCACGGTCGGAAACTATTGCGCTGGAGAGCTCAACCAATTTGATGACTGGCGACTGGGATCCGGTGACCAATTGGATTCCCAACCTCACGACCGGACGGGTCGATGTTCCCATAGCGCCGGACGAGAGAGCCCTATTCTTCCGTCTGCGACATCGATAATATGTCCCGCCGCGTGTCTGCGATTGGGTGCACTCCACAACCGGCTCCCCTGTAGGCATTCTTGCCTGATATTCCCCTTCCTCCCCGGAGTCGGGCAGGAATGCCCAACTTACTTGGATTCAAGCGATCATTGCACCGAATCGCAGATGCGTCCCAGTGTCGCCTCCCCCAAAATAATTGATGACGCCGGGCTAGATTTATCTTACTTTTGACGGAATCATCCTATGGCATCTTTCATCTACACAAGGACTCGAATGAAAAAAACAAATCCGAAACTCGCTTTAAAGGGGGGCCCCAAAAGCGTGACCCTCCCGGATGGCGACATTTTCCGCTGGCCGATGGTGACCGCCGAGGATGAGATGGCCGTGCTGGATGTGGTCCGGGCCGGCGCCATGAGCGGCACGCCCATCACCAAGGAGTTCGAACGTGAATTCCGCGCCTGGCTGGGGACGAAATATTCGCTGGGCTATTGCAACGGCACGGCGGCGCTGCACGCGGCGATGTGGGCTTGCGGAGTCGGGGCGGGGGATGAACTGATCGCGCCGAGCATGACCTATTGGGCGAGTTGCACGGCGGCCCTGTCGTTGGGCGCGGCGGTGAACTTTGCCGACATTGATCCCGACACCCTGTGTATCGATCCCGACGATATCGAACACCGGATCGGCCCGAAAACCCGGGCGATCGTCGTGGTGCATTATTGCGGATATCCCTGCGACATGGATAAAATCATGCGGATCGCCCGCAAGCACAGGGTGAAGGTGATCGAGGATGTGTCGCATGCCCAGGGCGGATTGTACAAAGGGCGCAAGGTGGGGACGATCGGCGACATCGGCGCGATGAGCCTGATGTCCGGGAAAAGCTTTGCCATTGGCGAAGCGGGGATAATGGTCACCCATAACCGCGATTTGTATGAGCGGTGCGTGGCCTATGGCCATTACGAACGCACGGGGCTCGCTTCCACCTACAACAAGGCCGACCAGCAGATCACGAGCAAGGAACTTCAGCAATTCTCCGGAGTGCCGTTGGGCGGCGCCAAGCATCGGATGAACCAGACCTGCTCGGCGATGGGCCGGGTCCAATTGAAATATTACCCCCGGCGGATGAAGGAAATTCAGGCCGCCATGAATCGTTTTTGGGATCTCCTGGAAGGTGTGCCGGGCCTCAAGGCGCATCGCCCTTCGAAAAAATCGGGCAGTACCATGGGCGGTTGGTATTATGCGCGGGGCCTCTACCGGGCCCAGGAACTGGGAGGCCTGTCGGCGGCCAAATTCTGCGAGGCCGTTCGGGCGGAAGGGGTGCCGATGGCGCATCCGGGCTCTAATTTCCCGCTTCATCTGCATAACGTGTTTCACACGGCCGATCTCTTCCACATGGGCCGGCCGACGATGATCTCCTTTGGCCAGCGCGATGTCCGCCAGGGTCCGGGCTCATTGCCGGTTTCGGAAGCGGTCGATGCCACGGTCATCGGGGTGCCGTGGTTCAAGAAAGACAAGCCTGCTCTCATTAAACAATATGCGGCCGCCTATCGCAAGGTGGCGGAGCAAGCCGCGCAGTTAAAGGACTCCGTCGAATGAAAAAGATCCGATCGAAATTAGCTTTGTTGGGCGGCCCGAAAAGTGTGACGTTACCCGAAGGGGATATGTTTCGTTGGCCGATTGTGACGGCCGAGGACGAGAAAGCGGTACTGGACGTGTTGCGGGCCGGCGCCATGAGCGGCACCCCGATCACCAAGGAATTCGAGCGCGAGTTCCGCACCTGGATGGGGATGAAATATTCCCTGGGTTATTGCAACGGGACCTCGGCGCTGCATGCCGCGATGTGGGCCTGCGGAGTGGGGGCCGGCGATGAAGTGATTTGTCCGAGCATGACCTACTGGGCCAGTTGCACGTCGGCGTTGTCATTGGGCGCGGCGGTGAACTTTGCCGATATCGATCCGGACACCCTCTGCATTGATCCGGCCGACATCGAGCATCGGATCGGCCCCAAAACCCGGGCCATCATGGTGGTCCACTATGCCGGGTATCCGTGTGACATGGATAAAATCATGCGCATCGCCCGCAAGCATAAGGTGAAGGTGATCGAGGATGTCTCGCACGCGCAGGGCGGTTTGTACAAGGGGCGGATGGTGGGAACCTTCGGCGACATTGCCGCGATGAGCCTGATGGCCGGGAAAAGTTTTGCGATCGGCGAAGCGGGGATGATGGTTACCAATAACCGTGATTTATACGAACGATGCGTGGCCTACGGTCATTACGAACGCACGGGGCTTGCATCCACCTACAACAAGGCCGACCAGCAGATCACGAGCAAGGAACTCCAGCAATTTTCCGGAGTGCCGCTGGGCGGCGCCAAACATCGCATGAACCAGACGTGTTCGGCGATGGGGCGGGTCCAATTGAAATACTATCCGAAGCGGATCAAGGAAATTCAAAAGGCGATGAATTATTTCTGGGATTTATTGGAAGGCGTGCCGGGCCTCAAGGCGCATCGCCCCCCGAAAAAATCCGGGAGTACGATGGCCGGCTGGTATGCGGCCAGAGGTTTGTATCGGGCTGAAGAACTGGGCGGGCTGCCGGCGGCTAAATTCTGCGAAGCGCTGCGGGCCGAGGGCGTCTGGACTCACCCCGGGACCAATTCAGCCCTGCATTTACATAATGTGTTTCACACGGCCGACCTGTTCCACATGGGCAAGCCGACGATGATCGCCTTTGGCCAGCGCGATGTGCGCCAAGGGAAGGGCGCCTTGCCGGTGAGCGAGGGGACTTCCAGCACCGTCATCGGGATCCCCTGGTTTAAAAAATACCGACCAGCCCTCATCAAGCAATATGCGGCCGCCTATCGCAAGGTGGCGGAGCAGGCGGCTGCGTTGATGGGGTAGAAGCCCGTCTTTCGTCTTCCCCGCTTCGTTTCTGATGCCGGAGATATTCCTGGATTTGGCGGATATCGACGTCATTGAGCAATAAATGCCTGGCGAACGAATGCCGCAGCGGGAACGATTCAGTTTCGATGCTGAAACTGTAAACAACAATACGACAAATTTCGGGGGTGGGCCGGGCGGTCCCTCGCACGGCATTAGATCAAGAACGAAGAGAATATCCCGCCGCAGGGACGCGTCGGGCCACCTCGGAAACGTACACTAACTGAATTGTTCCGATTTAGAGAATGGACTGAGGAATGCTTGGGAAAACCGGGCAATTGTAAAGTATTTTTAGTGCTTTTAGATCCTTCTCCTCGTAAAAATGTCCGGGACATGTAGTCGGCAACATATCCTGGCAAAATGCCAGCAATTGTAATCGAAAAACAAAGAAATCATTTAAATGCCTCAATGTTTTTTCATATAACGATTAAATTGCATCTTTTTACTGTTGTTGGTTGTCTTGAAAACCAGTAAATGTAATCAGCAACAGATAAAATGTTCGCCAACAAGATGACTAAAGAAAAGAAACAGACTCAACCAGGTATCGGCAAGACCGTGCTATTGCCCGGCTGTTCGGGGTGCGGACTTGGGTGCCTGGGAACGTTACTGCTTTGTCTTGCAGCAATGACTCTTGGCTTTGCAATTGTTCCCTTTAATACAGCATTCCTCGGTGGAGTTGCTGGATTTGTTGTAGTCCTTGCAACGGCCATAGTGGCAAGAATCAAAGGCAGATCTCCCCCGTGGCGCGTGTTCTTTGGCGAAATCGTGATAATTGCTGCGTTGTTGCTCGGCTTCTTTCTCTGGGACACGCCATGGTATGTATACCGTTGCGTGTTAGGAGATCCAATTCCATCAAGCGTTAAGATAATACGTGCAGAATATGAAGAACACCCCATGGATCCATCAGCATGGATGCACATCAAGATATCCCCCTCGGATCTACCTTCGGTGATAGCGAAGAACAATCTCACACCCGACCATCACCCTCCAAAAGATAGATATGCCCTCAACACACAACCTGCTTGGTGGAAACCACTAGAGTTTGGCGCGAACGCTCGACTCTTTAAAAAAGACGGCTATCGAACAGATTACACGGGATCTATAAGCTATGTGGTCGGCATATGGGTTAACGAGGAAACAAATGAAGTTTATGGCTACTACATAAACTTCTAGGAAAGGCGAACAAAGCTCAGAACCGTACCAACAATCCGCCGCGGATTATTGTCCGGTTAGAGCGGACGTTCACCCACGCTCTCCCCCGCGCCCGGGCGAGGGAGGAGCGAGAGGCGAGTGTTTGGGCGTTTGTGGACCGGCAGTTGGATCTATTTGCGCAGCACCCGCCCATTACTCGCCGAGTGTCAGGTTGTTCATGACCACGTCAGCTCCGCGCGATCCATTTCTCGAGATCGCGCAGAGTGGCGGTGATGTCTTTCCGTTGTTGTTCTCCGGAAATCTCGCGTTCGATAATGTAAGCGCCCTTATATTTCAGCGCGGCCAGAGCCTTGACGAATTCGGGGAATCGCACCCGACCTTTTCCGACTTTGACTTCATGGCCGAGGTTCATGCCTTCGGTCGGGTACATCCCGTCCTTCGCATGGATCCCCTTGACGTAGCGGCCGAACACCTCCAGCGAATCAATCGGGTTTCCCTTGCCGTAAAGGATCAGATTGGCGGGGTCCAGATTGATTCCCAAGTTGCCGGTGCCGACGGTTTCGATCAGACGGAGCAGGGTGACCGGGGTTTCCTGCCCGGTTTCAAACCAGAATTCCAATTTCCGCCGTTTGCAATAGAGGCCCAATTCCCGAACCGTGTCCACCACCTCGCCGAAGAGCGGGTCGGATGGATTTTCCGGGATGAATCCCAAGTGGGTGACGATCGCCGGAAGCCCGGTTCGCGCGGCAAAATCAGCGGCCTGTTTAAGGGCGGTGACTCGAATGGCCCGGTATTTCCGTGGAACGATCCCGAGGGTTGTGGGTCCTTCGGTGAAATTCCATGTGGAGGGACCCGGCCACCCGGCCCAGAGGGAGGTCACGTTCATCCGGGTTTCGCGCAATTCCCGGATGAGCGTGTTGGCGCGTTCGCGGGTGTAAAGCGCCGTATTCCAGCAACACAACTGGCAAGCTTTCAGGCCGAAATCCGAGACATAGTGGAGAATGGGCCCTTTCTCCGAAAGGGGGGTGATGACGCCGACCTGATTTTTCATGACGAACTCCTGGTTAGGCCTATGCCTTCGTTTGTTACCTGCTTAAAATCCAATGATGAAGCGCGAGGAAGAGGGGGACCGTGATCAACGCGGTTATAAAACTGGAGAGCATGATTTGGTTTGTAAAGGCCCGGTTCCCACCTTCCCGCTCCACCAGGGCGGTCAATGCGGTAATGGGGGGCATCGAGGCTTGGAGAACCAGCAATAAACCCAGTTCCCGGGAAAGATGCAAACCCAGGACAATCAGTAAAACCACGCCCGGCAGTAACAGATTCCGAATCACCACAAAGCCGACGACCGGGCCCGGCAAAACCTGCCGGGCATCGGCGCGATCCTGATAGATGGAGCCGCCGAGGTACATCAATAATCCCGGCACGGCGATGGCCCCGACCATTTCGATGCCGCGGAGACAGAAGCCAGGCACCCAGCTATGCAGATTCCCCATATGAAGCAAGAGGGCGGTACCGGTGGCGATCAGGGAGGGGGTCAGCATCCGGTTCCAATGGAAATTCCGCCCCGCCTGCTGAAAAAGAAGGGGCGCGGTATTGAAAAAGAAAACCGAAAAAAAGAGAGTGAACAGAAAGAGGCTGACCACGATGCCAGAGGTGGCGCCGAACATATCGGAGAGCATGACCAACGGGATGAATATGGCGTTTTGGTAGATAAACCCCAGCCGGGCTTCACGGCGGAGGTCCGGGGGGAACCATCGGCCGGTGATCCATGCGACCAGGACCTGCAGGCTGGTCAACCCGACCCACCAAAGCGGCAGGAGCCACCAGTGCGGCTGTGCTTGGGGGTTGAATCCACGCAGGATGGCCGCAAAGATCTGGCAGGGCAGGGCGATTTCCAGAGAGATGGCGGACAGAACCTTCAGGGCATTCCGGTTGAGCATACCCCGGGCTGATGCGAGATACCCCACCCCTCCCACGGCGGCGGAGATCGCCAGACTCTCGAGTGTTGTAATGAAAAAGCTCAACGTTTACAGGTCAGCGCGTCGATTTTTCGTGAATCCAAGCCGCACATCGCCTGGATTGAGCGATGGTCTGCTTCGGTTTCGCTCAAGCCCCGGATCGAGATTTTTTCCAGACGTTCGGAAAGGACCAGGACCATGGACACCGCGCGACTGCAGTTGCGGATGAAATCCTTACGGCAGGTGATGCCATCGAGGGGATCTCCTTCGGTGCGCAGCATGTGGCAGTCAAATTCCACCACACCTTTCCAGCCGGTCTGGCGCAAGAGCCAGAACATCTGGGCGGTTTCCTTCAATCCTTCCGGACCGACCAGGGGCGGGAAGTCATTATCGAATTGCGCCTTGATCTGACTGCCGAAATGGAGGAAGGAAAGTTTGTTGATGCTGATGAGGTAGCCCAAGGTGTGGACCGCGTTCAACAGGGCCATGCTTTCATGCTGCAACAGTTCCGGGTTGACGCCCCAGAAATCCGGATGCTTGAGGCGTCCGCAAATGAAGCCGGCCGCATGTCCGCTGGTGGGCAAATACATGTGGCCCCGGGGTTCGTTCGGCTTGGGCTCGATGGTGGCCCCTTTGTAATTCGTCAGTTTATGGGCCTTGATATAATCAACGGCATGGTCCAGCGCGCCGGCCAGCCAACCGAATGTCCGGTTCCAATCCACGGTGACCGGCACTTCAAAACCATCCCGGGCCACCCAGTAGGTGAAATAGCGGGCGCCGAAAAAGTGACCGATGCGCAGGGTTCGTTCGACTTTAAGGCGCGCCAATTCGCGGATTTTAGGGTCGGGATTGGTCAGGCCGCCGTTCCGGAAGATTTTGCTTCCGTGCAGGCTGCAGGTGGCGGTGTTAATCGCGAGTCCGGCCGACCGGAGAATTTTCCGGATTTGGGTGAGCTTTTTGAAGGTGGTGCTGGAGGGGTCGAGGTCGTCGTTCGGCTGGGCGGGATTCCAGGGGACCAAGTCGTCATCATGGAAGCTGGTGGCTTCGATCAAGCGTTCTCCTGCGGCCCAAGCCAGCATTTCGGCAACCTGAAGGGAGTCGATGGGCGGCAGGATTTTCTCACCGAAAGGATCGCTCAGCGGATTGCCGACACACCAGAAGGGCATGGAGCGGAGCGTAACGGGACCCACATTGAACGGTTTGAGTTTCATGACGTTCCTTCTTTGAAAGAGAGTGGTTGAAAAACACTCTCTTTTATGATTTTGGGACGGGTTTGGCGAGGGAAAATCGAGAAAAAAATTGGATAAGAGAAAAAGACCGAACTCCGCGAAGGGACTTTAACGCGGCGGCCTGCAAATTTAACATTGGGCTTGTGTTTGAGATTTTGTTGGGGCACATTTTGGGCTATGAAACGAGCTGTTCCATCTAACAAAGACAGGGACGTGATCCGGCGTCTGGCCTCCGCGGTAGCGGACATCGCCGCCCTTCCGGTACAGGAAGAGAAACGCACTTTGTGGCGACGGCTCAACGCCCGAAAACCGGTACGCCCCATGGTGATGATCGATCAGGTGTGCTGGAACGAAATGAACATCGACGATGAGCTGACCCTTGCCTGTAAAGATGAAGAATGCCGGCAGTATGAGGATCAACTGCGCAAAACCCTCTTCCAATGGAAACACTTTCCGGTGGACCGTGTGGTGGAACCCTTTATCCGCGTGCACCGGGCCGTTTCTAATACCGGTTTTCAGGTTGACGTGAAGGAGCACGTCGCCATTGGAGACCCCACCAATAGTGTTGTTGGACATGCCTACATCAATCAATTTGAGACAGATGCCGATCTGGACAAGATCAAGACGCCGGTCATTACCCACGATGCGGACGAAACCACCCGCCGGTTGGAAGTGGCGCACCAATTATTTGATGGAACGCTGGAAATTTTCGAGCAGGGGGTCGATCCCTATCTGTCGGTGTGGGACCCGATCAGCAGTTGGATGAGCGTGGAAGCGGTACTCTACACGATGGTGGATCGTCCGGCCTATCTGAAGGAACTGGCCCAACGAATGGTCAATGGGTACCTGCGGATGCTCGATCAACTGGAAGACCAGGGGCTTCTCTGCCATCACCAATCCGTGATCCATTGCACCGGCGCCTATGCCGATGAAGTGCCTGCGCCCGGGTTTGATCCGAAGCGACCCCGGACCCGGGATCTCTGGATGTTCGGCCTGTCGCAGATGTTCTCCACCGTTTCGCCGGCCCTATTCCAGGAATTTGAGATCGACTTGTGCATGCCTCTTTTTAAACGGTTCGCCCTCGTTTACTACGGTTGCTGCGATCCGCTCGATCGGAAGATGAAGGAGGTTCGCCGGATTCCGAACGTCCGGAAGATTTCCATGAGCCCCTGGGCGGACGAAGAGCGCGGCGCCGCGGAAATCAAGAGCGACTATGTTTATTCGCGCAAACCCAATCCCGCCCTGCTGGCGTGGCCGACATTCAGTGAGCGCGAAGTTCGCGAACATCTCCAGAAAACCGTGACGATTTGCGCACGCCAGGGCTGTCCGCTGGAACTGATTCTGAAAGATATCAGCACGGTTAACTACGAACCGCAGCGGCTGTTTCGTTGGGCGGATATTGCCATGGAAACCGTGGGTGCGTAACGCCCGGAGATGTTTGAAATCCGATGGGCGACCTTTTTAAGCAGTCGTGTTTTTGATGGGAAACGAATACATTAGGGTGAAAGACGGAATGGTTATCAAGGAGATTGAATGAAAGCCAGTCAATTGATGTTTGTTGCGCAACGGAAAGCTGAATTACGGGATGTGGACTTGTCGGATGCTCCGGGGTGGGGCGAGTGCCGGCTGAGAATTACCCACTCGTTGATCAGTCCGGGGACGGAATTGTCCATGTACCGGGAAGTCCGGTCGGCGGCTTTTGCTCCAGGATACACGGCTGCGGGTATCATCGAGAAGGGGGGCCCCGGGTTTGATCCGGCCCTGGTCGGGCAGTCGGTTTTTTGTTTTCCCATGTTGGCGGACTCGGTGGCCTGCCACGCCAGTCATAAGATCGTGGCCGCTGGCGCACTGCTTCCGTTGATTCCGGCGGGCATGGATGCGGGCAAGGCCTGTTTTGCCCGAATGATCAATGTGGCGATGACCCCCTTCTGTCATCTGGATCCCAAGATCACCGGCAGCGCACTGGTCGTGGGGCTGGGCCTGGTCGGTAATCTCGCCGCCCAAATCGCAGCCTTGCGCGGATTTCGCGTCATCGGTCTGGATCCGGACGCCGCCCGCCGGCGTCGCGCCCAGGATGTCGGCATCGCGGAGGTCATCGATCCTTCCGCCGGGAATCCGGTCGAACAAGTCAAGGCCTTGACGGGCGGAGTTGGCGCCATGTTGACCATCAACGCCACCGGCTTGACGTCGACTTTTCCGTCGGCCCTGGAGGCAACGGCTTCCGGCGGTGAACTCTCCACTTTGGGGGGGGCACGGGGCACTTGCGACGTGGACCTGTCGGTCATTCTGCGCCAGGTCCAGTTCCGGCATGTGACCCTGCGCGGAGGCTGGGAGATGGTTTTGCCGCGCAATTCCTCGCCCGCCGACCGCACGCCTTCAACGGAGAGCAATTTGCGTCAGGCCCTCGAATGGCTGCGCACCGACAAAATCCGGTTGGGATCGCTTTGGACGCACACGATTCGGCCGACCGAGTTACCGGCCGCCTATTCAGCGCTTGATAGCGCGGATGCGGCTTATTTGGGGGTTGTGGCGGATTGGCGCTAAGGGGATCAACCGATGTACAAATGCGTAATCGTGGGCGTCGGGGGAGGGCGGGCTGATGGCCATGCGCAAGCCTATCCTCTCATCCGTCGCGGGAAGCTGGTGGCGGTCAGCACCCGGACGCCTGAGAAATTGGAAGCGTTTGCCCGGAAGTACGAGATCCCGGGGCGGTATACCGATTATCGGGAGATGTTTCACCGGGAAAAGCCGGATTTGGTGCAGGTGAATACGCCCCCGAGCGTGCGTGCTGAAATTCTGGCGGCGGCGGACGAGGCGGGGGTTCCAGCCGTGATTTTCGAGAAGCCGATTGCCATCGAAGGCGAGGACTACCGAATCCTGTGTCAACTGGCCGGACGCGTGAAAACGAAGGTTGCGGTCAACCATCAGTTGCACTTTCACCCGAATCGGTTTCAGCTTCAACAGCGGGTGGCCGACGGGGGGATCGGCGAGGTTCGATTCATCGATGCCAGCGCCCGGCTGAATCTGGTGGCACAGGGGACGCATATGCTTCAGGGCATCAGCGCTTTCAATCCCGCCGGCCGGCCGACGTCCGTCATGGCCCAGGCGGAAGGAGCCCAAGGGTTGCAGCCTTCGCAGCGCTGCCATTACGCCCCCGACGAGACCCTGGCGGCCGTTTCCTATGATAACAACGTCCGTGCCCTGTTGCGGTGTGGGGCGGGAGCGACCGTGGTCACCGAAGCGCGCCCGGTCGATAAGCTGTCGCTGCATAAACGAATCAGCGTTTATGGAACGGTTGGAAGTGCGCATTGGACGATGTGGTCGTGGCAGTACACGGGACGGAACGGCGTGATGGAGCAGGGGGCGCATGACTATTTTGAGCAGGACGTTCGTGCCCAGGCCGCATTGACCGAGGCCATGTTTGATTGGCTTGAGGATGATCGCAAGGTTCATCCGCTCAACCTCGCGTCAGCCCTCGTGGACTTCAATATCATCCTGGGTGCATTTCATAGCATATTGAAGCACCAAGTGGTTTCGCTCCCGGTAGAACCCGAGGATGGCCTGATCAGAAAACTATCGGCGGTGCTGGGTTCCTAACCTTGTTGTCGCCCCCCCGGTGGATTTTAATTCGGCTTGTGTTAAAGGTTCGGGTCAGGCATATTTTTCAGTGAACTTGAGTTTGCCTGAGGTTCTCACGGGGAAGTGTCCGGCTTCTGCAGAAACGTTTGTTAAATTAAGACGGTTCATGAACGAAACCATTAATCTAAAAGAAATACTGGCTCTAGGAAAATCAGAAAAAGCATCGGACATTCATTTCAAAGTAGGTATTCCGCCCTTCTTCCGGATAAAAGGGAAATTGGCCTCGTTGGAGACTCCCTCATTTACGGAACATGATGTCAACGAAGTTCTTAATTCCCTATTAGATGACAGTCGAAAATACGATTTCAACAAAACAGGGGATGTGGATTCCTCATTCAAACTCCCCGAAGAACATGTGCGGTATCGAGTTCATGCCTGTCGCGATGAAAATGGGACGGCCATCGATCTTCGCGTCATTCCGGATGAAATTCTGCCAGTTGAAGAGGTGGGGTTTCCTTATGAAGCTTTAGTCTGGGGCGATATCGTCAATCGACTCCAAACCGGACTCGTTTTAGTGACGGGGCCGACCAATTCCGGCAAGACCACAACCATTGCGTCTTTAATCCAACGAATCAATGAAACCCGCGCCGAACACATCATCACGTTGGAAGATCCGATCGAGTATAAATTTCACCCTGTAAAAAGCATCATTTCTCAAAGAGAGATCAATTATCATCTCAACTCTTTTGAAAAGGGGCTAGAAGCCGCCCTCCGGCAGGATCCCAATATTATTTTAGTCGGCGAAATCAAGAACAGTGAAACCGCCCACATCGCCCTCCGGGCTGCGATGACCGGGCATTTGGTTTTTTCAACCCGGCATAGTGGAACGACCGTTGAAGCCATTACGCAATTTGCCTCTTTATTTCAGCCTCAAGAGGAAAACTATGTCCGGAATTCACTGGCATCCTGCTTGACGTATGTGATCTCGCAAAGACTCATTCCCTATAATCCCCATACGGGTCGAAAACTCGTGATGGAAGTCATGAATGTCGGGGAGTCTTCGGCCATCCGAAGCAATATCCGAGACAATAAGGATCACTTGATCCAAAGTTCACTCCAAACCGGTCAAAAATATGGAATGATCACCATGGATCAGCGACTAAAACAAATGTACGGCGCGGGTCAAATCCAACTCGATGATGCGCTAGCCTTCACGACCCATCCGGAAGAATTTAAATAACGCCCTTTACGCAGGGCTGCATTTTTACGAGCAATCCCGAAAAAGTCTGACGATGGTCGTGCCCCCGGATTTGGAGTGCTATGGGATGTGGGCCTACGATTCGATTTGAGGGAATCGGGCGTGGAGGCCGGGCCGTCGATCCCCCTACGGGTCTGATCGTCCACTGCCGGGGTAGTGAGGTGACGAGTGACTCGAATGATCCGCGCAATCCCCTGAGATGGATATGGCGAAGGGGCGTTTAAAGGATGACGCGGCGAAAAAACTTGCGGTTTGACGCGCGGGATGATATTCGGGCGGGATGAAAACAACAGCCCTTCGGATTTACGGCAAAAGCGATTTGCGTTTGGAAACCTTCGACCTGCCCGCGATGGCGGACGATGAGATCTTGGCGGAGGTGATCACCAATTCCGTTTGTATGTCCTGCCACAAGGCGGCCCTGCAGGGATCGGACCACAAGCGGGTGCCGAAAGATGTGGCAACCCATCCGACGATCATCGGGCATGAATTTTCCGGACGCCTGTTGGACGTGGGCAAGAAGTGGGCCGGCCAGTTCAAGGCCGGCCAGAAATTCAGCATCCAGCCGGCCTTGGGCTACAAGGGGAGTCTGGATGCGCCCGGGTATTCCTTCCGTACCATCGGGGGCATGGCCACCCGGGTTTTGATTCCCTCCTGCGTCATGGAGATGAACTGTCTGCTGCCGTTCGAAGGCGAAGGATTTTTCAAGGCCTCCCTGAGCGAGCCGATGTCCTGCATCGTCGGATCCGCGCACGCGCAGTATCACACCCGAATGGGGAATTACACCCATTTGATGGGGATCGTGGAGAATGGCGATTGCGCCATCCTGGCGGGTGCAGGGCCGATGGGGTTGGGGTGCATCGATTATCTGTGCCATGGACCGCGCAAGCCCCGCCGACTGGTGGTGACGGACATCGACGACCGGCGGATCACGCGCGCGGCCCAGTTATTTTCGCCTGAAACCGCCCGGCAGAGCGGAGTGGAACTGGTCTACTTGAATACGACCGGGGTCGCGAATCCGGTGGAAGCACTGCGAGCCTTGACCGGTGGAAAAGGCTATGACGACGTGTTCGTATTCGCGCCGGTGGCCCCGGTGGTGGAACAAGGGGATGCGATTCTCGCGCGCAATGGGTGTTTGAATTTCTTTGCCGGTCCGACCAAGACCGATTTTTCGGCGAAGTTCAATTTTTACAATGTTCATTATGCGGAAACCCATCTGGTTGGTACCTCGGGCGGGAATACGGATGATATGCGCGAATCGCTGGATTTGATGAGCCGGAACCTGATCAATCCGGCGGCGATGATCACCCATATCGGCGGCATCACCTGTGCGGCGGAGACGATTTTGAAGCTGCCGGAGATCCCGGGCGCCAAGAAATTGGTCTACACCCATTGCGATTTCCCATTGATGGCATTGGATCGACTGGATGAGTTTGTGTCCCGGTATCCTTTCGCCGGCGAACTGGCTAAAATCTGTGCTCGACACAATGGGCTTTGGAATCTAGAGGCCGAAAATTACCTGATCAAACAGGCCCCGGTCTACACCGGGAAATAGGGACATTTTGTCGCACTGCGACATGCTTTGCGCTGCCATGCGCGACATTACGGCCCTTTTAGATTTTGTTAAAGAGGGATGTGCTATTTTATATTAATACGTAAGTTACTGTTGTTATTTGACTTAAAAATAAATTGCTAGTCATTTTGTTTTCTTGGCACGCTCGTTGCTTATATCCGGCTGAAACGATGGTGTTTGCAAAAAATAAGGCTTCCGTGCGCGTCGCGCGAAGGAGAATGCCATGTCAAAGGTTATTGGAATTGATTTGGGGACCACGAACTCCTGTGTGGCCGTGATGGAAGGCGGGGAGCCGGTGGTGATACCCAATGCGGAAGGGGCGCGAACGACCCCGTCCATTGTGGCGTTTACGAAAACGGGCGAGCGACTGGTCGGCCAGGCGGCAAAACGCCAGGCGGTGACAAACCCCAAGAACACGGTTTATTCGATCAAGCGGTTCATGGGGCGGAAATATGATGAAGTGGCCCACGAAATTGCCTTGGTTCCCTATGAAGTGATTCGGGCCAAGAACGGCGATGCCCAGGTTAAAATCGGCAACGACGTTTACTCCCCGCCGGAAATTTCTTCGATGATTCTGGCCAAGCTCAAGGCCGATGCCGAGGCTTTTTTGGGGACGACCATCACCCAGGCGGTCATTACGGTTCCGGCCTATTTCAACGATAGTCAGCGGCAGGCAACCAAGGATGCCGGCAAGATTGCCGGGCTTGAGGTGCTGCGCATCATCAACGAGCCCACGGCGGCTTCGCTGGCTTATGGGTTGGACAAGAAAAAGGACGAAAAAATCGCCGTCTACGATCTCGGTGGCGGTACGTTCGATATTTCTGTGCTCGATATCGGCGACGGGGTGTTTGAGGTCAAGGCGACCAACGGGGATACGCATCTCGGTGGCGACGATTTCGACCAGAAGGTGATCGAATGGCTGGTATCCGAATTCAAAAAGGAATCCGGGATCGATCTGGCCAAGGACACGATGGCCCTTCAGCGCCTGAAAGAGGCGGCGGAGAAGGCCAAATGCGAATTATCCAGCGCCCAGCAGACCGAAATCAACCTGCCCTTTATCACGGCCGACGCCTCGGGGCCGAAGCATCTGAACCTGTCGCTCACCCGGGCGAAACTCGAACAATTGGTTGAGGATTTAATCCGCCGGACTGTGGGACCTGTGCAGGCCTGCCTGAAGGATTCGGGTTTGAACGGCGTGGACGAAGGGATTCTGGTCGGGGGGATGACCCGGATGCCGAAGGTGCAGGATATGGCCCGGACCTTGTTCTCCCGTGAGCCCCACAAGGGGGTTAACCCGGATGAAGTGGTGGCCGTAGGCGCGGCGATTCAGGGCGGCATTCTGAAGGGCGAAGTCAAGGATGTGTTGCTGCTCGATGTGTCTCCGCTTTCCCTGGGCATCGAAACGCTGGGTGGGGTTTTCACGACCCTGATCGAGCGGAATACCACGATCCCGACCAAGAAGACGGAAATTTTCAGCACGGCGTCCGACAACCAGCCGAGTGTGGAAATCCACATTCTGCAGGGTGAACGCAAGATGGCGGCCCACAACAAGACCATCGGCAAGTTCCATCTCGATGGGATTCCGCCGGCGCCCCGCGGCGTGCCGCAGATCGAGGTGACCTTCGACGTCGACGCGAACGGCATTTTGCATGTGTCGGCGAAGGATCTGGGCACCAATCGCGAGCAGAAGATCACGATCACGGCCTCCAGTGGTCTTTCGGATACTGACATCAAGGAAATGGTCCGCGATGCCGAGGCCCATGCCGAGGAAGATCGGAAACAGCGCGAATCGGCGGAAGTCCGCAACCAGGCTGAAAACCTGGTGTACCAGACCGAGAAACTGCTCAAGGAGCAGGGCGACAAGGTGGCGGCGGATAAGAAGAGCGCGGTGGAGAAGGAAATTGAGAAGGTTCGCGAGGCGATCAAGACCAACGAATCGGACGCGATGAAGGCGGCGATCGAGAGTCTGACTCAGACGGTTCAGACGGTTTCGGCCGATCTTTACTCTCAAGCCCGGAAACAGCCCGGGGCTGAAGGGGCCGAAGGATCCGCCGGACCGGCGGGTGAACCGGCTGCCGGTGGGGCCGAAGGGACGGGGAAATCGGCCGAGGGTGATGTGGTTGATGCCGACTATGAAATGGTCGACGACAAGAAGAAAAAATAAGAGGGATGTCCCGTGTGGGAGCATCCGGCTTTGACGGACAAACAAAAGGAAAGGCAAGGTAGCGCAAGATGAAGATCAGACCATTGGGAGATCGGGTTTTAGTGGAGCCCAAAAAGGAAGGCGAAGTGTCCAAGGGAGGGATCATCATTCCTGATTCCGCCAAGGAAAAACCCCAGGAGGGGAAAGTGATCGCGATTGGCACTGGCAAGCGCGATGAAAAAGGCAACATGATTCCGTTCAATGTCAAAATTGGCGATACCGTTCTGATGCCCAAGTACGGCGGAACCGAAGTCAAGTTGAACGACAAGGAATACCAGATTGTCCGTGAAGAGGACATTCTGGGCGTGATCGATTAATCCGGTTTCCCAACAGCAACATATCAAGGAGTAAATGACCATGGCGGATAAAGGCAAGCAGTTGAAGTATGACAGCGAAGCGCGTCAGGCGATTCTTCGCGGAGTTGAAAAGCTCAGCCGGGCAGTCAAGACGACCCTCGGCCCGTGCGGGCGCAATGTCATTCTGGACAAGAAATTCGGTTCGCCGACGATCACCAAGGACGGCGTGACCGTGGCCAAGGAAATCGATCTTCCGGACGCATTTGAAAACATGGGCGCGCAGATGGTTCGTGAAGTCGCGAGCAAGACCAGCGACATCGCCGGCGACGGCACCACGACGGCGACCCTGTTGGCCGAGGCGATTTATCGCGAAGGTCTCAAGAATGTGACCGCCGGTGCGAACCCGATGAGCCTGAAGCGCGGGATCGACAAGGCCGTCATCATGGTGATCGATGCGATCGCCAAGCAGGCCAAGAAGGTCAAGGAACACACGGAAATCGCCCAGGTCGCCACGATTTCGGCGAATGGCGACAAGACCATCGGCGAAATCATTGCGGACGCGATGGACAAAGTCGGCAAAGACGGCACGATCACGGTCGAAGAAGCGAAGACCCTGGAAACCACGCTGGATGTCGTCGAAGGCATGCAGTTCGATAAGGGCTATCTCTCGCCCTACTTCGCGACCAATACCGAGAGCATGGAAGCGGCTTTGGAAGACGCCTACGTGCTGATCAACGAGAAGAAGATTTCGAGTCTTCAGGACCTCCTCCCCCTGTTGCAGAGCGTGGCCAAGGCGGGCAAGCCCCTCCTGATCATCGCCGAGGACGTGGAAGGCGAAGCTCTGGCGACCCTGGTCGTGAACAAGCTCCGTGGCACCCTGCAGGTGTGTGCCGTCAAGGCCCCGGGCTTTGGCGACCGCCGCAAGGCCATGCTGGAAGATATCGCGATCCTGACCGGTGGCAAATGCCTGACCGAAGATCTCGGCGTTAAGCTGGAAAACGTCAAGATTGAGGATCTGGGCCGTGCGAAACGGATCTCCATCGACAAAGAAAACACCACGATCGTGGAAGGCGCCGGGAAGGCTGCGGCGATTCAGGGTCGGGTTGCGCAGATCAAGCGGCAGATCGAGGAAACCACCTCGGACTACGATCGCGAGAAGCTGCAGGAACGCCTGGCGAAGCTCGCCGGTGGCGTGGCGGTGATCAATGTCGGCGCCGCGACCGAGACGGAGATGAAGGAAAAGAAAGCCCGCGTTGAGGACGCTCTGCATGCGACCCGCGCCGCGGTGGAAGAGGGTGTTGTGGCCGGCGGTGGCGTGGCGCTGTTGCGCTGTCAGCCTGCGCTGGAGAAAATGGATGCCACGGGCGATGAAGCCATTGGCGTTCAGATCATCCGCAACAGTTTGGAAGCCCCCCTTCGCCAACTGGTTGCCAACGCCGGCCTGGAAGGCGCTGTGATCGTCCAGGAAGTCAAGAAGAACAAGGGTTCTTACGGGTACAACGTCGCGACCCAGCAATACACCGACCTGATCAAGGACGGCGTGTTGGATCCGGCGAAGGTCACCCGGTCGGCTCTGCAGAACGCGGCCAGCATCGCGGGGTTGTTGCTGACCACCGAATGCATGATCACCGAGATTCCGTCAGACGAGAAGCCGGCGGCCGGTGGCGGCCATGGCGGCGGCGGCGGAATGGGTGGAATGGGTGGAATGGGCGGGATGGATTATTAATCCACCAGTCTGTTTCTGTTATTGACTAATGAACGCGGGGCGCGTATATTGCGCCCCGCGTTTTTATATGAGGGAACCATGAATACTGAACTGATTGAGAAAGCCAAACTGAAGATTCCGATGGTTCCGATGTTGATCAATGCGGTGTCCCGTCGGGTCCGCCAGCTCAACGCCGGTATGCGCCCGTATGTTAAGCCGATTGATGCCAATGAGCCCAATGTGGATATCGCCCTGCGGGAAATCGGCGAAGGCAAGCTGACGGTGGAAATCGGTTTCTTTAATCCTCCGCGTGCCCAGTCCGCCAACCGGGCCTGAGCCCCCTGGGCGGAAGGCGGGTCCGTATGTCGGCCCAACCCGAGACGCATAAGACGTCCACCAATCGCAAGGCGTTACGCGATTTTTTCATTACCGACCGGATCGAGGCTGGGATCGCCCTGTGCGGGACCGAAGTCAAATCGATTCGGGATGGCCAGATTAATTTAACCGGCTCTTACGCTCAGATTGATGGAAATAATGTCACGCTGACCGGAGCCGAAATTGCCCCGTACAAATGCGGGAACCAATTCAATCACATCTCCAACAGGCCCCGGCGCCTGTTGTTGAACCGTCGTGAAATCATCAAGCTGACGGCCCAAATTCAGCAAAAAGGAATGACGCTCGTTCCTTTGAGCTGTTATTTCAAACACGGCCGAGTGAAAATAGAACTGGGGGTCGGCCGCGGTCGGCAGGATCCCGACAAGCGCGACCTGATCCGCACCCGCGATGCCGATCGCGATGCCCGCCGCGAGATGTCCCGGCGTTGAGGTTATCCCCTCAGTCGATAGGCCCGTGTCCGCAAGATGGCATCAAGCACTTCATCGAGTTTCCTACCCACATCTTCGCCGGAAATCTCAAGATTAACTAACTATTCTCTTGCCGAAGAAAATCAACCGGATGAAGAATGGCGGTTAAGCACTTCGTGCTGATTTTACGACAAATGATGGGCCTCTAATTTCGACGTATCCGTCATCTCGAGCGCAGGCGAGAGATTCCTCGACTGCGCTCGGGATGACAGCCATACGGAATAACGCGCCTCACACGGCGCTACTACGAACGGGATCGAAACGGCGTTTGTAGTAGGCGCGTGTGAGCGCCGTTCTTTTGCCGATCGGCGGTCTCTTTTTTCGGCGAAGTCTGGGGGAAAGCCTATTCACAACCGTGGATATTATCGAGCAGGAACTTAAGGACACCGAATTCGCCGAAAATGGAGCGTTAATCGACCCCAATTGCCGATTCGAATTCCAGCCAGAGCATGTTTTTGCTGCCCATCGTGAACGTTTGGGTTCTGATGGGCTTTTGAATCAGCGGTGCGAGGTCCGGCCATTGACGTTGGGTAACGACCGCCATTGCCCGGGGTTGACTTTGAATGAAGGCCCGCACTTCTTCCACGGTGTCCACTCGCAGACCGCGCCGTTCAGCATAGAGCGCCATAATTTCCCCGTCTATTCGATAGAGCAGCAGTCGCTGATCTTTGGCCAGAAACGTTTTAGCCCGCTCACCCAGTTGGGCGGGGGTTTTAATGGGATTCAAGGCGGGAAAGACCACGGAACCTACCGCGATAAAAAGAACGAGAAAAATGACGCATAACCGGGTTAGCCATGCTGAGGGATCCGTCTGCAAGTCGCCTCGCCGGATCCAGAGCCAGACGGCGGCGGCCAGTAAACCGACGCCGAGGGGCAACAGGATGAGGGGGGAGAAGGGCAGCGAGGGATAAAGCCATGCGAGGCATCCGGTCAGGCCGAGGAGCAGGAACAAGCCCATCAAGACCCAAGCCGGGATCGTGATCCAAAGTCGATTGATTTTACCCCAATCCTTCCAGGAGGAAGCGATCCACAGGGCCGTGGCAGGATACGCCAGCAGGATATAGAGATTGCGCTTGCTCGGGCTGAGGGAGAAAAACACGATGACGACGGCGATCCAGGCCAGGAGACGGCGGTCCTGGACGCGGACCGAATTCCGGTGTTTCCAGGTGGCGAAAGCGGCCGGAAGAAAGAGCGCCCAAGGCAGAAAATCGACTGGGAAACAGGTCAGAAAATAAAAGAAGGGTTGTCGATGACCGAGTTCGCCGGCAGCTCTGCCAATATTTTGATCAAAAATCAGGTATTTGAAGTATCCGTCCGGTGCGCCGGTGACGGCGATCGCCAGAAGCCATGCGGCCGGGAAGATCGCGGCCAAAAGAAGACCCCACAGCCAATGCCAGCGTTTGAGGGCGGCGGCTTCGCCGGCGGCCCAACTGGAGAAGGCGTAGACAAGGAGAGGGACCAGGAGGGCAACCGGTCCTTTGGCCAGAATACCTACACCCATGCAGACATAGGCGCCGGCGAATCGGAAATTGGAGCGCCATCCGGCCGGGCCCGCGGTGAAGAGAAGATACAAGGCGAGCATTTCAAAGCCACAGAGCAATGAGTCGATTTGTCCCATGCCAACCTGGTGCCAAAACAGATAGGTGGTCATCAGGACCAGGACCGCGATGGAGGCCACCTCATTCCCATACCAGCGGCGGGCCAGTCGAATCAAGCACCATAATGTAACCAGACCCCCTAACAGGCTGGGAAGCCGTGCGGCCAGCCCGTTGATTTTTCCGCCGGTGAAAACGGAAGAAGCCTGAATTAACCAGAACATCAAAGGGGGTTTATGGCCGTAGACCTCGCCATTTCGGTAAGGAATGAGCTGATGGCCCGTATCATGCATTTCCGCAGCGACATAGGCATATCGGGCTTCGTCGGGTTCCCAGAGATCCCGACGAAGATACTCGCCGCCCCAGACAAGGGCGGCCAATAAGATGAGAACCGGGAGCCGGGTGAGGCTTGATTTGATGTTAAATAACATGGTCGCCCTTTCCAGATACCAATGTGAGCGTTAACCATAACCGGGTTAACCTGCAGATTGCCGAAGCTGCAATTTTCTCCCTCCCCCCGGCGAGGGGGAGAGAGGAGTGAAAAGCCTCCGGCGATAAACTCGATAAGAAGCACGAGCCCTCACTCCGCAAGAAGAGCGGACAGAGGGCAGACCGCCTCCAGCAGAGGAATAGCCATCCGACCAACCGGCATCCTACAAATTTCCCGTTTTCTTGTCGCGCATTAATTGAGCGGTTGTTTTTGAAGTTTTGAGGGTGATTTCGGTGATCCCGGCCGTGGGTGTGATTTTTATCAGATAATGATTTCCAATCACGTCCAGACGTTCAAGCTGTTTGACGCTGTTTTTTAAAACGATGCCATACGTGACGGGTTGCCGGCGAAGAAAGTCAAGGAGCGGTGCCGCTTGAGTGAAGAACATAACCGGATGGGGCTGAAAAAGGGCGATCCGTTCACGCCCACAATGGCCACTTTCTGGTCGGTAAAGGAATGAATGGCGCGGGCATTGCCTTTGGAGCACAAAATAGTGCCTTGAATGGGATATTGGGCCATCCAGGTTTTACACGCCCGGGCTGATGAGACAAACGGATCCAGCAAGGCGGATTGAGTTCCCGCGAGACCGAGAATGACGGGGATTACAAACAACAAAGGGACGGCCGGATTTTTTCGGAGAACCCAGTTGATCGCCATCCCTAATGCGATGAGGATCAAGGCCCCATAGGCCATTTTCAGGGATAACTCCATCGAAGGAGTGAGCAGGGACTGTACGATCGATTTGTGTTGAAAAGGAAGATAACCCAGAGGGGCCAGTACCAGAAAGAGCAAGGTGCCGAAAGTTGCCCCCAACAGAAGCCGGCGATTCCGGTCCGAGTCGAGTGCGTCGACCAGAAAATCGGCCGTAAGGAGAGCCAGCGCGGGAAACAGGGGGAAAATATAACTGGCCAGTTTGGAATGACCGACTTGAAACGAACCCCAGACGATCAACACTCAAACCCCAAGGAAGAGCCGCATCGGTGTCCGATTATGTTTCATTGCCCATCCCCAGGACAAAAGGGCTGCAATCAGGAACAAGCTCCAGGGGAAAATGCCCCCTGTCGCCCGGTTTTATCTTACGCATGAGGTAGGCGACCATGTATTGATCATCGAATGTCATCCAGTCTTTTGAGTTCAGCGACCATAAGACCGCGATATATCCCATCGCACCGATTTGTTTCTTTTCGTGATTGGTCAGCCACCCCTTGGGAGGGCGGAAATATTTCGTCTTTTGCCCGGTTACACCCCGAATTGTTGTTTCATCCTGCCGGGCCGGATTTCACTTTCCAATTCTGACTCGGTATACCAGAAAATCCCATGATGATCATCGGTATGATTGCCGATTTCGTGGCCTTCTTGGGCAACCTGTTTCGCGATATCCGGGAATTTCGCAACATGATTGCCGAGCATGAAAAAAGTGGCCTTGACCTTGTATTGATTCAGGACCTTTAAGATTTGTGGAGTCCATTCAGGGGCGGGGCCATCATTGAAAGTCAAGGCGACAACCTTATGCGTGTAGGTTCCCCGATAGATCGTTCCTTTTCTGACAAAAAGAGCTTCATCAAAAAACAAGGAGGCGAGAGACAAAAGAACAATAGCCCCAAAGAGGATCGCCACGCTCCCTGCCATAAGCCGGTTTGGTTGGAGACGATTCAAAGGCCGACCCTGGAGAGTTAATTTGGTGGAAGCTTGATTCCTGGTCCTGACCGGTGAGTTTTTAGATAATCGGCAAATCGCAAGGTGCCGCGATGCGGGGTAGGAAGGTCATGGGTTGACATGAACAGGATCAACTTGCCCATGGCGTGATAGGCCGGGGAAAATGGTTTGATCAAGGTCAGGATGGCTCGGCAAAGTCCGACGGGTACATGGATGAGCCGGGGAGGGCGTCCATAATGTTCAAAGCAGGTGCGGCAGATGTCATTCCAGGAAAGATCTTCAGGGCCGCCGAGTTCGATCACCTCGTTTTTTCGGACCAGTACTTCCTCCGCCATCAGGGTGGCCAGTTCGCCGACATCGATCGGGGTCGAAAAATAGGTTCCGGGTCCAACGATCACCAGGGGGTTCTTCTCCGCCATCCGCCCCATTTCGGCCAGATCCGAGTAAAACCCGCCGGACCGAAAGATCACCCATTCCAACTTGGATTTGCGCAATTCATTTTTGAAGAGATATTTCGCTTCCAGTAACGGCACCTTCTTTAGCGCTCCGGCCTCGGCCCCGATGGGCGTGATGATGGCAAACTTTTTGACTCCGGCTTTCTCGGCCTCCCGAAGCAGATTCACGTTGCCCTGATAATCCACATCCATGTGCGTCATGGCGTTGCGCATCCGGGTGATTCCCAGGCAGGAAATGACCACATCCACTCCCGCGCAAAGACCGGTGAGTTGTGCGGGTTGCGTGACATTACAGGCGGTAATGGTCAGGCGGGGATGTATCCAGCCGGTGAATTCCTTGAGGCTATACCCCAGCGCGGTGACATGACAATCCTGTCGGATGAAACGATCGATCAGTTGTTGCCCCAAGAGGCCGCCAGCGCCGGCAATTAAAACATGCATCATTCTACTCCTGATATTGAATAACCCATTCAGTGGACGGCAAAACCAGCCGGATTTCCGTGGGCTGGGGGGGGAGATGGCCCTTGGTTTCAGCCACTTTCCCCTGGCAGGTGATCGCGAAGGCCGGGCATTGATCCAATCCCGCTGCTTTCAGAAAACTCTCGGTGTGAATCATCGCTGAAACAATGCCTTTGAACTGACCGTCGATAAGGATGGGGTACCGAACAGCGATCAGGCGGGGTTGAATCAAATTACCGTGTCCGGGCTCGCTGAGTTGGGGGGCGGGTTTCTCCCGCATTTGTGCCCAGAAAGCGCTGAGTTCTGAGACTTTTTTAAGGTCAAACCCAACCGCGAGAAAATCGCGTTTAAAATAGACCTGGCGGATGACGAAATTCGTGTCAATCCAGGTGGCTCCGAAGATGCCGTCGGTTTTTTCCACAAAAGGTTTGGCCAGGGCTCGAAAGGTGGCCGGAGAGGGATCCTGCCGGGCCACGTTACCCAAATCCACGAAGACGGTTTCAAAATAATTACTAATGGCCGCAGCTTTTTCAGCCGGGCCGGCCTGCACGACCGGGGTACTGGCGGTAGCCAGTAGAACGGCGGCCAAGGGAACGATGAGGTGTCGAATGCGGATCATGGTGGGACTCCTGGGTTGGGTTATTTGGTTAATTCAAACAGACCGATATAGCCGGCATATTGGTCGACTTGGCGCCAGCGGTGAAAGGGTGAGGCTCGTAGCGCGGCTTCGAGTTGGCCTTCGATATTTTCGCGTATTTCGGGTTGATTGAAGAGCCAATAGCCCGACCAAGCGCAGAGCGAGCCGAAAGCATGGGTGGGGGGAACAATGTCGACAATCACGGCGCGGCCGCCGTCCGCCAGTGTGCGCCAGATTTCCGCCAGCGTCTTCCGTTTGAGATCGAAATTGATGTGGTGAAAAAACATCGTCGACACCGCCCGGTCAAAAGATTCATTCGGGAAGGGGAGGTCTTCCGCCAATACGGTTTCAAAAGCGATATTGGGAATATGTTTCGCTTTGCGCCGGGCGACGGCAATCATTGCCGATGCGGCGTCGATTCCGAGCACGATGGAGTGGGATTTGTCCGTGAGCGCATCCGCCATCAGCCGGGTCAAGGTGCCGGTCCCGCATCCCACATCCAGGATGCGCTCGGTTCCCGACAATTCGAGGCTGCGAAGAATCTGGCGTTGGTAGCGACGATCCATGCCCAGAGTCATCAAGGGCGCCAAATAATCATACAGCTTGGCAACATGGCCCAAGGTTCGTCCTTCAGTTTTAGGGTCTTCCCGGACGGCGGCCAAATGTTGAAGGAAAGGCAGTCGATGATCGTATGGACGTGTTGGATTACAGGGCATATTGCAGATCCCCCAGGTCGAGAATGTTCACAAATGTTTCCGCGAGTTTGACGGAATTGGTTGGGGGGATGGCCAGTCCGGCGGCGCTGAGGACGCCAAAGGAGTGGGCGATGTCTTGAATGGCCTTCCGTGTGGCGGGGATGGTCACCTCGGGGATTTCCAGATGTAACCGGTCGTTGAGATCCGGTTGCCGTTCCTGGAGTTGCTGTAGGTAGGGGTGACAGTTCCAGGAGAGGATGGACAAAATGTAATTATGGCGGCGTTCCCGAAAATCGCGTGCGAGGTCCCGAATATCGTCCAGCACCTGGCAGGCGACTCCGAAATTTAACAAGGCCTGCTTGAGCGATTCCTTGCGCTGGGGATCGATTCCCTGTTCCAATAAGTCCGGCCCCAGAAATGGCAAATTGAACAGCAGTCCGGTTTTCAAGCGATGAATGGTGTTTAGAACATATTCCGGGCGGGGCCGCTTGGTGATGCCGCCCTCCTCGGAGGCCTCCTGGGCAGCGCTGGGGAGGAGAACTTGAAGCGATCCGGCCGACAGCCGGTCCGCTTCGTCCGATGTCAGGGTTGATGCGGCAACCGCTTCTTTGAGAAGCTGCGAGAGGAGCCGGTCGGCGGCCATGATAGAAACGACTTGGCGCATGACGCGAGAGGATCCCGGCATGTGGATGGGGAGCGTGAACTTGTCTTCATTGTCCAACAGGTTATCGGCGCTGGTGACCCACAGTCGGAAGAGATAATTGATCTGTCCGTAGAGGCGGCGCCGGGGAGGGCTGATATCGAGGAGATGGTACACCGATTGGAACAGGGTTGAAAACAGATTGCGGGACAAGTCGGTCAGGTGTTCCGGCGTTTGACCCAGTCGGACTTCGAATTCAGCGGGGGTTCCGGGAGGTGTGCAAACGAGCGACTCTGCCATGCGCAACACATCAGCGATGATCGTTTGTTGGTCCCGGAAGGCGGACCGGAAGATTCGGACTGAATTCCAAACAGCTGTAATGTTGCCGGCCATAATGTTTCGAACTTTATTTTTCCGTGTTGAGACTGATTCCGTTCTTACGCAACTTATTTTATCAGGGCTTGGCGAAAAAGGTAGTGGAGTATCCTGAAGATTTCTTAAGACAACCGTAAGGGGGGCGGGGGGAGTGGGGTTGGGCCGGTTGCCCGCCATGAGCCGCTCGCGTTGTTAGCGAATCACCGCTTGAATGCAAGCATCAGGACACCCCCTGCGACCAGGGCGATTCCACTCCAGTCTCTCAGCGACGGCCGTTCGCCTAGAAACGCGAACGCGAATATGGCAACGAGGACGAGACTCAATTTGTCAACGGGCGCAACTTTTGATGCTTCGCCGATTTGAAGGGCGCGAAAATAACAGACCCAGGAAACCCCGGTCGCCAAGCCGGACAGGCCAAGAAATATCCAAGTCTTTCGGGGAAGGGTAAAGGGGTTGCTCTATTTTCCGGTAAACCAGACAAATGCAGATAATACCACAATAATGACGGCCGTTCGAACTAACGTGGCGAGGTCAGAATCGATTCCCTGTATCCCCACTTTGGCAAAGATAGCCGTCAGGGCCGCGAAGACCGCTGATAAAACCGCCCAATAGAACCAGGATGAAGGGATACTCATGATGTGCCTTTTGATGGCGCGAATTATGACATCCCTGTTGCCGCTGTCAAACACGGATCCGAATTCGTTTAATGGGAAATGAATCCCATTGGACGGGCGGTCGAAATTTGATAAGTTTTCCGTGGAAGAAGGTGACTATGCTGGTGTTGGTTATTGAGGACGATGATCGATTGGCCAAGACCCTGGTCAAGGGTCTGGAAGAGGCCCGCTATTCGGCGGTGACGTGTCGCTCGGTTGCGGAGGCCCGGCGTCGACTTGCGGCCGAGCCGGTTGATTTGATTCTGCTGGATTTGGGGCTGGCCGATGGGGATGGGCTCGATTTACTTCGCGCGATCCGTCGGGAGGGCCTGCGGATTCCGGTTCTCATTATCACCGCCCGCGATGCGATTTCGGATCGGGTCCAGGGATTGGATGCCGGGGCCGATGATTATCTGGTGAAACCGTTTGCGTTTGCCGAATTATTAGCCCGAATCCGGGCCCGACTCAATCGGGCAGAACCGCAGGTTTCAACCCGGCTCGAGGTGGGGGATTTGGTTATCGATGTCGTCACCCGGCGGGTGACCCGCAGGGAGCGGGTGGTGGAATTGACCCCCCAGGAGTTTTCCGTTCTGCATTACCTGGCGTTACGGGCGGGGAAAATCGTTTCACGCGAAATGCTGGCACGCGATGTCTGGCAGGTCCGTTCACGGGCGACCCCGCTGGATAATGTAATCGATGTGCATATCTCTCATTTGCGGGAAAAAATAGACCGGGGATTCGATGGCCCCCTGATTCAAACCGTTCGTGGAGTGGGATTTCGATTGGGGGGTGAATCTTGAAAGCGCCGTTACGTCTAAAATTCTTTTATTGGTTATTAGCCCTATTGGGACTTTTCATTCTTTTGCAAACCATCGTTTACGGGTTGATCGAGACGTACGGCTGGTTCCAACGACCTGCGGAACGGCTGAGCGATCAATTGATGGAAGTGGTGGTGGGCGTCGGATGGAATCTGCTGATGTTGCCGGTCTTGATGGGCGTGGCGTGGTGGATTTCACGGCGGATGATCGATCCCATTCAAACCATTGTTCAATCCGCGCGCGATATCCTCAAGGGTCGGTTTGAGGCCCGGATCCAGACCGATTCGATGCCGGACGACGAAATGCGCAATCTGGCCCTGACCCTGAATGGCGCCTTTGACAACTATCATGATGCGGTCGAACGGCTTCGGCGTTTCAGCGGCGATGCATCCCATCAATTGCGGACGCCTCTGGCCACTGTTCGAAGTGTTGGAGAAGTCGCCTTGTCGAAGGACCGAAACCCTGAAGAATACCGTATCGCCATCGCCCAGATTCTCGACGAGACCTCGCGGTTGACCAAAGTGATCGAACAATTGTTGCGCTTGGCCCGTTTGGATCGACAGGATGTTCGCGCCCTCTTTCAGCCCGTGGAACTGGAGCCGATTGTTCGACGAGTGGCCGATACCTTTCTCCTGCTTTGCCAGGAAAAGGCGATATCTTTGCGGGTGGAGACCGAGGCCGGAGTATGGGTGGCCGGTAATCCGGAACTCCTGATGGAGATCCTGGTTAATTTGATGGACAATGCAACCCGATGCACCCCGCCCGGAGGTGAGATCCTGATCCAGTTGTCAAAGGCTTCGGCGGATCAAGCGCGGATGACGGTCGCGGATACCGGTCCCGGCATCGCGCCGGAACTGGCACACCGCATTTTTGAGCGATTTTCAAAGGTGCCCGGGGCCATTTTGCCGGGAACGGGATTGGGATTGGCCATTGTATTTGAAATTGCCCGGGCACATGGGGGCCATGCGGAGCTGTTGTCGAATCGGTTTCCGGGCGCTGTTTTTTGTGTCACGTTGCCGCTGTCGTCGGCGGGTTAACGCAGGGCGGCATCGGCGTATTCGGCAAAAAAGATTTCCAATAAAGCCATCCGTTGGGATTTGGCGGGTTCGCGCTGCAACAGGGCGGCGAGGAACGGGCGCCACCCCGCGTCCGGGGGTTCACCGATCTCCCCTTCCTGGGTTTCACCGGAGACATCCCACTGCTTGATGAAATGTGGCCAGTGGTCCTGAAAGTCCTCCAGTTCCCGTTGGTGCCGTTCATGAAAGGCATAATCCTCGGCGACAAAGGCACGATGGGTTTCAGGGTCGAGATCGGTTGGATCGCCCAAGACTTCATCGTCGGGATGGATCGGCAGAAGTTCAACCGGCTCGCCATTTAGATCGAAATTGTCGGGGTAGCGATAGAAGGGGCGGCTTTCACATTCAGCTGCGTCGTGTCCGGCATGCCCGCCGAGGAGCTTGAAAGCGGTTTCCGGAGCCAGTCGCCGGAGGGGATCGAGTACGGCTCGGATATTGTTATCTTCCACCCGGGGCGCCCCGACCAGATAATCGGCAAGCCAGGAGATATAATCAGCAAAATCGAGATGTGCCGGTTTGCCATTGGGCAAGGTGGGAAACCCGTTGAGCTGGTAATCTTTGGCCGTGTCCAGTGGCAACCAATCCGGGATGGGGTCATTTGCTTGTGTCATTCTCGGTCTCCTGAGGGGGGGGGCATCATACGGGGTTTACAGGAAAATTCCAAGTGCGGATCCGGTACCGTTTCCGATCGATCAATTTCGATGTTGCCGCAACCCGAAAATAATGCGATAGACCGGATATGGCAACAGTCGGCAATATCTTAACTGGGTTGCGGCGCTCGCTGGGGACGGTTTATGGAGTGCTGGGGTTGACTTTTCTTCTCGAGGGCGCGGTTGGTGCTCAACCATCCACCCCGTCCAATATCGTTTTTTATACCGTGCGCCACGCCGATCTGGAGTCGGTTCGAGATACTGTGGCGGGATTGCTTGGAACCGAGAGTCAAGTTCTGGTCGACCGGGGGGGCGGACGCCTGATCGTCAATACGACGGCCGAACGGCACTCCTTGGTCGAGCAATTACTGAAAGGGCTGGATGTTCCCCTGTCGAATGTTCGGATCGAAGTCCGGCTTAAACTTCGGGATCGTACCCGTGATCGCGGGGGCGCCATTGGCGGGAATGGACGGAGTTGGCCGACCGGAAAAGGCCGGACCACCGAATTTGAAGTCAAACCCCGAGCGAACGACGACCGGACCGAAGAAAATGAAGATATTCAGCAAATTCTATTGGTTGAAAGTGGGCGGGAAGGATCCTTGCGTGTCGGCGAATCGATTCCCTACCTCGATTGGTTGCAGGAATACGGTGTGAATCGAAGTTTGTGCCAACGACAGATCCTATGGCAGGAGGTGGGTGCTTTCCTGACGGTTCAGCCCCAGGTCATCGGTGCCGGCCCCTTTATCCGTTTGCGGATCACCCCTGAGTTGCGCGGTTTGGTTGATCATAATCCCTTGCGGGTTAAATATTCGACCGTCACCACCGAGGTGACCGTCCAGGACGGGGAGACGGTGAATTTGGGGGGCTTGGGTGGAAACCGTGATTTTTACGGACGATTCCTGGTGGGATTGGATCGCGAGAAAAATGAGCGTTCGTTGGAGATTACCCTGACCCCTCATCTGGTGGGGGGACGTTGAGTTGTGAAAGGCGGATATGGAGACGATATTGACGGGTGAAGCCATTCGGGATTTGGGCCGATGGGAAGGGCGGGAAGCGACCCTGCGGGGGTGGCTGGTGGCCCGGAGATCCGGCGGAAAAGTTTGTTTCTTAACCGTTCGCGACGGGACGGGACTTTGCCAGTGCGTGGTGGAGCCCAGTGCGGCGGCGGCTTTTACGCTGGCCGGCGAATTGACCCCGGAAAGTTCTTTAACGGTAACGGGGGTGATCCGGGTTGAAGCGCGTGCGCCGGGCGGCTATGAAATGGCCGTCACCCGCCTCCACGTTCTACAACGGGCGGTGGATTATCCCATTACCCGCAAGGCTCATGGCATCGAATTCCTGATGGATCATCGCCATCTTTGGTTGAGAAGCGCACGTCAGACGGCGATTTTGAAGATCCGCCACACCATCATCCGGGCCTGCCGGGAATATTTTGATCGTAACGGATTTACCCTGGTCGATACCCCGATCCTGGTGTCGGGTGCCGGGGAAGACCGTCAGTCCCTTTTTTCAGTCGATTATTTTGGGGAGCCGGCCCAATTGACCCAAACCGGCCAGCTTCATCTGGAAACCGCTTGCATGGCGTTGGGCAAGGTCTACTGCTTTGGGCCGACGTTCCGTGCGGAAAAATCAAAGACCCGGCGACATCTGACCGAATTTTGGATGATTGAGCCCGAGATTGCTTTTGCCGATGTGGACGAAGTGATGGCCGTGGCCGAGTCATTAATTTGCGACGTGGTGGCTCGGGTGCTGGCGGCGCATGCAACCGATCTGGCCTTGTTGGGCCGTGATCTTGCGGCGTTACACGAAATTCGCGCGCCGTTTCCCCGCCTGACCTATCAGGAAGCGATGGAGGTTTTGCGCGGCCCCGAAACCCGCGAGCGATTGACCCGGGAAATCGAGACGGATCGGGTGCGTCTGAGCGAATCCATCCATCAGGCGGATGAGTTGGAACGACAGCGCGCCGGCGAAACGAAAGCCTGGAAACAGGAGCAATTGGATCAATTGATCCGCGAAGCCCGGGAGTCGATTCATGAGTTGGAACAGGAATTGGCCGTCAAGCCTCAACATCTGGAACTGGCCCAGAATTTTGAGTGGGGTAAGGATTTGGGCGGAAGCGATGAGACCATCTTGTCGCGGCGTCAGCCCCAGCCGATGTTCGTGACCGACTACCCTCGTGAAGTGAAAGCCTTTTACATGAAGGCTCATCCGACCGATCCCCGCCTGGTCCGGAATTTCGATCTGCTCGCGCCGGAGGGCTATGGCGAGATTATCGGGGGGAGCCAACGGGAGGACGATGAAGCGGTGCTTCGGGCAAACCTGGCGTCCAAAGGTTTGAATCCGGAGGATTATGCCTGGTATCTGGATCTGCGCAAATATGGTTCCGTGCCCCACGGCGGATTTGGGTTGGGCATCGAGCGGACCGTAACCTGGCTCTGTGGTTTGAAACATGTGCGCGAAACCATCGCTTATCCCCGCTTGATGGGACGCTTACGCCCCTAAAGGGTGTTTTCAGGAGCGGCCCGCACGAAATCATGGCCAAAACCTCTCAATTGTGATATAAAGGGGTATGAATTTAGCCAATGATCCCTCGCGGTTGCCCTCGGCCGGAAGGTTGGGTTCGAATAGTATTTTTGTGAATGGCCTTCCGTTCGATAACACGGCCGCCAAATTCTGGACCACTTTATTTGATGAGTTGCTGGTCGAGCATTCGACCGTGAATGAAGTGGTTTTGGAAGGGGCCACCGGTGGCCTTCTGATCGGTGATTTTCTGACGCCGGAGGCGGCGCTCCAGCGGGATATGCATCAGCTTTCCAACGGCGGTGGGGCGGTCCAGCAGACGTTGGAAGAAGTGATTGCGGCGATGGATATCATCGGCCCGCCGGCGATGGTACACCTGACCGCCAAAGCGGGGGAGACCGTTCTCTTTTCCCGGCAGATGGAGGCCGAAGCCCTGGATGCAGATATTCTGCCTTTCCTGATTGTCTGGCTGCTGGAGTGGGGGATGCTGGCCGAGTGGGCTTGGAACCAGGACCAGGTGCGGGGTGATTTCATGGCGGAGGATCGCGCCCGGCAACTGGTTTACCTGGTCAAATTCAATCTGGTTAACCGTCACCTGAGCGAAGGGTTGTTTCAGCGGACGGTCAGTGTTCGGTTCCAACGCGATCCACGGGTCGAAGCCTGATCGGGTTGGATCATTTTTTAAAGTGGATTTTATGCACACCACGGCGTTTCTCGACCATCCGGATTTCCTGAAACATCGGACCGGGCCCAGCCATCCTGATCGTCCGATCCGGCTGGAAGTTGTGCGACAGGCCGTTGCCCAGGCGCCCTGGCGGGACCGTCTCCGTTACCTGGACCCGCGTCTGGCCGAGCGGGAGGAACTGCTCCGAGTCCATACCCCGGAGTACCTGGATTATGTGCGGGAACAATCTGCAAGCCATCAATTTTTTCTGGCGGGATCCGATACTCCCGGTTCGGCGGGAACCTGGACGGCGGCTTGTCGGGCCGCCGGTGCCGTTTTGACGGCGATCGATGCGGTGGTCGCCGGCACGGTGAACAACGCCTTTTGTGCGGTTCGTCCGCCCGGACATCATGCCGGAGTCGCTGTGGCGCGCGGGTTCTGTTTTCTGAATAACGTGGCGATTGGCGTCCGCCATTTTCAGGTCCGGCATGGATTGCGTCGCATTGCGATCCTCGATTGGGATGCCCATCACGCCAATGGAACCCAGGATATTTTTGAGGCGGATGGCGAGGTTCTTCTTTGTGGAACCCACGAGTTCCCCTTGTATCCCGGAAGCGGCCGGGAATGTGAACGCGGGTGTGGATCGGGATTAGGACGGATTCTCAATCGACCCTTGGCCCGAGGGTCCACGGATGTTGATTTGCGGGCTGTTTTTGAGAATGAGTTCCGACCGGCCTTGCGCGATTTCCGTCCGGATGCGATCCTGATTTCGGCAGGTTTTGACGGACTGGCCGGTGATCCCCTGGCCAATCTAAAATTTACTCCGACTGGATTTCGCGATTTGACCCGACGGGTTCGGGCCTGGGCAGATGAACTTTGTGGTGGTCGAATCGTTTCCGTGCTGGAAGGCGGCTATGTGCCGGAGGATCTGGCGGCGGGTGTTTGTGCCCATTTAGAGGCGTTGTCGGAATAGATTTATGGTCGCGCGGTTGCGGCCCGGAAAGAATACAACGGCTTTTCAGAAAACAGGGTAGCATCGCTGAATTCGGCGTGGATGAATTTTGTGAGCTCAGGGGTGGCGGAAGTGAGGATATAGCCATTGGTTGAATTGCCGCCCTCGAGCGGGACCATCCGGTGCTTGGCGAGGCGCAGGTCGAATTCTTTTAAATTAAGCGGATAAAGGCAGAACTGATTGGTTCCCCAATCCACCCGAAAGAGCAGATGGGCCGGCACGGTGGCGAAAACACCGAGATCCTGCCGTTCGGGAGCTGTGGCGACCAGAAAGAGATGGGAATCGATTCGATGGAAGGCGGCAATGAAGCGGCTGGCCTCATTTTTTTCATTCTGAAGCACGACGCCGTATTGGTTGTTTTCGAGGGGTGAAAAGAACACCGCAACCGAAGCGTCGGCATCGGTCCAGAGTCCGGCCGGCGAAGGATCGGCGACCCGGGTGTCGGGGGCAAACCAGGGATTGACCGAGCGGATGACACACCCGGTGAAGAGCAGGGCGAACACGGCGAATAGAGCCAGCAATGGATGAGATTTCATGATTTTGATTATTACCCTTTCCGCGCGAATTACAAACCCCTATTTCGTTCGTTGTCGTGCGGATATATAGGCCAAATTTCGGAGAGACAGGGAAACGACTTTTGCGGCTTGCACCTATATGCAAGAGTAGCCCCGCGGCACGCGTGGCTGTACTGGGAGGCAGAGGCCAGTAAAGCCAGGCCTATGGGCTGGCTTTCGGAGAGATTAACCGGAGATCCTTCGACTTCGCTGATTCGGCCCTTCTCACCCCACCCTTGTCGTGCGGCCTGGGCGCCCGAAGGGTAGACTTTTCCAGATCAAGATCCAGGCGAGGGCGGGGAGGGTGAAGAGAAGTTCCCGGAGTCCGGCGTTGAAATTATGAAGGGACAGGATATTCCCCTTGTTGAGATTCATGAAGATCGCGGCATCCGGCCAATAGATCCGCCGCGCGGTAAAGGGCCAAAGGGCCATGATGCCATACGGTGCGCCGGTGTCGCCGGTGACCAGATCGAGGAGGAGATGGCTGAAGCCGATGGCGGCAAGGAGCAGAAGATGGGCGCGGGCCTTGCCGGGTTCGTATCGGTTCCAGAACCACCCGGCGCCGAGCACCACGGCCAGAACGAACCCGAAGGTATGCGTACCGTATTGGTGATAGGCATTCAAATTTCCGGCGGGGATACCGAATAGGTAATCGATATCCGGGGCATTGCTCAGCAGAACACATCCCAACAGGCCCCGCCAATGGCTGCGGGCTTGGTCGATCCATTCACGGGGTCGGCCGTGGTGAAGGAACCCGGCGGATCCCAGCGTAAGCCCGACTATGGAATGGGCAAGGGGAGAAGGCATAATAGGGTTTCCTTAAGCTTTTGCGCGGCGGCCGCGCACGCTTGACCGGTTCCGTTGGTGGGCGAAGACCAAATCACCCAGCTTGACGCCCAGTTCGGCGGCGACGATCCGGCACTTGGTTTTCAGGAGAAAATAAATATTGCCGGGCTGTCCCGTGCAGGTTTCGAAATTGGCGTGGCCCTTGCTGATAATCAGATCGGCCGATTCGAACGCCTGACGAAATTCGGAAGAGACATGGTCCCAGTGGACCCCGATATCGTCAGACCCGGTGGTGATGACCGGAACGATTCGGGTCAGGCCGGCCATACGGGCATCGGCCATTACGGCGTCATTGATAATGGGCCCCGACTTGACGGAGACCGTTACCCTGAGCCCCGAGGCCAGCAGGTGTTCGATCAGGATGCGGTCAAAGACGATTTCGCCGGAGTTATCGCCAAGATACAGGACTGAACGGCCGGACTTGAGTTCGGCTTGAAATTCAGTGGAGGCATCGATGGCAAATCGGCGGCGCAGAATGGCCTTAACGTCGCGCTCGAGATTGAAGCGGTGTCCGATACCGAGATCGATGATGTTGCCGGCGACGGCCAGGAGACAGGCCTGGTGCAGGGGATTACGGGCACGGCGGACTTGTCCGGCCAACTCGGGGAGGAGGCGGAGCGCGGCCTGATTGGTTTCCCGGCGGATTTTGGCATAGGGATCGCGATTGCGGGTGATTTGGGAAACGATGCGGTAGACGTTTTGGGAAAGGGCGGCCGGGGTTTGGTTGAGAGAGATGCCGTCGAGCGCGTCGGTGAGCTGTTCGATGACCCGGAGTTGGTGTTGGGGATTGCGGGTGGCGATTCGGGCGGTATTGAGAGCCTGACGGTAAGCGCAAACCAGACAATCAGGTTGGGCGAGCATCATGAAAGACCTTTCAGCCGCGGTGGGCGGCAAGTGGGGAAGATATTTATCGGATTTCCGGGCCGAATACACGTTTTTTCGTGTGGGCGCTGGGGATCGACCGCTTGAGTGACGGTGTTCCCATCGTGCCCTGGCCATGGGTCGGGAGGGCGAAGTCAGGCGATAACGCAATCCTGCAAGAGCGCCAGGAGCGCGATGCAGGCCGTGTCCGCGCGCAGGATGCGGGCGCCGACGGTGACCGAGGTGAAGCCGGTCCGGGCCAATAAATCGAGTTCGAACGGCGTCCATCCCCCTTCGGGCCCGATGGCGAGGAGGGCCCGTTGTCCCCGCGTAAAGGTGATATCTCGAAACCGACGTTCCCCAGAGGGATCGGCTACGAGTTTATGTTCAGCGGCAAATTCCCGGGGGATCAGATCTTCGACCAAAGGACGGAAGCGGGTGTGAATTTCCACCCAGGGCAGGAGGGTATCGCCGGCCTGTTGCAGGCCTTCGATGAGCAGGGGCCGGTAATGTTCGGGGCGGATCCAATGGGTTTCGAAATACGTCCGTTCAACCTTGGCCGCCCGGGTCAGGAGAATTCGTCCGACGCCCAATGCGGCGAGCGGAGCCCAGAGCCGTTTCATCACCTTGGGCCGGGGCAGGGCGAGGAGCAGGTCAATGGGCGGGCGGACGGGGGGCTGGGCTTCGAAGTGGCATTCCAGCCGGATTTCATCGGCTGACATCGTGACGATCCGGGCGGTCCCGGTGGGCCCGTCGATTTGCCCGATCCGGATTTCACGGCCAACTTCGGCGCGGAGGACGGAACGCACATGTTCAGCCCGCGCATCGCGCAGGCTGGCGCTTCCATCGGGAGCGATTTCTTGCGGCTCCAGGAGAATCCGGTTCATTTCCGTGTGGCGCGATCGGCCACCCATTGGTGGATTTCCGAACGGGTTTTGGTCCAGGCGGCGGGGGCATTCCGCTCCTTGACAAAGCGATCGTAAAAGGAGAGCAACGCATCATGGAGCGTCTGGAGTGCGATCATCCGTTCCTGGAAATGGGCGGCGGCATCGACCTTTTCGATCTCGGGGAGTTTCAGGCCGCGCAGGCTGAAGGTATCGGCATCGAGCGTGAAGTGCCAGGATTCCTTCTGCCGGGCGATAATGAGGGAGGCCCGCCGGAGTTTTTTGCCGCTGAGCAGAGCGGTTTTGGCTTCAGCGCTGAGCAAGGGATTGCCATGGCGCAGAACGGTTTCGTGGGCGCCATCGCCTTCCTTGAAAAAGGTCAGGGTACCGTCGAGGGCGACGCCGAATTCGCCGAGGTCGGGAAAGCGCGCGAGTCCGCCGCGGGCTTCCGAGAAAAACCAGAGCCAGGTGAGAAAATCGCGGCCCGGCCCGGCATCCGCATCCTCGTCATCGCATTCGGGCGAAAAACTGGAGGGTTTCAGCGGGCGAAGATCGAGATGAAGGCGGTGGGCGGCGGCGGTCATGGGGTCGATGGGCGCGAGGTTAAACCCGATGGTTTCCCGGAAGTGGGCTTGGAGCACTTCGAGTTGACTGTCAGAAATGGCTTCGGCAAAGAGGAGGGGACTGCCGGGCTTATGGATCAACGTCATGCCCTTGAGTTGGGGCGGCATGGAGGGGAGCAGACGATCGATATTTTCCTTGCGGATGCGGGAACGGGTTTTACGGTCGACTTCCGCCTGGCCGGAGGCCCGGAGGTGGGCGATTTCATCCATGCGGCATTGGGCCCGGAGGAGGGATTCAGGGATTTTCTTTTCGGCGCACATGAGGGCGATGCGCAGGTAGCCGGCGAAAAAGGCGGAGGTTTCATCGAGCGTACGGTCGAGGAGATGCCGGCCTCCGACCCAGCCGTGCAACTGATTTTCGCCCAAGGTATCGAGGGGCGGGACCATGCGGGCCCGGAAGAGGGCGAGGGCATTGTCGGGCAGGGGTTGGGGCAGATAGAACATGCGACAACTGATACTTCCGCTTTCGAATGACACGGGGAACCTCCTTGAATTCGATAAAAGTGAGGGGGGTAGAGTAGCCGGGAATCGGTTCGGGCGCAAAGTTTTTCGTGGAGTCGCAGCCCCGGTCCTGATATATGGAAGGAGTTGATAACCGGACTGGTGGAGGATTGGACATGAGACAGGAAGCTTTGACCCGTTGGACCTCGGAGAACGCAGCCGAACTTTACGGCATACGGAACTGGGGCGCGGGCTATTACGACGTGGCGGCCAACGGCGAGGTGGTGGTGCGGCCCGGGGGGGTCCGCGGGGGTGTTGAACTCAGCCTGATGAGCCTGGTGAAGCGCCTCGAAAAGCGGGGATTGAACATGCCGGTCGTGATCCGGTTTGCCAATATCCTGGCCTCGCAGATTGCGCAGATCAATGAAAGTTTCCGCAAGGCGATCCGCGAAGCCGGATATGCCGGAAAATACCGCGGCGTGTTTCCGATCAAGGTCAACCAGCAGAGCGAGATTGTCGAGGACATCACCGAATTTGGGGCGCAGTATCACCATGGCTTGGAAGCGGGGAGCAAGGCTGAATTGATCGCCGCCGTGTCGCACATGCATGATCCTGAAGCTCTGATCGTATGCAACGGTTACAAGGATGAGGAATACCTGGACCTGGCCCTGCACGCTCAGAATATGGGGGTGCAGACCCTGATCGTGATTGAAATGCCCGATGAACTCGACCTGATTCTGGAACGGGCCGCCAAGTTGCATCTCAAACCCCGGTTGGGGGTGCGCGCCAAGCTTTCGAGCCGGGCGGGGGGTCATTGGGATGCCTCCGGAGGGGATCGCAGCAAGTTCGGCTTGGACGCGTCCCAGATCATTGAACTGGTGGACAGCCTGCGGCAGAAGCAGATGCTGGACTGCCTGCAATTGTTACATTACCACCTGGGCAGTCAGGTGTCGGATATTCGCAAGGTGCGCAACGCCCTGCAAGAGGCCTGCCGGTTCTATGTCGATCTCTACCGCGAGGGGGCGCCGTTGGGGATGTTGAACATCGGCGGGGGGCTGGCGGTGGATTACGATGGGTCGCATAGTAATTTTGCCAGCAGTACCAATTACAGCATCGCCGAATATGCTTCGGACGTGGTCGAGGTGATCAAGAAAAACCTCGATCAGGCCGGGATTCCGCACCCGATGATCGTGAGTGAATCCGGACGCGCGACGGCGGCGCATCATTCGGTCTTCATTTTTAACATCCTGGATGTGCGGCGGTTTGAACCCAAGACCATTCCGGATCGCTTATCGGTCGATTCGAGCGAAATGCTGGAAAACCTGTTGGAAGTTTGCCAGACCCTGACTCCGCGTAATGTCCAGGAAGCCTATCACGATGCGGTGTATTACCGGGAGGAAATCCGGGGGCTGTTTCTGCATGGGGATGTGACCCTGCGCGAGCGGGCCCTGGGCGAATCGATTTTCTGGCGGATCATTCGCCGGATCACCGAACTCGTCAAGGATCGCAAATACATCCCCGATGAAATGGAATCGATGGATTCGGCCATCGCCGACGTCTATTACGGTAATTTCAGTGTATTCCAGTCGGTTCCCGATTTCTGGGCGGTGGACCAGTTGTTCCCGGTGATGCCGATTCACCGGCTGAACGAGCGTCCGACGCGACGGGGGGTGATTGCGGATATTACCTGTGATTCGGACGGCAAGATCGACCGCTTCATCGATTTACACGATGTGCGGCATGTGCTGGAATTGCACGAATTGAAATCCGATGAAGAGTATTACGTGGGGGTGTTTTTGACCGGTGCCTATCAGGAGACGATTGGCGACATGCACAACCTGATTGGCAATACGAACGCCCTGCATGTCTGGATTGGGCCGGACGGCAAGATCACCGATTCCAAGGAGATCAGCGGCGACCGGATCGACGAAATCCTGACTTACATGGAATATTCGCCGGCAGACGTGTTGAAACGCATCGAGACGCGGGCTGAAAAAGCCGTGCATGCGAAGATGATCAACGCGCGTGAGAAGCAGGCCTTGATGAAGGCTTATCGGGTGGGGATCAGCGGCTACACCTATTTTGAGAAATGATCAGCCGTTCGAAGGTCTTATCATGAGCTCCGATACCTCCCTGACTGTGGCTGTCGGCCTGAGCGGCGGTGTGGATTCCGCCGTGGCCGCGGCCTTGCTGGTGGAGGCGGGGTACCCGGTGGTCGGCTTGACGATGGCGGTTTATGACGGCGGGGCCGGTGCCTGTTCTTCCGGCGGCCGGGGTCACGCCTGCTATGGGCCTGAAGAGGAAGACCTGGCGGCGGCCCGCGCTGTGGCGGCCCATCTGGGGATTGCCCACCATGCGATCGATGTGCGGGCCGAATACCGGACGGCGGTCCTGGATTATTTCACCGGGGAATATCTGAAAGGTCGGACACCGAACCCCTGTGTCCGGTGCAATCCCGTGGTGAAATTCGGGGTCCTGATCGAGCGGGCGAAGGAGCAGGGGGTCCAGTTCGACCGGTTTGCAACCGGGCACTATGTCCGGGTTGAGCGGCAGGCGGATTCCGGCCAGATGGTGTTGAAACGGGGGGTTGATCCGCGCAAGGACCAATCGTATTTCCTCTACGGGTTGCGCCGGGAACTTTTACCCGATTTGATATTCCCGCTGGGTCGCTTGACCAAGGCCGAGGTGCGGGAGCGGGCGCGGCAGTTGAACCTGCCGGTGGCCGACCGCATCGAAAGTCAGGATTTCATGAGCGAGGATTACACGACCCTGTTCCGTCCCGACGAGATCAAACCCGGTCCCATTTTGGATGAGACCGGGCGCGAAGTGGGCCGGCATGAAGGAATCGTGCGGTATACGATTGGCCAACGCAAGGGCCTGAAAATTTTTGGCGCCGATCCGGTGTATGTGGTCGCCATCGATGCCGCCCGGAATGCGGTGATCGTGGGTCCCCGGGAGCGGCTTTACAGCAGAGTGCTGGAGGCGGATCGCCTGAATTGGCTGGTCCCCGCGCCGCTGACGGCGCCCGTTCGGATCACGGCTCGGATCCGCAGTCATCACGCGGCCGCCCCGGCCACGCTCGAAGGCGGCGGTTCCGACCGGGTTCGGGTGACTTTCGATGAGCCTCAATCCGCGATCACACCGGGACAGGCGACGGTTTTTTATGATGGGGACCTGGTACTCGGCGGCGGGATCATCACGGCGCGACACTGAGAATTAGGAGTCAATATGGACCGATGGATCATGGAACAGGCGACTGCAGCCATGGCTGGCCGGGCGATAGGACGGGTGGCGGCTGAACGGTGGCTGGATTTGGCGCCGGGTGTGTTTCCGGCGGTCCTTCATGCGGCTTCGCTGGTTCGCACGCAGTTTCGGGGCAACCGGGTTAAAACGTGTTCGATCGTCAATGCCAAGAGTGGTGCCTGCAGCGAGGATTGCAAATACTGTGCCCAATCGGCGCATCATGCCACCGCTACGGCAGTGTATCCGCTGATGGAGACCGAGGCGATCCTGCAGCGGGTCGGGCAGGAAGAAGGGCACAGCCAACGGTTTGGCATTGTCACCTCCGGGCGAGGCTTGAATGCGGAGGATCTCGGAGGAGTCTGCCGGGCCGTCGAAGGTTTTGCCGCGAAGGGGCTGGACCAGAAGCCCTGTGCTTCACTGGGGATCCTGGATGAAGCCGCTTTCCTCAAACTGAAGGCGGCAGGACTTACCCGCTATCATCACAATTTGGAAACGTCTCGGAATTTCTATCCCTCGATCTGTACCACGCATACCTATGACGACCGGGTCCGGACGATTCGCGCGGCCCAAAAGGCGGGATTGGAACTGTGTGTGGGCGGAATTTTTGGGATGGGTGAAACACGGGCCGACCGGATCGATTTTTTACACGAGGTCGATGCCCTCGATCCGGTGTCGGTCCCGATCAATTTCCTGGTGGGTGTTCCCGGGACGCAACTGGCGGATCAAGCCCCCCTGGCGTTATGGGAGGCTGTGAAAATTATATCCCTGGCGCGATTGATCATGCCCCGCCGCGATATTCTATTGGGGGCCGGTCGAATTGAAATTTTCAAGGATGCCCAGCACCTGGTTTTTCTGGCAGGCGCCAATAGCATGATCATCGGCGATTTGCTGACCGTCAAAAATCGGACGGTGGAAGAGGATCTGCGGGTCCTGGCGGATTTGGGGTTGGAACTGGATTTTAACGAAGCAGGAAAACGGTGACATGAAAAAGACCGCTGAAAAAATAGACGCCTTGAAGGCCCTGCTGGCTCCGATGAAAAGTGTATTAGTGGCTTTTTCGGGAGGGGTGGACAGTGCCTTCCTGCTGGCGGTTGCGCAAGAGGTGTTGGGGGATGCGGCACGGGCTGTGACGGCGGTGTCGCCCACCTATTCTCCGCATGAAGTCGAGTCCGCCCGGCGGATGGCGGCCCATTTGGGGGTACCCTTGGAAATTCTTGAAACCGATGAGTTCAGCGATGAACGGTTCGTGGCGAATCCCAAAGAACGCTGTTATTGGTGCAAGACGGAGCTCTTTGGAAAGCTGGTTCGTCGCGCGGCGGAATTGGGTTGTACTGCGGTTTTGGACGGATCCAACGCCGACGATACCGGAGATTATCGGCCGGGAATGACCGCGGCGCGGGAATTGGGAGTACGGAGCCCCCTGATGGAAGTGGGGCTGACCAAGGCGGAGATTCGGTCCGAGTCGCGGCGGATGGGGTTGCCGACGTGGGACAAGCCCTCGTATGCCTGTCTGGCCAGCCGGATTCCCTATGGGACCCGAATTACGCCCGAGATCGTGGCGCGGATCGAAGCCTGCGAGTGTTTTTTGAGGGATGCGGGGTTCAGCCAGGTCCGGGTCCGGCATCACGGCGATTTGGCCCGGATTGAAGTGGTTCCTGCGGAATTTGCGCGGGTGATGGATCCCGCCCTGCGGGTGCGTCTGGTGGCGGCCGTCAAGGCCCAGGGCTATGCCTATGTAACCTTGGATTTGCAAGGCTACCGCACCGGGAGCATGAATGAGGTGCTTGATCTGGAAGCCCTCATCGGCGATGCCGCGCGGGATGGGGTGGGTGGGCGGCAATAGAGCGGAATTTGGTCATTGACCGCCAGGCAGTGGATAACATCACGCTTGTGTTTTACTCGGACTCATCAACGGCATTCTCGACCTGGCGAAGGCGGAAGCGGGTAGAGTCGTATTTTGGAACTGGCGCCGGCCCATCTGATGATAACTGCGGATGAGCGGAAGCTGAAGCAGATCGTCTTCAACCTCCTGTCCAATGCCCGGAAGTTTCCGCCGGATGGTGGCGTCCTTCGGGTGGCGGCGGAGCGGAATAGCAACGAGACCACTTCCCCGCACTCCGCGCTCCCCATTTCAGTTAGGGAAAGGCAGTACCTTTGGGTTTATCATTCCCGTGGCTCCTTTGGCGGATGGAGCCGGGCAACCGTTCCCGGGGAGTATATGCGGAGCGTGACGTCGCGATGGCCAACGGAACGAAGAAATGCATTCTATTGGGTGAAGGCCATCCCGCCAACATGGAGTTGGCTGTCGATTGGCTCGAGTTGGCGGGCTATCAGGTTCTTCCGGTGCCCACGGCCGAGGAGGTGATTTTACTGGCACACCAGAATCGGCCGGATCTGATCCTGATGGACACCCGTCTGCCCGGCATGGATGGGTTGGAGGCGATCCGGAAACTCAAGCAGGATCCGGTTTTGAGCCTTTCCCCGTCGTCATGGTGTCCGCCTCGTTGAGGAGTTGTGATCATGCGTCTGCCCGCGAGGCGGGGGCGTCGAATTCATCGTTAAACCCTTGAATACGCGTGAATTTGTGAAGACCGTGGATCGGTATATGCCGTCATAGGAGGGTGATTTTATGGATCAGGGTGACACAATGCTTGACTGTGTGGGAAATCATGGTATTTTCATGGCACTTTTTTCATCAATGAAGGACTGACCATGAAACGCACCTATCAGCCGTCGAAAAAGAAACGGATACGGAAACACGGTTTCCGGGCTAAAATAAAAACGGCCGGAGGCCGCAAGGTTTTGGCCAACCGGCGCCGGGAAGGGCGCAAACGTTTGGCCCTTTGATGGGGTTATTCCTGTCGAATCGCCGGTCGCGTGGGGAGACGTTCAGGTGAAGGCGACGGACGTTCCGCGGGCCGACCAGGGTTTGAAACGTCACCAGCGCTTGGTGGCGTCTTCACTTTTCGCAGAGGCTTTCAGTCAACAAGACCGATTAATCGGCCGGTTTATGGTGGTCTGGCTGCGGCGCGGCGAAGGGGCGGCCCTTCGTTTGGGAGTGGTGACCAGTCGTAAAGTCGGCGAAGCGGTCGATCGGGTTCGGGCCCGCCGTTTGATGCGGGAGGTCTTTCGCCGGCATCGCTCCCAATTGACCGGTGCTGTGGATCTGGTTTTGGTGGGGCGGCGGGAATTGATTCGAGCTTCTTGGTCAGCGCTGGAGCGCGAATTTCTTTACCTTGTGCGAAAGGCTGGGCTGTTGAAGCCGCCAGCGAACGGGTGACACATGCGCAGAATACTGATGGCGGGGGTGCGTTTTTACCAACTGGCGATTTCACCCTGGATGGGTTCCAATTGCCGGTTTTCGCCGACGTGTTCACGCTACATGATGGATGCGCTCCAGGAGCATGGAAGTGCGGTCGGCTTGTATCTGGGGATCAAGCGGCTCTTGAAATGCCATCCCTTTCATCCCGGCGGGTTCGATCCGGTTCCGCCGGCAGTACACTCTCCTCGTTGGCAGGGGGTATCGGATCCGGTGAATCGGCGGTAGTCTTTTAAGCGTTAGGATGTCAACTCATGAGTAAATTCAATTTCCGCTTCAAGTTCAGTACGGATATTTTCATCATCGCCGCCCTGGTCCTTCTGCTCTTTGCCTGGGGTCCCTTGTATAAACGATTCATGGCCCCGCCGGCAACAAGTCTGGTGGAGAAACCCGTTCCGGCCTCACCGTCCGTTTCCACCGAAAAACCGGCGCTTCCCGCCTCGGAGATATCCGTTCCGGTGATTCGGCCGGTTGCCGACAGTGGCACGGTTTCGACCATCAATGCCCCCGCACCCTTAGGGGAACCGAGCCGGATCGCGGCCGGTTCGGAATCTTTATCCACTTGGCTGCCCTCGGGTTTTCGGGTGGAGTCTGATCCGACGGATCGTTCGGTGGTTTTAAGTAATGCCGTGATTCGATTGACTCTTTCTCCCCGATGCGGCGGGATTCAGTCGGCGGAACTTGGACGCTTTCCCCTGACAGATCATCCGGACAGTGGTCCGGTCGTATTGAATTTTGGCGAACGCCCGGCCCTGGCGTATGTCAACCTGCCCGGTCTGATGCCTGCGCCGGGATTCGAAGCCCTGGCTTCGGCCACATCGCAAGTCGTGCGGTTTACCGCCCGGACCGCGACCGGTTTGCGTTTCGAACGTACGCTATCCCTGAATGATCAGTACGAGGTGACTCTCTCGGACACATTTGTTAATGAAAGCGATCAGCCGATCCTGATGGACGACCACGGGTTGCAGGTGGGCGCGATGTCCCTTCTGCCGGGCGAGGTGCTTGGCAAGGCGGATATCTTTTTCGGAATCGATTCCCTGGCGACCGGAGCCGGGGAGAAGGTGAAGCATTGGAATGCCCGGGGGAATCCCTTTGGCGGGGGAGTGACCCTGGCTGAACAATTTCAACCGGAAACGCGTCGGGGGGGATGCTCGATGCGTCGCCCTCCGCTGGGTAAAGTGTTGCCTCTTGAAATCGCCAAACGGGTCAACGCGGATCTGGAATGGGTGGCGGTCAAGAATCGGTTTTTTGTGCAGATCCTGACTCCGGATCAGGGGGGTACGGCGCTGGACTTGCAGGCGACGCGATCGACGGATCGGAATGAAGATCCGACGGACAGCGCCACCTGGATGGATCAGGCGGTGCTGAAGGAAGTTTCTGCCGTGGCGCATTTCGGGAGCCGCAATCTGGAGCCCGGGGCCACGATCACCCATGAAGCGCACTATTACATCGGTCCCCGCGATTATTCGATTATCAAGAAACAGGGGAATCATCAGGACAAGGTGATGGAATTCGGAATGTGGTCTTTGATTGCAGGCATTCTGGTTCACAGTTTGCAGTGGATTTATCATTGGGTTCCCAATTACGGGTTGGCGATCATTCTGATCACCCTGCTTATCCGGGTCATTTTCTGGCCCATCACGCATAAAGGCACCGAGAGCATGAAACGGATGCAGGCGATCCAGCCCTTGGTCGCCGAATTGCGGGTGAAATACAAGGATAATGCCCAAAAATTGCAGCAGGCGACGATGGCTTTGTACAAGGAACACAAGGTCAATCCGCTGGGTGGTTGTCTGCCGTTGCTGATCCAGATCCCGGTGTTTATCGCGCTCTTCAATGTTCTGCGAAGCGATATTGCCCTGCGCTTTTCGGACTTCCTCTGGGTTCGCGATTTGAGCGAACCGGAGAACCTGATGATGGGGCTATTGCCTTGGGGGTTGGGCCTGAATCTGCTGCCGATCTACATGGCGGCCACCATGGCCTGGCAAACGCATTTGACGCCGTCCGCCGGTGATCCAACTCAGCAGAAAATGATGATGTTCATGCCGATCATGATGCTGTTTTTCTTCTACACCATGCCCTCGGGGCTGGTGCTCTATTGGTCGGCTAACCAGACGATGATGATCGTGCAATTGCTCTGGCAACGCTATCAGACCCAAAAGAAAAGCCAGTTGATTCCTGCCCGCCAGGGATGATTCGCGGCTGACACTTCCGGCTTTTAAAACAACCCTTCCCCGGGGGGAAGGGGATCAATGGTGCCCGCCATTCGATCGCACAGCCGTTTAAGCAGGTCGGCCCGGATCGATTCATAAACCCGATCGGCCCAAAGATTGCGGACTTCGCCGGGGTCGGCCTGAAGATCATAAAGTTCACCACCATCGAGATTGTGGACGGCCGTAAGGGCGTATTCGCGGGTGCGCACGCCGGTCAGGTAGGCGCCGCCGGTTTGGCTGTAAGCTCCGCGACTGGGAATGGCCTGGTAATACTCATGGTAGATATCGGCGCGATGTTGATGCGGGTCGCTCTGCCCCGTCGCCAACGACCAGAAGGATCGCCCCTGGATGCCGGGATGGATCGGAATCCCGGCGGCTTCGAGCAAAGAGGGCACCACATCGGTCAATTCCACCAACGCCTTTGATTTCAGCGGGACGGTCCGACCGGGCCAGGTCATCAGCAGGGGAACCCGCGTCATTTCCCGGCAAAAGTAGGCGCCTTGAAAATAAAACCCATGATCGCCGAGCATTTCGCCATGATCGGAAGAAAAAAGGATGATCGTATTTTTAAGTTGACCGGTGGACCGCAGAAGTTCGAGGCCCCGGCCGATCTCGTAATCGACATGATCGCAGAGGGCCCAATAGGCGGCCCGGATCAGGCGATGGCGCCTTCCGAAAATATGCGCTTGTTATTGCGCAGGGGATACTTCACGCTTAAGCCATGCTACAGGAAACGGATGATACCGCAGCGTACCCGGCTTGTGATTTGAAATCGTGGGATTTCAATCCAGCCGAACAACGATTATTGGACACGGTAAATCAACGGATCGCCGCCGGCCAAAACCTGGCCGAAGTGCTGAATTATCTTTTCGATTCCACCCGTGAGATATGTCCTTGCGATCGGATCGGGGTCGCTTTTTTGGATGAAACCCGGCAACGGCTATCCTCCTATTGGAACCGGGCGCTTTACACCCCGCTCCGGTTGGACAAAGGGTACGCCGAGGATCTGGCCGGCAGTTCGTTGAAGCGGGTGATCGATTCGGGCCGGATCCGGATCATCGGTGATTTGCAGATCTACGGGCGGCATCATCCTCAAAGCCATTCGACGCGCTTGCTGCTGGAAGAAGGGGTGCGATCCAATCTGACGTGTCCCCTGAAAGTTGACGGACGGGTGGTTGGGGTTTTATTCCGGAGTGCCCGCCAACCCGGGGTCTATGCGGAGCGGCATATTCGCTGGCATGAGGGGATTTTAGAGCGGTTGAGCCAGGCGGTTGAGAAGGCCTACCGTATCGAACAATTGACGGAGGCGAATCGGTCTTATCTGGAGATGTTGGCGTTCGTGAGCCACGAACTGAAAAATCCGCTGGCCACGTTGGTGTTGTCAGGCGAAACATTATTGAGCGGCTATTTGGGGGGATTGACGCCCGAGCAGCATAAGGCGGTGGAGCGGATAGCCCGCCAGGGGCGGCACCTGACCGAAATGGTGCGTGAATATCTGGATCTGGCGCAAATCGAGGGCGGTGAATTGAAGGTTACGATCACGCCCGGGGTGCGATTGCGTGCGGACCTGATCGCGCCGTTGATCGACCAGTTTGAGGGACAGCTCAAGGCGCGGAATCTGCGGGTGGAATACGATTTTCCGCCGGAGGATCCGGCGCTGGCTTGCGATGTCAACCTGATGCGCATGGTCTGGATGAATCTGCTGGGGAATGCCATCAAGTATGGGCGGGTGGGGGGGCTCATCCGGATCAGCGCGACAGTCGAGGGTTCACGCCTGAAGGCGGCGCTGCGAAATGAGGGCGCTGGATTTCGGGATAGTGACCGGGATCGGCTCTTTCGTCGATTTTCACGGTTGGCGGTGCCGGATTTCAAAGGCGTCCGGGGGACGGGGCTCGGGTTATACAATTCCTGGCGGATCGTGCAGGCGCATAAGGGGCATTTGACGGCGGATTCTGAATACGGGCATTGGGCGGAATTCAGGATGGACCTGCCGGGAGAACACGGGGCAGAGTAAGTTGCCGGGAAGTCGGAAAGACCCCGGCCCGGGTCACTCCTTCCGCGTTGATCCGGCCTTGGGCCGGCTATCGGGTGCGTGGATATTGTTCCGTGGGGAAGAGTTCCGCGATCCCTGCGACGGTTTCATCCACGAGCAGTTGCCCGCCTTCGGGGCCAACCCAGTTGGACTTGATCAAGGCACTGTAATGACCGCCTGCGAAAGCCCGGCGGGTGGGCAGGTAAAATCCATTGCCCGCCCCATCGCCCAATTGAATCAGGAACGTCTGGAGGGCTTTACTGCGGGCACGAATCCGGGTGCCATAATCCACATATAACTCGAACGGGTTGGTGGCAAACACCACGTCCCCGAGTCGGATCAGGTGGCATTCAACCGCATGGAAGGGCTGGGCGTCCTGTTGTTCATACCGCGTGACAATGTCGCACACCGGGCCAAAGGGCCAGAGCCGTTCAAACCCCCAGGGCTGTCTTTTTCGCTGGTCTTCGGTCAAGGTTGGAATGCATTTTTCCATGGCGTATTGTTCGGGTGTGACCATGAGGCGGGGGAGCTGGAAGGTCTTAACCTGGTGGGTGAACACCACCTCCGATTGGCGGGGGGACGCGAACTGGTACCCTTCATCGAGGGCCGCCAGGATTCGCCGGGCGATGATTTGTTTGTCGTTCATCTGCATCCGATCCCGAAGATCTTTTTCCTCGGTCTGATCGAGCATCAGGTGAGGGGACACATCGCCGGCCGGGGCGCATTGCGGGAGCAGATGGACGGACGATCCGAATCGCCGGGCGAGTCCTTCGCGGACTTCGTGCCAGTAGTCGGATGAAAGGTCTTCTCCGTTTTCATCGCATTGGGACGGGCAGGCCAGGTTGACGATCATTCCGCTGAGGGTTCCGGCGGCGTCATGGGTGAAGAGCATATTAACCGCGTGATTGTCACAGGCTTCGAGTCCCTGGAAGTCGGGCTGGTTGGTTGATCCGTACATCCGTGCCGATCCGTCCGCATAGACGGCGCGCCGACAACGTCCCACCACGGCATATCCAAACCCCCGGCTGATCGAACCGGGCTGGCGTCCCCGCCAGGCGGAGATAACCGCTCCGGCCAACTGATCGATCAACCATCTGCGATAGTCATCGGGGTTCATGAAATCGGGGTCGTTTTCGGGTTCCACGTAGGCGCCACGGGAGGTGGGCGGCGAATTATGGGTATGCGTGGTGTTGAGCGTGATTTTGGTGAGATCCAGATCGGGGCACTGACCCTGAAGTTTGGCGATCAGTTCGGATTTGAAATGGGCGGCGGTCAGGTCACAGGAAAGGAACACGGCCTGTTCCTGGTGCGGACCGGGTCCCCGGGTTTCCACGGCGAGGGCGGTGGCGGTCAGGGGGCTGATCGTACCCCGGGCCAAGCGCGCATGGAATTGGCCTTGAAGGAGCGTTTTACGCGGGGGGGTGATGTTCACTTTCGACCAGCCGATGTGCAAAATGCCAAGGCTCATGTTGATTTCCTCGTGAGGGATGAATTGAAGGATTGATGAGGTTATTCGTTTCGCTGGGCGAAATCAAGTTGCCGTTCGGGGGCTGAAACACAGTTCACCCGCATCCGGGGAGGTTGAAGTAAAAAACAACCGCCTCGAACTGGGGGGTAAGCGATATCGGGGACCGGGGTGGGGAAGGTGGCCGACTTAAGCGGCAGCCAACATTAAGCACATGCCAATGGCGATGGCTTTAAATGAATCCTTCAGTCCGGCCAACGCCCCGCCTCATTTTCGGCGCGGAGCGACGTAAAATGCAGACGGTGGTTGTGTGCCGGGCACGCGCCGGTTGCTTGCGAGTGCGCTCGCGCGAGCGTACCAGACCTCGGAAACAGGTCAAGCCTATACCGAGGGCTGGACGAAATCAAGCGAGCAAGGGTGAATTGACAAACTAACTGCGACCCCCTATGGGCGGAAGGGGCGCATTTAGTTTGCCAAGGGTGTAGGGCGCATTCAGTCTGCCAATTGGTTTGGTCGGAGGGGAGAGTGGGGGAGGACGGATTGCCAGTCGGTGCATTCGGGAGGGTTCCCCCCCTCCCCCCGGGGGTGAGGGGGGCGCGTTTAGTCTGCCAATTTC
>CAIJXV010000084.1 GCA_903824675.1 uncultured bacterium
AGTCTCGCCCTCCAAACGTCAATCTATATCAGATGGATAGCTCTCCCTTGGAGGGCGAGACTCTGGCGAGCCACGGGGGCAAGGGGTGACACCTGCGGTCGCCATTCGCCGATGCGCTCTTACGCAATGATTAGGGGCGCCGCTTGGCTCTGGACGGCGTCCAACGGGAGTGTTAGGGTTGCGTACGGTTTTATCCTTTGGGGATTGAAGTGGGAGCTGAAAAACAAATGCAAAAAAATTCGAATCATTCTTCCTGGGCCGACTATCTCGATGAGTTTAAACCTGCGGCCCGACGCTCGTCCGCTCTGGCTGTGGCCCGGGATCGCTTGATCGCCACGGCGCGCGGCGTTTTGAAACAGCCTCTGGTCCGGCGCGTTTATCGTTTTGAAGACATCGGTCGCCATCGGACCTGGCTCGATGGGCGTGCCCGGCCGCTCAAAGAGCCCATGCATTCGATCTTCGCCCTCGCCATGTCGGACCATGGAACCAACCAACTGCTGTCGGCCGAGCTTCCGACGGTGGCCGCGGCGGCGCGTCTCACCGGGGACCGCCGTCTGGTTCAGCGCGTCCACGATCAGTTGCATGAAATGGCTTCCTGGTCTCCCCTGCAACGTCCCGGCTGGTGTGCCTATGGCGACCGTCTGCCGCCCGACGGCAAGGATGGCAATTGGCTGGCTACCGGTACCGGAGTGCGCGCCATCGCCGATACGTTGGAAATCCTGGGGCGTGACACCCTGCCGCCAGCCACGGTCGCGCGACTCGATCAACTGCTGGCGGCGGAAATCGTCAGCATTGTGGATGATTGGACGGCCAAGCGGCCCTGGTTTATCTATGGAAACGCGCCGTTCACCAATCAATGGGTTTTGCCGACCGAAGGGTTGATCCGGGCCTGTCTGGTGCTCGGTCGTGATCGACATACCGTCGCTTATGAGCAGGGGGTCGCCAATCTCTTCGCGCATTTGAATTTTCACGGATCCCAAGGGGCCTTTGAGGAAGGTATCCATTATGCCGATTTTACCCTGCAGTCTTTGATGTCCGTTGCCCGGGCCATGGCTTTGGCCGGGGACCGGCGGGCCATCGATCATCCGTTCTTGCGCCACTTTCCATTGTGGGCGTTGCATCATTTTCAGCCCGGTGGCTTTGTGATCAACGCCTTTGATGCATTTGGCGCCGCCCGCGGCAACCGGGCGCTGATGAAAAATACGTTTGCCCTGGCGGCCGTGAGCCTGGCCAGTCGTGACGCCTTGTGGGCGATGGATCATCTCACCGATGGACCGGATGATTCGGTGGCGGGTTTGGTCAGTCGCATTATGGTCCGCCGAACCCTGTCTCCGCCGAAGTTGTTCGCCGCCTACGCGCGTGCCGCACGGATCAATTGGAGGAGTAGCTGGGACGCCAAGGCCACCGGCATCTGGGTCCGGGGGGGAGACCGCTTCGATAGTCACGACCACCAGGACCGGGGCCATGTGAATGTCATCCTCCAAGGCATCCCGGTCTTCATCGAGGCCGGCACCCCGGCTTATCACAATCCCCGCCTGAGCGGGGACTATGCTTCGGGACGCGGACATAATGTTTTACAACTCGGAAACCAACCACCGCTCAAGAAGGGTTCGGTTCCGGTCGTCCCGGCGGGATGGCAAAAAATACGCGCGGTCGCTCCGATCACCGTCCATCGGCTCACTGCCCGTGGCGGGGATTTGGTGGTGGATGGCACGGCGGGCTATGACGGTCTGAAGCGCTGGCGGCGGCAGGTCACGTGGACGCTCGGGCAGGTGGAGGTGGACGATACGGTTCAACTGGCGAACGCCCAGCCGCAGGTGGTTTTGTTTCGATGGCATCTGGGCCTCACCCGTAATCCCCGGATGGTGATCGAGAAAAATGGCGTCTGTGTCCGGTGGCCGGGCATCCAGGTGTCGATGGCCGCTGACTCGCCCTTGGATATCGCCATCGAACCGATGCCGGATCACACCCTCTGTTATCGGAAGTGGGATGACCAACGGCCGGATCACCTGCATGCCTGCCTGGTGGTGAAAACGGCTTCTCCGGTGAAACACTGTCGGATAACAACCCTCGCCCAGCTCACGCGTTAAGGATCAGGGGCAAACGCATCGGTTTTTTACACCATTATGAGATGGCTCTCGGGAAGATTAACTCGACAAAAAAAGAGGATTGAAGCGGCGCCCCGGGTTTGATAGGATTTCAGCTATATTTCGTGCGAGTAATGCGTTTTAGCGTTTTTTGGGGGATTACGTGATGAAAAAGTATGTTTGCGATTTGTGCGGATATGTCTACGATCCAGCCAAAGGGGATCCCGACACGGGGGTTCAACCCGGAACCGCCTTTGAAAATCTGCCGGACGGATGGGTTTGTCCGGAGTGCGGGGCCGGCAAGGATCAGTTTTCAGTTCAAGCTTAAATCAAAAATAAGGAAATCACATGACCAAGGTACTGGAAATCTATAAATGCGAAGCGTGCGGAGCCCTCGTCGAAGTTCTTCAGGGAGGAGCGGGCGAATTGGTTTGCTGCACCCAGCCGATGAAGTTATTTGTTGAAAACGGGGTGGATGCCTCCAAGGAAAAACATGTGCCGGTGATTGAAAAGACGCCCGCGGGGGTCAAGGTGACGGTCGGCAGTATTCCTCATCCGATGGAAGAGAAGCATTGGATCCAGTGGATTGAGTTGCAAGTGGGAACGCAGGTGTTGCGCCAGGACCTGAAGCCGGGGGCTGCACCGACGGCCTTTTTTGCGGGAATCAAGCCCGATGCGGCCGTGGTTGTCCGTGAATATTGCAATTTACACGGTCTGTGGAAGGCCTGATTCGGATTTGGTGCGATGTACAACAAAGAAAGTGAAGGAACCGACTATGATCAGTAAGAAGCTTGAAAAAGCCATCAATGCGCAAATCAACCGTGAACTCTATTCCTCGTATCTGTATTTGGCCATGGCGAATGCGGCTGAATCCATGGTGCTGAAGGGTTCGGCGGCTTGGTTTAAGATCCAGGCGAGCGAAGAAAACGGGCATGCGATGAAGTTTTATGCCTATTTGCACGAACAAGGTGCAAAAGTGGAGTTGGAAGCGATTGCCAAGCCTCCGGCTGATTTCAGTTCGATGCAGGCTATGTTCGATCAAACCCTCAAACACGAGCGACAGGTGACCAAGTTCATTCGTGAATTGATGGTGCTGGCGGATTCCGAAAAGGATTATGCCAGTTTGGGCTTAATCCAGTGGTTCGTCAATGAACAGGTGGAAGAGGAAGCCAATGTGGTTGAAATCCTGGCCCAGCTTAAAATGATCGGCGGATCCACGGGTGGCTTGTATATGCTCGACCGGCAACTCGGCAAGCGCGCAGCGGGTTGAGTGTCGTTTCGCGTGGGGAACTGCGCGAAACAAATATTCGTAACGATATGGAAGCCAGCAGAGGTCGTCCCCTCTGCTGGCTTTTTTGCTTTCCCTCTGAAGGACCAGAGATGACCAACGAAAAGTGATCGCGATTTCCGGGGTGGGCCGGGCGGTCCCTCGCACGGCCTCTGATAAAGAACGAGGAGCCTGTCTCGCCGCAGGGATAGGTGGGACAGAACTCCGCCATATTCAAAAGAATCCGCCGACTATTCTTTGCGTAATCATCTGTTCTAAAATGGGTTGCGTTTTTTGGGCGCATCTGCGATTCGGTGCAAATTCGCCTATTCCCTTGATAAACGCACCAGGTGTGGCTTCGCCCATAACCCGCTTCCCCGTTGATGTAGGCCGGGCCTCTGCGCCCGGCGTCCGCGGATCCATCTCCAGACGCCCGCCACTTCGCCCACAACCGCGTCCCCGTTGTTGTAGGCCGGGCCTCTGTGCCCGGCGTCCGCGGATCCATCTCCAGACGCCCGCCACAGAGGGCAGGCTGACAGCGATTGAACTTCGCCCACAACCGCTTCCCCGTTGATGTAGGCCGGGCCTCTGTGCCCGGCGTCCGCGGATCCATCTCTAGACGCCCGCCACAGAGGGCAGGCTGACAGCGATTGAAAACTCTTGGTGTAAACGCTCTTTATGCGGTTTCTGTGCACCGAATCGCCGATGCGCCCGTGCGGAGGGGCAGGGATGATTTGTCTTGGCGCTCGACCGCGTTGCGCCATAATAAAACGTTACCATATCATCACCCATTTATCCGCCTGCTTGCGTCCCATGCGTGTTTTAGATCCGGATCGCCCAGGCCTTAAATACCAACAGTAACGCCGGGTTAAAGAG
>CAIJXV010000085.1 GCA_903824675.1 uncultured bacterium
AATCGGTCGCTGCGCTTCGTGGATCACCTGGCGAAGGCCGGAACGTTGCGCCGGGTCATGTTGCCGGGGCGCACGCGGGCGTGCGGATTCCTGGCCGATGAGGTTGAGCGCGTCATGTCCGGAGTGGAGGTGGAGTTATGAACGGGAATTCACCACTTGATGGCAATTCCACCGGCTCCGGTAGTTTCCGGCTCCCCTCGGGACAGCGCGTGGAAATCCGAGCCGATGATCAGGTCATCATGAGGAAACTGAAGCAGCGCGGGCTCTGGACGCGAATGTCGGCTTCGGCTACCCCAGGAATGACCATGGTGTTGGCCGATGTCACGCATCGGGGCGTCGATATCTTCATTTGGATCGGACTCCAGGAGGACTCGGGGTTCTCCTGGTTCGCGTTTCCGGGCGCCTCGATGAAGTCCCAAGACGTGCAGGACTTCATTCATAACGTACTCCCGACCTGCGTGAAACAACCTGTTACCAATCCCGCTGTAAATGGAGATCCTTCCGATGGTAACAGCCCGTAGTCCCACCACATATCGGGACGAGACGTCAGCGCCGCCTTTGCTGGTCCCTGCTGAAATCCAGCGGGCGCTGCGGTGCCTCGTTGAACCGGGTCAGGCATTCGAGATTCGCATTCTGGAGGCGCGTCGCGCGTTTTCGTGGCATAGGTCGACCATCTGCGGCTTCTTTGACGACGTGCCACTTGTCGCTGATACGCTTCTTGGACAGCGACTGGAGGGCGCGAAAGGCTTCTATGTCACGCTCAACCCCGTTGACCCGACTCTTCTGGCACGAAGTTGGAACAAGATGTCAACCGCCCGCCGCAATGAGACGACGTCTGACAGCAATATCCTCCGGCGGCGGTGGTTGCTCGTTGACTGCGACCCGGTACGTCCGGCCGGGGTGTCGGCCACGGATGAGGAAAAAGCGCTGTCGCAAAACCGGGCGGAGACAGTGCGCGACGCCCTGGCGGCGGCGGGCTGGCCCCCGCCTGTGTTTGCCGACTCCGGAAACGGGTATCACCTGCTCTATCGCGTGGATTTGGCGACTGACAGCGATCTGGTGAAAAGATGCCTGGACGCACTCGCCCTGCGGTTCGATGACAAGACCGTTGAAATCGATGGGACTGTCCACAATCCATCCCGGATCGTCAAACTCTACGGAACCCGGACGGAAAAGGGCGATCATTGCCCAGACCTTGGCCGATTTCATCGGATGTCCCGTCTTCTGGTGGTGCCGGAAAAACTTGAGCCGGTGCCGCAAACGTTGCTCGAGGCCCTGGCGGGTGTGACCGAACCTGAAGAGAAAGCATCTGCCGCGGCTCGCCGTCGGACCGCTGGCGGGGGCCAAGCCTGGGATCAAGAGCGCATGCAGAAATTCATCGATACGCACCTGTCATCTTATCAACCTGGGCCGCCCATGACCTACAAGGGCGGTACGAAGTGGATTCTCGGCGTCTGTCCTTTCAATTCCGATCATACGAACGGTTCTGCCGTCGTGATTCGTTGGCCGGATGGCATTCTGGCTTTCCGTTGCCTTCACAATGGGTGCCGGGATCACCACTGGAAGGACCTGCGGGCGAAATTCGAGCCTGCGGGCGGTGGGATCCACGCGCGTGCGACTCCAACCGTAGAAACAGCGCCGGAAGATACCGCCTTGTGCAGCCGGCACGGCCCTCCCATTTACCTCAACTCGGAAGGCCAGCCGATCGACATCAATCAGATGTTCTTCGCTGCCCGTTTCCATCGGGATAACCAGATCCTTTTTGAGCCCGAGCTTGGCATGTTTTACGCCTACGACCTGACCACCGGGCTTTGGCGTCACAAGACCGAAGACCGTGTGACCGTGGAATTGGGAGAAAGCTTGATCGCCCCGCTGATCGCTTTGGATGCGGAATCTCTTCTTCGCAAGCGTTCCGGCAACGTGCTGTCACAGATCGTCAGATTGCTCCGGGGTATGGCCGAGAAACGGGATGCCTTCAGTCGCCGGCGCTTTGTGATCCACGTCGGTAACGGTGTCCTGCATCTGGAAGACGGCCGTACCAGGATCGAACCCTTCAGCCCGGACTACTACTCGCGCAACCGATCTGAAATCTGCTACGACCCGACGGCCACCTGCCCTCGCTTCCTGAAAGAGCTACTCCAACCCGCAATGAACGAGGACGATGTGGCACTGTTGCAGCGGTATGCGGGACAGTGTCTCATGGGCTGCAATCCCTCGCACCGACTCCTCTTGGTGCGGGGGACCGCCGGGGGCGGGAAGTCCACAGCCGTGGACATCCTCGAACGGGTCATCGGCACGCACAATGTGGGGCAACTCCGGGTTCAACATTTGGAGGATCGGTTCGAGATCGCCGGATTGGTTGGCAAGACGCTCTTGACGGGCAAAGATGTACCTGGCGACTTCATGAACTGCCGTGGTGCCGGTATGATCAAGTGCCTGACGGGTGGCGATCGTCTGAGCGCAGAGCAGAAAAACGTGAAGCATCGTTTTGAGGTGATGGGTGACTTCTGCATGATCATCACCTCCAACAGTCGGCTTCATCTGCGCCTGGATGGGGATTCCGGCGCTTGGGAGCGGCGTTTGCTGATTCTCGATTTTGAACAGCCGCCGACCGCCAAACCGATTCCTTACTTTGCGGAAAAACTCATCCAGACTGAAGGCCCCGGCATCCTCAACTGGTGCATCGCGGGCGCCCTGATGCTCATCACGGATCTGAAGGCAGGCGGCTTTCGGATCACCGAAACGCAGAGGAAACGGGTGAGCACTCTTCTGAATGAATCTGACAGCGTCCGCTATTTCATCACGGAATGTGTCGCGAAGGATCCCACCGGCGATGTGACGGTGGCGGAGTTGTTGACCTCATACAACGACTTCTGCGATGAGCAGGGCTGGCAAGCCGTCTCTGGCCGGCAATTCGAGAGGCAGGTCGGTGACATCGTGATGGAAGTCCATCGCGCACCCAGGCGCAACGATATCAAACGCGATGGCAAGAACCAGCGCGGGTTCGCCCGCATCCAGATGGTCGTGCCGGGCTCTGGCACGTTCTTATAGCCGAATCTCGGACGGTTCGGACGCTTCCCGCCCCTCCTCCGCCATATATGTTTGGCTATTACCTTCCTGTAATAGATGTCACTGTGGATCTTTTCCCTCGCGTGACGCCAAGGGAGGGAAAGAAACCGTCCGAACCGTCCGAGAATATAGGCATCAACAGCTTCAACTCTGGAAATGATCAAGGCGAAAATGCCAAATGCTCTGCAAAACAGGGCCGAAATACAACTGAACCAGCCTCTAATGCGGAAAAATAGACCTGTTTCATTTTGGACATAACAGCTACGGCAATAATGCTTTATGCCCGAATTTGCGGAATAAGGTGCAGGGAAAAACAAGGGCGGAGCGGCACGCGCAGCGGAGGGGGGACGGGGGGGAACCAAAATCAAGGGGGGGGAACCATTGAGCGTAGCAGCAATGCCCCCGGAGAGTGCATAGCGGACGCCCTGGGCCGGGCGTAGACGTCCCTGCCAGCGTGGGCCGTCACCGAGCCCGCCCCGCACCAGAGCGTAGCACGGTGCGGGCGCAGGCCGCCTCGCGAACGAGGGGCATGTTGCTTAGCGACACAGACCGCCTTGCGCCGTCCGGATTTTTACAGCGATTCCTCGTACATCATTCCCAGCAGGTGGGTGTCGCCCATGACCTGGATGCGGCCGACTTCCTGCACGTCACTGGTGCCAGCCGGGAAGTAGTCGGCGGGGTTATTGACTTCCCGTAGGTCTTCGGCGTCGATCAGATAGACAGCGGCTGGGTTGCCGCCTCCGGGCGTCCGGGCTCGGATCAGTGCGTATTCTCGTGTTGCGCTCATGGTATCGGTCTCCTTCTCGGCCCTTGTGCCACATGGGGGCCGGTGCTCGTAACCCGTGGCCGGGTTGGTTTTGGATCAGGCGGTTTGACTGCGGGGCGAAAGGCCCTGATCGGCCCAGACGATTCCATCGCCGAAGCCCAGCGCTGACCGGCAAGCGGCGATCGTGGCGCCGGTGGTGGCCATGTTGTCGACAAAGTAATAGGCCGTGCCGGTGGCGGTGAGCCAGCCGGCCAGACGGATGAAAGCGTGC
>CAIJXV010000086.1 GCA_903824675.1 uncultured bacterium
CAAACTCAGGCAACTAATCGATGCAAAACGTACCCGTATCCTTCAAAACCTTCGGTAACATTAATTATGGCGCAACGATGTGGCTATTCAGTCCTGCTTCGGTAACGTTTTATTCTGGCGCAACGCGCAGAGCGGGGTTACATGTTTCGGTGTAGCCGCCGTCTATGAGCGCATTTCCGTTCATGCACAGTCGGGCAGGAATGTCCAACATACTTGGCGACGACAGTCATGCAAATACTTTCGGCCATCCCATCGTTCCATTCTGTCATCCCGAGCGAAGTCGAGGGATCACAACACGGTAAGTAGCCGATTCGCATTGAGATGCTTCGACTTCGCTCAGCATGACACAATAAAAGAATGAGCCCGATATTTCGGAATTTGATTTTTCATAACTTCGTACGCCTGGGTATACTGGAAGACATTGTCCCGGCGCAGTGCCCCACGTTTCGTTGTAGCCGCGTTCTATGAACGCCTTTCCTCTTAGATTCATAACGTGGTTCGATCCCTGATTCCATTATCCTAAGATTGACGGACAAGAACGGTGTCGGTAATCTTGCCCGATGTTATTTGAAGGCTTTCGCGAGAGATAAGGCTCACAAGGAGTTAGACATGTTGCCGAATGATCTTTTTGCCCAATTATCATGGGCGTCCGCCCTGCGTTTGCGCTATACGCCTGAGGTTCTGCCCCATTTTGAGGATTGGAGCTGTCAGGTAAGAGCCAAGTTGAGTGAGCTTTTGCGGGCCGATTTATGGCCCAAGGGGCCGTTGTCTGTGAAAATTCAGGGACGGGAAGAGGGCGACGGCTTTACGCGCGACCGGATCGAATTTGAGGCTGGACCACTTTTTTCAGGGGCCGCTTACCTGTTAATCCCTAAAGAGCGAAAAGGACCGGTTCCGGGGATTTTGTGTCTGCATGGACATGGCGGATACATGGCGGGGAAGGATATGGTGGCGGCGCCGACCGAGACGCATCCGATTGCCCGGGAATGTGCCGCTGCGCTTAATTACGGGTATGGGGTTCAATTGGCCCAGGCGGGATATGTGACGTTCAGTCCGGATGCCTTCAATTTCGGCGAGCGTCTGTTAGAGAAACACCGCTGGACCGAAAAGCATGTGTGCAATGACTATTTCGTCGATTTGATGCTGTATGGATATAATCTGATGGGGATTACCGTAGGGACCAATCTGCGGCTGATCGATTATTTGACGACCCGGCCCGAGGTGTGTGCCGACCGCATCGGGTGTGTGGGACTATCCTATGGGGGTATCCAGGCGGTGTTTACCCAGGCGATGGACCCGCGTATTCGGGCGGGAGTAGTCAGCGGGGCTTTGCACAACATGGCGACCCAGAGTTCGGAATCGGGTGGGGGGGGAATCTGCGGGGCGCAGATCGTGCCCGGATTATTGGAATGGTTCGATTTTGATGATTTGGCGATTTCGTTGGCGCCTCGTCCGGTATTATACGAATTGATGCAGCAGGACGGTTGTTTTGATTTTCAGCGATGCCGGAAGATTCATGAAAAGGTGGCCGGGGTTTACCAGTCGCTGGGCGTTCCGGACCGTACGGGATTGGATACGCCGGACACCGATCATCGATATTCCGGGAAGGATGTACCGGCGTTTTTTGGCAAGTATTTATGAGAAACGCCACCGCTGTAGTTGGGGAAGTTACCCCCTGAGCCACGATGGCTCTGATTGTTCGCTTTCGGTGGCGTCCGGTTCAAATGGGTCGGCGATCTTCAGGGCGATGAACTTTGCCATGATATCACCCGTTTCGGTGTTACCGTTTCTTCGTTGCAGGAGCCGACCTGGGCCTTCCGGAGCGAACAAGGGAACAGCCCAGCTCAAGTGATCCCGGGCTGGGCTCCGATGAGGGATTCGAGGATCGTATAGGCGGCCCGCGGTTGCGCCAGTTGCTTCATCCGATCCCGCATTCCGGCAAGGCGAGGTGGCTCCTTCAACAGCAGGTCTACCTTGTAGGGAAGTGTGACGACATCCGTCGGGCTCACGGCCATGCCCTGCTCGAGAATACTGAGGGCATTGATCTCTTCCTGTCCAGGGATTGGATTCAAGAGGATCATGGGCAGGGCGCTCGCCATCGATTCCGACAGCGTAAGCCCGCCGGGCTTGCCGATAAAGAGGTCAGAGATGGCCATCCATTCGTGCATCTCAGTGGTGTAGGGCAGTGCCCTGAACTTTAGATGGGCCGGCGCTGTTTTAGTCACATGCATGACTTCTGACAGGAGATCATCGTTCTTTCCGCAAAGAGCCACGATTTGGGCGGGTAGTTGCATGTGCATGAGGGCACGAATGGCCACGATACTCGATTCCATGCCGAAGGTTCCTGCGGACAGAAGGACGACAGGCAGGGAGGGGTCGATGTCGTATTTCTTTCGAAGTGTCTCCCGATTCATGGGCAATGAAAACGCCGGATGAATAGGGATGCCTGTAACGCTGATGCGATCCTCAGGAAACCCGATCTGGCGCAGGTAATAGGACGATTCATCTGTGGGAACAAAATACCGTTCAAACTGATGGCATAACCACATGGCATGGACGTGCAGATCCGTCACGACAACGGCATGTCTCGTTTCGATCTGTTTCTTTTGCAGCATGTAGTAGACGATATCGGATGCCAGGAAATGCGTGCAGATAGTGATGTCGGGCTCATCGGCGCGCAGGCACTCGATGAGTGGTTGCATTTGAGACCGTTCCATGGCCACCCGAAAATGTTCGCCCTTCCACGGCGTATCGCTTTTGTCGTACCACCATCCCCAAAGCGAAGGGGTCTTGCTGACCATCTGCTTGTACAACTCGGCATAGAGTTCTCCGAGCAGGGCCGACGCATACTCCAACACGTCGACGTGACGGACCGAGGCGATGCCGGGAAAGTTTTGTGCGGCAGCTTCCAGTGCTTCACCTGCGCGGGTGTGCCCGCTGCCGGAACTGGCCGAGAGAATCACCAGTCGGGAACCTCGGTTTGGGGGAATTCTCGCAATGGCCTCGGGGGTCGAAGCCTGCTGTTGAGTTTCGTCACTGCTCATCGGTGTGTCCCTTTTCTAATGCATGGCGTCCGCTGTTTCACCGGCCGTTTCAAGTACCAAAGACCATCTCAACGGCTTGGGGGGCATAGGCTTCGACGGTTTTCCTCGTTAAGGCGTTTTTTTGTGCAATTTCGGAGTACAGGTAAGCACTGGGCCGTGGGGTGCGTTTGAGACCCGGGTCGTCGTGTCGGACGGCGATCAGACCAAACCTTTTCGCAAATCCCTCCCGCCATTCGAAATTATCCACAAATGACCAGTGGTAATAACCGAGGATCGGGATGCCTTCCCGAAGGGCCCGGTGAACCTGCGCGAGATGCTCGACAATGTAACACGGCCGTTGTTCATCCGTATCGTCTGCGATGCCATTCTCGGTGATGAGGATCGGTTTTCTGAATTTTTTCCAGACCGAGCGGATCGTACGATATAACCCCTCTGGATAAATTTGCCAACCCATCTGGGTTACATCAACGCCCGGTGGCGCCTTTGTGTCATCGATCCAGTACTGGTCGCCTCTTCGCCAGTCGTATTTCAGGGACGCGCGGGTGTAATAGTTGATTCCACAGAAGTCGTAGGAGTTTTGCACTCCGTCAATGGCGGGCCCGCCGTGAATCCAATGCGGTTTACCCGTACGGATCGTATGATCCCATCCCTCAAAGGATGCGCGTCGGGCCATGAAGGTGGCGAACCGTTCGTACCCACCCGCAGGGCCCGGCGTGTTCCATGGCTCGATCCAGGGATACGCCATGGCGACACCCACCCTGGATCGGGTACCGTCCGGCGCCAGGGGATGCACTTCGTGGATCAGGTGGTAGGCTCCCGCATGAGCCCGAAGATAAGACCGGCATACGGCACGGTAGGCCCTGACGGAACGGCGTTGCGGTGGAAAACGTCCCAGAAGGTTTCCCATGATCGCCGGCACCATCGGTTCGTTCATCGTCACCCAGTAGTCGGGGAAATCGCCGAGTTTCTCGATCACGAACTTCGCGTACCGGAGGAATTGGTTTACCGTGTCCGGATTCAGCCAGTCGCCCTGTTCGGCGACCCAACGCGGAATTACCCAGTGGTGCAGGGTGAGGCAGATCTTGAAGCCGTGGTGGCGAAGGGATTGGAGAATGCGGCGATAGTGCTCGATCACATCGCGATCGAAATGGTCTTTCTGTGGTTCGACGCGGGACCACTCAATCCCGAGACGAAATCCTTTATAAGCCAGTTTCGCCATGAGGGCATGATCCTCTTCATGGCGGTTCCAGTAATCCATGGCGCGGCCGGAGACGGTCCCGTCTTCGATCAAGCCTTTCTGTTCCCATGCCCACCAGTCAGAAAATTCATTGCCACCTTCGACCTGGTGGCCTGCGGTCGATGTGCCCCAGATGAAGTTGTCTGGAAAATTCAGGCTGTCGCTGGACAAGGCACGGTCTCCATTATGGTTACCCTGATTCGATCCATACTACGAAGCGATTGGTCCTGTCGCTATGGGGTTTAACCCTACTGTGGAATTGCCCCCCTCACGAGTGCTAATGGCGACAAGAGCCGTCCGGTGTAATTCCAAGGTGTAGCTTCAGAACTTGTTCTTGTATCACAGCTATGCGATGGTGCGCTTTGTGGAAAAAACAGGGGTCCAGATGGACGGGACAGAGCCCCCCCAAAAAACTCTTTCAGACGGAATATTTTAGCAATTGTAGGGACGCCCCGATATATCTTCTTATGGATTCCCATTCCGCAGGGATCAGGGCTTCATGATCTTTCCGGCTGGAGCGGCGGGATATTGATCCCAATCGGGCAGGGGCTTGATGTCGATAGCTTCGATGGCTTTGACCGTCATCTGGGCACCGGCATTTTTCGGGGTTTGCACCGGGGCCTGGGTGGCCAGGAAAATCTGTTGGCGGATTTTTAATTTTTCAGATGGTTGATAGCGTACATAGATCTTCTCGGCCCCGGTATCGTCCAATAGAACGACCTGTGCCCCGTCCGGACTGCAACGGTAATCGCGCTGGGTAATGACGCCACCCGGTGTGAACCGTTTGAGATAGGTGATCCCGCTATCATTATATGCCAGCGTGAAAACTTGGTCCCGGTCATAGGGGCGGCAATAGAGCAGGTTCTTGTCCACGAACAGTTTCTCGGGCGGAGATACCACTCGATAACGGCCATCCGCCCAGACGAGAAGGAGCTTGTCATAGGATGAACAAGAGAGGAGGGGGTCGCCCTTGATGTCGCTTCCCAGATAGCCGGCCGTGCGATCGTAAACGAGAGTCAACTCGCGAGCGGTGATAGCTTTCAGGTCGAGTCCGGCGAAGGTGGTGATTTCGGTCCGGCGGGGGAATTGCTCGGCGAATTTTCGGTGAAGCCGACGGAGAGTGGAGAGGGCGTAGGCGGTCAGATCATCGAGATTCCGCCGGGTTTCGCCGATATTCGTGCGGATCTTTTCGAGCTCTTCACGATTTTTGTCGAGGTCAAACCGGGCGATGCGGCGGATCCGTAATTCCAAGAGCTGTTCGATGTCCTTCGCAGTCAGATCGCGTTGGAGGCGGTCGCGGTAAGGGGCCAATCCATCGCGGATGGTTTGTTCCATGGCTTCGAGCGTTTCGCATTTTTCGAGATGGCGATAGATACCGTCGCCAATGAAGATTTCGATCAGGGTTTTGAAATGGAGGGCCTCGGTCAATTGGGTCAGCTCATACCGGAGTTCGCGCCGGAGCAGGGCAACCAGCGAATCGGTGCCCGCCTGGAGGATGGAGGAGACGGACATTTCGACCGGGCGCCGGTCTTGAATGACGATGGCCCGAACGCTAAGAGTGATTTCGCATTCGGTAAAGGCGAAGAGAGCCTGGATCGCCTTTTGGGCATCGGCCTCCGGGGTGAGGGCCAGTTCGATTTCCACCTGGTCTGCGGTGTAATCGGTGAGGGTCTTGACCGGAATCTTTTTGAGTTGGGCGGCCGCTTCGATCGATGCGATCAGTTGGTCCGTCGTGGTTCCGCACGGAATTTCGCGGATCACGAGCGTGGTGGGGGAACGGATTTCGATCCGGGCCCGGAGGCGGACCCGCCCATTGCCATCAGCGTATTCCGAGGCGTCCATCAGCCCGCCTTGCTGGAAATCCGGGAGGACGGCGAATGGTTTTTTGCGAAGAATGGACATCTGGGCTTCGAGTAATTCGCCAAAATTATGGGGAAGCAGTCGTGTGGATAGTCCAACAGCAATACCTTCCGCGCCCATCATGAGCAGGAGCGGCAGGCGCGAGGGAAGGGTGACGGGTTCCCGGTTGCGCCCGTCATAGGAGGGGATGAAATCGGTTAACGCCGTATTGAAGATTTCCTCGCGAGCCAATTCGGTGAGACGACATTCAATATAGCGGGAGGCGGCTGGCGGGTCGCCGGTGAGGACGTTGCCAAAGTTCCCCTGGCCTTCGATCAGGAATCGGCGATTGACCAAGCCGACGAGGGCTTCCGTGATGGAGGCATCGCCATGCGGGTGATACTGCATGGTATGCCCCACTATATTGGCGACCTTGACGAAGCGCCCGTCATCTTTTTCAAAGAGGGCGTGGAGGATGCGACGTTGAACCGGTTTAAGACCATCGGCTAGATTGGGGATGGCGCGGTCGCGGATGACATAGGAGGCATATTGCAGGAAATGGCTATCGAACATCGTCCGTAAGGGCGAATCGATGGGCTCGTCAGGCACCTCGGCATCCGCCGGTGCCAGGGTGAGTTCATTGGCGGCGAAAAGTTCGGGTTGTTCGGGCGGATGATCGTCGGCCATGGTTCATTCCTCCGGAGTGACGACCAAATGGTTCATGATATAGGCCCGGCGGTCGGGGGTATTGCGGCCCATGTAGAAGCGGAGAATGGGCGCCACCTGTTGGGGCCCCGGCGAGGAGACCGGGCTGAGTCGCATTTCCGGCCCGATAAAGGGCGCGAATTCAGCCGGAGAAATCTCTCCCAGTCCTTTGAAACGGGTGATTTCGGCGCGATTCCCGAGGGTTTTTAATGCGGCATCGCGTTCTTCCTCGGCATGGCAATAAATCGTCCTGGCCTTGGTCCGAACACGGAAGAGAGGGGTTTCGAGGATGAAGAGATGGCCCTGAGCTACCAACCGCTCGAAAAAGCGAAGAAAATAGGTGATTAAGAGGTTGCGGATATGCAGACCATCCACATCGGCATCAGTGGCCAGGATGATTTTCTGGTACCGGAGCCCCTCAATGGATTCCTCGATATTCAGGCTTTTCATCAGGTTGTAAATTTCATCATTCTTATAGATGGCGTCGCGAGACAATTCGGCCACGTTCAGAGGTTTGCCCTTGAGCGCAAAAATGGCTTGGGTATTGACGTCCCGGCATTGGATGATCGATCCTGCGGCCGATTGCCCTTCCGTGAGGAAGATCATCGAATCGAGCCCTGCACTGGTACGGCGGTTAAGATGCCGGCGGCAGTCCTTCAATTGGGGTACGCGGAGAGTGACTGCACGGGCGCGTTCACGGGCTAATTTGCGGACCGAGAGCAACTCGCGACGCAGACGTTGGATTTCGTCGATCCGGTCGATGAGGGTTTGGGCCCCGGCGGGGTTACGATGGAACAAATCGAGGATTCCGTCGCGGATTCGCGGAGTCAGTTCCGCTCGGAGTTCGGTATTTCCCAAGCGGTTCTTGGTTTGAGATTCGAAGACGGGATTTTTGAGGCGGATGGCTACTGCCCCGACCATGCCTTCACGAACGTCATCGCCTTCGAATTTCTTTTTTGAAAATTCATTAACGGCCCGGAGCAACCCTTCCCGGAAAGCCGTCAGGTGGGTGCCCCCGTCGGACGTGAACTGTCCGTTGACGAAGGAATACCATTCTTCATGGGTTCGTGGGCAATGGGTAAAAGAAAGCTCCAGATCGCGATCCCGCAGGTGGAGTGGAGGATAGAGCGCCTCGTCGCCGGCATCGGCTTTGACCAGATCACAGAGTCCGTTGCGCGAGGCTTGGGTGACGCCATTCAGAATGAGTTTCAGTCCAATATTCAGATAGGCGTAGAACCGCAGGCGTCGTTCCAGATGCTCGGAGCGGAATGCACCGGGGCCGAAAATCTCGGAATCGGGTTCAAATTCAACCAGGGTGCCGTTGGGTTCCTCGGGGCAGTCCCCCCGATTTTCCCGAAGGGGTTTACCGCGCGCAAAGGTGGCTTCGGCAAAATGGCCTTCACGATGGGAACGAACGCGAAAGGTGGAGGCGAGGGCATTGACGGCTTTTAGGCCAACCCCATTAAGCCCGACACTGAACTGAAAAACGTCATCGTTATACTTGGCCCCGGTGTTGATTTGGGAGACGCATTCAGAGAGTTTACCGAGCGGGATTCCGCGGCCAAAATCGCGGACAGAAACCTGCCGATTTTCGATCGAGATATGGATTTCGTTGCCATGTCCCATGATATGTTCATCGACCGCGTTATCGATGACCTCTTTGAGCAGGACATAGATGCCGTCATCATAATCGGACCCGTCGCCGAGCCGGCCGATATACATCCCGGTTCGCAGGCGAATATGGTCGACCGATGAAAGGGTCTTGATTTTACTGTCGTCATAGGAATGCGGCGATTTAGGCATGGTTCCGGTTCCTGATAGGGCGGGCAAACGGTCTGGGAGAATAGCGGGGAAACCGCTGAAATGCAAGGCGTGAATCTGAGCGTTACAAATTCACTTTCATGGGCTTTTTCAGAAGTCCGGCGATGAGGAATGACGCGACCATTAGCAGGACGCCCCCATTCCAATTAATCCCAGCCAGTCGCCAGGCACGATCCGGATACCGCAATTCGACCGAACGGAGGAGTCCTTGGGCCGGCAATACGGAACCCCGTGGATTAGTGAAGCGGCTGATTCCCGTGCGCGGTGACCACTGGCTGACCAGGGGGCACCAATTGCCGGTCAGGTCCAGCGGAAATTTCCAAGCATATCCACCCCCTCGCAAAATCATTTGTGAAGGGGGCGGCCCAGGGGGAAGGGGGACCGACCAATAGACGGCTTGTTCTTCGGGAATTCTAAGCGATGCGTTGACCTGATTGGTATCCGTGTCGAATTGGAGTTGAAAGGGTGTTTCCAGGATTTGGCCCGGAGGCAGGTTGATCGTGATTTTGCAGATCATTTGATCGCGAGGTTGAGGTAGTCGATGGAGCACCCAGTATTGCGCCTGAATGAGGATCCAGACGACGGGAATGAGGGAAAGCAGAAAAGGCAAAATCAGGGCCCGCAGGTAGCGGGCCTGGGCGAAGAGGAGACGGGGGAGCGCTCGGAGGGCAATCCAGGGATCCGCCCGAAAAAGGTGGAATTCCATCAAGCCGGCAAGCATCTGGTTTTTGCGCCGGTCCAGAAGGGTCGCATTAGTTGTCCATCGAAAAATGAGCAAAATCACAACCGCGATAACGACTGCGAGCAGGAGCAGAATGCCGAGGGGCGTGATCCAGATCGCTCCGGTCATGAAGGTATCAAAGAGTTTATTCATCGCAGAATCCGGGTCATTTCAAATACCCCAGGCCTTTCAGCCGTTCGCGAACTTGTTCCTCGGATAACGACTCATCCTCCTCCCGGGCGGCTTGGTCGAGAATATGCAGGACAAATTCATCAGTTGATGAATAGCCCCGCGTCTCGGCTAATTTGGCAAGACGAGCATACAACTCGCGCCGGATTTTGATTTTAGGTTCAAACATTCAGGTTCTCCTGTGAAGGGTGGGGGTCATCCCGACTCCGTGGAAAATACCCGGCCAGTCATGCCGGGGGCCGGTTTTAGGCCGAACCAATTGAGCAGGGTTGGGGCCATATCCTCGAGTCCTGGGCGGTCGACATTCATCGGACGGTTGGCTAACATGACTCCGGACATAAAGAGCGAATCGATCGCATGATCGCCGCTCCAGGGGTCGAGGTTGTCAAGCAGGGTTTCGCGCGGATAGCCGCCTAGAATGGTGTCCCATGAGGCGCGGTAATTGGGAGCATAACAAACGAGGAGATCCGGCGCCCCGTTCAAACAGGGGCCGGAATAGATTTCGGAGGGGCGGCAAACCCTGTGGATCACCGGTTCGCCATTGTTGGGGTCCCGTATGTCCCGGAGACGTTGAGCCAGGGTTGCGGCCTCCGTCTCGATGTCACTCCGGGTCACGATGCCCGAGTGTTCGCGACCTTTGACGTTTAGGTACAGTCCGTTGATGCCGAGTCCATAGGCACGGGTGCCCGACCAGTCGATTTCTGAAAAATAGGAACCGGCCCCTCGCTCCACACCGGCAGCCGGTGCGGCATACCCGTGATCCATCAGCCAGCCATTTAGATTGAACTGGCGGCGGAACGACCCGAATCCATGATCTGAGACCGCAAGCAGAAGGGTGCGATCATCAGCGGATTCCAATGCCCGGCCGACAACCCCATCCATTTGCTCATAGAGCCAGGGGAGGAAGTCGCCCTGTTCGCGGGCGAGTTGAGGGGAATAGAGGGGGTGATCGCGATCAAGGGTGCGCCAGAACACATGCGAATTAAGGTCGAGGGCCGAGAGATAGACAAAGAGGAATCCGTCTTGAAACCGGGTGATGGCATCTTCAAAGAGACGAAGATTTTCCTCGAGAACCAAGAGCGCCTGACGACGATAGAGCTGATCATCGAAAACGCCGGCCGAGAGCGCCCGGGTATCTTCGGGCAAGCCCTGTGTATAGAAGGGACCGAGGCGGTTGGCGAGATCGGCGGCAAATCCGGGCGGAGTCGAAATCGGCAGGGCCGACCGGGCTGGGTCCATATTGACGGGAGTTAGATAGAGCGCAAAATCATCCCGGGCCTTCTTGAGATGGAATCGGACGATTCCGTGAACTGCCGCCATCGGAGCGAGCAAGGGGAATTTCAGGTGGATCCAATCGCTCCATTCGCCCTCGCGCAGGACGAACTCGCCCTCGGGCAGTCGGATCAATACCGAGGAATTGACCGGGTCGATGCGGATCTGGAATGGCAGATCGGCGGGGGGGGCTCCGTGGATGAGACTATTGGCCGGCCCGGGGATGTGCGTGTCAATTCGATGATCGATAACACGGACCCGTTCGATATGGCCGCCGTGAACATCCCGGGAGGATTCACCGCCTCGGTCGGTGTAATAGGTAAAGATTCCATAACTGCCGTGGATATCCGGGGTTCCCATTCCCGAGAGCGTTCGGGCTGAATCTGCAGTGGGCGGATAATTGGAGGGGATCCGTAAGACGGTACAGGGAATACCATGATGTTCAAGATGATTCCACAGGACAGGTCCAGCGCGGAGACTGACCGGGTTGGGACTTTTCAGGGGAAGACGGAATTTGCCTAACGGTAGGTTCCAAGCCGTTCCCTCGAGGCGTGCGCCAGACAGGTAGGGTTTTTGGGTAAACGGGTCACGGGCGATAAAATCGTAAATTCCGTGGCCACCCGGATTAGTGCCGGAGATGAAATTGGCCCAGGCAACAGGGCTTTGAGGTGGATCGCTGGTTCGCAGGGGGCTGAATAGACCGCGATCAATCAATTTGCGGATGTTTGGCAAACGCCCTTCCGCAAGAAACTTCTGGAGCAGGGAGGGGTCCATTCCGTCAATGCCAAGGACTACCGCCCGACGCCCCCGAGGCCGTGCTTTGAGAATCGAGGGAAAGCCGCCGAAGGCTAAAGCGGTTGTGCCCATAGCCAAATTACGGCCAAAAGCCCGTCGCGAAATGAGATTACTTTGTTTGATTTGCATGGGGCAGTTCAAAACCTGTCAAAATAGTTCCATCCATATAGCCGGGAGGTGTGATACCGAAAAGATGGAGTATGGTCGGGGCAAGATCGAGAATGGAGGGGGATTTACCGTCCGGTGAATTAAACGGACGGTTACAGGCGAGAAAGGCGGGAACCAGAGAGCGATCGACACAATGATCCCCACACCAATGGCGGGTATTATCGCTGAACACCGTGGCTGAGACCGCGCCGACCGCGTTTTCCCAGGAAGCCCGATATCCGTCAGCAAAGCCCACAATCAAGTCCGGTCCATTCCCTGCATAAGGCCCCGTATAAATCGTGTGGTTGTCATAAACTTGTACGATGGCCGTTGAACCGTTCAGGGGATCGGTAAGTTGGGAGAGCCGGGTCAGGATTTTATTTTTCAGATCGGACACTTCGTCCGGGTTGACAATGCCCTGTGCTTCGCGACCTCGCAGATTAAGATAAATTCCGCTCAAGCCGAAACTATACGCGCGTGTTCGCGACCAGTCGATGGCGCCCAGAAAATCCGCGTCAGTCGCATCCGGCTTAAGGGTAAGCCATCCGTGATCCCGGAGCCAGGCATTGAGATTGACACCTCGCCGAAAAGAGGCAAAGCCATGATCAGACATCACCCACAGCAGGGACTCTGGGTCCAATCGATCCAGTGTCTGGCCCAATAAGACATCCATTTGCCGGTAGGCCTTGGCAATGGCATTATCGGCAGTGGCCTGGTCGGCCCAAAAGAGATGCTGAATGCGATCCGGGAGATCGAAGACACAGGTCAGGAACCCGCGAGGGATGCGGTCCAGGAGCGCAAAAAACATCGCCTCGCGTTCGGCTTGGATGGATTCAGCCTGGGCTTGAAAGCCCGCTTCGTCCAGCACCCCTTCATTGCGCGCCCAAGTATCTTCCGCGAGGCCCAGAGTGGCGAATGGCCCGATCAATTTCGCGAGGTAAATCGGGAAAGAGGCGGGATTCCCGATCGGGAGCGCGGGGTGTTCGGGGTCGATCTGGACAGGAGTAACATAGAGACGGAAGGTGGGCGAAGGCCCCGTGAACTGGAACCGGGCGATCCCGTGAATCCGCCGCCAACCGGAGCGGAAAGAGAGTCGAACCCAGGGTGAGTGGACGCCTCGTTGGAGTCGGAGCGTTTCGCCGGAGACATTGAGTAGCAGGAGATCGGGTTGGCTTGAGGCCCAGTGAAAGACGAGGGGTACGGAAAGACTTTTGTTGCCGAAACGGGGCCCTTCAAGAAGGGTGTCGGCTCGTCCGTTCTGGAAGACCACCTCGATGCGTTGCCCGCCCGTCAGCGAGCGGCCGGATCCGGCTTCCTCAAAAACGGTAAAGGTTCCCTGGCTCCCACGTAAATCCGGCACGCACATAGCGGACAGCGAGAGTCCGCCAAAAGGTTCAGGGGGAAAGGTGATGGGAACCCGTAATGCGGCGCTGAAGACCCCGTGATTCATGAGTAGATGCCAGAACGGTTGGCTTTTTCGCAGCCCCGTTATTTCGGCGGCAGGTTGTCTCCAACGGTGACGCGCCGGTGATGAGATTCGGGCTGACGACAGTTCAGGACGTAATGAACGGAGGTCTCGATTTAAAAAATCGAAGATATTGTGTTTTCCGGGATTGACCCCGGTCATGAATGAGGACCATGCCACCGGCGAGATGGGCGGACACGAAGACGTCATTTCGGATATCCGTCCGCTGTGACCAAGGCGTGCGAAATTGGGCAACTCACCGCGATCCATCATGGATTGAACCCGGCGTGGGTCGAGTCCATCCATCCCGAGGACAATGATGCGTTGCGCTTTGGGGTGGGACGATCGGCGGTGGCGGAAGAGATTCCATGCAAGCCGGAATGGCAGGGCGAGAAGGGCTAAAGCGGAAAGGGCGAGGGCGGCGATCAGGATCAGAAATGATCCCAGAAACGCAAACCCCGCACCGGGGCCGATATATGCCAATAAAGGTACCATATCAGAGAATCCCATGAGGGGATTTAGAATATCAAAACTTATTAAACTGTATCATTAATCGCAGACCGGAACCAGAATAAGATATTTTACGTTTGCCACAATACGAAAATAATTGCACTTCCAACAGGGGCGGTCTATCGTAACAGCATGATTCCTCAATGGATTATCGAAAAGAAACGAGATGGTGGCGTTTTGTCGGATAGTGAAATCCGCGAGTTTGTCGATGCTTTTACCGAAGGGACTGTGCCAGATTACCAAATGTCGGCCTTGGCGATGGCCATCTATTTCAAAGGGATGACGATTGCAGAAACAGCCGCGCTGACTTTGGCGATGCTTGAATCCGGAACCCGCCTCGACACCACCCCCTTGGGGCGCCCCACGGCGGATAAACATTCCACCGGCGGGATCGGCGATAAAATCTCGTTGATTCTGGCACCGCTGGTAGCCGCCTGCGGAGTGGCCGTGCCCATGATCTCGGGTCGCGGTTTGGGGATTACCGGTGGAACGCTAGATAAGCTCGAAGCGATTCCCGGCTATCGCACGGATTTGACTGAGAAAGCATTTCTCAAGGTCGTTAACACTTGCGGATGTTCGATTATCGGTCAGACCCGTCGCCTCGCTCCAGCCGATCGCAAGCTCTACGCTTTGCGCGATGTCACGGGAACCGTTCCCTCCATACCTTTAATTACCGCCAGTATTTTGAGTAAGAAACTGGCCGAAGACCTGGATGCCTTGGTGCTGGACGTCAAGTGCGGCCGGGGCGCATTTATGAAAACCCCGGCCATGGCCCGCAATCTGGCTAAAACACTGGTCCAGGTCGCAACTGCGCTGGGAACCCGAACGGCTGCTGTGATTTCCGCCATGGATCTGCCGACCGGCTGTGCCGTCGGGAATGCTCCCGAGGTGGCCGAGGCCATTGCCGCGCTCCAGGGACAAGCATCGGCCGATGTCGAGGACCTGACGTTAACCCTGGGCTGTCGGATGTTGCTTTTGACCCGTGTCTGCCGAACCCCAGCGGAAGCCCGCACCCGCCTTTGCGACGCCTGGAAATCTGGGCGAGGCCTTGATATCTTTCGGAAAATGATAGAACTACAGCAGGGAAATTCGCGCGTCATCGATCGCCCTGAACTTCTCTTTAAGGGGGCGCAACGTCAAGTTGTGAAGGCTCCCCGCGCTGGATTTGTAACCGCGATCAATTCGGAAGACATCGGTCGAGCCTGTCTAATATTAGGAGCGGGCCGGCAACGAACCACTGATCGGGTTGATCCCACGGCTGGGGTGGCCGATCTCAAACAAGTCGGCACATCCGTTAGCCGAGGAGAACCGCTGGCTGTGCTGGTCAGCCGTTCATCCCACGCCTTCCCCGAAGCCGTTCAATTTATCGGACGCGCCTTTGAATTGCAGGATCGTCCTCCTGCCCGCCCTGCAAAACTCATCCTGGGAGCCTGCGTATGAAACCGTTTCTTGATCGAAGCCTGATGGAAGAGGCCGCTCGCGCCGTGCGCGAGGCGTTTCCGGATGTACGGCCCAAGTTGGCCGTCATTCTAGGTTCCGGGTGGACGTTACCGGCGTCAGGTTGGCAGGAGAAAGGCAGTCTGCCGTATCGGAGAATTCCGGGTTTTGGAATGCCCTTGGTGGTCGGGCATCCGGGTTTACTGAAGGCGTACGGCACATCGTCCGGTGATGTGTTGGTTTTTCAGGGGCGTCGGCATTGGTATGAAGCGGCTGATTGGAATCCGATTGCCCTCCCGATTCATATTGCGCGACGGTTGGGATGCCGGGCTGTTTTATTGACCAACGCCGCAGGGGGAATTCGCGAGGACCTGATATCGGGGCAATTAATGGTTGTCGATGATCACATCAACGTTCTGGGCTTGAACCCACTGGTCGGTAATGCCGATTGGTGGAGCGACCCGTTCTTTACCGATCTTACCGCGGTGTACGATGCTGAACTGCGTTCGATTTTACACACGGTGGGGGTGGAACAGGGTTTTGCGCCTTCATCAGGTGTTTATGCGGCTGTTTCAGGCCCGTCCTATGAAACGCCGGCAGAAGTCCGAGCCCTCCAACGGATGGGTGCCGATGCCGTTGGCATGTCAACCGTTCCCGAGGCCATATTGGCACGGGCGGCCGGATTGAAGGTTGCTGCGCTCGCCCTGATCTGCAACCGGGCGGCTGGGCTGGGCGGACAGCCCTTGACTCATTCCGATGTATTGGAAACCAGTCGTCAATCCGCTGATCGAGTGGTTCACCTCTTAGCGGCGGGAATAGAAAAAATCCTGGGTGTTTTATGACCGATCACGAATTACTGCGACTCGCCGCCGAAGCGGCCAAGCAGGCTTATGCGCCGTATTCCAAGTATCCGGTAGGGGCAGCCCTCCTAATGTCAGATGGGACAGTTTTTACCGGCTGTAATGTCGAAAACGCGTCCTATGGGTTGACCCTTTGTGCTGAACGTGCAGCCGTTTCTGCAGCGGTGACGGGAGGACGGTTGAAAATAGTCAAGGTGGCGATCGTGGGGGGGACGGCACAACAACTCGCCTGGCCCTGCGGGGCCTGTCGGCAGGTCCTCGCCGAGTTTTGCGATCAAGATACTCCCGTCCTGGTTGCCGCGCGGGGGCGGATCAACCGCTGGTTGGCTCGAACGCTGGGCGAGTTGCTTCCAGAATCATTCCGGCTTAAAAAGAGGTCGCATCGGGAATGACGATGGATTTTTCTATTGGCATCCCGGACGGGGAAGCAGCCCGGTCCGCGGTCGGTCTCGTTCACTTTTTGCACAGTGCGGGTTTTACCACCTATTGGGCAGGCGGATGTGTCCGCGATCTGCTTTTGGGCAAAATTCCGATCGACTACGATATCGCCACGTCCGCTGTTCCAGATCAAATCCAACACCTCTTTCCCCGGGCTGAATTAACGGGTAAATCATTCGGCGTTTGCCGGGTCCTGTTTGAAGGCGTGTTTTTTGAGGTCGCCACATTCCGTTCCGATCTGGCCTATACGGATGGACGGCATCCGGAGGGCATTCGTTTTGCCGATGCGCCCACCGATGCCCAACGCCGGGACTTTACCATCAACGCGTTGTTTTACGATCCGATCGCCAAACGCTTGCTGGATTTTGTGGGAGGGCGGGCGGATCTGGATGCAGGAATCATCCGGGCCGTAGGGGATCCCAACGCCCGCTTCAAGGAGGATCATTTGCGAATCCTGCGAGCCCTGCGTTTTGCCGCGCGCTTGAATTTCACCCTCGAACCGGCGACGCTCAAGGCGGTGATCGCAGATGCCCATCATCTTTCGCGAATCAGTCCGGAGCGGATTCGTGAGGAATTAGTGCGCTTATTTCTGGAAGCGTTACGGCCGGGTGACGCTTTCCGTCAATTGGAGGCCACGGGTGTACTGACGGTGGTTTTGCCTGAACTGGCCCGAATGCGGGGCCAGGCGCAACCGCCCGAGTTTCATCCGGAAGGGGATGTGTTTACCCACACCGCCATAATGCTGGATCGAATGTCCCGCCGGTCCGTGCGGTTGATTTTTGCGGTCCTGCTTCATGATGTCGGCAAACCGCCGACGGCCGAATATCGTGACGGCCGCTGGAGATTTGAGAATCATGCCCGGGCGGGGGCCGAGTTGGCCCGTGACATTCTCTCCCGTTTGCGCTTTTCGAATGACGATATCGAAGCTATCACACACATGGTGGGCAACCACATGCGCTTTCAGAAGGTGTCTGAAATGCGCCGGTCAACCCTGCGTACCCTGGTCGGCCATCCCGAATTCGATGACGAATTGGAGTTGCATCGCCTGGATTGTGAGTCCAGCCATGGACTGCTGGACAATCTCGAGTTTTTGCAGAATTTCCGACTGGCCTTACAATCGGAACCGGCCCTCCCGCCCCGCTGGATCTCGGGGCATGACCTCCTGGCGATGGGGCTGCCGTCGGGGCCCCGCCTGGGCCAATGGTTGAAAACAGCCTACGAGAAACAATTGGAAGGCCAGTTCCCAGACCGCGAGAGCCTTCTCCTCTGGTTACGTGCAGCCGTGGTTTCAATCGATAACGACAGCCGCTCTTAATCATGGCTGAAGGGGGGCCTTGCTTTTTTTGCCGGCTTCCGGCATTTTGTTCAGATGCAAATTACCAAAAAGAAACATCGAGCCACTCTTTTGCCGGTTGAGGTTGTGACGCTGGCGAATGGGGTTCGCTTGGTGATGGCGCCCTTGCCACATGTCGAAAGTGTGTCCCTGGGCATTTGGGCGGGGGTGGGGGGACGGTATGAAGCGCCGGCTCAATCCGGAATCAGCCACTTCATCGAGCACCTGCTGTTTAAAGGAACCCGTCATTTCTCCTGCCGCGCGATTTCCCAGGCCATCGAAGGCCGGGGTGGCTATCTGAATGCGTTCACGCAGGAAGAAAACACCTGTTATTACGCCCGTGTCGCTGCCGGACAAATGGGGCGGGCTTTTGACGTGCTGGCAGACATGGTTCGCCGGCCGACCCTATCGGTCGCCGATATCAATCGCGAGCGGACGGTCGTCGTCGAAGAAATCCAGATGTACCGGGATCAACCGGCTCAGTGGGTTGAGGATTTACTGGGCGCGTTGATGTGGGTTGATCATCCGTTGGGTCGTCCTATTGTAGGAACGCCCGAAACATTGCAAGGTTTTAATCGGCGGACGATTGCTGCTTTTCATCAGTCCGCCTATTCGGCGCGCAATATGGTGTTGTCGATCAGCGGAGCGATTGATCGCGAATCGATCCTCCGCCGGTCCATTGCGGAATTCGAACCGCATCGCCCCGCCCCGGTTCCCCGCTTTCCGCGCGTGACCGACCGGGTGAGTCAGCGGCCGATCGATATCCGCTCGCGCGACATTGAACAAGTCCATTTAGCGCTTGGAATTCGGGTGGACTTCGGCCGGTCGGACCGTCGCAGGTTCCTGTTTAAACTGTTGAATGTCATTCTGGGCGAGAACATGAGCTCCCGCTTGTTTGTCACCCTGCGCGAGCGGGAAGGGTTGGCCTATGAAATCCATTCCAGCTGTCAATTGATGGACGAGACCGGATCACTGGATATTTGCGCCGGATTGGATCAAAAACGCACATTACGCGCCGTCCAGTTGATTTTGCGGGAAATGCACAGTTTGCGGATTGACCGCGTGGGGGCCCGTGAATTTCGCAGGGCCCAAGAGTATACCGTGGGACAGATACGGCTGGGATTGGAAAGCACCTCTGCGCGTATGTTATGGGCTGGTGAAAGCCTGTTGAATCTAGGTCGGGTGATATCGCCGGAAGAAGTGGTCGACGGGATTGAAAACGCAACGGCGGAGGAACTACGGGCGTTGGCTGAAGAATTGTTCAATCCTCACCGGTTAAGCCTGGCATTAGTAGTTCCTGAAAAGATGCCGGCTGATCATCAGACCTACTTGGACGCGATAGCCAGACTCTAGGCGGTGACGTTCCCATAGCCGCTTGAGAGCCTAGATTCCCGGTTCCGGTGTCTATATTTTTAATCGCTTCAACCGCAGGGCATTGGCAACTACTGAAACAGAACTGAAACTCATTGCCGCCGCTGCAAGCATCGGACTCAGCAAGATCCCGAAAAAGGGATACAAAATCCCTGCGGCCACGGGGATGCCGATAATATTGTAGATAAAGGCAAAAAAAAGGTTTTGACGGATATTGCGCATCACGCCCCGTCCAAGGGATCGCGCCTTGACGATTCCTCGCAAGTCGCCCCTCAGCAGGGTCACTCCTGCGCATTCGAGTGCCACATCGGCGCCGGTCCCCATGGCGATCCCTACGTCTGCCGCTGCCAGAGCCGGGGCATCGTTGATCCCGTCGCCCGCCATGGCTACCACGTGGCCGTTCTTTTGTAAATATTCCACGCGATCTCGTTTGCCGCCCGGCATTACTCCAGCTTCGACCGATTCGATTCCCAGTTCAGCGGCCACCCGGCGGGCTGTCGATTCGGCATCGCCGGTCACCATCTGAATCGCCAGACCGGCTTGGTGCAGAGCGACAACGGCTTCACGGGCGTTGGCTTTGATTCGATCGGAAACCGCCAGAATTCCAATGGGTTTTCCTTCGCGGGCCACCCAGATGGTCGTGTGCCCTTTGTCTTGAAGACGTTGCGCTTGAGCATCCCAATCGACGAGACCGACCACGCCTGCCATAGAGAGAAAATCCCGTCGTCCGGCCTGGATTCGCATCCCGTCGACCCATCCGTCCACACCCCCGCCTGGCGTTGACCGGAAGTTAGTGACAGCGGGTAAAGGGATCCCTTGAACTTGAGCGGCTCGGACTAATGCGGCGGCCAGTGGATGTTCGCTATGTTGCTCGACTGCGGCCGCCAGACGGAGCATTGCGGCAGGGTCCTCCCCTGCTGCAGGAAGGATATCCGCCAAGTCGGGGCGACCTTCAGTTAAGGTGCCGGTTTTGTCGACGATTACGGTATCTATTCGGTCCAATGTTTGGATCACTTCGGCATTCTTGATGAGCACTCCTGCTTGCGCCCCGCGTCCGATGCCAACCATGATCGACATGGGAGTCGCCAGACCCAAGGCGCAAGGACAGGCGATGATCAGAACTGCCACGGCATTGATCAGGGCATGAATCAAACGGGGTTCTGGTCCCAGCCACGCCCAGACCATAAAGGTAACCAGTGCCGCGAGACCTACCGCAGGGACAAACCAGGCCGCGACCCGGTCGACCAGGCGTTGGATGGGAGCATGACTGCGCTGGGCCTCGCTCACCATTCGGATGATTTGCGCCAACACGGTATCCCCTCCCACCCGGGTGGCCTTCATCAGGATTGTGCCATTTTGGTTCAGCGTCGCGCCGGTCACGGTCTCGCCGGTGTGTTTGTCAACCGGTGTTGATTCGCCGGTAAGCAAAGACTCGTCTACCGCGCTATTCCCTTCCAAAATGATTCCATCGACGGGGATCTTTTCGCCCGGTCTAACCCGAAGGAGGTCGCCTCCGATGACGGCATCGAGAGGGATCATGAGTTCCTGGTCATTTCGTAGGACCCGGGCCTGGCGTGGAGAAAGTTGGAGCAACTCCCGTACGGCGGTTCGAGTCCGACGCCGGGCCTGGGTTTCCAATACCTGACCGAGGAGGACGAGTGTCAAGATGACCGCGGCGGCTTCGAAATAAAGGGGGACGCTCCCGTCGTGTTGGAGCGAGTGGGGGAAGAGGGGGGAAAAGAACAGGGCACAGAGACTGAAAAGGTAGGCGGCGCCCGTGCCCAAAAAAATGAGAGTGAACATATTCAAGTGCCCCGTCACCAAGGAAACCGCACCGCGCCGGAGAAATGGGAAACCCGCCCATAGGACAACCGGTGTGGCGAGGGCGAATTCGATCCAGCGGGATATCTCTCCCGGAAACATACGACCGACAGAGTTTCCGGGAATCATGCTCCCCATCGAGAGGATGAAAAGCGGAAGAGCAAGAATAGCCGCGACAATCAGACGACGGATCAGGTCCCTTAATTCTGATTCATCCTCCTCTGTTCCCGCGTCCATCGGTTCCAGATCCATCCCGCAAACAGGGCAGGCTTCGGGTTTCGCACGGATGATCTCCGGGTGCATGGGGCAGGTAAACTGGCAACCCCTCTTCGCAGGATGTCTTGCCGCAGCAGGCTGAAGGAATTGAAGGCGACAATGTTCTGAACAGAAAAGAATAAGTTCACCATTCCTTTCGACCCGGTGGGGGGAATCCTCCTTAACCGTCATGTGGCAGATCGGATCTATGGACATGCTCGGGCTCCGTTTTTTGAATCATCCTCTGCGGTACGGGGCGATAGTATCGCAAACCTTGCGGAGTGCGACAAAATTCATGCGCAAAGACTGCGGAGGGTGCGTGACTGTTTTTTGATTAGGCATCGGGTTGAGGGTGTTTTCGTTACCACGGATTAGAATGCAATTTCTTCCGAGCGATAACACAAGCCTTTTGGGGCATCAGATCAAATAAAATAGTCATACACCCCTTTCTGCGCTACCTCAGGACAAATACCGGGTATTGACTCTGGGCATTCGCCGGGTATGCTGTGGACTTCATTTCAGGGAGGATTACGTATGGCTGGTGAATATGTGTTTAATTTGCAACGAGTGACCAAGATGTACGACAAGGTCGCCGTGCTCGAGGATATTACGCTGGCGTTTTTTGCAGGCGCCAAAATCGGGGTCATTGGGTCCAACGGGTCAGGGAAATCAACTTTGTTGAAGATTATGGCTGGGCTTGATAAGGATATTCTCGGCGAGGCTCGCGTTGAACGCAATGTGCGCGTGGGATATTTGTCTCAAGAACCCCAATTAACGCAGGGCAAGACCGTAACCGAAATCGTGGAAGAGGGGGTGGCTCCCGTTCGCGGCTTGATCAATCGCTATGACGAAATCTGTGATCAGCTCGGTCAGAATTTGCCTGCGGCAGAAACCGACCGCCTAAATGATGAAATGGGCCGGTTACAAGAACTGATCGATTCCCAGGATTTATGGGAATTAGATCACCACGTCGAAGTGGCGATGGAAGCCTTGCGCTTGCCGTCGGGCGATACCTGCGTGGATACCCTGTCCGGCGGAGAAAAACGCCGGGTCGCTCTCTGTCGTTTGCTGATTTCCAACCCCGATGTCCTGTTGCTCGATGAACCGACCAATCATCTGGATGCCGAATCGGTGGCCTGGATCGAGACTTATCTGAAAAAATTCCAAGGAACCGTCGTGGTGGTGACCCATGATCGCTATTTTTTGAATAATATTACGGAATGGATCCTGGAGTTGGACGGCGGACGCGCCTATCCCTACAAGGGGAATTACGCCGCTTGGCTTGAACAGAAACAAGCTTTGATGGCTCGTGAGCAAAAACAATCCCAGGCCCGTCGCAAAGTCTTGGAACAGGAACTGGCCTGGGTCCGCCTTAATCCTGCCGGACGGCGGAGCCGAAATAAAGCGCGATTGAGCCGTTATGAAGAGTTGGCGGGCCAACAGGTTGATACTCGCGAAGATTCCATCGAAATTCAGATCCCCCCAGGTCCGCGGCTGGGCGATTTGGTCGTTCGCGCCGAAAAATTGACCAAGTTTTTCGGGGATCGATTGATCATGGATGAGGTCGAATTTGATCTGCCGCGAGGGGGGATTGTTGGGGTCATCGGCGCCAATGGAGCAGGCAAGACCACGCTGTTTCGAATGATCCTCGGGTTGGAACCTGCTTCGGGTGGAAAACTGACCGTCGGACCGACAGTGAAAATTGCCTATGTGGACCAGACGCGTGACGCCCTGGATCCAGAGAAAACCGTATTTGAAGAAATCACCGGGGGACAGGAATCAGTCCAACTTGGCGGGCGGACAATGAACAGTCGCGCCTATTGCAGTCGTTTTAATTTGCGAGGGGGGGACCAGCAAAAAAAGGTGGGCCAAATCTCGGGGGGAGAACGCAATCGCGTCCATCTGGCGAAATTATTGCGGAGCGGAGGCAATCTGTTGTTATTGGACGAACCGACCAACGATCTGGATGTGACCACCCTGCGATCTCTGGAAGACGGGTTGGCCGGCTTTGGCGGATGTGCCGTGGTGATTTCACATGATCGCTGGTTTTTAGATCGGGTGGCGACCCATATTTTGGCGTTTGAGGGGGATAGCAAGGTGACTTGGTTTGAGGGGAATTACGAGGCCTATCATGAACAACGTCGAAAATTGTTGGGCGATGCGGCAGATACCCCTCATCGAATCCGATTCCGTCCCATCAGCCATACTTAATGGGGTGCTTTAAATTGGAGATTGATCCTGCCTTAAAATATGGCAGGATATAGACAATCTCTAAGGAGTACGTCTATGCCAACTCTCTCTCACAAGAGTATTTTGTTTATTGACGATGACCCCGCCATTTTGCAAACCGTCGGCGACCGCCTTCAATTCGAAGGGTTTGCCGTTACAAAGGCGACCAGCGGTGAAGGGGCTTTAGCCGCTCTGAATAAAATGTCTCCCGACCTGATTATTCTCGATATCAGCATGCCCGGCATGGGGGGGATCAAGTTCTTGCGGGATATTTCAGATCCCCACGGACGACCGCATCATCCGGTTCTGGTATTTACGGCTCGGTCCAATATGGAGGAATATTTCAGTACAATCAATATGGACGGATTTGTCTCCAAATCAGATGATCCAGACAAATTGTTATTCGAAATTAAGCGGATCATCCATTCGGCGCATGTCACGATTTCCCACGCAAACCGGTCTGATATCCCTCCGACTTTGCCTCGCCGCATCATCCTGGTCGGAACTGACGATCCGGTTTTTCATCAATCCATTTCTCATCTTTTGAAAGATGCCGGGTTCGAGGTGGTGGTGATGGAAACAGGGCCTAAAGTGGTTGAGGTCGCCCTGACGATCCATCCGGAAGTCGTTTTGCTGAAACTCATTTTTCCGGGGATGAATGGGGGTGCCGTCGCTTCAATGTTGGCCGACATTCTAAATCATAATCTGATGCCGGTGGTGTTATTTGATGATTCCGGCCTCGAAGATCATGAACGGCTCTTCCGCGGCGTTTGGCGCTTTGTGCCGTCCGGTGTTCCGGCAACATTGGCTGCGGTTGTTCAGGAAGCCGCCCGATTACACGTTAAGCTCCCCTGATGGTTTTACTTGCTTGCCACTAAGGGTGGGGCATGGTACATAATAGCCCTTCAATTTCCCATATCAAATGCATGGGAATCAATGGAGGAGTAGGTATGTCCAGTTTGCCCAAAACGATCCGGTCGGTTGAAGAACTTGATGAACTTCTCAGTCGGCCCAACCCCCATCTCGTCGAAACCTTGAAGCATCTTTCCGGGGACATCATGATCCTCGGTGCCGGGGGGAAAGTCGGCCCCACGCTGGCCCTGATGGCCAAGCGGGCGGTGGATGCCGCCGGTGTCAAAAAACGCGTGATTGCGGTCGATGTCCAGCCATTGGAAGCGCTTGCGCAAAAGGGCGTAGAAACCATTGCTTGCAACATGCTCGATCTGGATGCCATCGCGAAATTGCCCAATGTCGAAAACATTGTCTATATGGTCGGCCGTAAATTCGGGTCGACCGGCAGTGAATCCATGACCTGGGCCATCAACGTGATTGTCCCCTACCATGTGGCACGGACCTTTACCTCCTCCCGCATCTCGGCCTTTTCCACCGGGTGTGTTTATCCCGTGGTAGATATCAAGACCGGTGGGGCAACGGAGATCATGTCTGCGGATCCAGTGGGTGAATACGCCCAGTCCTGTCTGGGACGGGAACGCATGTTTGATTATTTTTCTGAGAATAAAGGCGAACGGGTGGCCCATGTCCGTCTCAATTACGCCATCGAATTGCGTTATGGCGTCATTCATGATATTGCCGCCAAGATTTGGAGCGGCGAGCCGGTGGATGTGACCACGGGATATGCCAATGGCATCTGGCAGGGTGACGCCTGCAACCAGGCGTTGATGGCGCTGGAATATGCGTCTTCCCCTGCGACTATTCTGAATGTTACGGGGCCGGAAATCTTTGCCATCCGGGAAGTCGCGCTGACGCTCGGGCGCCTGATGGGGAAAGAGGTTAAGTTCTCCGGCCAGGAAAATGGCATGGGGTATCTCAATAACGCCCGCAAGGCGAACGCCCTTTTCGGCAACCCCACCGTTCCCTTGGGCCGTGTCATCGAGTGGGTCGCCCACTGGGTTAAGTCCGGCGGGGCAAGCTTGGGCAAAGCCACCCATTTCGAAACCCAGAACGGCAAATATTGATCCGTCCGGGAGTTTTCGAGAGGGAGTCGCCATGCGGAAAATTCGTGTTGGAATAGTCGGGGCCGGTATGGCCGGACGGTTCCACCTTCAATGCCTGCGTCGAGTCTATGGGGCCGAAGTGGAGGTCACGGCCGTGACCTCCCTCCGGGCTGAAAGTCGTGATGCTTTCGGTCGGGAACATGGCATTCCCGTTTATCCCGATCTCTCGTCGATGGTTCCGCATGTGGATCTGCTGGATATTTGTTCCCCTCCGTATGCCCATGAACAGGGTATTCTGCTGGCCGCCGAAGCGGGCAAAGCGATTATTTGCGAAAAACCGCTCACGGGCTATTTCGGGGATGGCCGGGAGACTTTTCGGGGAAATACGGCATCCAAAGAACGCATGTTGGAAGAGGTCTTGATCCGCTTGCGACGAATTGCTTCAGCGGTCCGTTCGAGTGGTGTTTTTTTTGGATATGCCGAAAACTTTATCTATGCACCATCGATTCAAAAGGAACGCGAGATTGTTGAAAAGTCGGGGGCCCAGATATTGAGGATGCTCGGGGAAGAATCCCACAATGGATCGGCTTCTCCCGTGTATGGGATATGGAAATTCGCAGGAGGTGGCTCACTGATCGGGAAGGGCTGTCATCCCCTTAGTGCGTTGTTCTATTTAAAACGCATGGAAGGTTCTGCCCGTTGGGGGAAACCGATCCGACCCACCCGGGTCAGTGCCCGCACCCATGAATTAACTCGTCTCCCGGCTTATCAGGATCGGAAGCTGATCCGAACCGATTATCTCGATATCGAGGATTACGGCTGGATCCATGTTGAATTTGAGGATGGCACCATCGGAGATATCGTCACCGGCGAAGTGGTTTTAGGCGGCATATACGACTATGTTGAGGTTTTTGCCAATAACCACCGCACCCGTTGTCAGATCAGTCCGACCGGGCTGGTGGATACCTATAATCCCCGGGGCGAACAATTCAAGGATGTCTACCTGATCGAAAAAGCCAGTACCCAGGAAGGTTGGGCGCAGGCGGCGCCGGATGAAAACTTCACCATGGGCTATCAGGCTGAAGTTCAAGACTTTATGAGTAGTATAGCACAAGGACGAAAACCCCAGGCTGATTTGGATCTGGCCTTGGACACCACGGCGGCTATTTACGCCGCCTATGTGTCACAAGAGCGGCGGGGTGCGGAAGTGGCAGTTCCCTTGATTTAACCCTAAGGAGAGACACGGTTATGGCGGATCAGGTTTTAAAAGTTGCGATTATCGGGCTCGGTCATCTACACCCTCGCTCCTATATGCCACTGTTCAATATGGTTCCCCAGACGAAAGTCGTGGCTGTGATGGAACCCGATACCTCGTTGCGAGAACCCTTTGCCAAAGAGTTCGGTCTTGCGGCATATTCCGATTTGGATGTATTGCTGAATCGGGAGGCTCCCCAGATTGCCGCGATCTTTATGCCGCATGTCGATTGTCCCTCCGCTGCCGTCCGGTGCGCCGATAAAGGGGTAAACGTCATGGTTGAAAAACCCGTCGCGGCCAGTGCCGATGGAGCTCAATCCATCGTGACTGCCGTGCGAAAGAACAAATTAAAAATGACGACCGGTTATTGCTGGCGTCTACATCCCGTCGCCCGCGAAATCAAACGATTGATCGATGGCGGAGTGATCGGAGAGGTCATTGGCGGAGAAGGCCGGTGCGCAGCGGGACGCTTGACCCGCTATATCGATGGTCAATCCCCCTGGATGCTGGAAAAAGCCAAGTCCGGCGGTGGCCCCATCTATAATCTCGGAGTGCATTGGATCGATCTCTTTCGCTGGATGCTCAGTGATGAGGTGGCGGAAGTGTCCGGACGAAACGTCAAGGTCAATACCCGATACGATATCGAGGACAATTCGTTTGCCCACTTGCGCTTCAATAAAGGTGCATTGATGGCTTTGGATATCAGTTACACTGTTCCCGACTGCTTTCCTTATGGCCGGGATCTTTACATCGGAATCCGTGGTACCCGGGGGGTTATATCCTGGGCGCCAGCTTACGAAGGGCAAAAAGATATCCTGCACGTTTGCAGTGACGATCCAGCCCTGTCCGGCTCTCCCCGGCGGAATCAGGAATTCGAACTGGAAACCGTCAAAGGCTACTCCGGTTACATGGGGCGGGAATACGTTACGGCGTTTGCTAATTCGATCTTGTCCGGCGGAGAACCGCCGATCACTGGAGAAGACGGAGTGGCGGCCTTGCGTGTCGTCGAGGCGATTTACCAGGCAGGGGCAGAAAAACGATGGGTGGAGGTCAAACGATGAAGGTTGTAGTCACCGATTATATTGAAGAAAATCTCGATTGGGAAGCGGACCAGTGCCGAAAGGCCGGTATTGACTTCGCGGCCTATCAATTAAAATTCAAGCCCGAAGCCGACGTCCTGGCCAAGATCGCAGATGCCGATATCGTCGTGGTCAACATGGTCAAATTTGATGCGTCGCTGGTCTCCAAGCTGACCCAGTGCAAGCTTCTGATTCGGCATGGGATAGGCTATGACAATGTGGATGTCGAGGCCTGTACGCGCCAAGGAATCCAGTTTGCTTATCAGCCGGACTACTGCAAGGAAGATGTGGCCGAACATGCAATCGCCCTGATCTTTGCACTCGCCCGTAAGGTGGTTTGGAGTCGCCAAGTTCTCGATGACTCCAGTGCCCGGGGTCAGTGGGACTTCAAGGGGCTTTTTCCTATCTACCGGATGGACGGCAAGACCCTCGGAATCGTTGGGGTGGGGCGTATTGGGAGTCGCGTTTTTCGGAAAATGAAGCATTTCGGCATGAAAATCATTGCCTCTGATCCGTATTTAAGCGAGGCCCGTCGCGCCGAATTGGGAATTGAATTCGTGGATCGAAAAACTCTTTTCCAAACGGCTGATTTCATCACCATTCATACGCCGCTCAATCCGGAAACGCGCCACTTGGTCAATGCGGAAACCCTGAGGCTGATGAAGCCCACCGCATATCTCGTCAATACCGCTCGGGGACCGATGGTCGATGCGGAGGCATTGGCTCAGGTCCTGCGGGAAAAACGGATCGCGGGTGCGGCCATTGATGTATTCGATGTCGAGCCGCCGCCCACCTCCCATCCGTTGTTCGGATTAGACAATGTCATCTTGACGCCCCATATCGGCTGGGCCTCCGAGGAGGCCGGATGGGAAATTCGAAAAAGCATCGTGGACGATATCCTGTCCTGCGCTCAAGGCCGGGCTGCCCGGTGTGTGGTGAACAAGGAAATTCTTAAAAAGTGAGGAGTTGATCGTGGCTATTACAAATGTCAAAGGATCTCTTCCCGGGCCCAAGAGTAAGGCTTTGCTTGAAAAATGGCACAAGTTTGAAGCCGATGTCGTGGGATATCAGGCTCAAACTGTCTGGGAAAGCGGCGCCGGGGTTGTGGTGACCGATGTCGATGGCAACCGATTTATTGATTGGACCTCCGGGGTTTTGGTTACCAACGTCGGCCACTGTCATCCCAAACTCGTCGCCGCCGTGCAAAAAGCAGCTGGCCAGTTATTGAACAACTATGAGTGCGCGAATGTTCAGCGCATCCAGGCAGCGGAAGCGCTGGTCAAGCACTTGCCCAAGCAACTTGATCAGTGTTTCTTCCTGTCCACGGGGGCCGAATCCACGGAAGCCGCCGCCCGCCTGATGAAACGCAAGACTGGTAAGTACGAAATTCTAGCTTTTGAAGGCGCCTTTCATGGTCGGACCTTTGGGGCCGCTTCGCTGGGTGGGATGGCCGGCCCCAAACGGATGTATGGTCCCAGCGTGCCGGGAACCATCCGCGCCGCATTCCCCAATCCGTATCGCGATCCCAATGGCTGGTGCAACGAGGGCCCGAATTTTAACCGCTATTTCGATTACCTCGATCAGGTGATCATGGCCAACTCCACGGGAAGCCTCGCGGGCGTGATGGTCGAGCCGTATCAAGGCGCGGCTGGGTTCATCTTCCCACCCGCGGGATGGTTGAAGAAATTGGTCGAATGGGCTCATGCCCGTGACTTGCTCTTTACCCTCGACGAAGTTCAATCCTCCTATGGGCGAACAGGGCGAATGTGGGCCGCGGATCATGAGGCTTTGGATGTCGACCTGATGACTATCGGCAAGGCGATCGGGTGTGGCGTTCCCGTGTCTGCCGTGGCGGCACGGTCCTCGGTTTTCAGTTGCCTCAAAAAAGGGGAACTCTCCAGTACCCTGGGGGGGAACCCGATGTCCAGCGCGGCCGTGATCGCCATTCTCGAAATCATGGATGACGAAAAACTCACGGCCAATTCAGCGCAGATCGGGGCCTACATGAAAGACCGTCTGACGGCGATGATGCCGACCTGCCCGTATCTCGGAGATGTTCGGGGTATGGGATTGGTGATGGGCCTCGAATTCGTCAAGGACAAGAAGTCGAAGGTTCCGGCCCCTGAATTGATCAAGATCGTTATCGACACCTGTGCCAATCGCGGTCTACTGGTCGGTTCGGTCGGCATGTATGGCAATGTGATCCGGGTCGCTCCGCCCCTGGTCATCAGCAAAGCTGAGGCCGATGAAAGTCTTGAGATTATGGCTGGAGTTCTAAAGGATTTAAAATTGCCATGACCTCAGATCGTATTCATGACATGGTTCGCACGCAGCTCCCGGACATCGGAAAGGTGCTGGGAGATTTGATCCGATTCCCGTCTACTTCCGGACGTGAACAGGATGCGATGGTGTTTTTGGACCGGCTTCTCAAGGCCGACGGCTTCCAGGTTGAGCAGGTAGCCTTGTCCAATGCCTTGCGTCAGGATCCGGATTACAGTAATCCCATTCCCGATATCAACTATGACGGCCGTTTTAATTTGCGGGTGTCCTTGCCCGGTTCGGGTGGGGGAAAAACGGTCCTTTTCAACGGACATACGGATGTTGTTCCGCCCTCAGTGGATCAACCCGATCCTTGGACTCCACGGCTCGAAAACGGTGTTCTTTTCGGGCGCGGTGCCTGCGATGCCAAAGGCCAAGTGGCAACCATCCTCCTGGTTTTGCGCACGCTCAAATCGCTGAACATCAAGCTGCGCGGGTCGGTTCTTGCCCACCTGGTCAACGAGGAAGAAAATGGAGGCAATGGCACACTGGCCATGGCGCGCAAAGGCGAAAAAGCGGATGCCTGTGTGGTGCTGGAACCGACGGATCGTCGAGTGTTTACCTCGATTCGAGGGGCGGTCTGGTTCCGCCTGGTGTTCAGTGGAAGAGCCGGCCACAGCGGACAGGCGGGAGTCACCCGCAGCGCCTTGTTGATGGCCCGGGATGCGATGGCTATTCTTGAAGCCTACCATGCCGATTTGCTGAAACGCTCTCGGGGCCTGCCGCTTTTTGATGTTTACCCCAATCCGATGCCGATCACGTTTGGGCATTTGGAAGCGGGTAATTGGCCGGCATCCGCGCCCAGTCGGGCGGTCATGGAAGGCGTTTTGGGTTTGTTGCCAAATGTGACCAAAGAGCAGGTCTGTGAGGAAATGAAGGCGGCTCTGGCAAAAGGGGGGGATGAGTTTTTTGCCGCTAATACCGCCCTGACGTTCATGTATCGCCATGACAGCAGTGTCATCGATCCCCACGCTGATTTTTCGCCCGCCTTGATCCGGGCTACCCAGGCGGCCGGAGTCCCGGCCGAAATAGCGGCGATGACCGCATCGTGTGATGCTTGGTTTTATAACAACCAGTTGGGTATTCCCACGGTTGTATATGGGCCGGGTTCTTTGAAAGTGGCCCATTCCAAGGATGAGCAAATCGCCTTGGACGAAATTGCTGGAGCGGCGGAAACCTTGGTTCGATTCATTCTCGATTATTGTGGAACATCATCATGAAAGCACTGGTTAAAACCCAAAAAGGGGTTGGCTACATCGAGGTTCGTGAGATGCCGGAACCTCAGCCCGGGCCGGGTGAAGTGAAAATCAAAGTTGCGGCCTGCGGTATTTGCGGGTCCGATATCCATGTTCGCCACGATTCATTTCCCTATTGGCCACCGGTCATTTTAGGGCATGAGTTTACCGGTACGATTGTGGCCCTCGGGACGGACTGTACCCTTTACAAAGAAGGGGAACGGGTGGTTGCCGAGCCGCATACCAAAGCGTGTGGGGTCTGTTATCTTTGCCGCACCGGCAATATTCAGATTTGCCCCCATAAGCGTTCACCCGGGTGGGGGATCCATGGCGGCATGGCGGAATATATCTGTTATCCTGAAAAACTTTTGCATCGCTTACCGGCTACGATGACTTGGGATCAAGCCGCCGTGGTTGAACCGGTGGCCAATTGTGTGACCGATCTGATTGAGCATACGGGGGTCATTCCCGGCGATTTTGTGGTGATTTTAGGCCCCGGCCCGATCGGGTTGATGGCGGCTCTCGTGGCCCGTGCGGCAGGAGCTCGGGAAGTGGCCATCATTGGCACCCCGGGGGATGAGGCGCTCCGCATGAAAAAGGCGCGCGAATTAGGATTTACCCAACTGATCAATCTCGCTCAGACCAATCCGGTCGAAGCCATTTTGTCCCTGACCGATGGACGAGGGGCGGATATCGTGGCCGAATGCAGTGGGGCGCCGAAGGCCATTGCTTCTACCGTCGATTTGGTTCGCAAAAAAGGAAAAATCTGCGCGATAGGATTAACCGGCAACAAGATGGTTGAGTTGCCCTGGGACAAGTTCAACTTCAAGGTGGTGGATCTGCAGTTCAATCTCTCCACGAGTTATACCTCTTGGGATCGGACTATCAGTTTGATTAATAGCGGGGCCGTTCCCGCTGAAAAGATCATCAGCCACCGTGCCCCCTTGGAAAAATGGGAAGAGGTCTTCAACGCCATTGAAAATCTTCAGGCGTTGAAAGGATTGATGATTCCGGGCTAAGCAATTACGATCAAGAGAGGAAAAATCATGGCCAAAATAATTGGATTTGGAATTTTGGGTTCGGGACTTGTTGCGCCTTTTCACGCCAAGGGAGTAAGGGATTCCCAGGGTGGGCAGTTAATCGCCGTCTGCGACATGAATCGTGAACGAGCTGATAAAATGGCGGGCGAATTCAAGGTTAAAGCCTATTACTCTCTGGCAGACATGTTGCAGGACTCCACAATCCAGGTTGTCAATGTAGCCCTGCCGAATCATCTGCATCGCGACGCGGTGTTGGATTGTGCCAGGGCGGGGCGGCATGTCCTTACGGAAAAACCCCCGGCGATGAGTCTCAAGGACACCGACGAGATGATTGCCGCCTGTAAAAAAGCCAAGGTCAAATTCGGCTGCACGGTTCAATGCCGAGTGCGCAAGGCGATTCAAGCCATCAAGAAAGCCGTTGATTCCGGGCGCTTTGGAAAAATCTTGCATGCCGATGCTTATATGAAGTGGTTCCGTTCGTCCGATTATTATAAATCTGATGCATGGCGGATGTCCCGCAAGTCAGGCGCAGGCGTTACCATTCAGCATGCTTTTCACTATATTGATCTGCTCCAATACCTGGTCGGCCCCGCTCGTCGGGTTCAGGCCCGGATGACCAATCTGGCCCACCCGGAGGTCCAACTGGAGGATACGGTTCTGTCTTTCGTGGACTTTATGTGTGGCGCGCAAGGTGTTGTCGAGGCATCCACCGCACTGTGGCCGGGAACGGATATCCGGATCGAAATTAACGGAGTGGATGGAACGGCTATCATGATGGGCGAAAAGATGACCACTTGGAAATTCCGCGAAGAAAAGCCTGAGGATGCCGAAATCCGTTTATACGGAAGCGCAGCCCAGGCAACCGGAGCCGGTGGCGCCGCCGATTTCGGACATGCGGACCATAAAGTGGTCATCCAGGATATGATCGATGCGATCAATGAGGATCGCGAAGTGGTCATCCCGGTTTCATCGGTGCGTCCCACCCTCGAAATCTGCCTGGCCATGTATCAATCGTCAGCCAGCAAGAAAGCCATTGACCTTCCTGTTCAGGATGACGAAACCGCCTGGGAGTGGAAAGGTTGAAAGGATTGCTGTGAATCTATTGGCGTCCTTGAAGCATCACCAGGATCTTCTCTGGATCCTGGTGATGCGAAATATCAAAATTCGCTACAAGAATTCTTCTTTGGGATTCTTGTGGACTCTATTAAGCCCGATTTTACTGATTGTCATTTACAAGGTGTTCCTGTCGATTCTGCGATTCAAGATTGATTTGCCAGTGTTGGTTATCGGCATCATGGGATGGAACTTCCTGAGCATGTGCATGGGGGATTCCTTATATGCCGTACTCGGCAACGCCAATATGGTCAAGAAAAGCGCGTTTCCCCGGATTGTTCTCCCTTTGTCCATGGTTCTGGCAAATCTCGTTAACTTCCTCCTGTTTTTGGTGGTCGTTTGTTTTTACCTGCTCATCCTGCATGTAGTTTCCGGACTGGCCTTACCGGGGGTGACCCTGATTGCCCTCCCGTTGATTATTGTGACCCAATTAGCGCTATGTCTCGGGGTTAGTTTGATTTCATCATCATTGAACGTATATTTTCGGGATATGGAACATATTCAGGGGATTGTCATGATGGCCTGGTTTTTCATGACTCCGGTGATCTATCCCGTCTCTCAGGTCACGAGTAAATTTGGATCCAGTTTCCAAATTCTATTCTTTCTCAACCCCATGACCGGCTTGGTGTCGGCGTACCGGGCCATTTTACTGAATCTGCCGTTTCCCTCGGTCGGATTGCTGGCTCTGTCGGCATTCTCCGCCTGGATCATTTTACTGGTGGGTCTCCGCTTGTTCGATAAACTTCAGGTCCGTTTTGCTGATGTGCTGTAAAGGATCCGTTCATGGATGATGTCGTCATCAAAGTTAGCGGTTTAAGTAAAAGTTTCAATTTGAACCGCCGCGGTGCTTTGACGTTTAAAGGAATGGCCCTAGACTGCGTCAATCAACTCCGAGGTAAAACTGATCCTTCGCGCCTCTTATGGGCTCTAAAGAATATCTCATTTGAGGTTAAACAAGGAGAGGTGCTGGGGCTGATCGGCGCCAATGGCGCCGGAAAAAGCACACTCCTGGGACTGCTTGCCGGCACAATGGCTCCCTCGACCGGGTTGATCACCACCCGTGGGTCGATATCCTCCCTGCTGGAATTGGGCGCGGGATTCCATCCGGATTTGACGGGAAAAGAAAATATATTCCTGGCCGGCGCAACGATGGGATTGAGTCGTCGCCAAATGAGCGACCGCCTGGATGCAATTGTCGATTTTGCGGGGTTGGCCGCCTTCATCGATCAACCCGTTAAACACTATTCGTCCGGCATGTATGTCCGTCTGGGCTTCGCTGTGGCCGTCGAGGTGAATCCGGACATCCTTCTGATCGATGAGGTGCTGGCGGTTGGCGACGCGGCGTTTCAACGCAAGTGTATGAAGCGCATGGAGGAGTTTCGCCGCCTGAAAAAAACCATGTTGATCATCTCCCATGATCTGAATGCCATCCAGGCCGTCAGTACCCGGATTCTCTTTCTCGACGGAGGCGAGGTTAAGGGCGATGGCGCTCCCTCCGAAATCGTCGATGCCTACGAGTCCTTCTGGCGCCGGAAAAACAGCACTGAATTTCAACGAGAGTGGGGAACTCGCGAAGTCCTTCTTGAAACCGTAGAGTTCCAGAATGACGCGAACCAGACGACCGATAAATTTGAATGGGGCCACCCCTTGACCGCCCGCATCCATTACCGGGCTGCCCAACGTATCGAAAATCCGGTTTTTGGATTTGCCATTAGCGACTCAGCCGGGCGCATAGTATACGGAAATAATACCCAGATCGAAAACTTTTCCATCCCGTCGATCGAGGGGGTGGGGGAAATTCGCCTGACTTTTCCCCAGCTCAATCTGGCCCGCGGTACCTATCTCTTCTCGTTTTCGGTGCATTCCGCTGACCACCAAATCAACTATCATCGTTTGGATCATGCCTTTCCGATTGCGGTCGAATCCTCGCGACGGTTTGAAGGATTATGCCATATGCCCTGCGTCTGGGATTCATCGCTGGAGATTCCGTGAATCATCCCGTCATCCAATTCGATACGTCCATCGATGAGACGCCCCAGGTTCAGGATCTCATCCGACGCGCCTTGACGGAGGATGTCGGAACCGGGGATGTCACAACTTTGGCGCTTGTGCCGGAAGACCGTCAAGGTCAGGCCGTCCTGTTAACCCGCCAGGCCTGCTGTGTCGCCGGAGTGGCGATTGCTGCACGTGTTTTCTCAGCAGTCGATGCCCGATGCCAAATAGTGATGAATCTTCGGGATGGCCAATCTGCCGCCGCGGGGGAGGTTCTGATGACTATTTCCGGACCGGTCCGCGCATTGCTGACCGCAGAACGGACCGCGTTGAATATCGTCCAGCGGTTAACCGGAATCGCTACCCTGACCCAGGCTTTTGTACAGGCTGTTCGACCTTATTCACCGGCCATTCTGGACACCCGTAAGACGACGCCCACCTTGCGAATTCTTGAAAAATACGCGGTGTCTTGCGGTGGGGGGACCAATCATCGCATGGGTTTGTATGACATGATCCTCATCAAGGACAATCATCGCTTTCTTTGGTCCGGATCTGCCGGAGGGTCGTTGGCCGCCGCTCTCCAAAAAGCACGGTCCGTCTATCCCTTTATCCCTTTGGAAATTGAAGTCGAATCCCTGACTGAATTACGCGATGCTCTCCAGGGAAACCCGGACTGGGTGTTGCTCGACAATATGCCTGCTGCTCTCATGCGCGAATGCGTGACCCTGTGTAAAGGCCGGTGTCGCACGGAAGCCTCCGGGGGAATCACCCTCGCCCGGGTCGCCGAGGTTGCGGCTACCGGGGTGGATGCTATTTCGATCGGGGCGTTGACCCATTCCGCACCCGCTGCCGATCTTTCGCTGGAAATGACCTTGTGAAGGCAAAGACGTCAGACTCACCGCTGATCCTGGTAGATGTTGGAAATACCAGTTGCACTCTGGGCCTGGCCATCAACGGACAAATTCGACGAACGAGTCGGGTGCCGACGCATGTCGCCAATCCGTTGCGTGCCTACCGGGATGCGATTTTGCAACTCCTTCAAAACCGGCAGGGAGCAGACGCGATCCTTTGTTCGGTCGTGCCAGTTAAGAACCGAACCTGGATTCGGGTTTTACGCACCTTCACCGGACATCCCCCCTTGCAGGTGTCGCCCCGAATTGACCTCGGCATTAAGATTCGTTATCCCCGTCCTGAATCCATCGGCGCCGATCGTCTCGCCAATGCCACGGCGGTCGTCGAACGATTAGGGGCGCCGGCAATTGTGGCTGATTTCGGGACCGCCCTGACCTTTGATGTCATTGCGCCTGATGGGGCGTACGTGGGAGGCGTCATCGCACCGGGGCTGCCGCTGATGACCCATTATCTGGCGGAACGGACTGCCCTTCTGCCACAAATCACTTTAAAGGGTCGCTTTGGTCGATGCGGACGCAGTACCATTGAAGCCATGCGGATTGGCGCAATCGTCGGCTATCGGGGCATGGTTCGTGAAATCCTCGACCACCTGAAACAATCCTTTCCAGGTTCCCGTCCGCATCTGGCCGCCACCGGCGGATATGCCACCCAGGCCTTGAAAGGTTTAAAACGCTCCATTCTCATCGATCCCCATCTAACATTGAAAGGCTTGGTGCGAATCCACCGTTTAAACCGGTGCGCATCCCGATAAACATGACGACTCATCCTTACTATGCGATCATTATGGCTGGAGGGCGGGGGGAACGTTTCTGGCCGGCCAGCACCCGGACCCATCCTAAACAACTGTTGGACCTCTTCGACGGCAAGCCGTTGCTGGTCTCGGCGGTTGAACGCATTGAACCCCTGATTCCCCGCGAGCGTATCCTGATCATTACCAACGCCGACCTGGTCGAACCGATTCGCCAAGCCCTGCCCGGATTCCCGGTGCAGAATATCATCGGCGAACCTTTCGGTCGCGATACGGCCGCCGCTATAGCCTTGAGTTTGGCCATCGTCCGGGATCGTAGCCCAGATGCGGTCTTCACGGTTTTGACCGCCGACCACGTCATTCGCAAAGATGATGTATTTCGTCAAACCCTGGCACAAGGCTTGGATTATGCCTCCCGGCATCCGGTCCTGTTGACCATCGGAATTCCACCCCGTTATCCCAGCACGGGGTTTGGGTACATTGAAACCGGTGCCGCGATCCCTGATGTGGGGCCTATTCCTTGCCGACAGGCCCTCCGGTTCGTTGAAAAGCCAGATGCCGCCACCGCCGAACGCTATCTCCAGAATGGTGCGTATTTCTGGAATTCCGGCATGTTCATCTGGTCGGTCGCCTCGATTGCTGAAGCCTTTCGCACACATCGACCTCTGCTGGCCGCCATGGCGGATCGCCTGAGTGGGCACACGGCCGATGAAAACTTTGCCGTTCTCCTCGAACGCGAATATGCTGTTTTGGAGAAAATATCCATTGATTATGCGATCATGGAAAAAGCATCCAATATTCTGATGGCCGAATGTGCTTTCGAGTGGGATGATGTCGGTTCCTGGACTTCTCTGGCGAGTCATTTTCCAGTGGATGAACAGGGGAATATCTCCATCGGAACGGTGGCGGCTCTGGATAGTTCAAGTTCGATCATCGTTTCGAAGAACCATATTACCGCCCTGATGGGCGTAGACCACCTGGTGGTGGTCCAGGCTCCCGGGGTCACTTTGATCTGTGATCGTGAGAAGGCGCAGGATCTCAAGCGGCTTATCAGCCTGTTACGCGAAAAAGGTCTGGAACAATGCCTGTGACCATTCTTTTGAGGGAACTGGTTTGGAGAGTCAATCCGCATGTCTAAAATTATCGGTATTGATTACGGCGAAAAACGCATCGGACTGGCTGTTTCAGATCCTTTGGGGATTTTCGCTATGCCGTTGACGACGCTGACCATCCCCGAAGCCTCGGCGGCTCCCGGCGCCGTCGCTCAAGCGCTGGCCCAAATCAACCCACCGCCCGATTTGATTATTGTCGGGTTGCCCATCAGCCTTAATGGAACGCAAGGCCCCATGTGTCAGAAGATCGTTAACTTCATCGATCGACTGAAAACCCGGGTGTCCATCCCGATTGAAACCCAGGATGAACGATTCACCACCAGCGGTGTCGAGCGAATGCTGGTCGCTGCCGATGTGCGACGTGATCGGCGAAAAGAAGTCCGTGACAAATTAGCGGCCCAATCCATTCTGCAAGCCTATCTCGATACCCGGGCCATGCGGGCGGCTGCTTCACTGAGAACTGAAGCCGAACAGACGGATGGGAGTGATGAATCTGACGCTTCCTAAAACTGCGGGTGGGGGAGTGGTCCGTTATCGGATGATTGTCCAATATGACGGATTTGCCTACCACGGCTGGCAAATTCAGCCCGGGGATCTGACGGTACAGGAGGTTATTGAAAAAGTTCTGTGCCAGATTTGTTCCGAAAAGGTCAAGATCAATGGCAGTGGCCGAACGGATCAAGGGGTTCACGGCCATGGACAAGTGGCCCATTTCAACCTGTCACATCCCATCAATGTCGTTGGCATTCTGCGAGCCTTGAACGCTCTTTTGCCAGCCGATATCCGCATTCTTTCTCTCCGGAAGGCCCGACTTGATTTTCATGCCCGCCGGAGTGCGGTTAGTAAAGAGTATCGATATTTCATTTGGAATGGTCCCTGTTTGCCGCCTTTTCTTGCGCGGTACCGGGCTCATGTGCGCAAGCCCCTGGATTTGAGCGCCATGCAGGATGCGGCCCGACGTTTGGTCGGAGAACATGATTTCGCCGCTTTCGCAGCCAACCCCAGCCGAGTGGTCGAAAGTACGGTTCGCAACCTGTCGATGCTCAAGGTCAGTCGCCGTGGATCAGAAATCGTCATTCGGGCTCGAAGCAATGGCTTTCTCTATCGCATGGTACGCAGTCTGGCTGGGTTCTTGATCAGGGTGGGGGAAGGGGAGGTGCCCCCGGAGCACGCGGACGAGATTCTCGCCTCCCGGACACGGACCGCGCGTGTTCCGACCGCCCATCCGCAGGGCCTTTTTCTCTGGAAAGTCTGGTATTGAATTGCTATAGTCACCCGTTCCAATGTGGTTCGAAAGGGATACCATCGTGACTAAACCCAAACCAGACATCGTGATCTTGCCGTCTCTGCTGGCAGCTGATTTCGGTCATCTTGAAGATGCCGCCCGCAAAGCCGAAGCCGCGGGTGCGGATGGGTTGCATCTGGACATCATGGATGGTCATTTCGTGCCCAATTTAAGCATGGGACCGGATGTTGTTAAAATGGCCCGGCGCTGTGTCCGCATTCCCCTGAGTGTGCACCTGATGATGTCCCGCCCCGACCGGTTCAATTTTATCGAACGATTTATAGACGCCGGTGCGGATCCCCTTCTGATCCACATCGAAGCTGAATGTGATATTCCTGATGCGCTTCGCCGGATTCGAACCGCAGGAGTCAAGCCCGGGTTGACGCTGAATCCCGATACTCCTGTTGAATCGATTGCCCAATATGTCGATTCCGTCGATGAGGTGCTTTGCATGAGTGTCCATCCGGGATACGGCGGGCAGAAATTTATGCCGTCTGTTCTCAATAAAATCCACCGACTGGCTCTTGCGGCCCATCGCCGCGAGAAACCCCAGTCTCTGTCCGTGGATGGTGGAATCGATCTCAATACCGCAGTCCAGGTTTGTCGCCAGGGCGCGACGGTGCTGATTGCGGGAACCGCCTTGTTTGGCGCTCCCGATATGGCCCTCGCCATCCGCGAAATGCGGGATGCGGCTCGGGCAGCTTACAGCCAATTCACCCAAGAGGCCCAGACGTCGGTCTGATTCTATGCAAACCATCGACCATATTCGTAATTTCTGTATCATCGCTCATGTTGACCATGGCAAATCAACCCTGGCCGACCGCATGTTGCAATTAACCCATACGATTGAGGACCGCGTATTCCGGGATCAGGTCTTGGATGCCATGGATTTGGAGCGTGAGCGCGGCATAACGATCAAGTGCCACCCGGTGACCATGGTCTACAAGGCGCGCAATGGAAAAACCTATGAGTTCAACCTGATCGATACGCCGGGACATGTGGACTTCACCTATGAGGTGTCCCGGAGCATGGCGGCCTGTGATGGCGCCATCCTGGTCGTCGATGCTGCCCAGGGCGTTGAAGCCCAGACTGTCGCCAATACGTATCTGGCCGTCGATAATAGCCTGGAAATTCTTCCCGTACTGAACAAGGTGGATCTGCCGAGCGCGGATGTCCCCGCCGTTACCCGTCAGATTGAAGAAATCCTCGCCTTGAGCATGGCCGATCACCTGGAGATCAGCGCCAAATCCGGGCTGGGGGTCGCTGAACTCCTCGAGGCGGTCGTCGTCCGTTTGCCTCCGCCGACAACGGATGAAACCAGTCCCTTGAGGGCCTTGATCTTCGATTCTATTTTTGATGCCTTTCGCGGGGTCATCACCTATATCCGGGTGGTCGATGGAACCATCAAGACCGGCGACCGGATCCGGTTGATGCGGGCGGGAATTGAAACTGAAATCAAGGAAATCGGGATTTTTAAACCCAAGCCGCTTCCGGTTCCCAGTCTTTCCGCCGGACAGGTCGGATACATTGTTGGAACGATCCGTGATCCGTCCGAAATCAAAATCGGCGACACCATCACCTCGATTCAAAAGCCTGCGAGCGTTGCCCTTCCTGGTTTCCGGGACGTCCGGCCCATGGTCTTTAGCGGAATTTATCCGGTTGATACGAACGATTATGAGAAGTTGCGACAAAGCATCGACAAATTCCGGCTGAATGATTGCGCCTTTACCGTCCAGACCGAGTCCTCTGTGGCGCTCGGATTTGGATTCCGTTGCGGCTTCCTCGGACTTCTACACTTGGAAATTGTCCAGGAACGCTTGCGGCGGGAATATGATGTCGACATCATCAGCACGTATCCCTCCGTGGTTTACCGGGTTTTCCTTTCGGACGGGAATATGATCGAGGTCGATAATCCCGTTAATCTGCCGGATACCACCAAGATTGACCATCTTGAGGAACCCATGATCCGGGCTCACATCATCTGCAATAATGAACAAATTGGCGATGTAATGAAGCTGATCATGGATCGCCGCGGCGAAGTGGAAAAAACCGACACCTTAGATATCCGCCGGGTCATGCTCTCGGCCACCTTGCCGTTGAATGAGATACTGATCGATTTCCATGATTACCTCAAAAGCGTAACTCGCGGCTATGGTTCGATGGATTACGAACTGACCGGGTATGTCAAAAGCGACTTGGTCAAAATGGATGTCCTTTTAAACGGCGAACCCGTTGATGCCTTTTCTTGTATCATCCATCGGGATAAGGCTGAATTCAAGGGGCGTCAATTGTGCAAGGCGCTTAAAGAGGTCATTCCGCCGCATATGTTTACCATCCCGGTTCAGGCCGCTATCAATAAAACCATTATTGCGCGGGAAACCATCCGGGCCTTTCGCAAAGATGTGATCGCCAAATGTTACGGGGGTGATATCAGCCGCAAGCGCAAGTTGCTGGATCGCCAGAAAGAAGGCAAAAAACGGATGAAGCAAATCGGGAGCGTCAATGTTCCCCAGGAAGCTTTTGTTACGGTTCTGAAAGCCAACTCATGAGTACACTCGGAACGGTCTGTCTTCAATGGTGGAATCGCCGGACAGCATCCAAACAGGCCCATGAGTTGTTACGTCACGCCCGCCATATTCGTGCCATGCGGTCCGATGTGGCCGCGCCGGAAGACCTTCGACTTTTATCCCAAGCCATCGCCCAACTGGCGACCTTGGATGACTCTGCGACGACCTCGGATTTCACAACTGCAGAAGAAAAAGTGATGAGCGCCCTCAAGGCGGTCAATCCTCCGCGCTTCGCTCCCGGTTGGCGTGAAAATCTTGAAGTCTTGACCGTGGCCGTCGCCGTGGCGATGGCCTTCCGAACCTACTTTATTCAGCCCTTCAAAATTCCGACAGGTTCAATGCAGCCCACACTCTATGGGATTCACTATCTGAAACAGGATGACGCTCAGTGGAGTGACCGGTGGCCTTTTAAAATAGTTCAGTGGATGGTTCGAGGTTCCTGGTTCCAGGAGTTTCCCGCCCGCGCAACCGGCGTTCTTCAAGGACCGTATTCCGAACCCGATAATGCGGGGAGCTGGATCTTTACGGTGGGGGGGGTGATTCACCGGATTCCACGCGACCTGCCCTTGCGCGGAATTCGCCCCGGCGATACCGTTTTTCAGGGACAAACTTTAGCCTGCGGGAAACGATATATTGGCGATCATATTTTCGTCGACAAAGTCCGCTGGAATTTTACCCAGCCCAAGCGCGGCGATGTTTCAGTTTTTAAAACCGATAACATCGATCCCATCGGCCGAGTCAAAACTCACTACATAAAACGACTCATCGGCTTGCCTGACGAAACTGTTTCAATCGAACCTCCGAGGATCCTGATTGACGGAAAGCAGGTTGAAGGGAATGCCGGTTTGGATCGGAATCAGATGCGGCTTCCAGGATACGCCGGATACGGGCTGACTGGCAATCCATCTGACCGCTTGGGACTTGCAGAACAGAAGTTGGTTCTGCATCAAGGGGAGTTCCTAATGATGGGTGACAACACCAAGAACAGCTTCGATGGCCGCTACTGGGGGCCTGTTCCACAAGACAATATGATGGGCCCGGCCGTGGTGGTTTATTGGCCGTTCTCCTCGCGCTGGGGGCGCATTCGTTAAGAGGCCCAGCCCGAGTCTTTTCTCATTTCGCCCCGTTAGTTGATTAACAGCACTCCTTCTAGTAATTCATAAATCCAATAAAAAGAGCAACTTATGCCTTGTTCACATCCCCCACCATCTTATCAACAACGTCGCATAATATATCTTATGTCAACCAGGCATTATCCCGGAATACCGGGGGGCCAAACGAATGGATTCACGCTGTCGCGCCTGTCTTGCCGATCCTGTGTCGGCCCAGCGCAAACCTGGCAAGCGTTTGAATGTTGTGAAAAACAAACTCAGGCTATACGGTGTATGGCTGACGAGCGACTACTGAAGCTGATAAATGAGTTTCTGATTCTGCCCGTTACGTTCAATGTCTAAGACGAAAACATTCATCCGATTATTAGTGAATTCGGAAATAAAAAACTCTGCGCGTCGACGGTTCGACATGGACATTCCGTTGACCTTTTGAACCTGATCACTTTCCTTTAATCCAACATCGCGGAAAAACTCAGCCTCGCCTTGGGTCTCCAGCTGATATCCTTGAATCCGTTTACGGTCATCGTAAATCGGTTTGAGTGAATCAAATAATTGCGCCATGCGAATTGAATCCTCGGTAACGGACTTGGCGTAATCCATCAGCGCCTCCCGTTTAAAAACCCACCGGTAATCTGACATTTGGGAACCGAATCGATTCGTGGCGATGGCGGTCTCCGCACCCGTTGCCGAATTAGTGACTCTTCCGTCACCTTGCGCGGCTGTCGGATCGATCGAACTCGTCATTAAGCTCAACCAAATTTCTTCACGAGTTCCGCCCCGAATCAGAACCACATGATCGGTGTAAATGGATTCCACGCGGACATCGTCCCAAACATCCCCTTCGGACACGATCCGCTGATCCCGCTTTCGAGTATCGTCCAAAACAGCATGCCGAGTCTGGCGACCATGGTCATCATCATTGAAAAAAGTTCCGGCCAGTCGGTAGGGCGAGGTCGGTGCCACCGGTGATTTGCTCTCTGTCCCCCCACCCTCGGAGGCCAGGAAGACTCCCCACGCCATCGACGTCGAAGTTATTCCGTCCGACCAGGGGGTGGGAGTTTCAATGTTTTTTGGCAAGGGATGCAAGACGGGCCCAGAGGATTTATGCAACTTCACGTGTTGCATCCCAAATAGAAGTGCAAGGACCATCAGGAACGCCAGGAGCGACAGGATTACATATCGGGGCCAATAAATAGGAAAGGTGGAGGTCATAAGCCGGATTTTGTTTCTAATCGGTCATTTATCTATGCGATCAACCCGGAACTGCCCCGCTTGCGCGAGCTGAGACGGGCCGCCTCAACAGTTCCCTATTTGATCTTGCTCCGGATGGGGTTTGCCTTGCAACGCTCATCTCTGAAACGTTCGGTGGTCTCTTGCACCGCCTTTTCACCCTTACCGCAGAGGCGAACCCCTGCGGCGGTCTGTTTCTGTGGCACTTTCCATACCCTCCGCTTACCAGAGAGCTTCCCGGAATAAACCGGGACATCCCGCCCTACGGAGTCCGGACTTTCCTCCCCGGCTTGCGCCGGAGCGACCAATCGCCTCCACCTTTCGTTAAAACTATACTGAATTAACAAGGCTGCCGTCAAATTCTCTATCTTTTTTTCACAAACCATCCATCTCAGCCCGACGACGGATTTTGTCGGCTTGAGATTCTCTCCGCTTTACGGTAATTAGAAGGGATGAAACGTTCTTCGAAAAACAGTAATGACTCCTTTACAAAAGAGATGTCCATTGCCCATCGGATATGGATCGGCGACAACCTGGCCATCAATGCCACCCGTCTATTCCGTCGGGTCTTTCAGATCCCCCACCCCGATCAGGTCCGTTCCGCAACACTTCGGCTGTTTGCGGACCAAACTTTCCATCTCTGGTTCAACGGGGTTTATCTCGGCAGGGGGCCGACGTTCTTTCATCCCCACCGTCGGCCGGTCCACACCTTCGATCTTAAACCCCACCTCGTCGCCGGCACGAATGTGCTGGCGATACGAGTTCATTCTGCAGGGATTCCCCTGCACAATTATGTCGCCTCGGGTTCCCCCGGCATCGTGGCCCGTCTCGATTTGACCGATCATTCCGAGGTCACTCAAACTTTGATTTCCGATCAACAATGGCGGGTCACCGACCAGACGGGGTGGTCCAATTCCACACCCCGGCGTTCCTGGGCGATCGGGTTCATAGAAGCTTTTGATTCGCAAATTGCACCTGAGAATTGGATCGGCTCCGATTTCGACGATCATTTGTGGCCTGCGGCAGAGGAGCGCCCCCTCTTCCCTCCCGGCGTCCGGGGGATCTTCTTCCCCGCCGATCTTCCCTCTCTTCGATATGAATGGATTCCTGCGCATACCTTACTGGGAACCTATGCGATCCAGGGCGATGCCCCCCTGCTGCCGCCCGATGCCCCCACCAGCGCCTACGGGGAAGCCCTAATGGCGCAGCCCTGGTCTGCGGCGGGTGTCAAAGCGTCAATTTGGGGCAGCCTCAACGATTCTGGGGGCGGCTTGATGATTCAAGGCGTACATCCCGATCAAACCCTTTCGTTGGTTTTTGATCTGGGGGCCCAATACACCGGCGGTTTTGGTTTCGATTTAATGAGTGATAGTCCCGGCTTGATTGAAATCGGCTGGGGTGAATTGATCGAAAATGATCGCCCCGCCATGCTCCGAAAAGGCAATACCTACGCCGATCGCTATCACGCCCGCCAAGGCGCCAATCATTGGCTCCCCCATGGGTTCAGTTCCGGTCGCTACCTGACTCTGATACTCCGGCAGTTTACCGGTTCGGTAACCTTCCATCGGGTCGGCATCCTGTCGTCCGAGCCGGATCTTCATTGGGCCGCCTCATTCTCCTGCAATCGCCCCGTTCTTAACGATATCTGGAATCTCTGCGCCCGGACCCAAAAAGTCGGCACTCAGGAAGGCTTGATGGATTGTCCGACCCGCGAGCAAGCCGCTTATGTTGGAGATGGGAACCCGGTCGCACAATGGATATACCATCTGACCGGAGATGCCCGCCACTGGCGGCACTTGATCCGCGAAACATTTGCCGTTCAAAGCGAAGAGGGGTTGATAAAGACCCAGGTTTTTTCCGGAATGCAAGGGATCCTGTTGGATTATTGTTTACTGGCCATCGTCGGCGCCCGAAACTATTGGAAAGAAACGGGTGATCGTGACCTCCTTCGGGAGATACTGCCCGCCGCCGATCGTCTGATTGGATGGTTCAAACAACGGACCGATGAAAACGGCCGGTTTAATGTTCCCCTTGAAACCCTGCCGCGGAACATCGGCTGGGCCGTCGCGCCGGCATCGGCAGCGGATGCTTTTACAAACTGTGGATTTCTTATTTTTATCGACCATCCGGGGACGGGATGGCATAACGTCGGTGATCCGGGAATTGAGCGTAAAGGATTGAACACCGGGATCAATGCCCTTTATGCCATTGCCTTACGCGCGCTCACGGAACTGCATCAGGCGGTCGAGTCCCCGGATGCCTCTCGTTTTCTGGCCGAGGCGGATCGGGTGGCTGGCGCAAGTGACATCTTCTGGAGCCGCCGTCGGGGGCTCTTCAGTGATGGACTATCCGGTGACCGGCTCCACTCCCAGTTCAGCCGACAAACCAACACGTGGTGTGTTTCTGCCGGGTTCGTGGATGCCACCCGGAGCCGCCGGATATTGAAGAAACTTATGGAGGTTGATGATCCTCAACTGGTTCGTTGTGGACCCTACTTCTGGTCCTACCTCCTCCCCGAACTGGCCCGGGCCGGACTATTAAATCTGGGTCTGGAAGCCATCGAAAAGGAATGGCAAGTCATGCTTGAGGGCGGAGCCACCACCTTGTGGGAAACCTTTGCGGGTGATGCGTTGGATTCCTATTGCCATCCCTGGTCAGGGGCACCCCTGGAGTTTCTCCTGCGCTCTATTGCCGGCATTCCATTTGAATCCATCGGCTCGGAAGACTTGGTGATCAAGCCGCGGCCTGATTTAATCAGTGAAGTCGTCGCCCGAGCTGCCACGCGACAAGGTTGGTTCCATATTGAATGGCGGGCAGATGGAGAGGCGTTCATGTTTAAAGGGACCGTTCCCGAAGGAAAAACGGCAACGGTTAACTTCCCCGATGGAACAACATTTCTTGCTGCGGACCGCTGGACACATGACTATCGACCCCGCGTCCGTCGCAAACGCAGTTCCCTGAAGATTTTTAATTTAATCGACCAACTGACGTCGAGCCCTGGAGATGAGCCCATCTCCGACCCAGACGCGTGAGTTGAATCAGACCGCTAAGATCTTCACGCCTTTAGAATGTCGCCCCAGCCTGATATGTGTGTAAAATCGCAGGCCCCGATCTTGCATCGGTAATGCCGGGGTATGCGTTTTTGGGCCTACGGGTTGAAAAGGGGGTGTGAGGTTTTGGCGCTGAACAGAGTGCTCTTTGAGGTAGTAGCCCATGGTGATTCCTATGGGCCAGATACTACTGCGAGAAGGGCGGGATTGGAAGCCCAGAATGCCGACAAATTAAGACTTTTTAGGGTCGTCCAATTTATCGTAATCGTCCGGGGGAATGTCCGGGGATTGGGACAGAATTTCCCGGAACCGTTTAACACTGCCCCGTTTTGCCCGAGCTTCCAAATAGGGATCGGGAATGGTTGAACTCAACCGTTGGATCAAGGCTAGAGTCGTGAACTCGTCGAGGGAGATATTCCCCACCCGGAGCACCTGCTCGACTTTGTCATTTACCTCATCGGGTATCATAACCTGAAGTTTGGTCATGGGCACCCCTCCAATATCTTTAAAAATTCACTTGGTCGAACCGCATGAATACCAAAACGATTCAATCCTTTGAAATCTTTCGTATTAAAGGTTATCACATACGCTGCCCCAGCTTCAACAGCCAATTCCAGCACAAAATCGTCTCCCGGATCTGATAAGATCGGCCGATAACGCACCGCAATGTTTTGACGACGAGCGACCGACAGCATACCATCCACGGCTTCATCAGCCAGCGCCAACGGTCGGCCTTGCTCCTTCAGGGTACGCTTTAGCGCCGACTCGTATTCCAGCAACAACGCCGTCGAGATGTTTATTTCCCAACGGGGATCTCCAATACCTAACAACAGTTTATTGGACGCCCCGTTGCTCGACCGCACCGCCGCCACCAGCACATTGGTATCGACAACCACTTGAATCGGTTCCATCGGTTCTCCTTGACCGCCTCTTGTAGCAGAATCCGCCGCCATGGCAAGCCTTCAATCCCCCTGCGCGGTCCGCTCCTCCTGCTCCCTGGGATGGCACTTCTCGTGGGTAACCTTCAGGTCGGTGATGGTCAGCTTGGCGTAATGCTTGAGGGTCTCCAGGGACTCGTGGCCGAGCAGTTCCTTCACGTGGTACATGTTGGCGCCACCCCGCAGCAGTTCCGTGGCGCAACTTCTGCGGAAGGTATGCGGCGTCACCTCAATCGAAATCCCCGCCTTCCGGGCGCACGCCTTGATTTGACGCCGGAAGGTGTAATACGGGAACCGCCGCCCCGACGAGTCCACGAACAAGGACGGCTGATCCGGTCCCGCCGACACCGCCCGAATCGCCCGGATATAGCTCTCCAGGTATTGCAGGGCGGTCTTGCCGATCGGTACCACCCGCTCTTTCCGCCCCTTGCCCAACACCTTCGCCGTCGCGTTCTTGAAATCCACCGCCCCAATGTCCAACCCCAGGAGTTCGGCCACCCGGATGCCGCTGGAATAGAGCACCTCCAGCATCGTTCTCAAGCGGTAGCCATCCGGAGTTTCTGTGGAAACCACCCGCAACAGCCTCGTCATCGAGTCATGCGTCAGGATGTTGCCCGGCAACAGGAAGGGCTCCTTCACGTACTGCAACACGGACGCCATTTGCTGGCTCACCACCCCGGTCTTCGCCAAGTGTTTCAATAGGCCGTTTACGGTTTCGACGTACTTGTTGATGCTCCGCGGCTTGAGCGGCCGCCCGGTGGGGTTGGTCTTTTTGGACAGTTCTTGCTGCCAGGCTTGCAGGTGCTTGGCTCGCAACCGGTCCGGCTCCCCCACCCGCTGCCGCTCATCCAGCCATCGGATGAAAACGCCCGCGCAATAGCGCGACTGCCGGATCGTATAGGCGCTGAAGTTGAGCGACCGCAAATGGTCCATATATTCCCCATGATAGTCGGCCAGCGTCTTCATTGCCCCACCCGGCTATTTTCGTGCGCCCGCTTGAGATCGGCGATGGATACTTTGAGGTATTGCTCCAGATTCTCCAGGGTCGCATGCCCCAATAATTGCTGAATGGCCACTGGACTGGCCCCCCGCCGAAGCATATGGGTCGCACAGGCCCGCCGGATCGAATGCAGTCCGATCCGCGTCTGGATATTCCCCTGGCGTTGATACTGCCGCAGGTTGATCACAATGGCGCCGGCGCCCAATGGGCGTCCCGTCGCCGCCAACCACAGCGCCTCCCCGCTCCCTCCCGCCGCCCAATCCCCGCGTACTTCGTCCAGATACCGCCCGACCCAGTCCAACGCCACCTGGCCGACCGGCACCATCCGTTCCTTGCCCCCCTTCCCGAAGATGCGCGCCTCGCTGGCGTCCCGCTGAATGGACGAGACCTTCAGATCGAGCAGTTCCTGCCGCCGAACCCCGGTGCTGTACACGAATTCCAGCATGGCCCGATCCCGGATTCCGACCGACGTGGCCACCTTTGGCTGGCCGAGCAGTATCCGCATCTCCTCCTCTGTGGGCACGGGCTGCAAAAGCGTCGGCACCTTCATGACCGGCAGCCCCTCGGCCGGGTTTTCAAATATCGCCTGCTGTTCCTCCAAATGCCGGAAGAAACCCCGAATCGCCTGAAAATAGGACTGAATCGAGGCGGGCTTGAATCGGCGCTCCAACAGATTGAGGCGATAGGCCTCCAGGTCGGGGGCGAGAATCGACCGGACATCCGGTTTCTTCACCCGCGCCACGAAATCCCCCAAGGCCCGCCGATAACAGTCCACCGTGCGCAAACTGAACCGCCTGGCTTGCAAGGTCTCGACGTAAAGCCCGACTTCTTCACCTATGCCTTTCACTTTTTTTTCGAGATTTCCCATACTATCCTTTCGTGGTAATCTGGTCACCCGCAGTGCAACCCGTTGTTGTTTAATCGGTTAAGTGGTGTTCACCACCACTGACCACCCCTGGTAAGCCCTGGTAATCCTTGGTAATCCCCGAACCCGCATTGATCCCATTTTTGCATAAAACAGGGGGATAACCGCCACCCAGGTCTCCAAAGCACACCCGATAATGGTAACTCGACCCGATTCGGCGCGATTCCATCGCTAAAAATTCCATGTCCACCAGTTGCACGATATACCGCTTGATGCGCATGTGCGGCCACCCGGTGAATTCCCGGATTTCCCGGCGGGTAAACAGGATGTCCTCCCGGTGCGGGCCCCGGCCCGTTTCAGGGTCCGTCTCCTTCGCCACCCGCTCGTTGACCAGGCTCTCAATCTGGGCCAGCAAATCTCGACTGACCCGGTTGAGGTCGTCCAGGCTTTTACCTAAAATCTCGTCCGCCAAGTTGGTCGCGATCCGCAGGTCGTCTTCATCCACTTCCACATAGTCCCGGCCATTGCGGCTTCGCACCGGCTTGCGCATCTGCCGTAAAAAAGCCACCGCATTGATGAGGTTGAGATATTTGGGTTGATCCCGCCGGCTCTGGAGCCGGTCATCCGTGTAGGCCAGTTGTTCCGCAAAGGGGTTCATTACCGCCAGAGGCTTCAATAGCCGTTGGTAGTTCCGGTGCTTCCGGATCGCCGCCTCCCGTTCCGAGCCACTGCCCCGTCCTTCCCAGGTCCGACGCTTGCGCTGGCTTTCCAAGATGGCCCGCGTCTGCTCCCGGCTCTCGTCCACGCCGGTCACGAAGAACCGGCTGCGCGTCTCGGGGTCCACGTCCGGGTTGGTCGTCGTGATGAAGACGCTCGTCGGACCCTCCACCCGGTTCTGCATCGTCGTGAGCCGGCCGCTGCCCAGGTCCTTGACCGTCGTCTCGATGACGAGTTCGCCCGCCGAGATCAGATTCCGGATGGCATAGGACGCCTGGCTGACCCCCGCCTCCTCCTCCAACGCCAGGATCTTGTGTTTCAGGCTGTTGGTGCCTTTGTAGAAGAGCGCCTTGCCCGTGAGGCTCGTGAGCTTGACTACATCTTCCGGGGGACACATCAGCAGGGTGGCGTCCTGCAGGGTGCTCTTCCCGGCTCCGGAACTGGAGAGGATCAGCACCGAAATGGGCTCGTCGGTCTTCCGGCTGATCGCCGCCAGGTAGCACAGCAGTTTATTGGACTCCTCGCCCACCAGACCACAAGCATCGAAGTCCTGCAATATGACGGCGCAAATGTCCTCGGCCGTGCCCAAGGCGGTCGCCTCCTGCTGCTCCTCGTCGGTCATGGCGATGAGCGGCGGCGCGTTACTCGTGCGCTCCAGCGGGGAATAGTCCTCGCAAAGCTTGATGAGCTTGACCAGGTCGCCGTCGATGATGTCAGGGGATTCCTCGAAAAAACAGCACAGGTCCTGCACCAGGGTCTTGCGGGATTTGGCTGAGTACAAATCGAGCGTATCCACATGGAGCTTACCGAACCGCTCGGTCTTGATCGTCATTTTGAGTTTCCGGCCATTCTTGTCGATGCCCAGCACCTCATAGCGACGGCGGCCCAGGGAAACGACAAACCCCTGATCGTTGGATTCCGGTCGGCCTTCGCCCGTCTTGACCGATGTCGTCAGGCGCTCGATCTCGGCGACCAATTCGGCTGGCCCTTTTTGCGCCAGAAAGTCGTTGGGCGCAAGGGGGTGGAATCGGACCGAAAAACCCGCCAATTGCTCCATGACGAGCCTTGCCGCAGATGGATTTCCAAAGAGGCTGATGCGCCGCACCCCGCAATCATGGAGATAGTTGAGATCCAGCGGTTTTAGGTGATTGCCGATGACCGCGCAGGCGTGTGGAAATCCGACACGGTGCAGGCTGAGGCCGTCCGCCAGCTTCAGGGTCAGGAGCAGTTCCGGATACAGCCGGGCGACCCGGGCATTCCACAGGGCCGTCGGAGACAAAGGGGCCAGCAGATCCTCCGTTGTCCCCAGGGATATTCCGGCGAGCCCCACCAGACCGCCGTCGCCATCCGTCATCGGCACCGTGATGTGGTGCAAAAAGTATTCCTGCCCCACGACCGTCATGAGACCGATGCTTCGCAGGGCATCCTTGAGTTCTTCGCCCTCCTTCGGAAGGGTCGTGATGAGGCGGCCGTTGGCACAGCCGAGTTGGAAATGGGCGATCAGTTCCGGGTCGTCAAGCCGGTGGCGCTGGAGCCAGCTTCGCGCCTTTTGGGCGCTGGGCATGGCTTTTTGATAGAACCGGGCCACTTTTTCGATGAGCCCGGCCGGCACCCTGGGCTCTTCCGGCTGGGGCCGCTCGTCCTGTTCCTGGTTTTCGTCCGACATGGTTCCGCTCCCGCTTGCCGGGCATACACTTTTCCGGGCAAGCAGAGGCACGGTAGCACGGGCACGGGGTAGACCCTATCGAGATACGTAACGCATCGAGCAGTTCCTTCACAACGCACGACTTTCCAGGCGCTTGGAAAAGGTTCAGAATCCGTAACGCGCCGCTCTTGGGGTGGGATACTTTCGCCCAAAAACGGGTCTTTTTGAGCGAAACCAGGGGCACCAGCAGTTCCATGATGAACGAGCGGCGACGGTGCTTGCGCCAGTAGTTGGGATGTTGCTCCCGCCACACCCGGACCCGGGCCAGGTCGGCCTCGCCGGACGGGAAGTGGTTATGCCGCCGCCAGGCCCGGGTAGTCTTCCGACGGCGGGCTTTCTGGCAGTCGGGGTCGGAGCAGAATTTCTGGCGGGCAGCCGACCGGGGGTTGGGTTCATACCACTCACCGCAATGGATACAGCGTCGCAGCCGAAACCGTTTCCTTATTGGCATGTCCGCGCCCTCCTTGGACGCGTAGTGTAGGGGATTCAGCCGGGAACCGGAAATAGAAAGAGATTGAGGGAGAAGCGGCTGGTGGGAGAATAACAGACAACATGGCCCCATTGGCTCCGGCAGAAACCTAGTGCGCTTTTTGGTCAAAGAAAAACATATCGATGAAAGAAAAGTATTTATCTTTTAGAATAAATTCGCATTCATAATCTAGAGATTTATCCTTGGATTCAAGAATTATCCGAAGGGAATAATTACCTTCCGGAAAAGATCGATCAACACCTTCCTTTTTATTATACACCCAAAATGTTTGCCACTTGTCGTTTTGGGAATTTGCATAATTATTCGGCACAACACTGATGTTCAGAGCCCCCATTTTTGCATGTTTTATGAATGACTTTTCCAAATTAAGAGACATCGGAACATCGGATGCTTTATCAAGCGATATGCACAGTCGTTTTTTTTCGGCGGATATTACTAATCGACGTGATTCAAGATGCTGCCATTTATCTGCATATGTGATTTGTGGTATGCTTGTGCAAGAACTTCCAAGCAAGAGAATAATGCAAATCGAAATTTGCCCTGTCAATAAGAACGGATTAAAATTCATTCGCATGCCACGCTATCAAGGGCCGGTAATCGGATCTACGGAACAGAAATAACAGATGATACCATTTCGAGCCGCACCGAAAGTGGTAGACTTTTTCGCACAAGAGCAAAGATTGTCATTACAAGCACGGGAACATCCGCCCCTCCATAATGGCGCGAGCAGTTCGGAATAATCCATAGGATTATTGATTCCTGCGCAACAGGCATCGTGTGTAAAACAGCATGAATCTAAATCATCGATGGACGGAGGATACCCACTCCCCATTAGGTACGAAAGCCAAGGGAAGTCATAACTAGCCTTAGGCATGCCACCAGTCCAATTCGGCCCGCACCAATTGCCATGTATCTCCAATAACCCCAATCCATCAACTTTATTAACACCATCATTATGTCCAAATAAATAAACCGGCACTGATTTATTTTGATCAATTTCTAATTTTACTCGATAAGCCAGATTGCGAAGCTTTTGAAGTTTTTCTGCCACAGTACCGGTAATTTTAATGTTTGCTCCGTCAAAAAGTTGGTGCCCTTGATAGATATGATTCAATGCAAATGAAAGTTCCCCAATCGGATCCCGACTCATCCACCTCCCGGTCTCACCATTGTAAAATCGGTGGCCCCGATGTTGCAGCGGTGAGTCGGGGGAATGCGTTATTGGCCCTACGGGTGAAACAGGGGCCTGCCCTGCGAAGCTATCCGAGCGAAGCAGGTGTGTGCGTTCTGGGCCGGTCGAGGTCGGAATTTTAAGGTGATAGCCCATGGATAACGCCTCTGATCACTGGTCAGGCGGTTCGACGGCGTAGCGCCGGCTGAGGACCGCGCACACAGAGTCGCGATGCATGTTCTTTCTGATGAATCAGTGCATACTCAAGTAATGTCTGGCCGTGCGCCTTGACATCCTTTTCAATGGCCAGACGATGTTTGCGGATTTCCGCCACAATGGGGTCGATTTTCATGATTCCTCCATCAATTCCTCGGGCGTGCAAAGCACTGGCGTCCGAATACCTTCCTGACTGTTGATTAAATCCAGTTGCCGCTGGACCCGCGCACTGGCAATGTGCGAGCAATTCCAACTCACCAGATAATCCATCCCATGCCAACTCGCCAACGCCATGTGATAGGCATCGACCTCGCATTCCCCTGGAATATTCAGTTTCGCGAGATACAGCTTGGCCAACCGATCCACCTCGGGACCAAATTCCAACAAAGGCAAGTGCCCAACACTCGCAATCCGCAACTTTGCCGCCTCCGGATCGCCCCGGCCGACCTCATCCAGCACGAAGACCGAAACATAGGCATCAAAGCCAGGCAAAGCCGCATCCCACCATTCCCGCGTAATTTGCTGATGCGCCGCAACAACCAAGTCCCGGTTCGGCCGGGAAACCAGATAACTCACGACCGATGACTCGATATACACACTGGGACGGTTCATGGTTTGATACTACTCTGCCGCTGGCCGGAATGAAAGCGTGGAATTGAGCCGTTTTAAGGGGCAATTCCGTGTTCATAATCGCAATTCCGGATCATCTTTTGTTGATTTTCGGCATGACAACCAAGACCCGATTCCACATAACGAAAAAACCGTCACCATTGTGATAATGGGGCCCACCAGAATTTCTTTGAATGAAATTGACCCTGCATACGAAGTTGTACGCTTTAACGTGATCAAAAGGACTACACACAAGACATAAAGCCCCACAGACAAGGCCATCAATAACACTAACCGTTTTCGTATAAAAAAAATCATTCGAGTTCTACTAACGTGGTTTACAGTGACAGTATTTCTGCTGTGCTTCTTTTCCCGCATTGCCAATGTCAAAAACAGTATCAAGCACTACAGCCAAATCAATGATGGCGTCAGCTGTTAGGGCGCCAGCCGTAACGGTTCCGCCAACAGCACCTTTGGCGCCTGTCTTTATTGCCCACAGACCAACGAGTCCACTTGCGCCACTCATTAATATTTTCATGGCATCCGGGCCCGACGCTACACCTATAAAGCTCGCCTGAAATTCGCCAACCTTAGCGGCTATGGCCTTTTCACATTCTGTAATGCCTTCTTCTGAAAAGTTGCCTGTTTCAAATGACTTATAGTCCTGCACCTTAAGTCCCGGCACGGACTCGAAGTATTTGTTCCACCCATGAATCGCTGTGGATGCAATGGGAATCCACTCCCACCAAGCAGTTCCAAAATAATCAATTCTTAACAGAGGATTATTACCGACAAATCCGTATAGGTTTAACCCACCCATCTCCCCAATCGGATCCCGTTTTTGCCACCGTCCTAACAGGGGATTGTAAAATCGGTGGCCGTAGTAATATAGGGTGGTCTCGCGATCGAGATATTTAGTGCTGAAAGCATAGGGATTTAGCGCCAGAACTTGCGCATCTCCAGCCTGGACAACGGTTTCGCCAAACGGGCTATATTCGTAATGGGCGGCGATAACCCCGGTATCTCCATTGATGATGTCCGAAACGTTCCCCTTTGCGTCATAAGAATAGATATTAACCGGTCCACCTGTCAAAAGGGTGTCGTAGTAGTACTCACAAGAGCCAGTCAAAATCTTGAAAGCCATATAAATTATCTCAGCGTCTGATTAAGCGCTAAAACTGGCAATAAAACGGAAAGCACTACCAGAAGGACAAATGCGCCAATCAAGAGGATTAATGCAGGCTCCAACCAGCTCAATAAACGGGTGACCGTTCGATTCCAGCGATGTTGATAATGATCGCCGGCAGTTTCAAGCATTCGATCCAACGCGCCGGATGCCTCGCCGGTTTGAACCCATCCCGGCAGGGATTCGCTCAAGGGAGCGATCCGACGCAATACTTCAGCCAAGGAGATTCCTTGTCGTAACTCTTCCAGCCCCTGTCGGGTCAATCCAGCGATCCAAACACTCCCGGTTGAGCGCCCTGCCAATTCAAGGGAGGATAACAAGGGGACCCCCCCCCTTAAGAGCAGACCCAAAGTCCGGCAAAACCGGAGATTGGCAACCAACACCCGGGCCGGTCCAATCCACGGGAGTCGAAAAGTCAAAGGATCCAACTTTCCGTGCCACGCGCCACCCGACTGAAACTTTCGACGAAGGAGCCACGCGGCCATAACCATGACACCCGCAAGTGGAATAATCCCCCAAATCAATACCCGCCCCACCCCGATCATTACCCGTGTGAGCGTCGGCAATTGGATGCCAGCGTCTGCTGTTAAAATTCGGGCGGCAGACGGAATGACAAATCCCAACAGGATGACGGCCATTAACAGGGCAAATCCCAGCACAATCATCGGATAGATCAAAACCGATTTGACCCGATCTCTCAGGGCTTGCTGTTCCTGAAGAAATCCCGACAACTGGATCAAAATAGGGCCCAGTGCCCCTGATTTTTCACCTGCCTCCAAAACAGCCGTTTCGAAGTCCTGGACATTCTGGAGTTCAGCCAATGCATGTGCCAGTCCGGTTCCTTCACGGACACGATCCCGCACTCCGCCTAAAAGACCATGTGCGGCACCCAAATCAGGGGACTGGATGATCAGGGTCAGTGCTTGAACCATCGGCACTCCGGCTTCAAGCAAAACCCCTAATTCATGATAAAAAACAGCACGACCTTCGGCCCCGAAAACATTCCGATCGGATTTTCGGGGTATATCTGTTGCGGGAATGATGGAATCGGCGAGGATGCCTTTGCGGGCCAAGATTTCACGTGCGGCCTTCAGATCGAGGGATTCCATGATTCCCCGCACCCCAGCCCCTTGTCGATCGTAACCGCGGTATTGAAAGGTCTTCATACCCTTCAGCCATCATCCGTCTGGTTCAGCGCAAAAACAACCTCGTCCACAGTGGTTAAATGATGCCGGATTTTGTCGATCCCGTCGTCCAACATCGTCACCATACCCTTTTCGACGGCCATTCGTCGGAGTTCACGCACCTGTCCCTGCCCGCCCCGCAGGATATCTTGCAGGGAAGGATCCGCCGGCATCAATTCAAAAAGACCTATCCGGCCACGGAAGCCCTCCCGGCAATTGGCACAACCCACCGGCCAGGCGATGGGAGTACCTATCAGCGAAAGTCCGCCTGGACCGAGCCGTCGAACGGTTTCGGCGTCAGCGGAAACAATCCGGCAACATTCAGGACAGAGGCGGCGTACCAGTCTCTGCGCCAACACGCCACGGAGTGCCGCCGCGAGCAAAAACGGTTCAATCCCCATATCCGTCAACCGCAACACGGCACTGGTTGCGTCATTGGTATGGAGGGTGGTGAAGACGAGATGGCCGGTCAATGCGGCCCGCAGTGCGATATCGGCCGTCTCCCGATCCCGGGTTTCACCGACCAGGATAACATCGGGATCCTGCCGCAAGAGATGCCGCAACCCGACAGCAAAAGTCAGCCCAATCTTGGGATGAACCTGAATCTGGCCAATATGGGGGAGCTGGTATTCAATCGGGTCCTCGATGGTCAGAATGTTGCGGCGCAAGGTATCCAATCCGCTGAGGGCGGCGTAGAGTGTGGTGGTTTTTCCGCTGCCGGTGGGTCCGGAAACAATCACCAGGCCGTTGGCACATCGCAAAAGTCGGCTCCACGTTGTTTGAATGCGCTCGGGTATCCCCAATGCTTCCAAGGGAAGCAGACTGTTTTCGCGGTTCAATAAACGCAAGACCACCCGTTCGCCTTCGGCCACCGGAACCGTCGACACCCGAATATCAATCTCTCGTTCGCCAATCCGGACCCGGGTCATACCATCCTGGGGCAACCGTTTTTCGGCGATATCCATTCGAGCCATGACTTTCAACCGCGAAACCAAAGCCTTTTCCATCTGCTTGGGGGGCGAGGATTGTTCGTACAAAATTCCATCGATGCGATATCGGATTTTCAACCGGTTTTCGAAGGGTTCAAAATGGATGTCGGAGGCACGGGCTTTGACCGCTTCAAGCAGGATCAGGTTGATTAATTGAATGACCGGTGCTTCCTCCGCCGCACGGAGAAGATCTTCACCACCACGGATGGGCGCGATCACTGCCCCATCCTTGCCGGTCGCTTGTAAGTCGCGCAAAAAGTCTTCCGCCCGATCGTCGCGTCGCACATAACACCGATCAATCGCTTCCTTCACTTGGGAGGGATCGGTTGCCACCAAAAGCAGTTCACAACCCAGCAAGACTTCGGCTTCCTGTAAACGCGTAAAATCATGGGGATCGGAGGTCAGTAAAGCCAGTCGTCCGTTATATCGGATGGGCAGCACCCCCTGCCGACGCGCCCATTCAACCGGAAATCGATCAACCAGGATCGGGTCAAGGCATTCATCGGGAATGATTTCAAGCCACGGAACACCGGCTTGATTCGCCCGGACTTTCAAGGTCCCCTCTCCGGATGGTTCTGGCATGGGTTCTATTACTTTGCCGACCGCCGGGGCGACGAAGCCGCCTCCTGCGCGTTGGTTGGGGATAACCCGGTGCGCTTCTGCCACTCTGCGGACAACGCCTGCGACGACGTCGATCCCTTCATCACGCGCGGGGTCACAAAGATGAGAAGATTTGTTTTTTGTTTACCATCGACGGTTCGCCGGAAAAAGAACCCCAGCAAGGGAATATCCCCGAGAAACGGAACTTTCCGGACGATTTTAGTCTGATCTTCACGCATCAGGCCGCTGATGATAATGGTCTCTCCATCGGGAACGGTCACGGTGGTGCTGACTTCACGCTTGGCAATAGTCGGCGTGAACTGGACACTGGAACTGCCTTCGTCGATAATCGCTTCGATACTGGGATTGAGAATCATTCGCACTTGTCGATCGGGATTAATGTGGGGGGTCAACTTGAGCTTGATCCCCACATCGATCCGGTCGATATTTTGAATGATATCCCGCGAAGATCCGGTACCGCCTTGAATGGTTGATTTCAGAATGGGAATATTGTTGACGACGCTGACGGTGGCTTCCTGGTTATTTTGAGCAATCAGGGGAACACTGGAAAGAATTTTGAATTGCTGCTTGGTGTCACTGGCATTGATATTCAGCACCGCTGGATAGCCCACCACCATGTTGCCGTCGGCATCCAAACGGGTCCCATGGGCCAAGCCAAAAGTCAGTCCCCCCGGAAACACACCGGACTGAATGGCGTTCAAGAGGCTTTCGGATCCATCGCTCAAGGTACTGCTGCCCTGGACTACGGTGTCTCCCACTTTGGAGGGCATATTGACCGCCGCAAAATCAACCCCCACATCCAACTCGTTATTCATGTTCTTTTCGGCAATCACCACCTCGATGACCACTTGTTCCGGTTCCTGATCAAGTTCAGTAACCAACTGGTTCACCACTTCGAAATCTCGGGGCGAAGCATCGACCAGGAGGGCATTATTCGCCAAGCTGGGCTCGATGGCGATGCGTCGATCGGCCAGGGTGACCGTCCCCACCCCCCCTTTGGCTCGATCCTTGTCCGCCGATTGTTTTGACAACAGGGCATTGAGAGTTTTGGCCGCATCTTCCGCCGTCAGATGTTTAAGGAAAATCGCATGGAGGGATCCGCTTCCGGCGGGGGATTCAATGTCAATTTTCGTCAGCATTTTTTGCAATTCCTGAATATCGCCGGGAGTGCCGACGACCACCAGGGCATTCGCTTGCGATGCTGCAATGAGGCTTAATCGGAGATTATTTCCAGGAGTCGAGGCCGGAGTGGAGGCTGACGCTCCGCTTCCGCGGGTGGACGTCCGCTCCAAGGGTTGCAGAATGGGCGCCAGTTGTGCCGCCGTATCCTTGGCATCGAGAAACTTCAGGGGAATGACTTCAAACACAACGCCCGCGCCGGGGCGATCAACCTGATCAATCAATTGTTGCAGGCGGCGATGATTTTCCGGTGTGTCGGTCAGCACCAGGCAATTTACGGATTCGAGCGCACTGACACCCGGCAGTGGTTTCCCGCCGGATGAGCTTTCCAGCAAACGGCGCATTTCCAAAGCGGATACATATTGCAACGGAATCACGCGGGTAACCCATCCAGTCGCACCCGCAAGGCTCTCTTGAAGGGGAAATCCGGATGCAGTCCGGCTCGCAAAAGGAACAATCCGGATGCCACCCTCTCCATCCACGGCGGCACATCCGGCTGATTCTAATACTCTCAGGAATAAAGGATAAACTTCCCGGACGGGAATTTTGGGTGTGATGACGGTGACCTTGCCTTGTACCGTCTCATCGACAATAAAACCGCGACTGGTCAGATCCCCGACCAGTTTGACAAAGGTCCGCAAGTCGACCTGATCGAGGCTGAACTGAGTGGTGGCACCGACAGAGGAATCCGGGGCCGTCGACAACGGCTCCGCTTCCAGCAAGGACAGGGCAATCCAAAGGATTCCGGCCCATCGGACACAACTCCCGAAAAACCGGCTAAAAATCATCGACGTCCCCCACCGATCAACGGGTCACCCCGCGTTGTGAATTTTCGATGAAGGTCACCAAGTGATCGACTTCAGGAATGCCGGGCCATTCCGCACGAACCCGTGCCAGAGCATCTCGCACGGGCAGATTATCATGGAAGATACATTTCAGGGCCGCTTTCAGGCTCTTGCAGGTGTCTGCCGAAATCCCCCGCCGCTCAAGGCCGACGGAATTCAATCCAATCAGTCGGGAGGGATTGCCATCCACCATCATGAACGGCGCCACATCCTGATTGATTTTGCTGCACCCCCCGACCATGGCCATCTTGCCAATCCGGACAAACTGATGCACCCCGGTCATTCCGCCGATAGTCGCCTGATCTTCAACGATGACATGCCCGGAGAGCATGGCCGCATTGGCCATGATGACTCCGTTGCCGACAATACATTGGTGGGCAACATGGCAGCAGGCCATAATCAAGGCATCCGACCCCACCGCCGTTAGGTCGCCTTCATTGGTTCCGGAGTTAATGGTCACATATTCCCGGATCACCGAACGGTCGCCGATGGTCACCGTGGTCTTTGCCCCGCGGAATTTCTTGTCCTGCGTCTGACTTCCAAGACTGGCAAAGGGGAATACGGTACACTCGCGGCCGAGCGTCAGCCATCCATCCAGATGGACCTGGGGCATGATGTGACAGTGATCCCCCAGCACGACATGGGGGCCAATGATCGTATAAGGACCAATTTCGACATCCGTCCCCAGTTGGGCGCCGGGATCAACAATCGCCGTGGGATGAATGCAAGTCATGGAGTTACCTTCTCATCCGCAACCATGCACATCATTTCAGCCTCCGACGCCAGGGCGCCATCAACCGTCACCTTACCGGCGAATTTGGCCAGCCTCGACTTGATGGTCAGGAATTCAATTTCAATCCGCATTTGGTCGCCCGGCACCAGCACTTTACGGAACTTGGCTTTATCAATCGACATGAAATAAGGCACACGGTGCCCGTCCGCGCCGGCCAGTCGAATCATGAGAATCCCTGCCGTCTGGGCCATGGCTTCCAGTTGAAGAACCCCAGGCATAACCGGTTTCCCGGGAAAATGCCCCTGAAAAAAAGGCTCATTGAACGTTAGATTCTTGATTCCTACGATCCGTTTCTGGTCATCGCATTCAATAATCCGGTCCACCAACAACATGGGAAATCGGTGTGGCAAAAGCCGCATGATTTGTTCGACATCAAGAATCGTGGCCATATTCCATCCTTTGCGGGATCCCCGCGGGTATGCGATTTACAGGGCGTTTTTCAGGGCGGGCACTTTGTCGGTGCGCTCCCAGGTGAAAAGACCCGCCCGGGTAGGCGTACGGCCGAAATGTCCGTAAGCTGACGTGGGCTCGTAAATCGGACGCAAGAGATCCAACGAACGGATGATTTCAGCGGGTTTGAGACCGAAAACAACCGGAATGATTTTTTCAATCTTTCGGTCATCCACCCGACCCGTGCCAAAGGTGTCGACATGAACCGAAACCGGATCGGCATACCCGATCGCATAAGCGACCTGAATTTCGCAACGGGAGGCCAGTTTGGCCGCAACGACATTCTTGGCGATATAACGCGCCATATAGGCCGCGCTTCGGTCCACTTTCGAGGGATCCTTTCCAGAGAAGGCGCCACCCCCATGCCGTCCCATGCCGCCATACGTATCGACAATGATTTTTCGACCGGTCAACCCACTGTCCCCGTGTGGTCCACCGATGACAAACCGCCCCGTGGGGTTGATGAAGAAACGGGTGTTTTTACGCAGCATGCGGGCCGGAATTTGACGGCGAATGATTTCATCCAAGACTGCTTCGCGCAGTTTCTTGTAGGAAATCTCCGGAGAATGCTGGGTCGAAACGACGACCGTCTCCACGTATGCAGGTCGTCCGTTTTCGTAGGCCACTGTGACTTGGGATTTGCCATCGGGGCGCAAAAAAGGAAGCTTGCCGTCGCGGCGGGAAGCGGCGAGTGCCCGGGTCAAGTTATGCGCGTACATGATCGGCATGGGCATGAGTTCCGGGGTTTCATCACAGGCATACCCGAACATCATGCCTTGATCGCCGGCGCCCTGTTCCTTGAACAGCCCCTGCCCCGCGGTAACTCCTTGGGAAATATCAGGGGATTGGGCATCAAGCGTGATCATGACGGCGCAGGCGTCAGCGGAAAAACCAAGAGACGGATCGACATAACCGATCTTGCGAATCTTTTCGCGCACCAGCCGGGTGTAGTCCACGCGAGCCTTGGATGTGATTTCGCCGGCCACCACCACCAATCCCGTGCTCACCAATGTTTCACAGGCGACCCGACACTTGGGATCCTGTGCCAGGTTGGCATCCAAAACGGCATCCGAAATGCCGTCCGCTACCTTGTCCGGATGACCTTCAGTCACAGATTCAGAAGTAAATAAATAAGTGTCCGCCATGACAATATCTCCTCTTTGAATGAATATCCAACCAACCACAAGAAATACTTTTTATCACATCCTGGTGACCAGTTCAAGCGTTTCTGGAGCGACCTCGCCGATCAAACTCCGGCAGAGCGTCAAAACTTCACCCCCGGACTCCAGATGCAGGGCTTTTTGCGCCAAATCACGCGCGCGGTCCAGGGTAATCCGCCGGATGACACTTTTGACGATGGGTACAGCGGAGGGCACCATGCTCAATTCGTCCACGCCCATCCCCACCAGTAACGGCGCCAATACCGCGCTCCCCCCCATTTCGCCGCAAACCTCCACTGAAATCTTATGTTCATGGGCCGCCCGAATGGTCATGGCCATCAGGCTCAACACGGCGGGATGTGTCGGTTCATATAGAGTGGCCACCCGTTCATTACCCCGGTCGACAGCCAAAGTGTACTGGACCAAATCATTGGTTCCAATGCTGAAGAAATCCACGGCCCCAGCCAAGGTGGAGGCCGTCAGGGCTGCGGACGGAATTTCGATCATGATTCCCACCGGAATATTCTCATCAAACGGACAGGACTCGGCGCGCAGTTCGGCCTTGGCGGCCCGCAATAGATCGTTGGATTGCTGGACTTCCGCCAGGGAACTGACCATCGGATACATGATCCGGACATTGTGATTGCTGCTGGCCCGGAGAATCGCCCGCAGTTGGGTTTTAAAGAAATCAGGGTGAGCCAGACAATAGCGAATCGCGCGAAAACCCAAGAAAGGATTTTTTTCAGCTGATGCCTGGGTGGCATCCGTGAATTTATCCCCACCGAGATCAAAGGTCCGAAAGGTCACCGGATACGGGGCCAGGCGGGTGGCGATCTGGTTGTAGGCATCCGCCTGTTCTTGCTCATCAGGGACGGAGTTGCGTGAGGTCATTAAATATTCCGACCGGAACAGGCCGACACCTTCGGCCCCATGCCGCAGAACTTCATCAACTTCATCAGGCAATTCGATATTGGAACGGAGTGGTATCCGGTGGCCGTCCCCCGTCACAGCGGGCAGATCTTTGAGGTGGGTTAATTCCTCCTGCCATTCCCGCAGGGACTTGACCCGACGGCCGTACTCCGCCAGGGTCGAGGCTGAAGGTCGCAGAATGACCCGCCCGCGGGTGCCATCGACGAGAATGGTTTCACCCCGGATCATTTGGCGACATAAGCCTCCCAGGGCGACCACGGCGGGAATGCTGAGTGAGCGGGCCATGATGGCGGTGTGTGACGTGCTGCTACCCTGGTCGGTCGCAAAACCAATCACCCGGTCCTTCCGAAACAGAGCGGTATCGGAAGGTGCCAGATCGTCCGCGACGATCACCTGGGCCTCCATGAGATCTCGAAGATCCCCGGCGGCCTGTCCGCACAGGTTGCGCAGAATGCGTCGGGTCACATCCTGAACATCGGCCGTCCTTTCCCGTAAATACGCATCCCCCACCTTCAGGAGGGCCTCGGCATATTGGGTGGAGACCTGACGAATCACCGGCTCACAGTTGATTTTTGAACGGTGAATTCGCCGAATGACCTCTTCGACAAAAGCGCTGTCATCCAGCACCATCATGTGAACTTCCAGGATACCGGCGCTGCGCGGTCCGACAGATTGAAGCACGCCCCGGTGAATGTCGACCAACTGACGACGGGTTTCAATGAGGGCCGATTCAAACCGGGCGATTTCCAAGGGGATTTCATCGTCGGTCAGGGATCGCTCAGGTGCGGAATCATCCCGATAGGACAAGGGAAATGCCGGCCCGATCGCAACACCCGGCGAAACCCCGATTCCGTGTAAAACACACTCGGATTCCGCTGGAAGGGTCTCAGGTATCATGACCCTCAATCCTCGAAAAATTTCTTTTCAAAAAGCAAATGCAGTTCGTCTAGCGCTTCTTGTGCGTCAAGGCCGGTCGCGGTGATTTTTAAAATGGTTCCGATGGCGGCTTCCAATGTCATCAAACCCATGATGCTTTTGCCGGAAACGGACATGTCGTCTTTTTCCACGGTGATATCCGAATCAAATCGCGAGGCAGTTTTGACGAATAAAGCGGCTGGCCGGGCATGCATCCCCATGGCATTCGTGATCTGGAATTGACGCGCCAGCGTCACGATCTTGCCGGTAGCATGGCCCCCCTTATTATTCACTGGCTTCGCTCCCCCCTGCCGTCAGGGTTTCAATTAATTTGTCGTCCAATTCCTTTGCCGCATCATGCCCCATGCGTTTCAACAGCTGGTCCAGTGCGGCTGTTTCGATCAAATCGGCCACCTTACGGCCGGGCGCGACAGGTAACTCGACATGGGGAATGGACTGCCCGAGATAAATCCGATGCCGATTGTCACGTCCACTCCGGTTATCATTAGCCAACTGATCCATGCGTGTCAAGGTTATCAGTAGGTCGAGTTTTTTTTCCCCACGCACCGAGGCAATTCCAAAAAGACTGGGAACATGAATGATGCCCAGTCCCCGGATTTCCATATGGAACCGGGTGACCCCCGTAGCCGTCCCGATTAAAGCCCCGGAACTGTCCAAACGCAGGAAGGTCATATCGTCCGCAACCAAGCTGTGCCCCATTCTAACCAATTCCAGAGCGGCCTCACTTTTCCCCACTCCGGGTCGTCCCTCAAGCAATACACCCAAACCCAATATTTCGACCATTGTTCCCTGGACCGAAAGTCGAGGGGCCATCAGGTTTTCCAACGTGATCGTCGCCGCATTGATGAAATTCTTGGTGATCAATGGGGTTCGCAGGACCGGGATCGCATAGCGATTGGCCAATTTCACCAATTCTGGAAAAACCCGCAACCGCCGGGTCACCACCAGGCAGGGAATTCCTAGCGTGAACATGCGGTCCAAACGGAGAATGCGCTCGGACTCGGATAATGCGCTCAAGTAGGCGACTTCGGCATTGCCGAGAATCTGGACACGGCGCGGGGCGAAATGCTCTAAAAAACCCGTCAAGGCCAATCCAGGGCGGTTGACGGCGGCTTCATCGATCGGCCGGTCCAAACCCTTCTCTCCGGCGATCATTTCCAAGCTCAACCGGGTTTTACCAGCGGCCAGCATCGCGGCCACCGTAATCCGTGTTTTACCCATGGTTCGAGCCATTGGTGGCGACCTTTCAGGCGCACGCTGGAGGGTTAAGCCTCGCGGTCTCGTTTATGCTTGTCGATCACCTTGCCGTGAATCTTCTGTAAATGGCGATCAACCTTGTCCATCACCAGATCGATCGAGGCATACATATCGTCCGATTCCTCTTTGGCTTCAAATCGGAAACTCTGCTGGCCTTGGATCACCACTTCGGCGATTTGCCGATATTTCTGCACATCTAGAATGATGTGGACCTTTTCAACCTGGTGAAAGGTGACGACCATCTTATCGGCTTTTTGGGTTGCGTAATCGCGCATGCTATCGGTAATACTAACGTGCCGACCTGTGACTTCTATGCTCATGAACGTCTCCTTTGTCCTTGCTCCCTATTACATACTGAATCTCGGTCCCAAATACAACTCCCGACTGATCGAGTCATTGATCAGGAAATCACTCGTTCCCTCCCGCAATACCCGACCCTCGCAGATTAAATAGGCCCGATCGACGATCGAGAGAGTTTCGCGGACACTGTGATCGGTAATCAGGATGCCTAAGCCCCTCGCTTTCAATCCCCGGATGATCTCCTGCACGTCATAAACGGCCAATGGATCCACTCCGCTGAACGGCTCATCCAAAAGGATCATTTTGGGATTGGTGACCAACGCCCGTGCGATCTCCAATCGCCGTCGTTCGCCCCCGCTGAGGGTAAAAGCCATCTGTTTGGCCAGGGCGGATATCCCCAGATCGTCCAGCAACTCAGCCAGCCGTTTTTTTTGCTGGGACGATGAAAGATTCTGGGTCTCGAGAATGGCGAGAATATTCTCCTCCACCGTCAGTTTGCGAAAAATAGAGGGCTCTTGAGCCAGATACCCCATACCCATTCGCGCCCGGCGAAACATGGGCGTTCGGGTGATGTCCCGGCCTTCGAAAAGGATTTTACCCTGGTTGGGGCGGATGAGGCCGACGATCATGTAAAAAGTCGTGGTCTTGCCGGCGCCGTTCGGGCCCAACAGCCCCACAATTTCGCCGGCCTTAACATTGACGTTTACGCCGCTGACCACGGCCCGGCCGTTGTAAACTTTAATCAGGCTTTCGGTTTGCAGCAAGGGTTCCACTCGCCTACTCCTTGACGTTCCGTGTTTCGTTGGTCTTGGTGGGAACAATCGACATGGTCAGGTTGTCCACCTTGACCCGGTCATCATCACGGTAAAAAATAATGCGCGTTCCGGCCATTCGATCCTGACCGCGGGTCAGAACCGGTTGACCGGTCAGCACCAATTCGCCGCTGGCAACGGTGTAAATGGCAGTTTTACTCACCGCAATGCGATCACCCTGCCAGATCTTAACCCGGCCATCGGCCGTAATCACTTTGGGACTGTTCTCGTCGGTGAAATCGACACGCATGGTATCGGCCATGATTTTAATGGTCGGATCCGCCACCACCACGTCACCTTGAAACGTTGCAATATGTTTTTGATAGTCAAAATTCATCGATCGGGCATTGATCAGCGTCGTATTGGTTGAGGTGCCCCAGCTACTCCCTTCTGCGCGCACATCAGCGGCCATCGCGAGAAAGGCCAGACCCATGAACCCTGCCAGAAACTTATTTATTAACATGCCCAGCTCCCTTGTCCGCCCAGATGTGGGCGTTGTTGACGATTAGACTGCACCGGTTCAAGATTTCCACCACCTGGGTTTCCTGGAACCAACGGAACCCGGTCCCGGAAATGAGAATCTCTCCTTGGCGCATGGTTACATCCGCGTTCGAAAAAACCAGTTTTGCATTTTTATCGTAAATGCACCGGGGCGTCAGAATAAATCCATTCAGCCGACCGTCCTTATAGAAGTTCAGTCGCAAATTGGTCAACTCCACCAGCCCGTTTTCGAGGGGTTTTGCGGAATCTCCGAAAAACTCCGACTTCAGGGTTCCATCCGGATTGAATTCCGGAACGCGAATTCCTTCCACCTGTAATGCGGTTGAGGGGGCTGGGCTGAAGGTTTGGGCCGACACGACACCCATCGCGACCTGCCCGACGCAGCAAAATATGATCAGTCTATTAACGCACCTGTTCATCGATCGCCCTTACCGTTTGCCATAATGCTCTCATTTTTGCCAGGGGCACCATATTGGCGCCATCGGACAGGGCCGTTGCAGGCGTCGGATGGGTTTCAATGAACAACGCATCGCAACCGGTTGCCACCGCCGCTCGCGCCAACGCGGGGGCCCAGCGACCTTCACCGCCGGAACGATCCCCTGCTCCACCGGGCAATTGCACGCTGTGGGTGGCATCAAACACGACCGGATACCCGAAATCGCGTAAAACCAGCAGACTCCGCAAATCGGCAACCAAGTTATTATACCCGAACGAAACGCCGCGTTCCGTCACCAAAATCCGACGATTGCCGGTACTCTCCACCTTGGCAATGACATGTCGCATATCCCATGGCGCCAAAAATTGGCCCTTCTTGATATTGACCACTTTTCCACTCTGACCCAGCGCGATCAGTAAATCGGTTTGGCGACACAGAAAAGCGGGTAATTGAAGCACATCCGCTACCTCGGCTGCAAGTTCAACCTCCCCCACGCTATGGACATCGGTCAAAATCGGCAGTCCATACCGTTCCCGAACTTCCCGCAAAATGTCCAATCCTTCCCGGATACCCGGTCCGCGATAGGCGGTTCCCGAAGTGCGATTCGCCTTGTCATAGGAGGCCTTGAAGACAAGTGGGATAGACTCTTTTTGAGCCAGTTCCGCGAGACGACGGGCCACCAATAGGCAGGGACGCCGCCCTTCGATCACGCAGGGGCCGGCCAACAACGCCAAGGGATGTCCCGCTCCCACCGTCAGGGATCCGATTTTTACCGATCGAGCCATACATTACCTCGTTAATCCGGCCCGTCTCAGGGCGGCTTCCGCCCGGGGCACATCCTCCGGCACATCCACTCCCAATCCTTCATAAGGGGCTACGATTACCTTGATGCGCGCCCCTAAATCCAGCGCACGCAACTGTTCCAACCCCTCCGCCTGTTCCATTATACAGGGCGGGGTGGCCACCATTCGATCTAAAAAAGTTTTCCGATACGCATAGATGCCGACATGCCGGTAATAGGTCAACCCGGCTGGAAGGCGACCCGGATCGCGCACACACGGGATGGCGGCTCGCGAAAAGTAAAGAGCCTGGCCGGCCCGATTCCAAACGACCTTGGTCACAGACCGGCTCGTCAGATCCTCCGGATCTGTCACGGGCGTAGCCACCGTCGCCATGTCCCAGTCCGATTGCTGTATCAATTCCATCGCCAATTGGTCAATCAATGCCGGATCGATCAGCGGTTCATCTCCCTGGATATTGATGATGATGTCCGCTTTCCGGCCCCGGATCGCTTCGGCGATCCGATCCGTTCCGGACGGATGATCGGTCGCCGTTAAAATCACGGGGACCCCCAATGGAGCGACCGCGGCTCGAATGCGTTCGTCATCCGTGGCGACGATCAACTCGTCCAGCCGGGTGGCTTTCCGGGCGCGTTCGACGACCCATTGCACCAGTGGCTTGCCGCATAACGGAATCAAACTTTTCCCCGGCAGGCGGGTTGACGCCCATCGGGATGGAATTACCCCCACAACACGCATAGATCACTCCTCGGATTGATGTCCGGACATGGCCTGCAATAATTCATCCGGGGCACAACTGGCGGTTCCCAGTTTACCGACAACCACCCCTGCCGCGCAATTCCCAAGTAAGGCGGCTTCCCGATGCGTCGCTCCAGCCGCCAGCGCCAAAAGGCTGGTCGAAATCACCGTGTCACCGGCGCCACTGACATCAAAGACTTCGCGCGCACGGGTGGGAATTAATTCCGGCTTGGCGCCCTTGGGAACCAGATACACCCCCTGGGCACCCAAAGTGATCATCAGTAGTGCGGGGTTCCAGAGGCGCTGCAAGGCGCGAGTCGCATTCCGCAAACCGGGATCGCTGAGCGGGTTGCCGGGTATATGGGTCCGTGCAGGCAAACCGGCACAGACATGCGCCTCCTTGCAATTGGGAGTGGCGAGGGTGATGCCGTTCAACCGGAGACAATGATTATCTTTTGGATCCAGCGCGGTGGGGATACCGGTTTGTCGTGCGGCGTCGAGCAACGGAACAATCACCGGTAATTCCACCCCTCCTTTGCCGTAGTCGGCAAAGATCAAGCCATCAAACCGGGTAACGGCCTTGCGGAGTTGAGCCAATCCGCTGGATGAATAAGTCCGCGAGACGGTGGCAGGTCGTTCCCAGTCGACGCGAACCACCTGCTGGCGTTCGGCGACGATCCTCATTTTGACGATAGTCGGGATTCCGGGATTCCGCATTACATGCCGCACTCCGATTCCCAACTCTCGCAGGGAATCCAGCAGATCCGTACCTGCAGAATCGTCGCCAATGGCGCCCGCTACGTCGACCTTCGCCCCCAAACACCGCAAATTGGCTGCGACATTGGCGGCACCGCCCGGCATTTTCTTTTCAGAAGAGACTCTGACCACCGGCACCGGTGCCTCAGGTGAAATACGATCGACGCTGCCATACAAATAGCGATCCAACATCAGATCGCCCACTACTAAAATTTTGAGATGTTGAAATTGAGCAATTAAGTCCTCGATACGTTGACGGGCCATCATCGTCGCACCTCGTTGGTTGGAGCCGTTCCCCCGGGCAAAAGCGACACCGGACACTCAATCCGGATGGGCTGAGATCGGGCATCGACCCGGTCTTGGGTATCGCTCCAGAAATCGGGCTTCGACGGCTTTCCGGGCCAGTTGAATTCATAAAGGATTTCCACGTAGGGATGATCCGGGAGCGCGATCCATTCCCGCCGAATCCGTTCGCCACGAATGCCTCCTTCGCGGTAGACAAGCCGCCCCAGGAGGGCATAATAACGCAAAGATCGTCCCTCCACCCCACCGGGCAAACTGGCCCATTCCAACCCATCTACTTCGGCCAGGGTGCTTTGTGTGTCCGCCTTTTTCCATGAAATGTCCGCCTCGTTGAGGATCAACACCCGGTCTTTTCCAAATCGCCGGATCCACGGATCGAGATCCGCCGGATCCGACAACATTCCCAAGGGCGCGAGAAACGTAGGTTTCCATTCGCGATTTTCGTCCCGTACCAAGATCGCCGTTAAACGGGTCATTTCGATTTCGTCACGTCCGCCGGGTCTCCAGCCCCATCGGGCTTTACCGATCCGGATTTCGCCTGATGCCCCCCCTTGATCACTCCGCATCTCGAGTTCATAGGCCACTAAATCGCAGGGCCATTGAATCCGGGCTCTGGCAAGAGTCCAGGCCACTCCGGTTGTTTCCTGAAGTCGATCGGCCACCATCGACTGAAAGGCCCGGGAACTGACCAGCCACCAGATACCGGCGGCGCCGAAAACCAGTAGCAAAATCAGCGCCATTCCGAATTGAAGCAGCCGCCAGGCACAGCCGGGAGCCGACGGCTCGTTTCCTTGTTGTCCGTTGGGCTGGGCATTCATTCGGCAGGCACCTCCGGTCGGATTCGCGGCCCAAAAAGAATCGACCCCAATCGAATCCAGGTAGCCCCCTCCTCGACGGCCACTTCAAAATCACCCGACATTCCCATCGATAGATCCGGCAAATCCAACCCGGCTTGAATCTGCATCCGGTCACGAAGGTCGCGTAAGGCGCGAAACCATGGCCGAACCTCTTCCGGTTCACGAACCGCCGGAGGAACGGTCATCAATCCCACCACCTGAACATTAAACAATTTCTGCGAAATCTCCAAAACCGGACCGACCTCGTCGGGCGACAATCCATTTTTACTGGCTTCGCCGGCGACATTGACTTCCAGGCAAACCGGCATGGTCTTGCCCTCCTCTCGCGCCGCGCTGTCGATGAGGAGCAATAACCGTTCGGAATCCACACTGTGAATCATGCTGAAATAGTGGATGGCTTCGCGAACTTTGTTGCTTTGGAGATGGCCGATTAAATGCCATTCGAGATGGCCGGGACACAAGGAAATCTTTTGACGCGCCTCCTGAACCCGATTTTCACCGATACACCGGAACCCGGCGCCGGCTGCTTCCATGACTGTTTCAGGACCATACGTTTTGGCCACCGGCAGAAGGTGAACCGAATCCGGTGCCCGGCCGGCTCTGAGGCAAGCAGCCTCAATCCGGCTGCGAACCGCTGCAACTCGTTCATGGAATGAATCTAACACATGACCCTCCGCTCGCCTGCACGCGTAAGGTAATACCATACAGCAAGGGCACCCGCAATCCAAATCACGAAATCCAAATATCAAAAAAATGTGGTCTTGCTGAATCTGCCCCCATCCGGGCAACTTTTTTGCGCCATACCCGATTAAGTTGATAGACGGGAATACTTCGTCGGTTCCCCACCCTCCAGGGCGGTCTGCCATCAGTCATCCCGTCGGCGATTCACGGGAATGACTTCATTTCGCCCAGCCATAGCCCGCGATAAAGTGAGGGGATCGGCATAACCGATGCCACTCGCAGCAGGAAGGCCGAAGGCCGGGCGTGTCACCCGGACGTTCAACGGCTTCAGTCTCTCCGCGAGGTAAATCGCGGTTGAATCGCTTTCGACATGGGTATTAAGGGCCAGGACCACTTCTTCAATACCTTCCTTGCGAACCCGATCCAGCAGCGCGCCGATCCGAAGATCGTCGGGTGAAGTCCCTTGCATGGGGGAAATATGTCCCATCAATGCATGATAGCGGCCCCGGAACCCACCGGTTTTTTCGATGGCCGGTATATCACCCGGATCCTCTACCACGCACAATAGATGAGAATCCCGGTCTGTTCCCACACAAAAACGACAAAGCGCCTGATCCGCGCCCGTCAGGCATCCACATTGGGGACACGTTCGGACCTCGTTAAGGGCCGTCTGCAAAGTATCGATGAGCGCCCGGGATAAATCACGGGAATCGCCCATCAGACGATACGCCATCCGCGCCGCCGAACGCTTGCCGATGCCGGGCAATCGGCTGAGACAGGCGGTTAGTCGTTCTAGATGGGGCTCGGCATCCATGAGGGTGGCTCACATTCCCGGCAAGCGCATGCCGGCCGTGACTTTACCCATTTCTTGGTTAGCGACTTCTTTGGCTGCTTTCAAAGCGCCATCAACTGCGGCCAAAACCAGATCCTCTAACAAATCCACATCCGTGGGATTAACGACCTTCGGATCGATCTTGATCTTGGCCAGTGTCCCATCCGCGCGGGCCGTCGCCACCACCATCCCGCCCCCGCTTGTAAAGTCAATCGTACGATTGACCAATTCCGTCTGGACCCGTTCGAGATCCTTTTGCATCGACATTGCCTGCTTCATCAATTTAGCAATATTGGCCATGGCTGATCCTTTCCTTGAATCGGGTCACTTATCCGTGTCACGGATCGACACAATCCGCCCGTTGAATGTTTCTAAAACAGCCTTAACTCCGGGATCCTCTACCCAATACTCTTGTGAACGCCTCGGCCCGGTTGAGGGACGTGGAACCACGGGACTCTGAAGCGGTTTCGTCGCTTCCATCCTGGGAGCCCCTGTCTCACTCCGCGCGGGCCCCGCGGGGGCTTGGACCGGCGCGTCCGGAGGGTCCGATGGACCCGCCGCCGGACCTCCTCCCATCAAACCGCCCAGGCGGGCGATCAGTTCATCAATCGACACGACACCGGATGCCCGGGCACAACGAATCAGGGCCGTCTCGACCAGTATCCGGCGGGATAGAGCAAAACGAATGCGATCTTCGGCCTGCATCAGGATCTCCGCCATTCGCAATAATCGCTCGGCGTCGGTCAGCTTTGCCAATTCCCGAAGACGTTCGGCCTGTTCCGGCAAAAGATCCCCCACCGCATTGCCATCCCCGGCGCAAATGGTCACCAATAGATTGCGGATCTGTTCCAGAAACTCAACGACCAGACGAGCCATATCCTTGCCGGCTTCATCCAGATGGCCGAGAGTTGAAATCAGGATGGGGATTTCCCCCTTGAGCACCGCTTCCATCAACTGGTCCAAAACTTTGCGTGAAACCAAGCCGAATACCGACAGCACATCCGCTTCCGTAATCGTGTCCCCACGGAAGGCGATTAATTGATCCAGTGCCGATTCGGCATCACGCAAGCCCCCTTCCGCTCCCCGGGCGATGGCCAGCAACGCATCGGGTTCAATTTTCACCTTTTCGGTTTTGGCGATCAAAGCCAGCCGTTCGACAATCAAGGGGGTTGTAATCCGCCGCAGATCGAATCGCTGGCACCGCGACAAAATAGTCGGAAGGATCTTTTGAACCTCGGTAGTGGCAAAGATGAATTTGACGTGCGGCGGTGGCTCTTCGAGAGTTTTTAGAAGTGCGTTGAATGCCGGCGTACTCAACATATGGACTTCGTCAATGATGTAAATCTTGAATTTGCCCTGGGTTGGTGCATAACGGACATTATCCCGCAGATCGCGGACCTGATCCACCCCGTTATTGGAAGCACCGTCAATTTCGATGACATCGAGACTACGGCCGGCGGTGATATCAACACAACTGGGGCATTTGCCACAAGGCGTTATCGTCGGGCCGTTCTTGCAATTCAACGCCTTAGAGAAAATCCGCGCCAGAGAAGTCTTACCAATGCCCCGGGGACCGGTGAACAAATAAGCATGGGCCAATCGACCGGTTTTGATGGCATTTGCCAACGTGTCGGTGACATGGTTTTGTCCAACCACCTCATCGAAGAGCTGGGGACGCCATTTTCGTGCTAAGACTTCATAGCCCATGAAAGATCCACATCCGTTTTATGAATAATAATCCGGAGAGCACACTCCAGATCAGAAAGCCCTGCGGCACCTGCGGAACCGACTTGCCGTTGCTACCTTCCGGTCCTGGCGGAATTTCGCCGGTCCGCACTGCACAGGATCCAATCCTTCATGTGCTCCCCGGAAAGTGTTGTCATGCCCTTCCGCGACTCCGAATGCCGGATACGTCTGCACGAAACCCTACCAGCTTGACGGAGAACCCATAAAGTACATCACATCGGACCGGCACGGCAAGAAAAAACCCCGTCGCATTCAAAAGCCTGTCGGAGATCAAGTCCACCCTTCCCATCGCTTATCAAATAGGATACAAAGATCAGCATGAGGCTGACGACATATTCAAGAATTACCACCGCCGCAGAGGTCCGCACCGCGCTCGCAGCGTTAGGCTCGCCCCGCAAAGCCGGAGAACTGGCTCGCTTTTTTAAAACCGCACCCGGCCAATATGGTGAAGGAGATCATTTTCTAGGCCTAACCGTGCCCTTACAACGTCAACTGGTGGCCCAGTTTAAGAATCTGCCGCTCGAGCAAGCCGTGCGACTACTCAAACATAATAGATTTCACGAAGAACGGCTGACCGCTCTGCTCTTCCTGGTGCGGCATTTCCAACAAGCACCAACTGAAGCAGCCCGCAAACAGGTGGTAGCGGCCTATCTGGCAAACCTGAAGTGGGTGAATAACTGGGACTTAGTCGATTTGAGCGCCCCCCATATTTTAGGGGCCTGGCTTATTAATCGAGATCGATCCCTTCTCTACAAGATGGTCACTTCGCGAGTCTTGTGGCAACGCCGCATCGCGATCCTGGCCACTTTCCACTTCATTTATCACGGCCAATCGCATGACACCTTAGCCTTGGCTGAACAACTCTTGGATGATCAGGAAGATCTCATGCATAAAGCCGCGGGCTGGATGCTCCGCGAAGTTGGAAAAAGAGTCAGTCTGACAGATTTAAGGGGGTTTCTGAAAAAGCATGCCCCTCGCATGCCCCGGACCATGCTGCGCTATGCCATTGAACGATTGAGCGAAGCCGAACGTCAGAAATGGATGGCTGCTCAATTTGCTTGATGTTGCCCCTTTTCCAGTGCATTTTATGGGGATGCAAAGCTTATCCTTCCCAGTGGATGGAATGGCAACAAACACAACTTAACCGACTGTTATCCCGCCCCAAATAGGAACTCCAAATGAAAGACCTGCTAAATACGCCAGCCATCAAACTCGGTGTCGTGGGGGTAAGCCGCGATTGTTTTCCTCGCCCTCTAACGGAAACCCGCCTCAAAAATGTCATGGCCGAATGCCGAAAACTCAAGTTACCTGTCGTAGCCTGCCCCACCATCATCGAAACCGAAAAAGATGCTCTTCAGGCGGTTGACCAATTGAACGCCGCCGGAGCCAATGCCGCGGTTGTATATCTGGGTAATTTCGGACCGGAAGGGCCCCTGACCATTTTCGCCCAACGCTTTGGTAAGCCGTTCATGCTGTGCGCCGCCGCAGAAGAAAGCGTCAAGTCCTTGGTTGACGGACGGGGTGATGCCTATTGCGGCATGTTGAACGCCTCGATCAACTGCGGGCTACGGAACCTTCATCCCCATCTACCGGCCATGCCGGTCGGGCTTCCTCCGGCCATCGCCCAAATGATTGCCCATTTTACAGATGTCGCCAGGGTGGTTGTCGGGATTCGCAATCTGAAAACCTTTTCATTCGGCCCCCGCCCCCAGGATTTCTACGCCTGCAATGCACCGATCAAACCCCTGTATGAACTGGGAATCGAGGTCATGGAAAACTCCGAACTGGATATGTATGTCCTGTTCCAATCGATGGCGGGAAAAACCCGGGAAATCGACGCCATCGCCCGGTCCATGGCAAAAGAACTCGGTGTTGGCAATAAATTCCCTGACAAACTGAAACAGTTGGCCCAGTTCGAATTAGCCCTGACCACCTTTTTCGAGGACAACCTTGGTTCGCGTCAATTCGGTGTGTTCGCCAATAAATGCTGGCCTTCCTTTGAAAAAGCTTTTGGCTTTGTCCCCTGCTTCATCAACAGCCGTCTGGCGGCACGCGGCATACCGGCCGCTTGTGAAGTGGACATCTATGGAGCTGTCTCGGAATACATGGTCCAGCTGGCCACTCAATTTCCCGCAACCCTCCTCGATGTCAACAACACCGTCCCTGACGATCTGCCCTTGAGCGATTTGAAGGGAGCCACCCGCCGAGACCTGTTCATGGGTTTCCATTGCGGCAACACGGCCAGTTGTTGTCTGTGCGACGGCTATTGCATGAAATATCAATTGATCATGCATCGGCTCATGGAACCGGATCAGGATCCCAATATTACTTGTGGCACGCTGGAAGGGCGTCTACGCCCCGGTGCGACCACGGTCTTCCGTCTGCAGGGAACCGCTGATTGCCGTCTCCAATCCTATCTCGCCGAAGGGCATATTCTGGACGCCGATCCCTGCTCCTTCGGGGGAATCGGTATCTTTGCCATGCCGGATTTTGCGCGATTCTACCGGCACATCCTGATTGGCCGCCAGTTCCCGCATCATGCGGCCATCGGCTTTGCCCATGCCGGCGCGGTTCTCTTCGACGCCGCAAAACTCCTCGGCATTCCCGATCTCTTTACGCCCCGCCTTGCAGGCGATCGGTATCCCGATGAAAATCCCTTCACCCGTTAATTCGACCTGTTGGATTTATTGCAAAATAAAGGATGCCCATGAAAAGTTATGCGTTGGGACTTGATTATGGAACTAATTCCTGCCGGTCGGTTTTGATTGATCTGGCGGATGGAACGGAACTCGCCACCCATGTATTCCCCTATCCCACCGGTGAAGCCGGGATTCTCCTGGACGCCAAGGACCCTAATCTTGCCCGACAAAATCCCCAGGATTATGTCGATGGATTGTCAGCCATCGTCAAAGGCGCCCTGGCAAAGGCCCGTAAAGTCGACCGCCGGTTTGATCCCCTGCGGGTCGTTGGCATCGGCGTCGATACCACGGGAAGCACCCCTATGCCCGTCGACGCATCCGGCACGCCGCTGGGTCTGCTGCCCCAATTCCGTAAAAACCTGAACGCCATGGCCTGGTTGTGGAAGGATCACACCAGCTATCGCGAAGCGGCAGAGATCACCGATCTTGCGGGCAAATTGCGTCCCCACTATCTCGCCAAATGCGGCGGCATCTATTCCTCCGAATGGTTCTGGAGTAAAGTGCTCCATTGTTGCAGAGTTGATCCCGCCGTCTTCAAGGCCGCCCATAGTTGGGTGGAATATTGTGATTGGATTCCTGCTCTCTTGACCGGCAATCTCCAGCCGTCCCGGACCGTTCGGGGTATTTGCGCCGCCGGGCATAAGGCGATGTATTGCCGGGAATGGGGCGGGTTGCCCGACGCGAAGTTTCTCGCCCGGCTCGATCCCCACCTGGCCGATCTGCGCGGACGACTTTATGACGAGGCGGTCCCCTCGGATCAACTCGCCGGCCGGCTTACCGCAGAATGGGCGGCCAGACTGGGACTCAAGCCCGGGATCGCGGTTGCGGTGGGCGCTTTCGATGCCCACATGGGGGGGGTCGGAGCGGGTATTCGGGAAGGCACCCTGGTCAAGATCCTGGGCACCAGTACCTGTGACATGATGGTCATGCAAAATACCCGCAAATTGGCCGATATCCCCGGCGTTTGTGGAATCGTCAACGGGTCCGTCCTTCCCGGTTATTTCGGCATCGAGGCTGGACAGTCGGCCGTGGGCGATATTTTCCTCTGGTTTGTTAATAATCTGGTGCCGGATTCCTACGGCAAAACCATCGACGAAAAATTCAAATCACTGGATCAAGCGGCATCCCGCCAAAAACCAGGCGAACACGGTTTGTTGGCATTGGATTGGAACAATGGCAACCGCACCATTCTGGTTGATGCCCGACTGAGTGGGTTGCTGGTCGGACAAACCCTCCACACGCGTGCGCATGAAATCTACCGGGCTCTGATCGAGGCCACGGCATTCGGCGCTCTGACCATCATCAATCGTATTGAGGAATATGGTGTACCGGTCCGGGAAATTGTCAATTGCGGGGGACTCGCCACCAAAAGTCCGGTCCTGATGCAGATTTATGCCGATGTGACCGGACGCCCGATGAAGGTTTCGCGCAGTGACCAGACCTGTGCCGTGGGCGCTGCCCTTTTGGGTGCCGTCGCCGCCGGGAAAGCAGCGGGTGGGTTTGCTACTGTCGCGTCCGCCCAGAGGGCTCTATGTGGGATTCGCCCAACCCTCTATCGTCCGCAACCCGCCGCCCACAAAGCCTACCGGGAACTCTATCGTCTATATCGTGAATTACACGATGCCTTTGGCACCCCGGGATGGACAGGGCGTCTGGATCGCGTCATGAAGGACCTGATTATCCTGCGCGAACAGCAACGCAAAGGATGAACAGGATGAACAGTAGGCGAAATCAACAGGATTTCGCCTCGATCAGATAACGGGAGGATCGACATGCTCGAGGAACTCAAGAACAAGGTTTGCGACGCCAACCGTCTGCTCGAAGAACACAAGCTGGTTATTTTTAGTTGGGGAAATGTCAGCGGCATTGATCGCAAAAGCGGACTCGTGGCCATCAAGCCCAGCGGAGTCAGTTACGCCGATCTGCATCCGCAGGACATCATCCTGGTCGACTTGAATGGAACTGTGGTCGAAGGAAAGCTAAATCCCTCCTCCGACACGCTGACCCATCTGATTCTATATAAGGCCTTCAGTTCCATCGGGGGCATCACGCATACCCATAGCCGGTATGCCACTGTTTTCGCACAGGCCTGTCGTCCGATTCCTCCTCTGGGCACAACTCACGCCGATCAATTCCACGGAGAAGTTCCGGTCACCCGTCCCTTGCGCAAGCAGGAAGTCGAAACCGATTACGAAGCCAATACGGGACAGGTGATTGTCGACCGGTTCTCCAAATTAAATGTGGATGAGGTTCCGGCTGTTTTGGTCGCGAATCATGGACCCTTCACTTGGGGAAATACAGCAGCGGAATCCGTCAAGCATGCCGTCATCCTCGAAGAAGTCGCGCACATGGCGCATGCGACCATCGGCCTTAATCCGCAAATCATCTCTATGCCCCCCTATATTCTTGACAAACATTTCCAAAGGAAACATGGCCCCAACGCCTATTATGGACAAAAATAAAGCAACCCTGCTTGCCATGGATGGCGGAACTCCGACTCGAACGACCCCCATGCCATCCCGCGCATTACTGGGGGTCGAAGAAAAACAAGCAGTGATGGATTTATTCGATGAATCCATCGCCCATGGCGAGGCGTTCGGCTATAATGGGCCCCACGAGGCCGCTCATGAAAAAGCCTTTGTAGAAATGATGGGGGGGGGCTATGCCGATGCCGTTAATTCCGGCACGAATGCCGTCTATTGCGCCCTCGGGGCACTGCAACTCGACGCCTTATCCGAAGTCATTGTTCCCGCTATCACAGATCCCGGGGGCGTCATGCCTGTGCCCCTACTGGCTTGCGTTCCAATCGTGGCCGATTGTGATCCCCGTTCCTATAATACCAATGCCGCCCAAATCGAAGCCGTCGTATCGCCCCGGTCACGTGCCATTATCGTCGCCCATATTGGCGGTGAGCCGGTTGATATGGACCCGGTTCTTGCGTTGGCGCGCCGCCATCATCTGGCGGTCATCGAAGATTGCTCCCAGGCACACGGCGCCCTTTACAAAGGCCGACCGGTCGGCACGCTCGGCGATATCGCCGCGTTTTCAACCATGTCGGGGAAACATCACTGTTCCGGCGCACAGGGCGGCATGGTTTTTACCCGCAATGAGGAATTGTACTGGAAGGCACGACGGTTCGCCGACCGGGGGAAACCATTCAATCTGACCGAGCCCAAAAATGTCACCGCGGGTCTGAATTGTAATTCTAATGAACTCTCCGCCGTTATTGGCTGTGTGCAGATCCGCAAACTCCCGGACATCATTCGACGCCGGAATGCGGTCGGTGAATCTGTCAAAAATGCCTTGATCAGTCGGCCCGCAGTTCAAGTTGGGTGGCAGGTTCCGGAAACGATGTGCACTTATTGGTTCCTGCGCATGCGGCTGACTCTATCGGCTTTGCGAGTCAACCGTGACACCTTTTGCCAGGCGTTGGCGGCTGAGGGGATTCCAGTTACCCCTTCATATCGGCACTGTCCCGTGGAAGCACCCTGGTTTATCAACCGCTCGGTCTTTGGCTCTTCGGGATTCCCCTGGACGGCGCCCAACTATACCGGCAACCGCAATCCGACGGCCCTCATCGGCAATATGATCGCGGTGTCCGATTGTCATTTCAACCTACCCATTCATGAACGCTATGGGCAGGCGGAAATCGATGATATCGTCCACGCCCTGATCAAAGTTGAAACCGCTTATTTAAAAAAATAAGCATTCAAACGTGCCTGGATTGTCATGCGGGATGTCCTTGTCTCCGAAAAAAGCAAAAGACTCAAAAGTTTTCAGTGGGACCCGTGAAATAGCAATACCTCCTACCATCGAATGGTGCTCTGCTATCCGCTATCACTCTTCTTGTTCCGGTTATTACCGGCTGCTATCGGAGGCAGAAAAACAACCTGACTCTGGCTTATTCGCGCTTCACAGTTACAACCCGATTATTGCCGGACCTTAAGATCGATCAGCTCTGCCGGCAGTTGAAATCGGCGGGAAACAGCATTCGCCAGGGCTTTGACCCCAAAGCGTTCGGTGGCATAATGTCCGCCGAAGATCGCGTTGATTTTTAAATCCCGGGCCAAGGTATATCCCTGTAGGCAGACTTCTCCCGTCACCAACACATCCATTCCACAGGTTTGAGCGTCTTCCAATGAAAGTGCAGCCCCCCCGGATACCACCCCTACCCGACGAATCCGCGGAGATCCGAAATCCATAACGGTCGGGGACTGGCCCAAAACCGTGGCCACTCGCGCGGCAAACTCCTTGATCGGCATCGTTTGCGGCAATTCTCCCGCATAGCCGATTTCCACTCCGTGATAAAACCCAAACCGGTGAAGTCCGCGTAATCCCAATGCGCGCGACAGCAGGATATTATTGCCCAACCGGGGATGCGCGTCCAAAGGAAGATGAGACGCATATAAGGCCATGTCATTCTTGATAAGAGCGGCAACTCGTCGATAGTTTAATCCGGTCAATCGCTTAAGCGAATCACCCCAACTCAAGCCATGATGACAGATTACAAAATCAGCTTTGCGCTTGTGGGCTGCCTCAAAGAATTCAAGCGAAGCATCGACTCCGGCGCAGACCCGCGTAACCTGTCCGCTATTCTCAACCTGAAGCCCATTATTGGAGGAATCTTCGATTTTGACCGGCTTGAGCAGTCCATCCAGAAAGGCCACCACGTGTTTTAACTGTGTCATATTATGCCTCTCATTATTATGCACAAAACCAACTATTCCTCCTGCCGGAAATCCTTGAGATTCAGCTGTGGCCTTCGGTCTCCATGATAGGTATTCCATTCCAGCGTGAAAGCCACGTCCATCTCCGCTTCAGGAATCTCGCGTTGGCCCTGACCAAAAGCCATGGCTTCAATCTCCACGCCCTGAACATCTATCCGCATTTTAAGATGTTTTTCCTTGAGAATCAGGGGGGGGCCCCGTCGACGCACGCCTCGCATCCCCCAGATGGGCTCTGAATTTCCTGCCCCAAACGGTCCCAATTGGGGTAGCACCTCAAGAATGCCCGCCATTTCTTCCGCTGAATCTATCCAAGCGTCCAGAGACTGAACCGGGCGTAAATCAAGGGATTGCAGAGTGGTCCGACAAACGGCGGAAAAGTTTTCAGCAAAGGCTGTAAATCGGTCGCGGCGCACGGTGAAACCGGCCGCCATGGCATGTCCACCAAAAGCTTCCAAATGAGCGGCACAGCCCGCCAAACCCTTGACCAGGTCGAAAGCGGCAATACTTCGACAAGATCCCCGCCCCTCTCCGTCGCTATTAAAGGAGACTACGGCCGCAGGCCGCCCATACTTTGAACTCAAGCGCGAGGCGACAATTCCAATCACCCCGGGGTGCCATCCATCCCCTCCCACCACCACTCCAAAATCGCGTTCCGGTTGAAATGCGTTATCAACTTTTTTAAGGGCGTCATTCAGGATCAGGGTTTCGGTGTCCTGCCGGGAACGGTTGGCATGATCAAGCTTATTCGCGAGTTCACGAGCCTTCTCTAGATCCGTCGCCAATAACAAATCGAGGGCCAGGGTGGGATCACCCATTCGTCCGGCAGCATTTAATCGCGGAGCCAGGGCGAAACTAATCTGCCCCGCCAGAATAGGGAGATGGATGCGCGCTACTGAGGCCAGGGCCTGAAGGCCGATGGAAGGCTTATCATTCAACTGCTTGAGTCCTGCGGTCACCAAAATTCTGTTTTCGCCGATCAACGGCACCACATCGGCGACGGTGCCCAGTGCCACCAGATCGAGATAGCGTCGCAAATCGAAGGTCTGGGCTGACGGGATCTCCCTTTGGCGGCCCATCTTGATCAATGCGTGACTGAGCTTGAACGCCATCCCGACTCCCGCCAGATCAGTATGGGGAGACCCCGGATATAGTTTAGGATTGAGCACAACCCGGGCTGCCGCGGGGGATCCGGTGATCTCATGATGGTCGGTAACGATCACTTCGCTGCCGCGTTGGGCCGCCCAGGCCACAGCATCATGCGCTCCGGTTCCGCAATCGGCGGTGATAATTAAGGGACATCCAGCCGAACGATCGGCTGGCCAAACCTTTTCCAAAGCGACGACGCTTAAGCCATAGCCCTCTTCCAACCGATTGGGGAGACAAGGTAAAACGTGCCGGGCGCCCAACCCGTGCAACACCTGCACCAGAAGCGCGGTTGCTGTGATCCCATCCACATCGTAATCACCATGGATGATAATCGGGTTCCCCGCCCCTATTGACTGCCAGATTACGTCGACCGCGGTCTCCATACCGGGCAGATCAAAGGGATCCGTCAACAGCCCTAGTGTGGGATTGAGAAAAGCGGAAACCGATTCCGGAGTAATCAAGTTACGAACAGCCAGCGCCCGCATAATCGGACGGGGTAAGGAATGGCGCCGAACGAGTTCGTCCACTAACCGATCTTCGACCGGCGCCAATGTCCAGATTTTCACGTCGTTACTGAGGCGCGCCCCAATTCCGGCGTCTTAAATCCATACCAAAGCAGCACAACCGGAGTGGCAATATAAATGGTTGAATATGTTCCTGCGATCATCCCAATGAACATGGCGACTGAGAAATCCCGGATCGCCCCACCCCCGAGAACGAGCAGGAATAGTACGGAGATCATGGTCATGAAGTTGGTCAACAGGGTCCGACTCAAGGTTTGATTCATACTTAAATTACAGATATCGACAAAACTCCGGTTGCGAACGAGTTTCAAATCCTCGCGAATCCGATCAAAAATTACAATCGTATCGTTGACGGAATACCCGATGATGGTCATCAACGCCGCGACGACCGTCATGTTGATTTGGACTCCCAGCAGATGGCAAACGCCGGCGGTAACCAGCACGTCATGGAATAGAGCCACCACGGCCCCGAGCGCGAAACCAAATTCAAATCTCCAGGAAATGTAAATGATCATGGCGATCAGCGACCAGAACATCGCCCACGCGGCATTCTTCTTCATTTCGCCTCCGACTTGAGACTTGACGTCATCCACCTGCAAAGCCTTGAACTGGGCGTCGGGGAAAGTCGCAATTAAAAATTCATCGACTTTCAGATCGCCGGGCGGCGGCCCCATCTTAATCATCAAGAATTCCTGTTTGCTATCCATTTCCTTCTGGAATTGGATCATGGCATCCTTGACGCCTTCGCCTTCCAGTTTAGCCCGGATATCCTCCACGGCTGGCTTCTGGGTGAAACTCATGGTGAGGGCGGACCCTCCGGTGAAATCCACACCGAGTACACTGCTCAAGTTTTGATGTCCGTGATAAAGCATCGTCCCCCAGGCCGCCACAATAATAATCACGGAGATCGCCACGGCGATTTTCCATTTCGACATGAAATCGATACGCGTTTCCTTAATGAGAGACATCATTTTGAGCCATCCGGGCTTGGTGGAACTCCGAGCCAACAGTTCAAAACAGAGACGGGTGACCACCACGGCGGTGAACAAGCTGACGATCAGCCCCCCGATCAGCGTTACCGAATAACCGCGCACCGGTCCTGCACCGGCAAGAATAAAAAGAATCACACCCGTTATAATGGTCGTGACATTGGAATCGAAAATAGCCGAGAAGGCTCGTGTATATCCAGCCTGAATGGCCGAGAGGAAACCTTTTCCGGCATGCAACTCTTCTCGAATTCGTTCAAAAATAAGGACATTCGCATCCACCGCCATGCCGATGGTCAGGGCAATACCGGCGATACCGGGAAGGGTCAAAACAGGTAAAGCTATCGACGAACCCGCCCGTGCTTCCGTCGAGAAAACACCGAGAGCGCCGGCCACGAGGACCATACCCAATGGCAAAAGGACCACATTCAACAATAGGGCCAAGTCGGCAACAATCCCTGAAAACAGAAAATAAGCCGCCATGAAAACAAAAATTGCCAAACATCCGTAAAGACCGGCAGAGACACCGCTGTGAATGGTATCGGACCCCAGAGTGGGATCGACAATCCGACGTTCGATGATATTAACCGGGGCGGGCAGCGAACCCGCTTTGAGGATATTGGCGAGGAAAGACGCTTCTTCGTAGGTGAAATTACCACTGATTTCGGCGCGTCCGTTACGGATGGCGACTTTCAATTCAGGGGCAGAATACAGGGTACCATCCAACACGATGGCCAGTTGGCGGCCATTGGGCGAATTCCGATTCTTCTCCCCATCAGGAGCATAATCACTCGTTACACTGGCAAATTTCTTCGTGCCCTTGGCGTCGAATTCGACATTTACCACCGGTCGGCGCAATTCGTCAAAATCAACCCGTGCGGTTTTCAGCGTTTCACCCGTCATCTGACGTTTGCGCTCAACAAAACAAGGCCGATAGGCCGTTATCCCGTCGACTTGTTCTTTTTCCAGCATGAACTCATAACCGTGCGGCGCCTGGAACCGACCCAATTTGTCGCGAAACTCGCGATCCATTTCGACATCTTTGACCGCTCCCCGATCCCGCTTGTAGACGTCCATGCTTCCCGCTTTGTCGATCAAATAACCGGTCGGGGCAAGCCCTCTGGAGAATAATTTCGCGGTCAATTCATGGCTATCCTTGTGCACCAGTCGGAATTCCAAAAAGGCGGCGCTCTGAATATTTTTGGCCGCTTCATCCCGCTTGGCTTCACCCACGCCAGGCAATTGCACCACGATCCGTTGATTGCGAAGGGGGAAAATAGTCGGTTCGGCAATGCCCAAGCCGTCGATCCGGTTGCGAATAACTTCGACCGCCCGTTTCTGGGCATCGGCGAGTCGCGCAGGGAGTTTTTCGTTGATGCCTTGCTCCGAAATATCCTTGTTTTCTTCACGAATCTGATCGCGAATGGCCGCCTCGTCGATTTCCACCATGAAGCTCGTCCCGCCTTTGAGGTCGAGTCCCAGCGGGATTTTCTGGTACCAGGGGCCATTGCGATCGGTCGGCCAGATCAAGGCTAATGAACCGCACAACCCAATCACCAGGAACAGCCACTGCCATAACGATTTTTTTAACATACGCTTCCCCGCTTTGTTTAATCACGCCGATGGGTTGCCCCACGGCGCAGTTCGTGTCAATTACCGCGACTCAGGTCGCCTTGTCCTGTTCACCCGGTTGCTCATCCTTGTCCAATACCCGCACGACGGACGAACGGGCGACCTCAATCTTGACATTATCGGCAATCTTCACGGTCAATATCTGATCCTTGATATTGGCCACCGTACCCAGGATCCCGCCGGCAAACAGGATGCGATCCCCACTCTTGATCGCATCGATCATCTTCCGGCGTTCTTTTTCGCGTTTCGTTTGGGGCCGAATCATCATGAAATAAAAGAGTGCAAAAATAATGACCATGAAACCGATGGTTTGAATCAGGTCCGGGCCTTGTGGTTTCGCCTGCGCCAGTGTCATCATCCATTGTCCATTCATCCGATGTCTCCTTATGTCGCTCGTCCGGCGCCATGCGCCTCGCGAAACGCCTTGAAATCCCCGGTCTCCAAAGACCGGCGCATTTGTTCCATATACTGCATGTATCGATGCAGGTTGTGTACCGTCAACAGGTGCACACCCAGCATTTCGCCCACATTCAATAGGTGTCGGATATAGGCCCGCGAAAACCGTTTGCAGGCCATACACTCACACCCCTCCTCGATCGGCCGGGGATCGCTCTTGTACTCACCGGCTTTAACCGGATAGCGACCCTGGGCGGTAAAGGCGGTCCCGTTCCGCGCCAGCCGCGTCGGCATCACACAATCGAACATGTCAATGCCTTCCGACACCGCGTCCACCATCTGCCCCATGCCCCCCACCCCCATCAGATACCGCGGTCGATCCCAAGGCAGTCCTTCACAACCGGCTTTCACCGCCATTTTGAGCACATCGTCCGGCTCACCGACACTCACGCCGCCGACGGCATAGCCGTCGAAGCCCATAGCCGTCAGTTCTCGGGTACAACGCGCCCGTAAATCGGCATAGGCGCCCCCCTGCTGAATACCAAAAACCAACTGGCCCGGCGCCCGATCCTGCCGGACACAACAAGCGGCCCATGATAGGGTCCGATCCACCGCCTGACAAGCGTAATCGTAGGAGCAGGGATAGGGGGGACACTCGTCAAAAGCCATCGCAATATCCGATCCCAACGTCCGCTGGGCAGCCATCGCCTCCACGGGACCCAGAAAAATACGATTGCCATCAATGTGCGAATTAAATTCAACCCCTTCAGGCTTCACTTTTCGCAAAGCCGCCAGGCTGAAAACCTGGAATCCCCCGCTATCTGTCAGGATTGGCCGTGTCCATCCCATGAACCGATGCAATCCGCCCATGGTCTCCATGATGGACATTCCGGGGCGGATGAAGAGATGATAGGTATTCCCCAGGATGATGGAGGCACCCACGGTTTCCAAGTCGGCGGGGCTCATACCCTTCACCGTCGCCTGAGTCCCCACAGGCATGAATACCGGCGTTTCCACCGGACCGTGAGCCGTCCACAAACGCCCTCGCCGAGCGTGGGTATCCGGATCAACCGCTAGAATTTCGAAGGTTCCCGGCGACTTCAAGACACACCCGCCCCCGCAGCCCATAAGGCCAAGTCAGCCAAAACCAGGGCGGCCATGCTTTCCACCACCGGAACCGCCCGGGGAAGAACGCAGGGATCATGTCGACCTCTTCCTTCCAATAGAACCTCGTTTCCTTCGTAATCCGATGTCGCTTGGGGGCGGGAGATCGTCGCGGTCGGTTTGAAAGCCACCCGGAACACCACGGGTTCCCCATTGCTGATTCCCCCCTGGACCCCCCCGCTCCGATTGGTCGCCGTACGCAGGCGCCCCCCCTGGTGGACAAATCGATCATTGTGGGTCGATCCACGCAGACGAGTGCCTGCAAATCCGGATCCGATTTCAAAACCTTTCACCGCCGGAATCGATAACATCGCCGCTGCGAGCCGCGCACTGAGTTTATCGAATACGGGTTCCCCCCACCCGGCGGGGACCCCCCGACAAACACAGGTGATGATTCCCCCCAGAGAATCCCCGTCATCCCGGGCTTTCACGATGAGTTTGGCCATCTCCGCGGCCGCCGATAAATCTGGACAGCGCACAGGATGACGATCCACTTGGGCCCGTGAAAGACTGCCATCTTCGGGAAGGGTCACGCTGATGTCGGATACCGAGCTGACCCATGCGACGACATCAACCCCATATCGCTGGATGAGAAATTGTTCGGCAACCGCACCGGCGGCCACCCGCCCGACTGTCTCTCGCGCACTCGCCCGGCCGCCCCCGCTCGATGCTGCAATCCCATATTTAGCGTGATAGGTGAAATCGGCATGGGAGGGTCGCGGCGCGGTCTGCAACATTTTATAATCGCCGGGTTTCATGTCGTGATTCCGCACCAGCAAGGCGATCGGTATGCCCAGGGTCACCCCTTTCTCGATGCCGGACAGAATTTCGACCTTGTCATTTTCGCTCCGAGCGGTGGATAAATCGCTCTGACCGGGGCGCCGTCGATCGAGTTGAATCTGAATATCTTCGACCGCCATCCTGACCTGGGCCGGACAGCCATCTACCACGGCACCCACACCGGCTCCGTGGGATTCCCCAAACGAAGTGACCGCAAATAAGGTTCCAAAGGTATTGCGCATAACGGTTCGAAAGGTATCAAAGCGCCTGTCTCTGCGAAAGCAAAAAAGACAGACCGGAGATACACCCCGTTTGTACGCAGAAAGAAAGGTGCGTAAACGCGATTGACATTCAGACGGCAACCGATATGATACCTGCCTTTTCACGGCGGGATAGCTCAGTTGGTAGAGCAACGGACTGAAAATCCGTGTGTCGTCGGTTCGATTCCGACTCTCGCCACCAACCCCTCAGGTCAGCCATGGATCCCCTTCACGCACTAACCCTTCAGCGGGAATTTCTTAAGGATCATATCCGACAGGCGGTTGATTTCTCTCTCACTGAACAAGCCCGGGGTCTTCCTCCCCCACCATTGCAGAAACCCGTCCCGACGGGTGCATATCTAATCGATCTGCCGAAATCCACCGCATTAACCTGCGCCCAATCCACCTCTTTATACGAAGCCATCAATAATCGCAGAAGTCGGCGAAAATTCACCGACCAGCCCTTGTCATTGGAAGAATTGGCATGGTTGCTCTGGGCCACTCAGGGGATACAGCGTGTATTCCGGGGCGGATCGGCCTTCCGTACCGTTCCTTCCGCAGGCGCACGCCATGCCTTTGAAACCTATCTGGCGTTGACGCGGGTGGAAGGGATTCCCCCGGCCCTTTACCGGTATCTGCCGGTTGATCACCAGCTGGTCAGAGAACGGGAAGTGCCGGATTTGGGTTCCCGCTGTGCGGAAGCCGCCCTGGATCAGGGTTTTGTTGCCGATGCCGCCGTCACCTTTATCTGGACCGCACTACCCCGCCGGATGGAATGGCGCTATGGCTTGGCCGCACACAAGGTCATCCTGTTGGATGCGGGACATGTCGGACAAAATCTCTATCTGGCGTGTGAAGCCATTCACGCCGGAACCTGTACGCTAGCGGCCTATGATCAGGATCAAATGGATACGCTGATTGGCGTGGATGGCGCCGAGGAATTCGCCGTTTATTTGGCACCCGTGGGGAAAGTCAAATAGACCCCGAATGCTCGCCCTTATTTTTTTAAGGCAGCCAAAACCAGGGCATAGTCCGGTTCCTGCGCGATCTCTGGCACTTGTTCCGCCCAGATAATGTGATTGGCGGCATCCAACACGAGCACGGCGCGACTCATCAACCCCGCCAATGGACCTTCTGCGATCTGAACCCCGTAAGCCTTGCCGAAATCCGGCGAGCGAAACGTGGAGAGTGTCACCACATTTTTCAAGGACTGGCTGTCACAAAAACGTTTTTGCGCAAAAGGCAAATCGGCCGAAATATTCAGAAGCAGGACACCGGATAACCGGGCGACTTCATTATTGAACTTTTGGGCTGACACCGCGCAAACCGGAGTATCCAGGCTGGGCACAATGCTGATGATTTTTCGGAAACCGGAAAAATCATTCAGCGTGACATCCTTAAGATCGGCGCTTGTCAGTTTGAAAGCCGGGGCGACTGAACCCACCGCGGGAAGAGTTCCGACGGTCCGAAGTGGATTGCCTTTGAAGGTAATAACAGCCATGAGAATATCTCCTGCTTGGGTTTTATACAGAGAAATATGGTGGGCACTACAGGATTTGAACCTGTGACCTCTTGCGTGTGAAGCAAGCGCTCTCCCACTAAGCTAAGTGCCCGCAAAAACTCTGAAACACTATCCATTCTTCCGCAGCAAAGCAAGCCCCGATTAAAGTCCTGCCATGGAATAATCAGCGGGTACGGATTCCCAAAGACAGGAAAGGATCGTCATCATAGGTCGCCTCGGCAAAAAACCATAGATGCTCGGTCATTGGCATCAAGGCACCTAACGTCGCCACCAACCGAAAAGTATCCTCGGAGTCGTCCAATCCTTGTGGATATGTTGTGGAGGCCAGATTGAGTTCAGTAAAGTCTATTTTTGTATTGCGGTAATCGACCCCACTCCCCCCATAAACATAAAGTCCTTCGAAAACGGGATTACCGCTGGCGAGAAGAAGAAGGGTCCCTCCGGTATATTCATTCACATTACCGTTGAACCAATAGCCCGAAGCTCTTAACCCCAAGTCCACCGGCACATCGATCGGCAGGCAATAGATCAGGCCCGCCTGTACGGCAAGATCATCATCGTTTCGTTTGACATCCGCCATTCCTAAATCAACAAACAATCGCAAATCCTCCAAAACCCCAATGGTATCGCGAATGGCATAGCACTTCAGGTCCTCACTCATCATGGCACCGGCCGTGAAATCGAGGTACCCCGTCTCGCGGGCTTCAAAAGACTCCGCCACCGGCAGTCCGAATTGCGCCCGAACCGGAACTGCCAAGATCAATAATAAAAAGCCGATCGATGCGATACCTTTAAATGATTTCATCTTTTTTCCTTTATCAAGGGGTTGTCTTTATTGTAACCAACTTACCGCAAGGGTCAAGTCCTCTGAAAAAAAAGTTGCGTCCCTCTATTTTGCCGTTAATCTGTGCGGCAACCTTATATCAGGAGATTCCGGATGAATGCATTGGAAGAAGGCACCACATTACAACTCGATTTTGCCAAAATCGCCAAAATCGCCGCAAAATGTCCCGATGTCATTCCGGTGGCGGTACAAAACGCCGACACTCGCGAGATTATATTGATCGCCTATACCAATGCCACGGCTTTAACAAAAACAATCGACACCCGGACTGCAATTTTTTGGAGTACGTCCCGCAATGAGCTCTGGGAAAAAGGAAAAACCTCAGGCGAAACCTTTGAGGTGATCGAAATTCTCGTCAATTGCGAACAAAATTCACTGGTCTATACCGTTCGTCCCCGGCGGGGAGGGATCTGTCACACTAAAAACAAAACCGGCACTCCCCGGAATTGTTATTATCGTCGAATCAACCTGGTCAGTCAAACGCTGGAAAACATCGACCCTTAACGTCCGCTACTATCGCCATCCGTCTCATAGTTTGACTCGATCGGGCCCGCTTCGGCATCGACCTTGATCATATTTTCGACAATGGCACGAATCGATTCCAGTCCGGTTGACGGGATGATGATGGCATCCCGTCGCCCTCCCACATCCTCTGTGATCTTTAGAAACCGTCCCCGGGGATTCTGCCGAAGACTGAATGAAAAAAGTTTTCGCTCGACCTGAACCTGCTCGGTTATCAGTTCAATATCCACAACACAGCCCTCCCCTGCAACACTACCATTCCGGATAGTTTTATCATTCTTTTCACATAATTTCCCTTTAAAATAATACCAAACTCAAACCGTTTGTCAAAAAGTGTTTTCTGGTGCATCCTTGAGGAACTGATGGGATTATTATATTGCTTTTGAGGTCGCGAATAAAGTAAAGGTGGCGACACCGTCACTACCAGAAGCTGCCATGTTAAGGGAGATCTCATGCCAACACCTCGTGAAAACTTTTTGCGGACTTTGCGCCGCCAAGGGTTCGATTTTGTCCCTCTCGACCTTTCCCTTTGCCCGTCTCAGGTGGAGGCCTTCAAAAAACGTTTTGGCCACTCTGATTACGCCTCCTTTTTCAACTTGTCCCATCGCTGGGTGGAACTCCAACTGAACGCCGGATATGCCGATGCTGCTCGCTTGTACCCCCGGGAACGCTTGCCTGCCGATACCGTTTTCGATGTCTTTGGTGTCGGTCATTCGCACCAACCCGACTGCCACCACATGACGCGGATGCACCACCCCCTGGCGGGTGCGCTAAACCCCGATGAGATCCGGCATTTCCCGCTTCCCCACATCCCGCCAGAGGCGCAAACGCAACTGAACGAACGTGTCCTTAAGATTCATTCGCAAGGTCTTGCGGCGGCGGGTTCCATGGCCTGCACTATTTGGGAAACCGCTTGGTATCTTCGCTCCATGGAGGATTTAATGGCGGACATGATGACAGATGACGAGGGCGCGGCCATCCATTTCGACCGCATCACGGACTTGGCTTGCCGACGGATTGAGGCGTATGCCCGGGCGGGAACCGACCTGGTCATGCTCGGCGACGATATCGGCATGCAAAGCACCATCATGATGAGCGTCGAACTCTGGTCCACCTGGATCAAACCCCGCCTGGCACGGGTCATTGCAGCGGGACGGGCAATTAAGCCCGACCTGTTGATTTTTTATCATTCCTGCGGTTATGTTCTGCCGTTCATCCCTCATCTCATCGACGCCGGAATTGACATCTTGAATCCGGTCCAACCCGAGTGCATGGCGTTTGACGAGGTGCTAAAGATCGCCGCCGGACGTCTGTCGTATTGGGGAACCATCGGCACGCAAACAACATTGCCCTTTGGCACAGTTCAAGATGTGCGGTCCGCAGTCCTGAAGAACTTGACCGCCTGTGGTGCGGCCGGGGGAATCGTCATTGCCCCAACCCACCTGGTTGAACCGGAAGTGCCCTGGGACAACCTGACTGCCCTGGCCGCTGCCGCCCGTGAATTCAAACCGTGACCACCTGCTTTGATACCCATGCGCATCTATCGGTGGACGAAGCGCCGCAACTCGTGCAACGAGCCCGGCAGGCCGGGGTTTGTCGCCTGATTGCGGTGGGTGGCGCGCCAGAAGAAAACCAAGTTGCCTTCGATCTTGCCGGCCGCTTCCCTGAATCGATTCGGGCCGCAATCGGCTATGACCGCTATCGCGCAACCCAGGCCGATGATCCATCGCTCCTCACCGCTTTGTTTACATCGCCCGACGCCTCCAGAATTCGGGCCGTGGGAGAAATCGGGTTGGACCTCCACCACGCTCCCGATACAGCCCAGCCGCAAACGATCCTGTTCGCGACCATGCTGGCGCTGGCCCGCTCCGTCCTCCGCCCGGTGATTGTCCATAGCCGCGAGGCTGACCAGGTGACCTTGGATCATTTACGGGAGCATGTGCGCCAATGGGCTGGACCCGCCGATCGAGTGGGCGTTCTGCACTGTTTTACGGGAACCGAAGCTTTTGCGCGAAAGGTACTCGATCTCGGTTTTTATCTGAGTTTCAGCGGAATCGTGACCTTTGCCAATGCCATCCCGTTACGCCAAGTGGCAGCCGGGATTCCCTCTGATCGGCTGTTAGTTGAGACCGACTCGCCGTACCTGACACCCGTTCCCTTGCGAGGTCAAAAAAATGAGCCCGCCTTTCTGCCGCATGTCATTCGCTGTCTAGCCAAGATCCGGGACACCCCGGAAGAGGACCTGTGCCGGGTGACCACTCTCAATGCAGAAAGATTGTTCGGATGGGAAGAGCGGGGTCATTGATGGTAGGCCGTCTGGGAGTCGAACCCAGGACCCCGTGATTAAAAGTCACGTGCTCTAACCAACTGAGCTAACGGCCCGAACGATGTCCTTTGAGGAACAAAGGTGGCTGAATGTACGGGAAATGAGCGTCCGTGTCAATTCGCAACCGCAAAAAACAAGTTTATTCGCATCCCGGTTCCTGTTAGGATCCCCTGCCAATTCGTTTCCATAACGGGACACGGCGGACAATTCGGACAAGGAATCCAAAGTGAATTTATTTGTTTTAAAAGGCCCCGACACCCTTTCTTCAACTCGCCATGAAAAACTTCTGGCGGCACTTCGCCTGGCAGCGCCAACGCTTGACGTCCAACAGGTCGAAGCGCATGCGGTATATTTTCTGGAGACCGAATCCCGTCTGGACGGAGCTTTGCGCACCCGGGTATTTGATTTGCTCGACGCCACAGATTTAATCCAGCCGGTCTTTTTAGATGGTTTTATGGTCACCCCGCGTATCGGAACCCTCTCCCCCTGGGCCTCCAAGGCACTGGATATTTTTCACAATTGCGGATTAATTGAAATCACCCGTCTCGAACACGGCCTTCATTATCGTCTCCTGGATGCCCAACACCGGGCGATTACCCTCGAACGATTAAAGCCCTTGCTTCCCTTGCTCCATGACCGGATGATTGAAGGGGTATATACCGATTTGGGACGCCATTTTCAGCACCCCTCGCCGGCCCCCTTTAAATCGGTGGATCTACTGACTGGAGGGCGTGCTGCCCTTGAATCCGCCAACACCAACTGGGGACTCGCGTTAAGTCCGGATGAAATTGAATACCTGACCGACGCCTATCGGCGGATCAACCGTAACCCCACCGATGTCGAATTGGTCATGTTCGGACAGGTGAACTCCGAGCATTGTCGCCACAAGATATTCAAGTCCGATTGGATCATCGACGGGAAGCCCATGCCCATGGGATTGTTTGCCATGATATGCGAAACTCATCGCCGACAACCCCGCGGAACCCTCCTCGCCTATAGCGACAACTCCAGCGTCATCGAAGGGTTCGCCGCCCGATGGTTTGAAGTCGAACAGAAGACCGGTTTTCGGTATGCCTGGCATCCTGAAACCATCGATATTCTGATGAAGGTTGAAACCCACAATCACCCCACCGCAATCGCCCCCTATCCCGGGGCCGCCACTGGAGTCGGTGGCGAAATTCGGGACGAGGGCGCCACCGGCATCGGCGGACGGACCAAGGCTGGACTTGCCGCCTTCATGGTGTCCCATCTGCGTGTTCCCGATTTCAGCATGCCGTGGGAAATGCCCCAGCGAGATGGATTCCCTTCACGGCTGGCCGCTCCTCTCGACATCATGACCGATGGCCCCCTGGGGGGTGCCCGGTTCGGAAATGAATTCGGACGCCCTCAGTTGTTAGGGCTGTTCCGAACCTACGAGGAATTTCATAACGGACGCTGGCGCGGTTACCACAAGCCGATCATGGCCGCCGGCGGTCTGGGAAATATCAAACGCAGGCATGTCGCCAAAAAAGAAATCGCTCCCGGCGCACAAATTGTTCAGATCGGGGGCCCAGCCCTGCGCATCGGGCTCGGGGGGGGGGCCGCCTCCTCAATGGATAGCGGCCGCAATGCCGAAAATCTTGATTTTGACTCGGTTCAGCGGGATAACGCAGAAATCCAACGCAGATGTCAGGAGGTCATCAATGCGTGTATCGCCCTCGATGACGAAAACCCCATTCTCAGCATCCATGATATCGGCGCCGGCGGCCTTTCCAATGGATGTCCCGAACTCGTAGCTGAAACGGGCGGACGTTTCCGGCTCCGCGCTATTCCCAATGAGGAAAAAGCGATGAGCCCGATGGAAATCTGGTGTTGTGAAGCGCAGGAACGTTATGTCCTGGCCATCGACCGCGCCCGGATAGACCGGTTCCTGGGCTTATGTGAACGAGAACGTTGCCCGGCGCATGTCATTGGCGAAGCCACCTCGGATGGCCGGTTGACCCTGCACGATGACGTCTTCGGCAATGATCCCATCGATATCGAACTCCAAATTATTCTGGGCAAGCCCCCCCGCATGCTCCGCCAGGTTGAGCACCTGCATGAATCGCATGCCGCGTTGAACTTTTCTGGCATCGCCTTAGCCGACGCCATGACCCGAGTTTTGCAATTCCCCGCCGTGGCGAATAAAACCTTCCTGATCACCATCGCTGATCGTTCCATTACCGGAATGGTTGCCCGAGATCAAATGGTCGGACCCTATCAGACGCCCATCGCGGATGTTGCCGTGACCGCCTCTTCGCCCGAAGCCGACACGGGAGAGGCCATGTCGCTGGGAGAACGTACCCCCATTGCCCTGATATCCGGTCCGGCCTCGGGACGGATGGCCATCGGGGAAGCCATCACCAACCTTTGCGCGGCCAACTTCGGTTCATTAATGGGAGTCAAACTCTCGGCCAATTGGATGTGTGCCTGCGGCGAACCCGGCGAAGACGCCGCGCTTTATGATACGGTCCGGACTGTTGCGCTTGAACTTTGCCCGGAACTGGGATTATCCATCCCCGTCGGCAAGGATTCTCTTTCCATGCGGACCGTCTGGCAGGGGCCGGATGGACTTGATCACAAAATGGTGGCCCCGCTGAGTCTCTTGATTACAGCCTTCGCTCCTGTCTCCAATGTCCGAAAAACATGTACCCCGGATCTAAAACCCGATCCAGACACGGTCCTGGTCCTGATCGATCTGGGGCGATGCAAAAACCGTCTGGGGGCCTCAACTCTTGCCCAGGTCTTTAATCAAGTCGGCACTGAACCGGCTGATCTCGACTACCCATCCGACCTTGTTCACTTCACACACGCGGTCCAAACACTCCTCGATCGAGAACTGTTATTAGCTTACCACGACCGCTCTGACGGCGGCCTGCTGGTTACCTTGGCCGAAATGGCCTTTGGCGGACGGCGGGGGCTGCAGATCAACCTCGACGGATTGGGAATCGACCCTCTCTCCATTCTGTTTTCTGAAGAATTGGGAGCCGTCCTTCAAATTCGCGCTGCCGATCTCCCAACAGTACTGGCCGTTATTAATGAGCACCAGATGCAGGATTTGACGCACCTCATCGGCGCACCTACTATTGCAGCCCGGCTTGAACTGAAATGGGACCATCAAACGATCTTTTCAGAATCAGTGACCCGATTAAATCGATTCTGGTCAGAATTAACCTATCGCATGCAGTCCCGACGCGACAACGCTGAGTGCGCGCAAGAAGAATATGACAATCTTCTGGATGAACAGGATCCGGGATTGACGGTTAAACGCACCTTCACTCCGGCCTTTCCTGCAATCCATTCGGCCTCCCGGCCCCGAATGGCGGTTTTTCGCGAACAGGGTATCAACGGGCAGGTTGAAATGGCGGCGGCTTTCGATGCTGCCGGCTTCGAAACATTCGATGTCCACATGACCGATCTTCTATCCGGCCGGGTTCAACTCGACACCTTTGCCGGTTTAGTTGCCTGTGGCGGATTTTCCTATGGCGACGTATTGGGCGCTGGATCCGGCTGGGCCAAGTCGATTCTTTTTAATCCCGCATTATACGATGCCTTCGCCGCCTTTTTCGCAAGACCCGACACTTTTGCATTGGGGGTCTGTAACGGCTGCCAAATGTTGGCACAACTTAAGCCCATCATCCCCGGCGCTGCAAATTGGCCGCGGTTTATTCAAAATAAATCCGAACGATTCGAAGCCCGCTTGGTGAATGTGGAAGTTCTGGCCTCTCCTTCAATTCTGCTCAAAGGCATGGCGGGGTCGCATCTGCCCATTCCTGTTGCTCATGGCGAAGGTTTTTCTGCGTTTGAATCAGAGGGCGCGCGTAACGCCTGTCAAAATCAAGGATTGCTTTCGATGCGGTACGTGGATCCCTATGGCAAGCCGACCGTGCGTTACCCTTGGAATCCCAATGGATCTCCATCAGGAATCACCGGCATCACCACGCCGGATGGGCGGGTCACGATTATGATGCCCCACCCCGAACGCGCCTATTTAGCGCGTCAGCTTTCATACCTGCCCCGGGATTGGGCCTTCCGCGAAGGACCGTGGGCCGAACTCTTCATCAATGCCCGCCGTTTCGTCAGCGGTTGATCCTGTCGGCAATATCAACCGGGCGATCCTTCGACTTGGCGGATTTAACCCTGCTCCCCACAGATCCGGACAAGTAAGCCTTGATCTCCGATATGGGGCGGGCCTCCCCCCTCTCCCCCCCCCCCGATCATCGCGTAATCTCCGCGTGGCGGCGGTCACGACCTGTTCGAGCCGCGGGAAGACGGCTCGCGAAAACGCTCGCCCTTCTGCAAACGTCAAACTATACCCGATGGATGCACTCCTCAGAAGGGCGAGACTCTGGCGAGCCGCGAGGACCAGGGTTGATACAGGTGGTCGCCATTCGCCGATGCGCACTTGGGCGATGATTGGGGATGCCGCTTAGAAGTTGTGACACGGGTCCCTTTATTGTAAAATACAAGTATACGAGGGTTACCCAACATGAAAATATCGAGGTTTGTTATGAGCGCGTTAACCGGCTTATTGGGCATCTTGCCCGGATGCGGCCAAGCCGACAAAGCAGCATCCGGAACCCTTCCCCCTCCTCCCAAAGGTTCCTTGTGGGTCCAATTGGAAGATTCAGAAGGGCACCGGACCGGCCGGGTTTCTATTCCAAAGGTTCTCAAAACCGATGATGAATGGCGTGCGGCATTACCCCTTGAATCTTACCGGATATTGCGAAGAAAAGGAACAGAAGCCGCCTTTTGCGGTATTCTTTTAAAACAGCATGAGCCGGGTTTGTATGTCTGTGCCGGGTGTGGATTACCCTTATTTGGATCCGCGGCTAAATTCGATTCCGGCACGGGCTGGCCCAGTTACTACGCCCCCGTCTCGCAGTTGAATATCGCCGAAAAGACGGATATCACCCTCGGTATGCGTCGGGTTGAAATTCAATGCGCACGCTGCGACGGCCATTTGGGCCATGTGTTCGACGACGGACCCGCCCCTACGGGTTTGCGCTATTGCTTGAATTCGGCGGCCTTGACCTTCATTCCCCAAGGTCAATCGGTCCCCGTCCCACTTTCTGACACCCCGCTCCAACAGGCGACTTTTTCTGCCGGGTGTTTCTGGGGAGTTGAGTCCATCTTTCGGGAAACGACGGGAGTCGTGGCTACGGCGGTGGGATATACGGGGGGCCACCTGGAAAATGCGACCTACCAACAGGTCTGTAGTGGAGAGACGGGTCATGCAGAGGCCGTGGATATTCTCTTCGATCCCCAACGGATATCGTATGCGGAACTGCTCAAGATATTCTGGGAGAATCACGACCCCACCACGCTAAACCGTCAAGGACCGGATGTCGGTGACCAATATCGATCAGCTATTTTTGTTCATTCCAGCGAGCAACAGCAGCTCGCCCTGATGTCTAAAGAAACCATGATCAAATCCAAAGTTTTCAAAAGACCCATTGTCACCTTTATCGGCACGGCCGGCCCTTTTTTCCGGGCGGAGGAATATCACCAGCAATATTTCAAAAAGAAGGGAGTGGCTCCGACTTGCCACCGATAAGATCGGGGGCTTAGGGATCCCCCTTGTCCGCATCAAAATTCAACGCCAATCGCCAAAGGGTTATCCAATAAGGTGCGAATCCGCAGGTTGATCCGCGAATCCGCCACGGTCAATGAAAGATTCAAGTCCGTGCCGGTGGTGATAAATTCAGGAGCAGGTACGGGTTCCGAGTTGATGGGGGCCACCTCCAAAACGGTGACCAGTGCGGCCCGGGACACCTTTTGCGCCTCCAAGGTCAGGAGCGGATAACGGCGGGTAACGGCGCCATTGACATTCTCACAGGGATGAACAGAGGTCTGTGCAACCCAAGGGACGGTTCCCCCGGCTGTCAGGCGGAGGCCAAAACGACTCCCCCGCGCATGCCAGGATCCCCCCTCGGAAGCGAACGGGAAATCGGAATGAAACCGTGCTTCAAAGGTCATGGGCGCAACCGTTTCGATTTCGTCGACTAAAATCCAGGTCGTCGGGCGTAAATAGAGGATTTTCCGCGTCATCCGACGGATACGAAGTTCGTCAGGATACGCCGGAGCTAAATCCCCAATCGTATATTCAAAGACTCCATTCAAACGTCCAGCGATGATGCGAGGGCCGCGTTGGGCCCGCCGGAGAGCCAGACTTTCAAACCATTCTCCGCCCTCGCCGATCTGGCCTTTCCCGTTCACTCGCAGGGTGTTGCCGTAAGCGGTACACTTTTTGAAATAGCCATCTCCCGAAATCAAATAGTCACCGCCCGCCATGAGATAAATCGTTCCATTGTTGGCCTGCATGTGACCTCCGCCGATTTCGGAGGTATATCGCGTCAGCACATGATGACCAAAATGAGGGCCACACCGAAATGCGAGCAAGGACTCACCAGTGCCCCATCCCGATCGTTGGAAAACAAAATCCTTGTCTGCAAATCGGTGCGACCGGGGCTGATGAGCCGGAAACTCGGCGGGGACGGACGGGTCATAATGGGTCAGGTTCAAGAATGAACCGGACACCATGGCGGTTTCGGCCTGAAGATGCTGATCCGCCAGCCATTGCGCCATTGAATCCCGATAAATCGAGGCCAGCGGACGCAAATGGGAATCGGGGCCATACCAGTTGTAACGAACGCCATCGCCAAAATTAATCAAGCTGTTTTGGGCGGACCAGGCTTCCCGGGACAGACTGGAATGGAGGTAAAAGAGCGGCAGGTTTTTCAGATAGGCCGATTCCCGGAAAAGATCCACTCCCAGCAATTCCTTGATCAGAAGGAGATATTTCACAAAGAATTCATTGTAGTACTGCCCATAGCCGATGCCTTCATGAGAGGCGCCATCATCCCCATTGGCTTGAACCATGCTCCGGGCTTTTTCGACACAGAGTTTAAGCCAACGGCTGATACCCGGCCGCTCGCCATACAACACACACCCGGCCGCCGTCAAAGCGCTCATTTCAACCGGAAGGTGGTTACAGGTCAAAATGATAAAGGTCCATCGCTGAAACAAACCGGCCTGTTCGAACGCATACGTCCCGCACGCCATGAGCAAATCACTGATTTCTACTTTTTCATCCGGACTGAACGAACTATACAGCCAGTCGTACGCAATGGCCAACCCGCCCAGGATATGACCGCCCGTCAGCCCTGGATTGTTGCTGACCGGAGCAGAACGGATAATGGTCAGGGCTCGTTCGCGATACGCGACCTCACCGGTCAACAGAAACATCAAAGCCAGATGCGGCAAAACACACCCCAAACTCCGCGGATCGCCTCGAGTCCAATCCGGAGGGAGTGGGCCCATATGCGCATCGGCACACCGTCTCACCTGGGCGTAAAAATGGGAATAGGGTTCAGTTTGAATAGCCTTCTTTAAAAAAGCGAGTCGGGCCGGAGTCAAAAAAACCCGCGGGTGAACACCGGCCCAATCGAGTTCCAAAGGAGTCGTTGAATCAATGATATCTTCCATAAATCACCAGTGTAGGCGAACCGGTATGCCGGCATTCGCGAGATAGGTTTTGATTTGGGGAATCCGGTATTCCCCCGTATGAATCATGCCAGCGATAATCGCGGCATCGGCATGCGCCGTGTTAAAAACATCCACCAAATGAGCCGGGGTTCCCGCCCCACCGGACGCCACCACGGGAACGCCCACCGATTCGGAAATCAGTCGGGTCAACTCCAATTCAAATCCAGCTCGAGTCCCATCGGCATCGACCGAATTAACCACAATCTCACCCGCCCCGCGATCGACCGCCTCACGTGCCCAAGCCAATGCATCTCGTCCGGTTCGTTCCCGGAACCCCCGGATCGTGATTTCATAGCCGCTGGGAAATTGAATTCGATCGTCGGCGCGGACCGGATCCATGCCCAGAACGACACATTGCGATCCGAAGGCGCGTGCGCCTTCAGAGATCAGCGCCGGGTTTTTCACAGCCAAAGAATTGACAGAGATTTTCTCAGCGCCGGCCAGCAAAACCCGAGACATGTCATCCAGCGTGGCAATCCCGCCGCCTACGGCAAAAGGAATGTGAATCGCGCGGGCGACTTCAAGGACCATGTCAAGATCGATGGATCGCCGCTCCGCGGAGGCGGTGATATCGTAAAAAACAAGTTCATCACAGCCGTCGTCGGAATAGCGGGCGGCCATCTCAACGGGGTCGCCCAAGTCGATATTGTTCTGGAATTTAACCCCTTTGGTCACCCGGCGGCGATGAATATCAAGACAGGGAATGATTCGGCGAGTCAACATGAACAAGCCTCCGGCAACCGCCCCTTCCAGGCACTGAAGTTTTTCAGAAAGCGCAAACCGATTCGTCCCGATTTCTCAGGATGAAACTGGGTGGCCAACAAGTTATTTCGGGCCATAATCGAGGCGAAGGTCACGCCGGCATAATCGGTCACCCCGGCCACATCTCCAGTAAGATCTGGGGCCGGGTAGTAACTGTGCACAAAATAAAATTCACTGCCGGATTCAATGCCGTCAAAAACCGGATGGTGACGCGTGAAGTTCACCCCGTTCCACCCGATTTGGGGAACTTTGTCACGACGATTCGTGGGCTGAAACCGGCGAACAGACCCGGGGATGAGGCCGATTCCCGCAACGCCACCGTCCTCTTCCAAGTGGTCAAAAACGACCTGTGTTCCAAGGCAAATCCCGAGAAACGGTTTGCCGGAAGCGACGATTTCGCGAAGAAGGTCAACCAACCCCAAGCGTTGAAGATTGGACATGGCGGCGCCTGCCGCCCCCACTCCAGGAAACACCACCCGGTCCGCCGCGCGAATAACAGCAGGCGAATCGGTAATCGTGGCTTCGACGGAGAGCGCCTCAAATGCGAGGCGCACACTGGTCAGATTTCCCGCGCGATAATCCACAATGGCAATCATAAAACACCCATCCGCAACTTGACAAACAATGGGGGGAAGTTCACACTCAAATGGTGAGTTTGGCAAGCGAAAACTGTATCCCCTGAAAGGCCGTATGAAACCCGTTTTACATGCATTGATTCAATTACAGGAAATCAACCTGATTCGGACTGAACAGAAATCTCACCGCAAAGGCGCCGCGCTTGAGGCGCTCGACGTTTCGATCAACCGGCTCGCCGCCAGCCTGGAAGAATCCATTCAACGGCTGGTCACCCGCCTGCAGTCACGGGATCCGGTCTTCATCGTTCCCGTCGCCCATTCGGTTTGTGCCGGATGCGGCATGCGCCTGCCGATCAGCCTGATTCAACTGGTGCAACGCGCACAGGTCCTTCAAAACTGCCCCACCTGCCTGCGGATCCTCTACTTTCCTGAATCCCAACCCAATTATGTCGCCAAACCCGCGCGCCGGTCAGAACCCAAAAAGACCGGCATCGCCCGATTCTCCGGAGAATCGCTCATGATTCCCCGGATGCAGGCAACAGACCGCGAAAGCGCCATTCGCGAACTCGCCCAGCGAATGCAGGAAGAAGGACTCGTCGATGATGCTGAAAAACTGACCGATCTGGCCCTTCAGCGCGAAGTCATTGTCAGCACCGCCCTCGACCATGGTATCGCGGTACCCCATGTTCGCGGAGTTGAAGGGGGCGGATTAACCCTGGCATTGGGGTTGAGCCCCAAGGGTATTCGTTTTGACGACGAGGGGAAAGCCCTGACCCGCATTGTACTTTTCATTGTCATTCCCACCGCCGCCAGCGCTTTTTATCTGAAATTGATCGCCGGTATCGCCGAAACCTTCATCAACGCCGATGCGCGAAAAGCGCTCATGGCCGCGGACTGCGCCGAGAAACTCTGGAAAACTTTACAGAAGTTGACCCGCAAAACAATACCGTGATTCATTTCGGGAGGGTGGAGGGGGAACCATGGGCGATCTAAAAAACACCTTCAGTTGGTCCTTCAGCGCACGCGAGGATTTTGATGAATGCCGCCGCCGGCGCTTTTGGGCCAAATACGCCATGTGGGGGGGATGGGATGCGGGGGCCACCCCCCTCCAACGCAAGGCCTATCAACTGGCCAAGATGCACAACCGATTCAGCCTGTTGGGAAATGCGGTTGAGCACACCATTCGCAAGGCCATCCGGCATGCGCAGCAGGAGGAAATGCTGACCGCCGACACCCTTTACCAAAAATATACCCGCGATTACCTGAATGCGGCTTGGAAACAATCTCGCGATGGTCTTTGGCAAACTAATCCCAAAAAATATATCTGCCTGTTTGAACATTATTACGGAACCGACGCGACTGAAGAGCAACAGAAAGAATGGATTGCCTTCATTGCCCGGCAATGCCGGCTTTGCGTGGAAAACTTCATCGAAACGGTTTTACCCCGACTAGCCGGAATCCGGCAGGACGACGAAGTATCCATTGCCCATGTCGGCAGTGGCGGAGATCCTGAGTCATTTGCCCTGGAGGGCCACAAAATCTACGCCATTCCCGATTATGTTTACCGCAGAGGGGATGCCTGGTTTATTCATGACTGGAAAGCCGGCAAACAAAAACCGCATCATCGCGACCAGATGCTGTTATATGCCCTTTGGGCTCGAACGCAACACAAGGTCGAACCCGATCACCTGACCCTGTTACTCGAGTATTTGAGCCTCAAGGACTCCGTTAAAATCGAGGTATCCCCCGATCTATTGGATCAAACCGTTGAGACCATCCAATCATCCATCAGCGAAATGGCCGATTATGTGTTTGATGGGGATCTCAAGCGCAATGTCCCCCTTCCCCAGGAAGACTGGGATCTGGCCGCAGACCCCATGACCTGCCGATTATGCAATTTCTATGAGTTATGCAAACCGGAACTTGACGAGCAGGTTGACCGGTAGTGTCCTTGGAAGGGGTCGACTTGCATGCCCATGCGATTATTCTTCAATCACCACGGGTGTGCCGACCGGTAGCAGTAGATAGAACTCTTCGATATCCATATTACGCATTCGGACACAACCGGAACTTTCCTGCTTGCCGATGCTCGTCTCATCCCACGTGCCGTGTAACCCGTACCCTTTGACATCCGGTGTATTTCCGGTTGCTTTCAGCGCCAACCAGCGGGTTCCGAGAATATTCTCTTTATCCCCAAACAGAACGGCCTTGCCATCGGGACGATACCAAACCGGCTCCTTGATGCGCTCTTGGACGACAAAAGTGCCGACCGGAGTTTTTCCGAACTTCCCTGTCCCGATCGGATATCGTTTAAAGAAACGGTCGTTCATGGAGAGGACTAAATCGTTACGGGTTTTGTTGACCAGGACCGAAAACTTGCCGCTAAATATCCGGAAATGATCCCCCACCCTAATCAAGGCCGGATCTTTGATCAGATTGCCGGCTTGCGCCAGATCCTCTGTGGTCCCAAACATTTTGGCAATGCGTCCCAACGAATCTCCCGGCTTGACGGTATATTCGATTTTTTCAGGCATGCCCCGAGGAGTTGCGACCAACCGAATGTTAACGCGGCCAAGAAATTCCTCTATTTGCGTTTTCAGCGCCTCGTTAGTCGGACTAAGCAGTTCAAGTCCTAAGGATCGAGCTTCGAGTAATTTATCCTGCTTTTCCAAACCCAGGGCATCAGCCAGTCGCAAGGATGCATCAGGAATCGCGTTTGCGGCGACAGGGGCATTGGAGGAGGCCGAGACAGGGATGGACGGGTTCTGGGACGTTGCAGAGGCATTTGTCGGCTCATTAATGGCCGCAGGCACCGCGTCCGGCAACGAAATAGACCCGGTTTGCGCAAAAACTGCCCCCGAAAACGACAAAACTGAAGCGCCCCAGGCAATGATATGTTTCGCGTTCATCAATCGTCCTCCATTTTAATTGGGTATCCTTCGAAATTCATCTGTCAGTATAACCGCCAATTTCAGAAAGTCGACAACAAGGAAATGGGGGACTCCCCTCAGAGGCGCATCTGCGATTCGATGCAATCCAATTCCCCGTTGTAGTAGGTCGGGCCTCTGTGCCCGGCGTCCGCGGATCCAGCCCGAACCCTCTCCAGACGCCCGCCACAGATGGCGGGCCGACATCGATTGAAAACGGTTGGTGTAAACGCCCTTTAGGCGGTTTCTGTGCACCGAATCGCAGATGCGCCCCTCGCCTCAGGTGCATGAAGTTTCATGGGGACGGGTTTCGGACGATCAAAACCGGTTCTCCGGTTGAGTTACACCGTAAAGGAAAGTGCAATGCCTCTTATCGATCCCAGGCGATAACCCCGGCAGTCAACGAAAAGATATACCAACGATGGCGATCAGGATTATAAACTGCCAGATCAAAAGTTCCATCCCCATCAAAATCACCGGTTACAGGAACCGCACCCTGCCATCCCCATTGGAGCCCCCAGGCTAAAACGCCGCCCGTTAGGGATTGGATGTACCAACGTCCCGTTTGGTCGTTAAATACCGCCAAATCCCAACAATCATCCCCATCATAATCACCCGGCACCACCCGTGCCTCCGGCCACCCCCATTGCTTGTCCCAAGCAAGAACCGGTCCGACCAAGGAACGAACATACCAGGATCCTGACGTGGAATCGAAGACCGCCAAATCGTAAACCCCATCGCCATCGTAATCGCCGGGAACCGGTGTCGCCCCTGCCCCGCCCCATTGGATACCCCATCCAATGACCGGACCGACGGCTGACAATAAATACCACCGGCCATCGGCCACACCAAACACCCCGTAATCATAAACCCCATCCCGATCATAATCGCCGGGGACGGGAATGGCGCCGGAATAGCCCCAATTCTTTTTCCATGCAATTAAAGATCCCCTCAGCGAACGGACATACCAGTCTCCGGACGCCCGATCATAAACGGACCAATCGTTGATTCCTTTCCCCTCGTAGTCGCCGTAAATCGGGGATGCATTACTCCAGCCCCAGTTGACATCATGGAATAGATTCGATCTGGCAAGTGATTGGGCAGACCAAATGCCATTCGTATAAACCGTCAAATCACTTTGCCAATCGCCATTGAAATCCCAAGGTTTGGATAAGGAATGAAGGGGCAAACTGGAGACCCAAACCGAACAGGTCCCAACCAGACCGGGATAGGTCATGGACACGGACCAAAGCCCGGTCGTATAATCAATCCCCCCTTGAATGGCGACCGGCACGATTCCCTGAAACAGATACCCTCCTTTCAACCGTCCATCCCCAAGATCATGAAAGGTTCCGGACAAAAGGTTGCTCGGTGATTGATAGACCCAGCCCCTGACGGTCCCGGGACAAAGGGGCAATCCTCGCGCCTTTCCTGAAAAGGAAAGTAAAGGATCGGCATCAGTTCCCTGGATCGTTTGAGGTGAATTAACGATTTTTCGGGGCGGGCCATTGGAATAGCAATAACTAGCAGTGATATCGAGATTTTCATCCGCTCCGGGCATCACGACGTCAGCGAACCAACCGCCGGTCGGATAGGTAATGCCGCCCTCCACGGACAATGAAATCCGTGAGGCGAACAAAAGATTACCCGACAACATTCCATTCGTTGAATCATCGACAAAACCTAACAAACGACCGGTTTCATGGGACCGCAAAAATAGGCTTACACTGCCAGGGATCGGATGGGAATGTAATAGTTCACCTCCCATTCGCAAAAGCGGAGCCGCAGGGGGAACGGGTGCAGTCCCCAGGAACTCATTCAAGGAGACCAACGAAGGGTTATCGGCAGCCGCATACACGGCGTCGATCCTGAAATCCTCGATGAGTCCCGGAGTAGGGATATCGATAATCCATGCGCCGTTATGAGGATTAATCCTCCCCGATGAAAATTCGGGAAGATTCGAATTTAAAAAGGTAGCCCCCACTAATTCCCCCGCCCCCGTACCGCAAAAAAGCCCCATTACCGTGTCATCCGATTTCCGTCTCAAAATCAAACGCAGGGTTTCAGGCTGTAGGGTCGCAAGGGACAACCCACCGCCCATTTTAATCAGGGGGTTGGTTGACGTTGCGGATTCCACGCCGGCAACTTGATGAAATTCCAAGGGAGAGGGTATCCCTGATTGATAGGATGCACTGATATTAAACGATCCGACCATCCCGACGGGAGTCCAATCAACCGACCAACGACCGGTCGCATAATCCACAAAACCGGTCCCGCCCTGGACATCAGCAGCCCCCAACCCCAACCCGGCCAACACTCCTGCGCCTTGATCGAGCAATAGCGCCCGCAAATCCCCACTTCCTTCGAATTGAAGAAGAATCGACACTGACCCCGTAATTGCAGGGGTATTAGATAGGATACCTTCGATGTGACACAAAGGAACAGCCGGAGTTCCCTCCACCGATCCCTGAAATTCTTGAGGGACATAGAAGAACGGGTTGGCATGAACGGCAGATATCCAAAACAGGCCCATCAGGGTCTTCGCCCAAACCCCGGACAACCGATAAAGGATTCGCTTCATGAGCAATACCGGTTATTTCTTTCTTTTGTCCTATACCTCAACCCAGACGTCCCCCCGGAATGGGTGTCCTTCATTCCAGCTGTCGAACACAACGAAAACCCGTGAAGGCATTTTTCACCCACGGCGAATACTGATTCCGATACGCACACCGAACATGCGCGGCATCATCGAACCAACTGCCCCCACGAACCATGCGCGTCCATCCGGAATCAGGTCCCAGGGGATTGGGCACCGGTGGGCCGGGAGCGGGATAGGCTCCAGAATAATCCCAACACCATTCGGCGACATTCCCTGACATATGATACAGCCCGTAATAGTTGCCCGAAAAAGAAGGGACAGGGGCTGTATAGGGGAGAATTTGGTCGTTATAAGCGGAATTGAACCCCGGGCTGCCGTTTACATCGTAAAAATAAAAAGGGCTAGGCGAAGAATTGGTGGTGAACAAAGAGTAATAATTGGCATTGGTCTGGGTGATGGTATTCGCCCAAGGGAAGCGATGTGCGAAAGGATTCTTGGACGCATTTTCCCATTCCGCCTCCGTCGGCAATCGATACCCATTAGCCGCCCATAAGACCGCATTGGTAGACAAATAGAGCAGGCCCGTCCGGTAAATGGTCGTTCGGTTTGTATCGGTGTAGTAACAGGGTTGAAATCCCATTTTTTCGCTCCGGGCATTACACCATTTAACCGCATCGAACCAGGATACATTTTGAACCGGATGAGCCGCCGACTTTCCGGATCCGGGGCCATCAAATGCATACCCGTGCTGGATCGCCCATAGGCGAACTTCATTCCATAGTGCGAACGAAATCTCATATCGATCCATGAAATAATCATCGAGCTGAACAAAATGCACCGGGAGTTCATTGGTGGGTATCGATGGTGACGAAACCGATACCGTCTGCCATTCTCCCATTTGGAAGGTAGTTGAAGGCAGATAACTTACGGGAGACTCGACTCCCTGAACATTTCCCAGCGGCTCGACCGATAAGGCGGGTATCGAGGCGGCACCCCAGCCCCATTGGTTTTTCCACGCAATAACAGTCCCCGCAATATTTCGGATATACCAATAGCCGCCGGTCGTATCGAAAACCGCCAGATCCGATTTGCCGTCCCCATCATAATCTCCCGGCACGGGCTTGGCGCTACTCCAGCCCCATTGCTGTTTCCAAGCGATGACGGATCCTGTCAGGCTCAAAATGTACCAATAGCCGCCGGTCGTATCGAAAACCGCCAGATCCGATTTGCCGTCCCCATCATAATC
>CAIJXV010000087.1 GCA_903824675.1 uncultured bacterium
GGTGACTGGACGAGACGGCATTGACCGCGCTCGATAACCGAACAGAACGAAATAACGACGGATTCAAAACAGCGTTTGTTTCAAGGCTAACGGGGTATACGGAGCAAAGACATGAGAAAAATAAAGGAATCCGCCTCACGGCGGGGCGGCGAAATATTGTCTGTTGACACCTACTCTTTGATGGGTGTCTCTAGCGAAGCGGGTGGTTCAAATTCTCGTTCGGCCGTGAATCCTGGTCTAAAGGGAGTAGTTTGAACACCTACCCATACCCCCTTGCTGATGCCAATCCCATCATGTTGGGTGCGGTTGACGCGGTCCGTCGGCTTCAAGAGGCTGGCTTTATTGCCTATTGGGCGGGGGGGTGTGTGCGCGATCTCATTCTCGGCCGACCGCCCAAAGACTTCGATATCGCCACCAATGCCATTCCCGACAAGGTGATGGCGTTGTTCCCGGAGTCGATCGGGGTCGGCAAATCCTTCGGGGTCGTGCGGGTGCCGGTGGCGGGACACTGGTATGAGGTGGCCACCTTCCGGAAAGATGCCCCGTATGAGGATGGGCGCCATCCGACCGAGGTGACTTTCTCTGACCCCGAAACCGACGCCCAGCGCCGGGATTTTACCGTCAATGCCCTGTTTTATGATCCGCTCAAGGGACAGGTTCTGGATTATGTGGGGGGCCGTGAAGACCTTTCCCGGGCGGTGATCCGGGCGGTGGGCCAGCCCGGCGAGCGGTTCCGGGAAGACCATCTGCGCCTGCTGCGGGCGGTCCGGTTTGCCTGCACGCTCGGATTTGCGCTGGATCCGGCCACGGCGGAAGCCATCCGGGAGCATGCTCCGCGCATCACGGCCATCAGCGCCGAGCGGATCCGGGAGGAACTCAGCCGGTTATGGGTCGAAGCCCAGCGGGCGGGCGATGCCTTGATTCTGCTGCGGGATCTCGGGCTTCTCTCCGTGATGCTTCCCGAGATTGCGGCGATGCAGGGAGTGGAACAACCCCCCGAATATCACCCGGAGGGCGATGTCTTCCAGCATACCGTGGTGATGCTCAATGACATGCGCACTCACGACTATCGACTGGCCTGGGCGGTGCTGTTGCATGATGTCGGCAAGCCGCCCACCGCACAGCTCAAGGAGGGCCGCTGGCGGTTCGAGTGCCATGCCAATGTGGGCCAGGAATCCGCCCGCACCATCCTGCAGCGGTTACGGTTCTCCAATGACGACATGGATGCCATTGCCTTCATGGTCGGCAACCACATGCGGTTTGTGGACGTCAAGTCCATGCGGCGTGCGACCCTGCGGCGACTGGTCGGGGCGCCCACCTTTCCTCTGGAACTTGAACTGCACCGGTTGGACTGCGCGTCCTGTCATGGGGATCTGACGAACTATGACTATCTGGGCGAATTCCGGAAGCAGATGGAAAGCGAGCCGGTCTTGCCGCCCCCCTGGATCAATGGTCGCGACATCATGGCGTTAGGGATTCAGGAAGGCCCCGAGATCGGCGTCTGGCGCAAGAAAGCCTACGATGCCCAGTTGGAGGGAGTTGCCCCCGATCGGGAGTCCCTGCTGGAGTGGCTGAAGGCAGAAGTCCAGATTCACCACCATCCGCTTCGCTAGCTTTCTGTTACCCACAAGTATCGCCGAAAAGAGGGACTTCACCACTAATCTTCACTAATTTGCGCTAATTCGGAATTTGAACAGAAGCACGCGAAGCTCGCAAAGAAAACCCTTCGACGTCGCTCAGGGAGAATGTTGCGGCATTTTCGTTCGGGAGTACCCGAGCCAAAAATCCCGCAACGGTTCTTCGCCGGAATTGGGAGTAATAAAACAACTACATCAGTGCGGA
>CAIJXV010000088.1 GCA_903824675.1 uncultured bacterium
GTCTCGCCCTCCAGGGGAGAGTTATCCATCTTGTATAGATTGACCTTTGGAGGGCGAGACTCTGGCGAGCCGTCTGTCCGCGGCCCGATGAGGTCGGGGACCGCCGCTACAACAGATTCAAGAGATGTCGGATCTGGGAAACAGGGGCTGAGGTGGGGGTTAGGCCGTTGGGTTTGAAGAGGAACCCATTCTTTGCACGCATGGCGATTGAAGCGGGTTAACTAAATTCTAACAAAAACCTAATGCGGTTTTAGTAGGGTTTCAGTATAACCTTCCATTACAGAAAACGGGTGGGATTGGGTTCTCGTGAAAGTGGAGGCTCCCGGACATGGCAGGTGAAACCATATTGGTCATTGAAGATGACGATGATATTCGGGAAGTTATTCGGTTCCATCTGGCCCGGGACGGATACAAGGTGCTCGAGGCGGAGAATGGCGACAAGGGTTTACAAGCCGGGCAGGATCGTCTGCCGGATGTCATCCTGCTCGATCTCATGCTCCCGGGACGGGATGGCCTGGAAGTTTGCCGCTTGTTGAAACAAGAGATCAAGACCCGCCACATTCCGGTGATCATGCTGACCGCCAAAAGCGAAGACAGCGATATTGTGACCGGTCTGGAACTGGGTGCTGAGGATTACATTACCAAGCCGTTCAGCAACAAGGTTCTGCTGGCCCGAGTCCGGGCGGTGATTCGGCGGCACAAAGAGGGGGCCCTGCCGCCCGATCAAGAGGTGTTACGAATCCACGATCTGATCATCAACCCCGGGCGGCGGGAAGTTTTGTTACGGCAAAAGCCCGTTGACCTGACATTCACCGAGTTTGCGATTTTGCATGCCCTGGCCCGGCGGCCGGGTTGGGTGCTGACCCGTGAACAGATTGTGGATGCGGTGCGAGGGGCGGATTACGCCGTGACCGACCGGGCGGTCGATGTGCAGATTGTAGGATTGCGCCGCAAGTTGGGCGCAAAAATCGACTATATCGAAACCGTGCGCGGAGTGGGGTATCGCTTTAAGGAATGAGGTTGTATGAGCGAGCGGCGTCTGGTTTGGAAAATTTATCCTTATTTCCTGTTGATCGTTCTGGTTTCCGTCCTGGCCCTGATGGCGACCGCCTCGGTGATGTTCCGCCATTTTTACTTGGAAGAGCTCGATCGGGATATGCAGAGCCGGCTCAGGATTTTGGTTCAGGATCTCGCCTATCGACCGCTGGATCCGTCGGATATTGAAAACCTGTGCAGGATCCTGGGACCACAAACGCTGAGCCGGGTGACGGTCATTCTGCCGGATGGACGGGTGATCGGCGATTCCGCCGAGGAACCGGCCCGAATGGGCAACCATTCCGATCGCCCTGAAATCAAGACCGCGATGGCGGGGGATGTCGGGCGAGCTGTCCGTTTCAGCGATACGGTTCGCCGCCGCCTGTTATACCTGGCCCTGCCCATCTTACGGGAAAGCCGGGTGGTGGGGGTGGCGCGGATGGCGCGGCCAGTGGTTGAAATCGATGCCGAATTGCGGAGTTTGATGTGGCAGATCGGGTTGGGCGGGGGGGGCATTGCCCTGTTTGCGGCGCTGGCGTGCTGGGTCCTGGCGCGGCGCATCAGCCGGCCTCTGGAAGAATTGCGACTGGCGGCCGAACGATATGCCCACGGCGATTTCAAGACCCGGGTGCCGGTTCCCGACACCCTCGAAACCGCTGAACTGGTGCGTACGATGAACCAGATGGCGGCCGATTTGGATGTCCGGATGCGGACGATGATCCGGCAAAAGAATGAACAACAGGCGGTTTTTTCAGGCATGCTGGAAGGCGTGGTGGCGATGGATCGGGAGGGATGCCTGATCGGACTCAATCCGGCCGCCGCCCGGTGGCTTGATATCGATGTTGACCGGGCGTTGGGTCGCAGCATCCAGGAAGTGGTTCGCAATCCCCACTTATATCTCTGTCTGGATGAAGCTTTGATGGCGGGTGAGGCACCGGTCGAGACGGAAGTGATTCTGCGTGATCCGGCAGAGCGCGTCCTCCAGGTTCGGGCGCGGTCGTTCAACGGAGAGGATGGCCGGCCGATGGGTGTGCTCATGGTGCTGAACGATGTCACCCGACTTCAACGGCTGGAAACCGTCCGGCGGGATTTCATCGCCAATCTGTCCCACGAGTTGAAAACTCCGATCACGGCGATCAAGGGCTACCTGGAGACATTGACGGAGGAAGGTGGTCTGGAGGGTTTGGCGCCGGCGGGCTTCACGATGCCGACGGAGATCGCTCGAGTGCTCGGTATTCTCCGGCGGCAGACCGACCGGCTTCAGGCGCTGGTGGAGGATCTCCTGAGTCTGTCCCGCATCGAGCATCAAGCGGGAGGCGGACAGATTGTTTTGACCCGAACCCCGTTGCTTCCTGTTTTGGAGATGGCGATAGAGAGTTGCGCCGCGAAAGCCGCGATAAAAAATATCGATGTAGTGTTGGATTGTCCGTCCACACTCGAAGCGGATTTGAATGACCCCCTGCTGGCGCAGGCGGTCGAGAATCTAATCGACAATGCCATTAAATATTCCGAGGTCGGAACCCGTGTTGACGTTTCGGCCCGTCAGGCCACCGCAGGGGTTTCGATTGAAGTGCGGGATCAGGGGATGGGTATTGAGCACCAGCATTTGGCCCGGATTTTCGAACGATTTTATCGGGTGGACCAGGCGCGAAGCCGGGCGCTGGGGGGCACAGGATTGGGGCTGGCGATCGTCAAGCACATCGCCCTGGCTCATCGGGGAACGGTCCGGGTGGAAAGCCATCCGGGCCAGGGGAGTGTCTTCGGCATCGACTTGCCGTAAGGCGGGCGGCCGGATGAAGCCATAGGTGGCAGGCCCTTGGGCGCGGAAATATTTACCCCCTCATTATTGGAGGGGTGCCCCGTCTTTTCCATAGGCCAGAATGGGGACCAAACAGGGGGCACGGTTCATGAACCGTGCCCAGTTTTCTGACCCCATATAACGGCCGAGGGCGGCTTCGCCGGCCTTCTCGAGATCCACCACGATCAGGGCGTCCAAGGTTGAATTGAAGGCGGGATCCAAATTGAAGGCGATCACTTCGCCGCCTAATTTTAGATATTGCCGCAGAAGAACAGGTAGGCTTTTCCCATTTTCGAGATCTTCAATCAGGTCGGTGAGAATGGGTAGATTATTCGACCATTCCACGGGCAGGTGGGGAAGCCGCAGATGGCGACTGGTGTGCAAGGATTTCCGGGGATAGACCCAGGAGGCCAGTTGGGGAGTTTGAGGTGCACGCGGAAAATGGCGCTGAATCAGATGGCGGGAGACCGGGTGGTAGGAGTTGCTGATGCTGACCGGCCCGAATAACTTCCGATAGTGCGGATGGCGCGCGACGTAATGCGCCACACCTTTCCACAGGAGTAATAGAGGCAAGTATCCGCGCTGATATTCCGGACGGACAAAGGAACGGCCCAGTTCAAGGGCCGGCGTCAAATGATCCAACAGGGGTTGGCGGTAATTGAAGAGCGTGCTGGTGTAGAGGCCCCGCACACCGGACTGGGCGAGAATCCGATCGGTGGGGCCCATGCGATAGGCGCCCACCACTTCGGCGGTTTCGTCATTCCAGAGGAAAAGGTGCAGGTAATGGGCGTCAAAGGCGTCGAGATCGCGGGCACGCCCGGTGCCTTCGCCGACTTGGCGAAAGGTTAATTCACGCAATCGTCCCAGTTCGGGAAGAAGGGCTCGCAGTTGATGGGCGTCGGCGCAGATGACGCGAAGCGCGCCATGAGTCAGAAGCGTGTGTTCGTCACCCAAGGCTGCGATATCCGCGCACAAGGCGATGCGATCGGCCGGGGGAGCGATGGGTTCCGGTGTCGGGGCGTTCCGAAATAAAGGCAAGCCGGCGGGGAAACGGTGGGACGTAGAGGAGGAGACGCGTTTCAGCGGGTGACGACAGGCCAGCGTGTCGACGCGCAGGCGCAAATAACGGATCAGGGCGGAATCTGAAGTGAAGAGTGCGAGCCGGTCGGCATCGATGAACCGGCCCATTTGAACCTGAATGGTTGAATTGCGTTTGTTGAGCAACTCCTGAGGAAGCAAGGCGGTTTGCAGGCGGGGATGGACCAGGCCGGCGATTTGAAAGAGGTGACTGTTGGCGCCATCGACATGGACGGGCACGACCCCGGCGCGGGTGGTTCGGATCAGGCGGGCGATACTGTCATTCCAGGGCGGATCGCTGATCCGACCGGCGCTCCAATTCATCCGGGCGACTTCTCCGGCGGGAAAGACCAGGAGTAGGCCGCCGGTTTTGAGCCAGCGGAGGGCGGATTTCATTCCGGTGCGGTTGGCGGAGACGGCGGAAGGCCCGCCGAAGGGATTGACGAAAATGCCGAAATCATGGCACTCGGGAACCCGAGCGAGGAGGGAATTGAGGAGCACGCGGGTATCCGGCCGGATGGCATGAAGCAGGCGCATCAATAACAGTCCTTCCAGTACGCCGAAAGGATGATTGGCGACGACGACGACGGGACCCTGGCGAGGGATGGTGGCGAGGTCAGTGGTTTGGATTTCGGCTTGGACGCCCAGTAATTCGAGCACTCGTGCCGGGAAATAGCGCGAATCTTCCGTGATTTTTAGGGCGCTATAAATGCTGTTGAGTTGGCTCAATTGGAGGAGATGTTCAAGCGATTTGGCTATAACATCGGCCGGAGTTTGAAGCGCGGGATGCGGAGCCGCCCAGCTGAGACGGAAGGGGTTGCCGTCTAATGTATCACGATCACTGACCATGAAGATTCTCCTTGGAAAAACACAGATGATCTCAGAACGAGGAGAGAATCCGACAATGGTATTAAGCGTTGATGAATGGGTGATTAGAATTCGATTAAACTTGGCAACCGGTCGGGTTTAGCTTTCAACCAACCCCAAGGGCTGCCACTGAGGCGATGATTCGAGCCGCAGCGTCGGGATGTCCCTGTCGGCGGGCATTGGCGGACAAGGCGGCAAGGCGAGGGGGATCGGCGAGCAGGGCGCGGATTTTCCACGGGGCATCGGGTGGATCGAACAGGCGGACCGCACACCCGTTTTCGAGCAGGTACTCACAATTGCGTTGTTCCTGGCCGGGGATGGGGTCGACAATCATCATGGGTTTTCCCTTGGCCAGGGCTTCGGAAGACGTCAAGCCGCCGGGTTTGCTGATGATAAGATCGGCGGCGTCCAGATAGTCATGAATGATGGGGGTGAAACCGAGGACCGTGATGGGCAGGGCGGCGCCTTGAGCGGCCTTGCGGGCGGCGGATTCCAGGATGGGATTATTGCCGGTGATCACGACCAGTTGGCAGGGAGGGGGATTTGCGGCCAGGGCCCGGATGATTTCAACGGTGGGCCCGACCCCATACCCGCCGCTGAGGAGTAGGACGAGCGGAATCTCAGGCGGGAGACCGAGGCGGGTTCGGGCCTCGGTGGGTGGGCAGGAAAGGGCGAAGGGGGGAAGGATGGGGATTCCCATATGGAGGATGCGATTTTCCGGCTGACCCCGGCGGACCAATTGACGTTGGGCTTCAGCGGTTGCCACATAATAGGCGTCGACGCCAGTGGCGTACCAAAGGGCATGCACGGCAAAATCGGTAACGATGCCATGCAAGCGGAGGCCCTGCCTTTTGGAGGGTGGCAAGGAGGCGATGAGTTCCAAGGGCATGAAATGGGTGCATAGAACCGCGTCCGGGGCTTCGCGTCGGAAGAAACGCCAGAACGAGACCGTATTCAAACGATTGAAAAGGGTGCGCAAGCGGCGATCAAAAGGTCGTTGCGCATGGCGATCACTTTGCGAATACAGATAGCCCCAGAGTTCCGGGGCGGAGCGGACAAGGCGGAGATAACCTTGGGCATAGGTTGAGCGATAGAGGGGCGATGTGAAATCGAGTACGTCACGCAAGGTTACCGTATGGTGGGCGGCCCGGGCGGCTTCGCCCAAGGCTTCAGCGGCGCGACGGTGACCATTGCCGGCGGAGGCATGCAGGATGAGCAGTTTCATGGGATTTTCGGGGGGGACGGTTTAGGGGAACGGAGGGCGGCGTACCACAACAGGGCAGCTGAGCCCGTGAAGACGAGGTAATCAGCGGGCAGACCCAGGAGCCAATGAGGATGCCAGGGAGCGCCATCGGGGGTTAGGCGATGGAGGCCATAGGCGGGATTCAGAGCAAACCAGAGGGCATCTTCGAAGATCCAGAACAGCATCAGACTACCCTGAATCAAGGATTCCATACGCCAGGTCCATCGGCCGGTGAGGAAGATGGGGAAATGAAAAACGACAAACATAAACAAAAAAACGAAGAGATGATAGCCGGTGACGGCTCGTCCTCCGAACAAGGCCTTGAGCCAAGGAATATTGTCAATGCGCCAGGTTGGCAGGCCAGCGGCCCAACCCTGAGCACCTTCGATTTGGATTTCCACTTGGGCGAAAAGGGCGGCCGCCGCCAGGATCCACACCAGGAGAAGGGCGAGTCCGAGGGGGCTTGGAGGGGAGGTGCTATTCGACATCGGGTGCGTTTGGGAAAGGGGTGGAAGGGGTGAGCGGGTGGGGCCAATGTAGAATCTCCAAGGTTCCGTCGTGGTGTTCGCCGAGGGCGGTGCAACTTTCAACCCAGTCGCCGCAATTGTAATACATGACGCCGTCGAGCGATTTGATTTCGGCTTTGTGGATATGACCGCAAACGACCCCATCCGCCCCGCGCCGGAGAGCCTCGCGGGCGAGGGCTTTCTCGTAATCGGTGATGAAATTGACGATATTCTTGAAGCGGTGCTTTACATAGGTGGAGAGGGACCATTCGCGGAACCCGAATGCGCGGCGCAGGCGGCTAAAGTGGCGGCCTACGATAATCATCAGGTCATAGCTCCGGTTGCCGAGAAAGGTCAGCCAGGGGGCATAGTGGACGACACTGTCGTATTCGTCGCCATGCAAAATCCAGAGTTTTTGTCCGGTGGCGGTGGTATGCAAGCCTTCGGGGAGGACGGTAATTCCACCGAATTGCAGGTGGGTGAATTCACGCAGAAACTGATCATGATTGCCCGGGATATAAAAGATCTGGGCGCCTTTACGCACTTTGCGGAGAAACTTTTGGACGACATTGTTATGGGATTGCGGCCAATGCCAGCCGCGTTTGAGCATCCACCCATCCACCATGTCGCCAACGAGATACCACTGGTCGGCATCGTGATGCTTCAGGAAATCGAGCAAACGTTCGGCCTCGCAGGCCCGCCAACCGAGATGCACATCAGAAATCCAAAGGGTGCGAAAGGAACGGGTGGGGTGATCGGAGATGACGGCGGTCTCCGCCGCGGAGGGGGGGATGGAATTGAAATGGTTGGACTGGTTTATCATGATAGGCAGGCTTCGGTGGTGTACAGACATGGTAAGCGGGATCGGTTTGTTTGCCAATCGATATCTTGAGGGCAGCACACCCGAAGAAAAGGTGCTAACCAAAATCTAACAATCCCCTCATTTTTCCCAAATACGCATTCCCTATCTTGGTCCCCACAACAACACCCATTCCAGAAGGAATGGAAGGAAAGGAACGGGACTATGAAGCGATGGATGATCGGAATGATGGTGGTGTCGGGAGCGGGATTGGCGCTGGCGCAAACCAGCGTCCCTCCGGCCGCAGTCAAGAATTGGACGGATACGGTCACGGTCAAGGGCGATCTTCGCTATCGGTACGAATCGATCATGGACGATTCGAAAAAGGATTCCAATGGGGACACGATTACCCGCGAGCGGAATCGCATCCGGGCGCGTTTGGGCGCCGAGGCTAAACCGGCCGATGACCTGAAAGTCGGCGTCGAACTCTCAACCGGTCAGAGCGATCCGGTTTCCGGCAATCAGACCGAGGGGGATGGGTTCATGAAAAAGGACATGAAGCTCAATCTGGCCTACCTCGAATGGAGTGCGCTGCCGAGTGATAATGCGAATGAGGCCAAGTTTACGGCCGGCAAAATGAAGAATCCGTTCATCAATGTTTCAGACCTGATTTGGGATGGCGACTTGACCCCTGAAGGGGTGGCCTTCAAAGGACAGATGGGATCTGAAAAAGTGACCCTGCTGGGTAACGCGGGTTACCTGTGGGTCAAAGAACGCAGCGCCGAAAATGACGACAGCATGCTCTATGCGGGTCAGGGCGCGGTCAAGATCCAGTTCGTCCCTGAAGTCTCCCTGTTGGCCGGGGTGAGTTACTATGCCTATGACAACATGGTCGGCTACGATGTGATCGATTGGGAAAACAACAAAAACGCCTATGGCAACAGCACGATGAAGGGGAGCGTTTCCGGCTCAACCACCAACAAGGCCTATCAATACGACTATACCCCGATCGAATATTTCGCCGAGCTGAACATTTGGGCGGGAATTCCTATCAGTCTGTATGGCCAGATGGTGTCGAACGACGAGGTTGACGATCTGGAATCAGGCTACCTCTACGGGGTGCTCCTGGGCAAAGCCAAGAACAAGGGGACCTTCGAAATGGGGTATGCCTATGCCAAGCTTGAAAAGGATGCCGTGGTCGGGGCTTTCACGGATTCCGATCGTTGGGGTGGTGGCACCGACGGCAACAGCCACAAAATTCAAGCGCGCTATCAGATCACCAAGAACCTCCAGGTGGGGGCGACATATTTCACGGGTGAGAAGCTGATCTCGGATGACGCCAAAACGGCGGATTACGACCGCCTGCAGGTGGATCTGGTTGCTGCGTTTTAAATCGCCGCGGTTGAGAGGGGTATCGCCATGATCATGAGTCAGACAATGGGGCCTGTGGGGGGCGATGCGATGCGTCCCTTGGGCCGCCGGATCCGGCATGTTCTGGAAAAACGCCAGGCGATGAACCTGGCGGAGATCAGTCGAGCCCTCGTTCTGGATCCCGGTGTCGTGGTGGAGATCCTGAGCGGCCTGGTTGGCGCCGGAGAGGTGGAGCGGTTGCGGCCCGTGGCCTATCTGGCTGAGGACTGCGATTTCTACCGACTCCGGCGACTGGACGACCAGGCGTTTTTGTGGGAGCAGAGTTATCTGGAAATCGGGACCCAGGTTCAACGGCCGGTTCCGAGTTTTAACCGGCAGGTGCGCCGGTGGATGGACCGCAAGGTCATGTGAAAACAGCAAAAAGGAAACGAACAATGAAAAGCATGATGATGGGAATGATATCAGTGGTGATCGGTGCAGGAATGGTATTTGCCGGGGATCCCAATAAGGTCGTGGTGGACGGCTCGACAACGGTGGGGCCCATCGCCAAGGCGTTTGCGGAATATGCCATGCAGAAGAACCCGGTGATGAATATCACGGTGAGCGAATCCGGGAGCGGCAACGGGGCCAAAAGCCTGCTGAACAACGCCTGTGATGTCGCCACGATGTCGCGCCCGATGAAGAACTCGGAGAAGAAAGCCGCCCAGGAGGCGGGGATTCTCGCGTTCGAAACTGTGGTGGCCATGGATGGGTTGGCGATGATTGTCCATGAGTCAAATCCGGTGCAGGGGCTCACCCTGGAACAAATCCGCGCGATCTATTCCGGGCAGATCGTCAATTGGAAGGAACTGGGCGGGCCGGATCAGCCGATTGTTTTGATCAGCCGGGATACGAACAGCGGGACCTATGAGAGTTTCGAAACCCTGGTGATGAAAGGGGCGAAGATCGGGTCCAAGGCGGAATATGTGGGCAGTAATGGTGCGATCCGCCAGCGGGTGGTGAGCACTCCGGCGGCCATTGGCTATGTCGGGTTGGCGTTTTGCGAAGGGGTCAAGGTTCTGGCGGTCAATCAGGTGACGCCTTCGGCTGAGACGGTTGTCAATAAATCATACCCGATTTCCCGTCCCTTGTTCATGTATACCAACGGGCGCCCGAAAGCCGGCACGGCGAAAGGTGATTTCGTGTTGCTGGGGAACACCCCGGAGGGACGCAAGATCATTGAGGATGTCGGATATATTCCGGTTCAGTAAGCGGATCCGAAATGCCCGGCTCTCCGGGGGATGCGGAAGTAGAGCCAGACCTCCGGGATGGCTCAAGCCAAGCAGGAATGCCCGGCTTTACTGAGGGATATCGACATCGGGATTGGAAATAAAAGGCAACGAATGATAAAGGGGGATACCTGGTTAACCCCGACGTTGGCACGTCGGGGGTTGCTATTGACGCCGGCTGCCCGCCGGCGTCAATGGCTGGTCCGTCATGTGGGGCAGGGATCCCTATTGCTGGTCACCTCGCTCTCGACGCTGGCGGTTTTATTTATTTTTTATTTCATTATCCGGGATGCGTGGCCCTTTGTGCAACTACGCGGAATCCGTGAATTTTTTACCAGTACGCACTGGTATCCTTCGGCGGCCGGGGCTGAATTTGGTGCGGCCTCGATTCTTTTCGGCAGTGCGGTGGTTACCTTCGGTGCGATCCTGGTGGCCGTTCCCCTGGGGGTGGCGGCCGCGGTCTGTTTGAGCGATGTCCTGCCCTTTTCCCTGCGGCAGGGCGTCAAGCCGGTGATTGAAATTCTGGCTGCAATTCCCTCGGTGGCCTATGGTTTTTTTGCCTTGGTGGTATTTGCCCCCCTGCTTCAGGAAAAAGGGGGCCAGCTGTTGGCCGTGGCCAGTTGGCTGATCGGCGCTCCAGTGCTCGCCCTGGCGATCATCGTTCTGAGTGACCTGGCGACGACGCGAATGACCGATGCCCGGCGAAGGGCGGGGCGGTGGGGCCTGGCCATGGGGTTGGCGGTACCGGCGTTGTATGGGCTCTGGGCGCTCTCACGTGGATTGGACGGTCTGCAGATCAACAGTGGTACCAATGCGCTGAATGTGGCCATCATCCTGGGGATCATGGCTTTGCCTACGGTGGTTAGCGTTTCGGAAGATGCACTCCAGGCGGTGGGTCGTGAATTGCGGGAAGGGAGTTATGCCCTGGGGGCCACACGGGCTGAGACCCTGGTGAAGATCGTGATTCCGGCCGCGCGGAGCGGGATCACGGCCGCGATTATTCTGGGCGTCATGCGGGCCCTGGGTGAAACGATGGTGGTTTGGATGGCTTCGGGCAACGCCGCCCAGATTCCCACCCCCTGGTTTAACGTACTGGAGCCGGTGCGGACGTTGACGGCAACCATCGCCGGAGACATGGGCGAGGCGGATCAGGTCACCGGTTCAGCCCGATATCATGTGCTCTTTTTCATGGCCTTATGTCTGCTGGTTTTTTCCTTTCTATGCAACGGGATCAGCCAGCGGTTTATTCGCAAAGCCAAACGGATTTCGGAGTCCTGACCCATGCGCATCGGCACCCGTAAAATTCTCGACCGGTCCTTCACCGCGCTGGGGGGATTTTCGATTGGACTGATGATCTTGGCGCTGATCCTGATCCTGGTGCCGATGTTTATCCGGGGAGGGGGGGCCTTGGGGTTTCGGGGGACGATCGAGCACCGGCGGTTGTTGCTCGAAAAATTCGAACGAGGCAACCGTCCGGCGATCGAGGCGGAGATCCGGCGATTTGAAGAACGTCGGGCACCGATCTACCGCCAGATCGCTGAATTCGAGGCGGAATTGACGCGCGGCGACAGCGCCCGCCGGCGCCAATACGCGCCCGCCCTCCGCGATCTTAAAAAAAACCTCGGCATCCTGCTCGGGCCGGCACCCGGTGCGCCGCGGCCCATGCTGGCGCGCGATCAGTTCGGACAGACCCGATGGGATCGGGCGGTGATCAAGCTCGATCGCGTATTGATTCGGGAAAGCTGGGACTATTCCGATCCGACTCGCGGCGGCGTGCGTGTCCGGGTGCCCCGTGCCCGCGAATTTGAGGGGACCCCCGTGGCGGGAATATTCCCCTTTCTGGAAAACCATTTGGCGGAGATTCTCCAGCCGCGCCCGACGTTCTACTGGGGATTCTTAACCGATGAATCGTTCGACTCCCATTTCTTCGGCGGGATCTGGGCCGAGTTGTTGGGCACGTTTTACCTGACCGCCGGAGCCATGCTCTTTGCCTTGCCGATGGGCATCATGGCCGCCATTTATTTAACCGAATACGCAACAGATGGGCCGGTTATCCGCCTGATCACCACCAGCATCACCACTTTGGCCGGGGTGCCGAGCATTGTCTTTGGATTATTTGGACTGGCCTTTTTTATCAATACCCTTCACTTGTCCAGCGCCAAAAGTGTGCTGGCGGGTTCGCTGACCCTGGCGTTGATGATTCTGCCGACGGTGATCCGCTCCGCAGAGGAGGCGATCCGTGCCGTTCCCCGGACGTTTAAGGAAGCGGCCTTGAGTTTGGGGGCCGGGCGATGGCAGACGGTGACCGGCGTGATTCTGCCGGCGGCATTGCCCGGAATTCTGACCGGTGCCATTATCAGCATGGGCCGGGCGGCTGGCGAGACCGCGCCGATCATTTTTACCGCCGCGGTCAGCATTGGCAAACCGCTCACCTTGTTCCAGACGCTAACCCAACCCACCCCGGCGTTGTCGTGGAATATCTATAACCTGGCCACCGAGCACGAGGCGATGGATGAAATCCGCCATGTCCAGTTCGGCATGGTGCTGGCCCTGGTATCGTTGGTTCTGATTTTAAACATCGCCGCGATCATCGTTCGCGCTCGCATTTCAAAAAAATTGAAAGGATGAGGGTATGAAAATCCTGATGGCGCCCGCCCCTGAAGCTGCACCGGTCCCTGCGGCAACTTTTGTTCCGCATGTCTTGGCCCACGATTTTTCGGTGTATTACCGGGCCAACCAGGCCGTCAAACACATGACGCTCGGGATTCCCACGGGACAGGTGACGGCGATCATCGGCCCGTCCGGTTGTGGCAAAAGCACCTTTCTTCGCGCCATCAACCGCATGAACGACCTGGTGCCGGGCTGCCACACCACCGGCGCCTTGATGTTCGATGCTGAAAATATCTACAGCCCCCAGATCGATGTGGTCGGTTTGCGGCGGCGGGTGGGGATGGTGTTCCAAAAGCCCAATCCGTTTCCCAAGTCGATTTTTGACAACGTGGCCTATGGGCCCCTGCTGTGCGGCGATTACAGTAAGCGGGAACTGGCGGAGATGGTCGAACGCAGTCTGCTAGGCGCAGCGTTGTGGGACGAGGTTAAGGATCGCCTGCAACAAAACGCCCTCGGTTTGTCCGGCGGCCAGCAACAGCGGCTGTGCATCGCGCGGGCCCTGGCCGTCAACCCCGAGATTTTGCTGATGGACGAACCGACCTCCGCGCTGGATCCGCGGGCGACCCTGCGAATCGAGGATCTCATCGCCGAGCTACGCGGCCGTTATACCTTGATCATTGTGACGCATAACATGCAACAGGCGGCGCGGGTATCGGATTACACGGTATTCATGTACGAGGGCGTACAGGTGGAATTTGGATTGACGCGTCAATTGTTCACCAAACCGGCAGAAAAACAGACCGAGGACTATATTACCGGTCGATTTGGATGACCGACGGTCCCGCCGTCGCGAGGAGGAGTCCCATGAGTGTTTTATTGCAACGCGAAATCGATCGGTTGAAGCGACAGATTCTGGAATTGAGCGCCGAAGTCGAGGAGACCTTGGTGGATGCGGTGCGGGCGGTGGAGAATCGGGATCCGAGCCTGGCGCGCAAAGCCGCCGCGGGAGAGGCGGCAACGAATGCCCACGAGATCGACATCGAAGAGGAGTGTTTGAAAATTCTGGCGTTACACCAGCCGGTGGCGAGCGACCTGCGTTTCATCATTGGAGTGCTGAAAATTAATCAGGATTTGGAACGGATTGGCGACCTCGCGGTCCACATCGCCGAGCGCGCGACCGTTCTCTCCGGGGAGGCGCCCCTGGCGGGGGTCTTCAGTCTGAACGAAATGTCGGGCAAAGCCCAGATGATGCTGAAAAAAAGCCTGGATGCCTTCGTCAATCAGAATTCGGCTGCGGCCAAAGCCGTCTGCGCGGCGGATTACGAGGTGGATTTATTGAAAAAGGAGATCAACCGTCAGGTGTTGGCGGCCATCCGGCGTCAGCCGGATCGCTTGGAGGCCTATTTGCAGGTCATGCATGTGGCGCGGCATCTGGAGCGGATCGCCGACCATGCGACGAATATTGCCGAGGATTTGATTTACATGGTGCAGGGCGATATTGTCAGACACCAGGTGGACGGGGAGACCGGCGGGACTGCAGGACGGTGAGACGGACGCCGGGTTAGATGTCGGGTCCGTCCTGCCGGAGATCTTGATTCCCGGGGTCCGGGAGCCGCAACGGCCCCAATACTTTACTCCCTCTTGTATTTACAATTGCAGAAAAGAATTGCAGGGGATTCAATGGGGGGAGTATAAACATTCCTAATAGCCCGTCGGACTTTGGCTGTGCCCAATCCCATAGGATTCTAGGAGGACTCTCATGAACGAACACGCACCATCCCCTCGTTGTGCATTGAATATTCGGGTGTACGCCCTTAGTGCCGTTATTTGCGTGGCGATGCTGATCGGCAGTGTGGCCCAAGCGGCGAACCGCTACTGGGTGGCGGCGTCGGCCGCCGACTGGAATGCCACCGCCAACTGGTCGACCACCTCAGCCGGAACGGGAGGCGCGAGTGTCCCCGGTAGTGCGGACATAGCCTTTTTTGATGGGGCCGGCGGCAAAAACGGCGATTGCCGTCTTGACGTCGCGATTACGGTGGGGGGCTTTCGGATCGAGAGCGGTTACAGCGGTTCGGTCAGGCAGGAAGCCTTAACCCTCACGATCACCAACGCCTTTTATCAGGCGGGCGGCGTGTTCGCGGGCGGAACGGCAGACATCTCGACTTCCGCGGGATTTACACTCGCCGGCGGTGTATTCACCAATACCAGCGGCATACTCACGGTAGCCTTCGGCAGTCCTATCTTCTCTTTCACCGGCGGCAGTTTCAGCCATAATAACGGCACCCTCCGCTTTAATTGCACCGTCGCCGCAAATAATAGTGCGGTCTATGCCATTGACATCCAACAACCGCTGACGCTGAAGCACCTCGTTTACGATGGCGGCAACAATAACAGCGGTTATTACCGCACTTATTCAAACACTCTTTCCGGGGCAGGTCAGGTGGTCGTGGAAGGCGATTTTTCAATGAATCCCAGCCGCAATCTGAAGGCGGACAGCGGTACGATTGAGGTGCGCGGCAACATCACCGTAGGTCCCAGGGCCTACAGCGGAACGACAAAACTGCTGATCAACGGAACAGGAAACCAGACCTATACGTCAACCGGCGGACGACTGCCGCGCGTGTCGGTGAATAAGCCGTCCGGCAGTTTTGCGCCGGCAGTCGGCACTACCGACCTGAGTAGCTATGGATTCGAACTCATGTCGGGTGCGTTTGTTGCTCCTGCGGGCATATTTGACATTGCTGAACTTAATGCCAGCGTCACGTTATTCTCTTTTACCGGCGGCACTTATGACGCGAACAACGGAACACTCCAGTTCTCTTGGGCGAGTTCCACTGTGGCCTCACGAACGGAAACGATTTACCTGCGCGCACCGCTGACACTCCGACATCTCATTTACACCGGCGGCCATTCCCACCAATACACTCTTTCATATATGAACGACATTGCCGGCAGTGGATCTTTGACCGTGGAAGGCGATTTAAAAATCCAGCAAAACGCGGCCAATCGCCTGCTAGCCGTAAATGGCGGAACGATGGAAGTGCGCGGCAATGTCGAGATCGGGATCGGCGCCAGCGGCGGGACGACCGCTATCAAGCTTGCGGGGGCAGATCCGCAAAATCTGACTCGTACGGACGGAACGCCCCCAGCGGGCTCTTGGACCATTGCCAAAACCGGGGGAGCGGTCAATCTGGCCACAAGCTTCTCCCTGTTCGGTGCCGCTCAGGATTTATTGTGGAATGCCGGGAACCTCAACCTGTCCTCGAACACCTTTACCATCGGACGGCATTTGACGATCGGGGCTGGTGCGAAGACGCTGGGCGTCACGGTGGCGGACGCGGTGACCGCCGGGCGGTTGACCGTCGCAGGCACGGCCAGCGGCATCAACAACGTCGGCTTGGAGGTTCTGGTTACCGGCCCGAAAACGGAGGTAGCGGGGCAGACTTATACCATCCTGAGCAACAACGTCGCGCTCAACTCGGCATTCGCCTCGGTGGCTTGGGGCGTGCCATGGAAGGGAACCGTGGCCTATACGGCTAATAGCAGCAAGAACGTGACGATTTTCGACCTCATTCAGGGATTTCCCGGTTCGATATTTATCCTTCAGTAAATTTGACGGGATGGCGCGCGCCTTTACGTCGTAATCCCGCACTTTCGGATTATTTTCGTGTTGCCCCACCCCGAAAGGATGTGATACCCCTATTGCCCTATACCGGAAGGTGAGTCGCGGCCGGCAACCGGAACGAAGTACGCATGATCATTAAAACGCACGCTTATGCCCGCGCGGGATTGATAGGGAATCCGTCGGACGGATTCTTCGGCAAGACCATTTCGATCATCCTGCGCAATTACCGGGCCGAGGCGACGCTTTATGAGTCGCCCGAACTTCGGATTGAACCCAGTCCGGAAGACTTCACCCATCTGGCCTCGCTGAAGGATCTGGTCCGCGAAGTGAAGCGCCATGGCTATTACGGGGGCATGCGGTTGGCCAAGGCCGCCATCAAGCGGTTTGCGGATTATTGTGACGATCACGGGATCGAGCTGGAAAATCGCAATTTCACCATCCGGTACACCACCAATATCCCCCGGCTGGTGGGTATGGCGGGATCGAGTGCGATCGTCACTGCCGTGGTTCGGGCCCTGATGGCTTTTTACGGCGTGGAAATTCCCAAGCCGCACCTGGCCAATTTGATCCTTTCGGCGGAGAAATCGGAATTGGGGATCAGCGCCGGGTTGCAGGACCGGGTGATCCAGGTGTACGAAGGGGTGGTCTTCATGGATTTTTCCAAGGAGTTGATGGATCGGCAGGGATATGGTCGTTACGAGCCGATCGCCCCGAACCTGTTGCCGCCCTTATATATCGCTTTCGACGCCAATCGGGCGGAAAGTTCAGAATGGGTACACAATCCCGTTCGGACGCTGTTCGAAAAAGGGGACCGCAAGGTGCTTGACGCCATGCAGGGGTTTGCCGAGCTGACCGAGAAGACGCGGATGTTGCTGTTGGCGCGGCGGGGACACGAGATCGGCCCGCTGTTGAACGCCAACTTCGATTTGCGGACGACGATCTACAATATCGCCGAAGGCAATCGATCCATGGTCATGACCGCCCGGCGGGCGGGAGCTTCAGCCAAATTTGCCGGGTCCGGCGGTGCGATCATCGGCACGTATGAGGACGAAACGATGTTCCGGGCTTTGGAAAAAGCCTTGAACGGGATCGGCTGTGTGGTGTTCAAACCGGAGATTGCATGAAAGCGCGTGTAACCAAAGCGGTCATTCCCGCCGCGGGGTTTGGGACCCGTTTCCTGCCGGCGACCAAGGCGCAACCCAAAGAGATGTTGCCCATTGTTGACACGCCGACGATTCAGTTCGTGGTCGAGGAGGCGGTGGCGTCGGGAATCACCGACATCCTGATCATCACCGGGCGCGACAAGCGCTCGATCGAAGACCATTTTGACCGCAACCTGGAATTGGAGCGGCGGCTGGCGAGCGCCGGGAAGACCACTCTTTTGCGGAATATGCGCCGGATTTCGGAGATGGCCCATATCCACTATGTGCGTCAGAGCGAGCAACTGGGGTTGGGCCACGCGATTTTACAGGCCCGCTGCCATGTGGACAACGAACCGTTTGCGGTCTTGCTGGGCGATACCATCATTCATTCCGAACAGCCGTGCGTGGGGCAGTTGATGAAGGTGCATGAGCGGTTTGGCGGGCCGGTGGTGGGGTTGGAAAAAGTGCCCCTGGAAAAAGTCAGCCGCTATGGAATCATCAGCGGGTCCCGGCTGGCGCCGCGGGTTTACCGGTTGACGGATCTGGTCGAAAAGCCCGAACCGGCGAAAGCGCCGAGCCAGTTGGCGATCGGGGGCCGATATATTTTAACGGCGGAGATCTTCAATTATCTGGAGCGGGCCCGGCCGGGTAAAAACGGAGAGATCCAGTTGACGGATGCGCTGTTGGCCCAGGCGCAGGTGATGCCGGTCTATGGGCATCATTTCGAAGGGATCCGGTACGACATTGGCGACCGGGTCGATTATCTGATTACACAGGTGGAGTACGCCTTGCGCCGGGATGATCTGCGGCGCCAGTTTGAACCCTACCTGAAGCAACGCATGCGGTTGCTGGCCAAAGCCAGCCCGCGGAGGAACCGGACATGAGCGATAGTCAAGGACGCGGACGATGGCCGATAGTTGAGCTGATCTATGTGGCGGGGTTGGCGATCCTGTTGATCTATGCCATATTCTTCATGAATCCACACCGGGTGGGCGTATTGGACGTGGCGCGGGTGGCGCGCGAAACCGGGGTGTTGGATCGAATGCAACGGGAAGAGCGGGGTTTGCAGGACGAAGCCCGCGAACGGCTGGGCAAACTTCAACAAGCGCATATTCAGAAGGTCAACGACCTGAGTCGGAAATTGAAAAATGCCGTCTCCGAACCGGAAAAAACCCGGATCCAGGGCGAGATCGATTCCCTCCAGGATGCTTTCCAACAGAGTGTGACCGCCGCCCGGCAAAATCTGCAACGCCATGAAGCCCAGATGTTTGCCACGTTCCGGAAACGCCTGATGCCCCAGGTCGAAAAAGTCGCCCATAAACGGCGCTTGGATATCGTGCTCGATCCGGCCACCACGGTTTTGATCACAAAGAAAACGCCGGACATCACGGCGGATGTCGTCGCCGCCGCGCGGGATGTGTTTTCACCCTCGCAACCCCTGGTTGATCTGTCCTTGATCGAAACCCGTCAGCCGGTCGGGAAATGGACCGGAGCGGCGGATGATCAGGGCGAGGAACCCTTGGCGGCACCGGTTCAGCCGGCGAAAGCCCGCCAGGGACCCTGAGACATGGAGCGCTATCAGCGGGCCAAGGGCAAGCCCCGACTTTTGGGCAATCACCAGAAGTGCTGGATTTGGGGCCGTAACCCGGTATTGGAAACCCTGCGTGCCGGACGTTGGCCCATTCTTGAATTGTGGCTGGAGGCCGCTTTGGCGGACGATCCGGCCCGTGAAGCTCTGGCCTGTGCGGAGCAATTAAAGATTCCGATCCATCGCGGATCGATCGACGATCTGGTCCGGCTTTGCCACTCCGCTGAACATCAAGGCTATCTGGCCAAAATGGGGGAGTTCCCTTATGTCGGGGAAGAAGAACTTTTGGGTGGAGAGGGACCGCCAGCGACGGCCTTTTATCTTTTACTGGATGGCGTGCAAGATCCCCATAATCTGGGAGCGATACTGAGATCGGCCGAGGTCTTTGGCGCCACGGCGGTCGTATTGGCCGGACAGGGACAGGTGGGGGTGACACGCCAGGTGGCGCGGAGTTCGGCGGGGGCGGTTAACCGGGTGACCTTGGTGCAATCGTCTGATTTGCCGGCGCTGGCCGGGCGGCTCAAGCAGGCCGGGGTTACCGTGGTGGGCGCCAGCGAGAAGGCCGAAACGACGATCGATCATTTCGATTGGCGGCGACCGGTGGCCTTAGTGGTGGGTAATGAGGGCCACGGCCATAGTCCGGAGATGTCCGCGCAGATTGAGTCCTGGGTCCGGATCCCGCAGGAGGGCCAGATCGGGTCCTTGAATGCAGCCGTAGCGGCGGCGATTTTTTGCTATGAAATCCGTCGGCAACGCCGGATGGAATAGGTGGCGAGACGGCAGGATTTTGGACGGGTACCAGGGGTGTTCTCGTGGGCAAATGCGCTTGGACTTGTGGCAGGATTACTCGGTAGATTATTGCCAGAACAGGCGTGTGATTGCTGTTGTCAATCATGGCAGCGAAGATAATATCGATTACTTATAGCGTTAAAAAACAAGATTTTGATGCCGGATGGAGAAAGCATTGAGAAGATTGAAAATCATACTGTTAATAGCTTTATCTTTTTGCCTCGTGGTTTTGGCGGTTATTAAGGTGTCCAACCGAGTGTTCAATATATCGCCACCTGGTCGAAAGGAATTCCACCAGCATCTCGCCATGCTACGAGTCGGGATGCACAAAGAAGAGGTTCAAGCACTATTCGGGCAAATTCCAACGTATGCTTGCCGCATTTCGAAATCGGAGATCTGGTATTACGCCGCCCCCGGGTGCCTTACGGGACGATGGACAACAAACACGCCAGAAAACGGAACGGTATTTCACATCCCCACAGAACTGCCTGATATCTACGCTAATATTCAGATGGCTTTCAATACTAACAATGAGTTGTTCGCCTACGCCTTCATTGGAGAAAGTTATGATATTATGACGACCAATGGTCCCGTTAAGGGCGATCATTTTAAATATCTTCCTCAGGATAGCTTTCGATAACGGGTTGACAAACGGGAATAGGGTTCTAGTCGAGATTGAAGTTGCGATGGCAGCACCGGCAGCGACATAGTATTCCAGTCCTGTATTACACGTTCCGACGCCAGGGGAAGGCGTGTGCCAAACGGGCGGGGATTTTGGTCGAGGTGACGCCGCATACCTTCCGCAGGAGTTCTCATTCCGACCTCCTTTTCTGCATTGCATGTGGACCCGTTTCACAAGAAATGGCAGAAAGGCGCGACTGGCGTTAAACGCATACCCCCTTGTTCCCGCTGCAAGATCGGGGCCACCGATTTTACAATCCGGGGATGGGGCGGTGGATGTTTAAGGATCTGATTATTTGGACGACGGGGCTGTCGATGCCGGAGTGGAGGATTCCATCATGGCGGGAGCTCGCATGCGTTTCGAGATTTGCTGGGACAGCAAATCGAATAATTTCTCAGCCGATTGTTGCACCTGAAGGGTGACGGTTGAACCCTGGGCGGAAACTTGAGCGTTTTGAGCCAATTCGGCGAGTTCCGGATTCTGCTTGGCGGTCAGGAGGGCGGAAAGGACGAGCCCTTGCAGAACCTGCAGGGTCGAGGCGGCCATTTGTTCGTCTTCGGCCAGGATATTGAAACGCGCTTCAACCAAACCCTCCGCGCTCTCGCCCAGAGTCGTATTGAAACCCTTGGAATTACCCAGGGGACCCATTTTGACGGCATCGCCGGTGGCGGTCGCCAGTAAAAAACCCCGCGCGTTTTCCGGAACGGAGAGTGCCGAGCCGGGGACGAGATGGGGTCGTTTGCCGTCCAGTACTTCCAGCGCCTGGCCCATCGTTTGGGGGCTGCCGGTGATGAGCAGTTGCCCGGCCTGAAGCAGGCAGAGGGACAGGGTCTGGCTTTTGCGCGGCTCGGTCCACTGATAGATGGTCCGGTTCCCGGCCCGACTTTCGCTCACTCCCTGACGTTGACGCACCCGCGCTAACACCTTTTCGCTGTCAAAACGACCGGTGAAGAGAGCGACTCCACTCTGGGGATCTTCGGTCCGACCATACAGCGTCATGTGATCCATGTCCTTGAGGGGATTGAATCCCAGCAGGTCCTGACTTTGTGCGAGGGGTTCTCGCATTTCAGCGGGAGCCCGGTCGCTTTGGAGGAGCGAGCCGAATTTGGAGGCATTGAATTGTTTGACATTAATATAGATCAGCCAGTTGGCGTCCGCCGCGACCTGTTTGCGGGACAAGGCGCCGACATTGGCCTCTATTCCTCCTGCCTTGGAGGGAGCCGGGGCGGCTGGGGCGCTGGCGACGACGATCGACAACAGAAGGGGGAGACTCCACTGGATTAATTTATTCATAAACGGACCTTTCACATGAATTCGAATGAGAAGAATTCTATCACTCCATGAAATCGAAGCAAGTCTTCCTATTATCACCCCCGGGGGCCGGATGGACTGCGTCAACTCCGGTCCGGTTTACCGCAGTACCCAGGTATTGATGGATTCGGGGGCGAGGGTGGCTTGGAAGCGGGAACCGGCGACGCCCAGGCAAAGCGCGGCGGGGGTTTTCAAAGGATTACGGAGGACCGCGATCCGGGATCCATCGGGATTTTCAAACGCCACGGCGTTGGCCGACCAGGGTCCCTCCGTTTCCAGGCGATAGGCGCCGGGCGCGATAAAGCGGGCGAAATGCCGCATGACATGGAATTCCGGATTATAGATCACCCGGTTGCCGTCGATGGTGATCATGGAATTCTGAAGCCAGCCCCAGGTGCTGCGTCCGCCTTTTTCCAACACCATGTTCCAATAGAGATAGGCATTGGCGCCATTGCAGAGGTAATGCCGGATCAGGTTGAAAATATAGCCGGCGTAGTCCCAGGTATTCTGACCATCCCCGCATTCATTTTCGCTTTGCATCAGCCGCTTTTCGGGCCAGGCGGCGTGGGTGCGCTGGATGGCATTCCGGCCGGCCCACTGGAAGGCGACCCCCGCGACCCAGGGATACGCCTTGGGATCGCTGAGCACGGTCAAGGGAAAGCCGTCGTAATCATCGGTATTCAGGGTGCCCAGCCAGATTTCGCAATCGAGTCCGTGTTGCTTGAAGGCGGGACCCAGGTAGCGCCCGATGAAATCCCGGAGTTGTGCGCCCGTCCACAGGCAGGAGGGGAATTTCTGATCGGCGACGGGTTCATTCTGTGGATGGACCTGGCTGATTTTGATGCCGGCCTTCTGGTAGGCCTTGACGAATTTGACGAAATACAGGGCGTAGGCCTTGAGGATGGCGGGGGTCCAGATCAAGGTGCCGTAGTTATAGGCCTTGGGACATTTCATCCAGGTGGGCGGACTCCAAGGGGAGGCAAAGAGGGTGAGATCCGGACGGAGGGCGAGGGCGGATTGGATATAGGGCAGCAGGTGTTTGTTATCGCGCTCAATGGAGAAACGCTTCATGGCCAGATCGCCCTCGACTTCGTTGTGACTGTACCATTCCGCGGCATAATCGCTGGCGCCGATGGGCAGTCGCCCATAATTAAAGCGGCATCCCGTCCGGGGATGAAACAGGGCCTGGAGCACGGCCTGACGCTGGGCGGGTGAGACCTTGGAAAGCGCGATCCAGCCCAGTTCATTAAAACACCCGCCGAATCCCTCCCAAGGTTGACGGCGGAGGGATGTAAGGGATAACGACGGCTTGCCCCGGGAGGTGGCCGGGAGGGCGACGGGAGCGGCGGAGGGGCGGGTGGGCGTGGTCGAAATCCAGGAGCATTTCATCTGCGGTATCCTTTCTAAAATTTAGCGGCCAAGGCAGGTCGAAATATTGCCCGCCCACCCGGGGAAGTCAAGCCCTCATCGCGTTTCATTGACAGGCGAAAGGCATTTTGAATATAGTGCCATCTACAAACAACCCTGAACGGACGAGGATTTCCAGACCATGCCAACCCTGAACGATATTCAAAAAGACACCGTAAAAAAATGGATTGAAGAAGGGTGCGGATTGAACGATATCCAGCGCCGGCTGACCTCCGAATTACAGCTCAACCTGACCTACATGGATGTGCGGTTTTTGGTCATCGATCTCGGCCTGCAAGTTAAGGAAAAGAAAGTTACGGAGCCGATCGCGAATCTCAAAACGGCCGCGACCACGGCGCCGGCCACCGAGACTGCGGCGCCGATCGGTCCTGATTCCGATCTGCCAGCCGGCGGCATTCAATTGGAAGTCGACCGGATTACCCGGCCCGGTTCGGTGATCAGTGGAACGGTCACGTTCAGTGACGGCGTGGCGGCCAAATGGATGCTCGACCAGCAGGGGCGTCTGGGACTGGATGCCGGTAAGCCGGGATACCGTCCGAGCCAGGAAGATTTGCAGGAATTCCAGATGATTCTGAGCCAGAAGCTGCAGTCGCAAGGCTATTGATCATGTCCAAGATCATCAATCGGTTGTCCGGCGAATCGGATGAACCCCACCCGACCGTGCCCCAGCCCCAGCAACTGGAACTGCTGGGGCCCCTGCCGATATCCCTGAAGGATCCCCCTTCGATTACCGCCTCCATTCCGCCCCGGAATAATAACCTTTCCCGTGGGCGGAGCAAGCCGCCGCAGGCCGAGCCGATTTTGAGTCCGCCGGAAGAATTGGGTAAATTGCATGCCGCCCTGGCCGATGCCGAGACGCGGATGGAAGCCCTGCGGATGGAAATCCTGAGCCTGCAGGACTCGCGGGAGGGAGAGCGAAAAAGCCGGTTGGCCGGTGAACAACGCATCCGCGAATTGGAAGAACAGATCCGGGGGGTGCCGGCGGCGGAATCGGGGGATACCCGGCAGGCGTTGGATGAGGCGCAAACCCAATTGGACGATTTAAGGTCTCAATTCCGGCACTTGGAAGGCAGCCATGGGGAGCAGGCGCACCAGGCGGAACAGCGGGTCAAGGAACAGGCCTCCGCCCTGGCCGATGCCGAGACGCAGATGGAAGCCCTGCGGATGGAAATCACGAGCCTGCAGGATTCGCGGGAGGGAGAGCGAAAAAGCCGGTTGGCTGGTGAACAGCGCATCCGCGAATTGGAAGAACAGATCCAGGGGGTGCCGGCGGCGGAATCGGGGGATACCCGGCAGGCGGTGGATGAGGCGCAAACCCAATTGGACGATTTAAGGTCTCAATTCCGGCACCTGGAAGGCAGCCATGGGGAGCAGGTGCATCAGGCGGAACAGCGGATCAACGAGTTGTCGGCCGCTTGGGAGCGGGAGAAAAATGAATTACAAGCCGCCCGGACGGAGATCGACCGGTTAGCCGGCGAAGCGGCGCAGCAAGCGGAAGAGGGCGAGGAATCCTTGCTCCAGGCGCGCATGCGGGTGGAAGAATTGGAAACCCGACTATGTGCCGAGGCTGAAATTCGCAGCCGTTCCGAGCGCCAGGCCGGTGAACTTCAGACCCGTCTGGATGAAGTCCAGCGGGATATGGAACAACGGCTTCAGGCTCAAGCCGAAGCAATGGAAATCCGGCTTCGCGAAGCCGGGCAGCAGATCCGTCAATTGCAGGCGGAACGGGATGACGCCTTGGGGCTGGCCCAGCAAGCCCGGACTTTGCGCGAACAAGAAGCGGCCCGGTTCCAGGAGCGGGAACGGTTGGCTGCCCAACGGATGGCGACTTTTCGCCGGGTGGAATCCCCGGTTTCCGCGCGTCTCCCGACCCGCGCATTATCCGCATCGCCCCTGCCGTGGGCGCTATTCCTGGTGGTGATTCTGATTGCCTGCGGAGGCGCATTCCTGCTGGGGCGTTGGCAGGGGAAGGGAATGCAGAGTCCGGATGCGACCCAACCGGCGGCCACGTCTGTCGTTTCCCCGGGCATCGCCCCCCGCCCGATCGTGCCGAAACCGGTGCAATGGCCGGTGATCAAGGGCAACTTCATACGGGTTCAAACGGCATCCGACCGGATGACGATGGTGTTTGATTATCCGGTTTTCAGCCGGCGAACAGAAATCCAACCCGATGCGATGCGCGATTTGCAGAAACTGGCCCGGCAGTTGGCACCGCTGACCAGGACGTTTCGGCTTGAGATCACGGGGCATACCGACGCCGATCCGGTTTCATCCAAGGCGGGGGAATATTCCAACAATCTCGATCTGGGTCTTAAACGGGCCCAGACGGTTCGAGAGGCTCTCATTCGCCAGGGTGGGCTTCCGCCAGAGGCTATGACGGCCGTTTCAGCCGGCGAATTAAATTCGCCCTATCCCAACACCACGCCCGAACTGCGCAAGAAAAACCGGACCGTCACCATCGTACTGATTCCGAAATGACGAGAAGCCTACCGCTTGGGTGAGGGTCCCGGAAAAACCACCTTAACCCCCTCCGGCGGCTTGAACGTGAAAACTGGCTCGGCGGGGGTCCGGTTTAATTCCACGCCATCGAGTTGGACTTCACTGGTCACAAATTCCGATTTAATCGAATAGGCGGCTCGGATCCGGCGGGGAAACCAAAAGCCGGGCAACGCTTCTTCCCAATCGGAAGCCTCGGTTCGAAGGGTCAGGCGATCCTGGGAATCGTAAATTTCAGCCGATAAAAGGGTTTTGCGCTGGGGATCCAGGGTCAGAGTGAACCGGGGATGAAGACCTTCAATGCGCCAGGTGATATTTGACCCGGGGACCTGGGTGACCGTCTGGACCGCGCCGGTAAAGGTCTCGATGGCGCCCGGATGAAGGCCATCGATCGAAACGCGGGCCATCACAGTGGCGAGGCGTCGCGCCTTTTCGGTGGGCGCCAGGGGTTTCAGGTCGGTTTTCAGCGCTTGCCGGATGGAAGGGATATATTCCCACATTTCATCGGCATTGATGAGAATGAGCCGTTCCTGGGGGGATTGGTAATCGATCCGGAGTCGATCCGGCGCTAAAAAGGTGAAAATCCACCGTTCGGTTTGGGATTGTTGACCTTTTTGCGAAGAGCGGACAACCTGGTAACGAAGGGCGTGGAGGGAGGTGAACCGTTGTTCGATCTCCTGCAACAGCTGGATAGCCGCAGCGGGGGAGGGGGAGGGGACGGCGGCCGGTATTTCGGCTGCGAACGCCCCGGTGGCCAGGATCAGGGGCAACAAAATCAGGCAGGCATAATTCTTCATTTTCACTCCATATACTTCGGATTCACCCCAAGGTAGGGCTTGAGCCCGCCGCCGTCAATGGTTTTGGAGGGTCCCTGATCCTCGCGTAATCTCCGCGGTGCGGCGGTCCCCGCCCTCGTCGGGCCGAAGACAGCTGGCTCGTCAGAGTCTCGCCCTCCAAAATCCATACAAATAGTGCTCCCCTGGAGATACTATGCAGGGCGAGACTCTGGTGAGCCGCGAGGGCAAGGGATGACACGGGGGGGCGCTATTCGCCGATGAGGTTTTAAGCGGGGATTTTGGAGGGGATAAAATAAGTTAAAAAATAAGTTGCTCTTTTAAGACAACAGCCTATAGTAGACGCCGGTGGTTAGTAATTTTCCGAAGCAATTCATGTTGGACGGTCGTACGATTCGTCGGTTGCCCCGGGACCACCGTGAGAAGAGGTATGGGTTATGGGTACACGGTTATATGTGGGCAATCTGTCGTTCAACAGCACCGAGGATGGACTTCGCCAGGCTTTCAGCCAGGCCGGCGCGGTCAAAGACTGCCGGTTGATGATTGATAAATTCACCAACAAATCGCGCGGTTTTGCGTTCATTGAGATGGAAACGCAGGCTGATGCGAATAAAGCGATTGAAATGTTCAATGGCAAGGATCTCGATGGCCGTTCTTTGAAGGTCAACGAAGCCAAGCCTTTGGAAGATCGTCCCCGTCGTGAAGGTGGTGGTGGTGGCGGCGGCGGCGATCGCCGTGACAGCCGCGGCCCTCGTCGCGACTATTGATATTGATGCGGTTTTGCCGCAGTTGAATATCAGCCCCGGACAAGGGGTTGGGTTTTGGAGTGCTTGACACTTCTGAATTCAGCCTTTTGACTGGGGCTCGTTTTTTTTAGGGGCCCATATTTTTCTTGCCTATCCGTGAGGAAGCGTCAAAATTGCGGCTATCAATACGGTAATTGTGGTTAAGGAGGAGGTCCGCATGAAGTTCTTTCATTCGATGGTAGGGCTATCGCTGGCAATGATCCTGGCCGGGAGTTGGGGATGTTCGAAGGCAAAGACCGAAAAAAATGCCGATCAGGCGCGGGCCGAACAAGTATTGGCCGATGAAGCGCGGGTTCAGGCGGAACAGGCCCGGGCTGAAAAAGCACGCATCGATTTCCAAACCATCATGATGACTTGCGATCAGCTCCAGCAGGAAGGGAAGCTGGCGGAAATGATGGCGGCCTTGGAAGGCGCCCTGGCCAATCCGGAATTGAGCGTGTTTAAGGGCGATGTTTTCCAGCGCATTCTTTTTGCCGAGTTAACGGCTGACCATTTATCTGGTGCCCAGACCCGTTTTCTGGCCATGCGGCGGGCCGATCTGGCCGTGGCACAGCGCTGCCAGGGACTGATTGAAGGGCATCTTTTTGAGCGCCAACAATTTGCCGCGTTGGGAGAGTGGGTTACCTCCCTGCTGAAGGAGGAGACCGACGAAGGTCTGATCCTCGCTTTGGCTCGTTGGCAATTCCGGGCTGCGCGGGCTCAGGGAACGGCGAATGCGGCGGTGGTTACGTTGACGCCTTTGGGGACCCGGGTGAGTCCGGTCGTCTGGCGGGGATTGGCGGGGGAATTCGGTTCCATCTTGATTCAGTCCGGGGTGGCCGATGAAGCCGGCCAGTTGATCGAATTCTTGGGTGCCCGGGAAGCCGCGGATCCCGAAATTGGACCTTTGCGGATTACGTTGCGGTTGGCCTTGTGGATTTCCCGGCAGGAATGGGATCCCGCTACTGAATTCCTGAAAGGGTTGGCGACGAAGACCGGGGATGCGTCCTTTAATGGATATTTCGTTCAGATTGCGGACCCCCTGCGGCGCGCCCAGCAAAATGAGAAACTCGTGGCGCTGTGCAAGTGGGCGATATATGAATTAAAAGATAAACCCGCGACTCGCGAAACGGCCGCCCAGATGTATGTTCGTAATGCAGTGGAGATCGAGCAGGTCGCCCTGGCGCTCGATCGGATCAACGAGTTGAAAACGGCGGGCTTCGACGTGACCCATGTGGCTCGTTGGCTGGACCTGGCCTACCCCATTTCCATGAAAAATGGAGTGGATGAAGATTTCAAGGCCCTGTTGGTTTTGTGTGAAGCCATTCTGCCCGGTTTGGCGGATCCCCGCGATCAGGCGAATGTGGCCGGGATCATTCTGGATGTTTCCTTCCGGCTGGACCGGTTCGAGACCGCCCTGAAAGTGGTGGAGCGCGGCGTCAGTGGCCAGGACAAAGCCTGGCATGAGGCGATGATCAATAAGGTCAAGGCGCATATCGATATGCAGCAGGGCCGTCCGCTGGACGCGGCTCAAAAATTCACTAAATACCTTAACGAGACCGCTTCGACCATGGAACCGGCCATCGATCCCATCACCGGTGAACTGATCACCCGCGCCATGGTGCAGGGTTTGAATGCCAAGCGAATCGCCGATTTGATGAAAAAGGGCGGGAACGATGCGGAGGCCGCGGTCTATTATACGAAAACCCGGGAATATTATTCCCAAGCGCTTAAGACGATCGACCCCAAATCCAGCTGGGTACAGAAAATCAAGACGGAATTGGCGGAGATTCCCCAGTAAATTTTCGCCTGAAACAAGGCGGATCATCCAAAGGCCGGTTTTTGCACCCTGTGCGAAACACCGGCCTTTGTTGTCAGACTGAAAGGCGTGCTATGAAAAGGTTTCAACGGATAGTTCTGTGTGGACTCCTGGGGGGTGGGTTGGGGCTGGGTCTGTTGCTGGCATCCGAAACGAAAGGAATACCTGTGTCGTCCATTTATGATTTGACGGTTAAAACGATTGAAGGCAAGGACGCGGCCCTGTCCGCCTATACCGGCCAGGTGGTCATGATTGTGAATGTCGCCAGCAAATGCGGATTCACACCCCAATACAAGGGACTCGAGGCCCTGTATCAACGGTATCGGGCGCAAGGTTTTGTCGTGCTGGGCTTCCCCTCCAATGATTTCCTGGGGCAGGAACCGGGAACGGATGCCGAAATTCAGCAGTTTTGCTCGCTGCGCTACCAGGTCACGTTTCCCCTGTTTTCAAAAATCACGGTCAAAGGTAAGTCCGCGCATCCGTTGTATCAATACCTGACCGACCCACAAACCAATCCCGAATTCGGCGGCAACATCAGCTGGAACTTCAATAAATTCCTGATCGATCGGCGGGGCCGGATTGTGGCCCGCTTTGGCAGTCGCACCACGCCCGAGTCCGAAGACGTGAAGGTCGCCATTGAGAAAGCATTGGCCGATCGCTAAAGTCGGGGGGCCGTTGCTGATGTTCAAGGTCTTTTCTAAAAAAGAAAAAGTGACCGCGGTGGTCTATGGAACCAGCCTGACCGCCGGCGGGGCGTGGGTCAACCAACTCCAGGACTGGATCGAAACCCTTTTCCCGGGGCGATTGACCCTGATCAATAGCGGACAGAATTCCCGGGCATCCAATACCGGCCTGGCCCATCTCCAGCCCTTGGTCCTCGCCCATTCGCCGGATATCGTGCTGATCGAATTTGCCGTCAATGATGCCTATCGCGATTATGGTCCGGAGGATCTGGATCGCGGCATCTCCCTCGAAAAATCCCGTTCCAACCTGAATGCCATGATCGATCGTATCCAGGAGGCGAATCCCCAGGCGGACATCGTTCTGCAAACGATGAACAGTGCGTGGGACGCCCCATCGAACTATCGGGCGGCAACCCTGCGTCCTCAGCTTGCGGAATATTATCAAGGATACCGGGAGGTGGCCCGGCAACGGGGACTGCTCTTGATCGATCATCACGTCCACTGGTGCGAGCTTCAAGGACGTCAACGGGCGCTGTTTGAGTCCTACATTCCCGATGGAATCCATCCCGAAGACACCGGGTGCGAGACGATCATCCTGCCCGAATTAAAAGCGCGGCTCACCTCGATTTAGACGTCAGGTCACCGGCGTCTCTTCCCAGCGGAGGGCGGTCCGACCGTACCGGATGCCCAGCTTACGCATCCGGGCGCGCAGCGTATTGGCTTGAATACCCAAGAGATTGGCGGCACCTCCCGCTCCTTGGATTCGGCCCCGGGCCGTGTGCATGGCCTTGCGGATATGTTCCGCGGTCATGTCGCAACTCTTTGAAAATGTCCCCATTAACAGACTCCGGCATATCAGCAAGGAGACCCCATGGAGATGATAGCAATGAGCGCCAAGGAGCGACGACGAATGAATTTGATGTCACGCGTGAGGAGCCGTGTTCTGAAATGGAGTGCCGCTTCGAGCGATATGTGCGCCTGCATGACCTGCCGACGGCGCTCTATCCGGACCGCGACAGCATCTATGTCTGTACGCGCGAAGCGTGCCTGGAAGGGGATCTGGCCCAGGTAGGTCCCGAGACGCAGTTCGCCCGCGCCATGCGCGAACTGGGGGTGGAACTGATCCCCGCACACTCACCCCAAGCCAAAGGACGGGTGGAGCGACGCCATGGCCGATTCCAGGACCGTCTGGTCAAGGAAATGCGCCTGCGGGGCATCTCCAGTATCGAGGCGGCCAACGCCTATCTCGAGGGACCCTTCCTAAAGATGATCAATGAACGCTACACGGTCAAAGCGCGTGACCCCGCGAACGGCCACCTGCCGCGGCCGACCCCCGCCACTCTGGCCTTGGTCATCTCCTGGCAAGAATCCCGTAGCGTGGCAAAGGATTGGACCATTCGCTGGCGCAATCGCCAGTTCCAAATTGATGCTCGACACGCGGCACTGGGTCTTCCCGGTCGGCGCGTCATCGTCGTCGAACGCCGCGACGCACCTCCGCCCGCCATACCCACCCCCCGACCCTCCCGGCCGCTGATCACCCGTGGCGCCAGAGCGCTATTCCCCCTCCCCCCGTCTGGTTCCCCGCCCTCTTCCGACGAGCTATAGAGCCCATTCTCAGAGGGCGGGAAACCAGACTGCCGCCCCGTCCAAACACACTGCAACCCTAAGATGAAAAGGGGACATTTCTAATGAGTCTTGACACGGTTTCCACCGTTGACTTGTGAGGTCGTAAAGTCCAAAATAACTTCAATTAAGCAATCCGACTCTTTCGTCAGGTGTGTCGATGAGCGAGGATGCACTGACCCGGTCATGATGACCACAGAGGAAAGAGCAATATGACAGATTTCACGCATTTCGGTCTCGAGCTCGCGCTTCTGCGGGCGATTAAAGAACTGGGTTTTGAGAAACCCACTCCCGTTCAAAGCAAAGTGCTTCCCCTGCTCATGAAGGGCACAGAGGATGTGGTGGCGCTGGCCCAGACCGGCACCGGAAAAACGGCCGCCTATGGTCTGCCCCTGGTGCAGCTGACGGATCCCGCCAACCCCGCGACCCAGGCTTTGATTCTCTGTCCAACCCGCGAGTTATGCCTGCAGATCACCAAGGATCTGAATGGATTCGCCAAATATATTCCGGAAATCCGGATTCTCGCGGTCTATGGAGGAGCCTCCATTAGCGAACAAATTCGGGTCCTCAAGCGGGGCGCCCAGATCGTGGTGGCCACTCCGGGCCGGATGAACGACCTCCTGCGCCGCAAAAGTGCCAAGCTGGATGCGGTTGCGAGCATCGTGCTGGATGAGGCCGACGAAATGCTCAACATGGGCTTTCAGGAGGATGTCGAAACCATTTTGAAGGAGATGCCCGAGACCGTCCGCAAACTGATGTTCTCCGCCACCATGCCGCGGCAGGTTGCGGCGATTGCCGGCAAATATATGCATGAGCCCGAGGAGATCACCATCGGCCAGCGCAATTCCGGTTCGGAAAATATCAGCCACGAATATTATATGGTCCATGCCAAGGACCGCTACCTGGCTCTGAAACGGATTGTGGATTTCAACCGGAATATGTATGCCATCATCTTCTGCCGGACCCGGGCGGATACCCAGGAAGTCGCCGCCAAACTCATGGCGGATGGCTACCCCGCCGATGCCTTGCACGGCGATTTGACCCAGGATCAGCGTGATCGTGTCATGAAGAAATTCCGCAACCGGGCAATCCAGCTGTTGGTCGCCACCGATGTGGCGGCGCGCGGACTGGATGTCACCGATTTGACCCACGTGATTAATTACGAGCTGCCCGACGAGGCGCGCGGGTATACCCATCGCAGCGGACGGACGGGGCGGGCCGGCAAGGAAGGCGTCTCGATCGTCATCGTCAACCTGCGGGAAGAATATAAAATCGGCTACATCGAGCGGCTCATCAAGCAGAAGTTTGTCCACAAACAGATTCCGTCCGGTCAGGAGGTCTGTGTCTCCCAACTCCGGGGGTTGATTGAACGACTCCAGCAAGTCGATTTGCGCGATGCGGCGATCAAGCCCTTTATGCCGATCGTGGCTGAAGCGTTGGCTGCCATGCCTCCGGATGAAGTCGTGAAACGCTGTATCCTGCTCGAGTTCAATCGCTTTTTGTCCTATTACAAAGACGCCCCGGACCTGAATCAGGGACAACGGCCGGCGGGGGGTCATGAGCGGAGCCGGACGCGCACCGATCACACCCTGGTCAAGCTGGAAATCAACCTGGGAGCCCGGAACGGGTTGACGCCTGCAGAATTGATCGGCGTGATCAATCGGGCCACACCCGGTCCCCAGTTGCGTATCGGCCGGATTCAAATCACCGAACATATCAGTCAATTCGAAGTCGCCGGCGAGGCGGCCCGGGATTTGGCCCATGCGATGAGCCAGGCCAGTTACAATAATCGCAAAATCACCGCGAGATTAGCCCGCTAATGGATTCCTAAAGCCCAAGCAGGGACACGACTTCCACCGCAGCAGGAGAACCCACGATGCTGTATCCGGGAAAATGGCATGGGGACGAACGCTACCTCGGCCTTCACTACGATCTGCACGCCGATGTGGGCGATACGGATTTGGGCAGCCGGTGCGGAGAGGACGAACTGGTACCCCTGCTGCAAATGATGGCGCCGGATTTCGTGCAGACCGATTGCAAAGGGCATCCGGGTTACACGAGTTGGTTCAGCCAGGTCGCCGATGCGTCCATGCCTCCGGGCTTGAAACACGATGCCCTGATGCAATGGCGCCAGGCCACCCGTAAACTGGGACTCCCTTTGCACTGTCACTACTCCGGTGTCTGGGATAAAGCGGCCGGGGCAAAACATCCTGAATGGTGTGTGGTCACGGCAGATGGTAAGCCCGCCGGCGCTCCCTTCGGTCAGAACGCCGGCGCACCGACCGGCGAAAAAATGTGTCCGCGCAGTCTCTATCTCGATCAGTTGATGATCCCCCAGATGCTGGAATTGATCGACCGCTATGAGGTGGACGGTTTCTGGATCGACGGCGACCTCTGGGCGGTCGAACCCTGCTATTGCGCCAAATGCAAGGACGCCTGGCACCGGCAGACCGGGCTTGCCGAGCCGCCCGCGCAGACGACCGATCCCGAGTGGCCGCGTTGGTGGAACTTCACGCGCACGAGTTTTTATGACCTGGTGACCCGCTACTGCGATGCGGTGCATACGCACAAGCCGGGTGTGCTCGTCTGCTCGAACTGGTTGCAGACCTTCAAGAACCCCGGCGCTCCGGTGGTACCCACCGACTGGATCAGCGGTGACAACGCCTGGGTCTGGGGGCTCGACGGCAGTCGCTGCGAGGCGCGTTTCCTATCCACCCGCGGCAAGCCGTGGGATATCATGCTGTGGAATTTTTACTGCTCCCACGACATGGGCAAACCCGAATCGTCATGGACGGTCAAGCCGCCCCAGATGCTGATGCAGGAGGCGGCGGTGTTGCTGAGCTTCGGGGGCAACGTGCAGGTCTATGAGCATCCGCCGGTGCGCGACGGTCGGTTGATCGAATGGCGGCAGCGGCGACTCGGGGAGTTCGCGACATTCGTCAAGGCGCGGCGCGAACTCTGCCAGCACACGGAGACCTTTCCCCAAATCGCCATCCTGCACTCCGAACATCACCTGTTCAGCGACGTGCGCGGCAAGAACCTGATGTGGAATGTCGATGCCGCGCCGGTGCAAGGTGCTGTCTACGCTCTGCTGGAGAACAGCTATGGCGTCGACATCCTGGACGAGTGGGCACTGCTGCCGCGCGTGAACGAATTTCCGCTGATCGTCGTGCCCGAGCAGACGCGCCTGTCCGAACCGATGGTCGCGGCTTTGCGAGCCTATGTCGAGAACGGCGGGCACCTGCTGCTGACCGGCAGCGACCTGTTCGACCGGTTCGAAGAAACGTTCCTCGGCTTCCGCACCAGCGAAGTCCAGGCGGAAAAGACCTATGTGGTCCCGGCCGCCGATGGCGAGGTGCCGCTTTATAGCCGAAACTGGCGCCTGGGCACGGTTACCACCGCAAAGGCGATCGGTCCTCTCGGCCGCGGGTGCTTGCTCGAGGATTGCTTGCTACCCCATCCGTCGGCTGTTATCAATAAGGTCGGACAGGGGCAGGTTGCCTATGTGCCGGCCGATGTGTTCCGCGATTTTGCCCACAATCGTTATCCCCTGACCCGCTGTTTTATCGGCGCTCTGGCGGATCGGTTGCTGCCGAAACCCGACATCCGGGTGCAGGCGCCGCCGAGTGTGGACATCACGTTGCGCCGACGAGCTGATACGCGCCTGGTGCACCTCGTCAATCGCGCCAGTGGTGTTCCGAATTCGCCGAACAACGGCGCGATTGATGCCATTCCCGCCGTCGGCCCTGTTACGGTGCGGATGAGTCTGAACGCGAAGCCGCGCGCGGTCAGCTGGGCGCTGGAGCCTGGCGAGATAGATTGGCAGTGGGCGGCGGGATCGCTCTCGGTCCGCATTCCGGCCGTGACAATTCACGGCGTTTTGGTGGTGGACGCCTGATCGGTCAGCCGGCCGTGCCTCCGACAGCCCTGCAAAGTGACTAATTTGTTTGTGTCGTAACCCGGAGATGATTAACATCTGGCGCGGTAGACGTATGAACCCGCCGTTTCAAGGAGAACGACCATGTATCGTGCCGGACAAGAAGAGATCGATGAAGTATCCAAGGTCATTTTATCGAAACAATGGTTTCGGGTCGGTGATCCAAAATCCGGACATCTGCAAGAGGTTGTGCTTTTTGAGCAAGAGTGGGCGGCGAAAATGGGGGTCACCTACGCCCTCCTGATGAGCGGAGGCGGGACGGCGGGTCTGGTCTGCGCCCTTGCGGCGCTCGGTATCGGGCCGGGGGACGAGGTCATCGTGCCCGCCTACACCTGGTTGGCCACCGCCACCTCGGTGTTGACGGTGGGCGCCATTCCGGTGTTGGCGGAAGTGGATGAAACCCTGGGGCTGGACCCCGCCGATTTTGAGCGCAAGATCGGTCCGAAAGTCAAGGCGGTGATCCCCGTTCACATGAGCGGCCGGCCGGCCAATCTGGAGGCGATTGTGGCCATTGCCCGCCAGCGGGGGATCAAGGTGGTTGAGGATTCCTGCCAAATGGACGGGGGTTCCTACAAAGGACGCCGGACCGGCACCTGGGGAGATGTGGGAGTATTCAGTTTCAATTATTACAAAATCATCTCCGCAGGCGGGGAGGGCGGATGCCTGGTGACGAATGACCGGCAGCTTTATGAGCGAGCCACCATTTATCACGATTCAGGCAGTGCATTTCGACCTCAGGCCGGTGAGCTGCAGACCCCGATCTTTGTGGCGCAGCAGTACCGGGCGGGTGAGGTGATGGGGGCCCTGGCGCGCGTCCAGATGAAACGCATGGACGGGATCATCGCCGACTTGCGTCGGATGCGCAATACGCTGGCGGAGGCTGTTTCCGGGCGGGGGGGCGTTTGGGTGGCGCCCAGTAATGACCCGGCGGGTGACTGCGGGGTGATGTTGACTCTCCAGTTGAAAAACGAGGCCCAAGCCCGGGCCTTTGCCGCACAGCCCGGGGTTGGCGGTTTCGTACTGATTGACCATGGCAAACATGTCTATACGAATTGGGAGCCCTTGCGTGAAAAGCGCATCTCGCACCATCCGGATATGAATCCCTTCTTCTTTCCCAAGAACCAGGGATTGCGCGCAGATTACAGTGATACCGCCTGTCCGCGGACGCTGGAGATTTTACGCCGGACGGTTTACGTTGCCATCAATCCGGACTGGACGGATGTGGAGGTCAAGGCCAAGCAGAAAGACTTGCAGGCCGCGGCCGCGACCCTCTAACCCCGGCTTAACTTTACGGCGATCAAGCCGGCGATGGTTCCGATGGCTTCGGTCGGCAGCGTTCTACTTTTCACCGCCAGTATAGCCAGCGGAGTCTTTCCCGTATTGATCGACATGTAGCGTACTCCCATCAGATTCTCATCGGCCAGTTCCATTAAATCCCTGGAATGGTCCTGAAGAAATTTAACTTGGGTTTCAACCTCGGGAGCGAGATCGGATGACGCGGCTCCCGTAAAATGCTGCCATTTTCCCTCTCCATGGACATGGATCGAGCAATATTCCAGAGAAAATATCCGCAGGGTTTCCTTGGCAATTACCGAAAGATTGAGCTGGTCGGTTGGCAGGGATGAAAGCCGTTCGCCAAATTCTTTTAATTGCTCCAGCGTTTTATTGAGGATCTCGGCTTTTCGTGAGTTTTCAGCCGCCGAGGCCGTCAACCGGCTGATGATCACCGAAGCCAGCAGGAAGGCAATGAGTGAAATCCAATCGGAGAAAGCGGTAATGTGGAGTGTTCCCGCCGGCTCCAAATAAAAATAATCAAAACAAAGCGTTGCCACTAAAGAGGTGGTGATGGCTACCAGGAGATCCCCGAAAAAAGCGGACAGCAGAACAATGATGAGGAAGCTGAAGGCGGCCGTTGGAGCGCTGGTGAGGGTGTCGAACTCCAGCGTGAGTTTCGTCGTGCCGAGAAGTGCCGCCGTAAAAGCGATCATCTTCCCCAGTCGCAGGAGCAAGGCGCGATGTTGGAGTGAAACTTTCATCATCAATCTCCGAAACGTGTTTGAACGAAAGCTGTGCCATGACCAATCCTGCGGATAAGATAGTTCCAAATAAAATCCAAAGCCAACTATAATTTTGGGGCGTCTAATTAAATTGTTGCGTTTAATGTGACCTCAGTCCAATGTTTTGCTTCAGGTCGTGAATAAATATTTTTTTCTTTCACGAGAGGGGCGGGTTCAGTTGGCGTTGAGCTTGCTTTCTTTCGGACTGCTGATGGTACCGCTAGCAGGCCTGCTTCCGGCTGGCGAATTGGGCGAGGGGGTCCAGTATGAGTTGATCTCCAAGCTAGAGGTCCCGCTGTCCATCCATGTTTTGGAGATCCGTCGAGGGCAACCCGCCGTGCATCTTAAACGGTCAGCCGCACGGGCAATACCGCGATTCCGACGAATGGTCTGATCCTCAGCATCTCGAAGAAGGCGGATGCCGCGACGCCCAAGGTGCAGGCCGGTGACCTCCTGGTTCTCAGCCCGGCCGTTAACGAGGATCTCTCCGCCATCGTCACTGCGGTGGGGGGTGATCCGCCATTGATCGAGGGTGGACGAATCAGGCCGAAGCTCACGGAACCCTCCGGGATCCCGCTTTCGCGCGGACCGCGGTTGGATTCAATGCCACGAATATTTTTTGGGTCGTGGTGGATGGTCGGCAGGCGAACCTTTCCCTCGGCATCAATCTTCGTGAGCTTGCGGAATTCATGCAATCCCCGGGTTGCACCGATGCTCTGAATCTGGATGGCGGAGGGTCCTCGACCTTTTGGTTGAACGGGCGGGTAGTGAACTCGCCTTCGGGTTTCAGTTTGCGGCCTGTGGGCAACGGCTTGATCCTGTTGCGTCGGCCAGTTTTTGCACCCTAGACCTGCTTTCTAAATCCCTATTTAAAGTTGTTAATCAGTACGAAATCGGGCACACTATTCGCTTCATTTATCAGTCTGGCGTGGAGTCTTCTTAAATGAGGTTCAAATGACTACCGATATCGAAAAACAGGTCGCCGAATTACAGGCCGCCCGATCTGCCCTGATGACGGGATTTGGTCAGGTGATTGTCGGGCAAACCGCGGTATTGGAGGAGTTATTGATTACGGTTTTTGCGGGAGGGCACAACCTGCTGGAGGGTGTTCCGGGTCTCGCCAAAACCCTAATGATCAATACGCTGGCGCATCTGCTCGCGTTGGATTTCAAGCGTATCCAGTTTACGCCGGACTTGATGCCCTCGGATATCACCGGAACCAACGTGATCGAAGAAGATCATGTCAGCGGCAAACGCATCTCGGTGTTCATGGCCGGTCCGATCTTTACGCATGTATTGCTGGCCGATGAAATCAACCGGACCCCGCCCAAAACCCAGTCGGCCCTATTACAGGCGATGCAGGAGAAGGAAGTCACCGCCGCCGGGAAGACCTATCCGCTCTCACCGCCTTTCTTTGTCCTCGCCACCCAGAATCCCATCGACCAGGAAGGCACCTATCCTTTGCCCGAGGCGCAGAAGGACCGGTTTTTGTTGAATACCTTCATCGGGTATCCGGCTTTGACTGAGGAAGAGGATATCGTCGAAAAAACGACCGCCAACTGGGAAGCCTCCGTTCAACCGGTTTTGGATCGGGACCGCCTGATCGCCTTTCAGAAAGTGGTGCGCAGTCTGCCGGTTTCTCGGCATGTGACGGGTTATGCCGTGGATCTGGCGCGCGCCAGCCGACCGGCCGATCCCACCGCGCCCGAATTTATTCGCAAGCAGGTGATTTGGGGTGGCGGGCCGCGCGCGGGGCAGGCCTTGATCCTCTGCGCCAAATGCCGGGCGGCCCTGGCCGGCCGGATCAATGTCTCCTGCGAAGATGTCCGCCGGATGGTGCTGCCGGTGATGCGGCATCGGGTGGCGCCCAGTTTCGTGGCCGAAGCCGAAGGCATCACTTCTGACATGATCCTGAACAAACTGTTGGAGACGGTGCCGGAGCGGACACACGTCTAGGAATCGGTTGGACTTTGCCGGGTGGGCGGCAGCAGAAAAGAACGTGTTCAGGCGTGCAGTCATCCCGAGCGAAGTCGAGGGATCTCATATTCCGGATAACTGAGGAGCCGATAGATCCCTCGACTGCGCTCGGGATGACGAACGAGGAGCGGCAGGATGACGAACGGGGTGCGGTGGGAGGACGAACCGGGAGTAGCGGAATGGAAGCTATTAAGATGGGTACCGGACTTAACAAATTAGCGACAAATCATTTATCGTTACATTGGCACGAGATGCTTATTAAAGGCGAGGCCTCGTACGCATGAGCTTGCCGCGCTTGACTCCACTTCATTTCCCGCCCTGGTGGGGCGCCTTACGGGACCGGTTGGATCGGTTGCGAACGCGTTGGCGGGACCGGGGTGATCTGACGGTGACGACCCGTATCCGGGAAGGACAGGATTCCCGGCGGTTCCTCGATCCCGAGACCCTGGCGCGATTCGGATTGACCCCGCTGATGGCGCGCCGGGTGGTGGAGGGATACATCAGCGGATTGCATCGCTCGCCCTTTCGGGGGTTTTCAGTGGAATTTGCCGATCATCGCGAATACGTGCCGGGCGACGACCTGAAATTTCTCGATTGGATGTTGTACGCCCGGACCGATCATTATTACATCAAGCGGAGCGAGGAAGAGACCAATGTTCGCTGTTTCATCCTGCTCGATCGATCGGCCTCCATGGCGTTTGGTACCGGGCGGCTCACCAAGTGGGATTATGCCTGCCAGATGACCGCTTGTCTCTCCTATCTGATGATCAAACAGCAGGACGCGGTGGCCCTGGGTCTTTTTTCCGACACGCCGACGGTTTTAATTCCGCCGCGGGGTCGCAATCAGCATTTACACACCCTGCTACGGACCCTGATCCAGTATCCCCCGTCCGGGCCTTCGAAGGTGGGGGAAAGTATGCGCATTCTTCTGCAACGCATCAAGCGGCGGAGCCTGGTGGTGGTGATCAGCGATCTACAGGACGATCCCGAAGAGACCCTGCGAGGGATCCGTCTGATCGCCAGCCATAACCATGATGTGCTGGTTTTCCAGGTCCAGGATCCGGCCGAAATCGATTTCCATTTTACCGCGTCAGCCCGTTTTCGCGATGTCGAAACCGGCGAGGAACTCGAGGTGGATCCGGCGACCATCCGGGAAACCTACCAGGCGCAAATCCGCGCCCTGACTGATTTTTACCGGCGCGGTTTGTCCGAGGCGGGGATTGATTATCAGCCCGTGAATATCCGGGACCCCCATGACCGGACGCTGGAAGCCTATTTGCATCGGCGGATGAAATTGCGGTAAAGGAGCAGATGATGTTGGCATGGCTGGCACCGATGGCCCTGGCGGGATTGGCATTTCTCAGTGTGCCGATCCTCCTCCATCTTTTCAAGCCGCGCCGCATCCGGGTGGTTCCTTTCAGCAGTCTGCGCTGGCTCAAGGCCAGTCGCCATCATCTGTCCCGCCGTATCCAACTGCACCAGGTCCTGCTTTTCATCTTGCGGGTGGTGATTATTACGGCCCTCGTACTGGCCCTGGCCCAGCCCGTGTTTTCTCCCGGCCGGGGCGAGGGGAATGCCGAGCGGTTCCTGATTATCGATGTCAGCCGCAGTATGGCCTTTCAAGTTCCGGGCAAGACGCGGCCGATTGACCGGGCCCGGGTTCTGACGGAACGCATTCTATCCGGCGGACGGGCGGGAGACCGGTCGGCCGTCGTTCTGGCCGGTGGACGACAACCCGAAGGATTGGGCCCGTTGGTCGACGACCCCCGTTTTCTCCTGGGACGTCTGCGGGCTTTGCGTGCTGAATCCACGGAGGGCGAACTCACCGACGCTCTGCCAACCGTGGCCGGACTCCTGGCGGAACGCCGACCCCATGCCCGCGTGGACTTGATTTTCATCACTGATCATCAGGCTCAAGCGTGGGATCCCTCAAGCATCTCCCGTTTTCTGGCCGCCGTACCCCCGCCGGTTACGGTCCGGGTGGTGACCGTGGAGCCGGAGCAACCGGAGAATGCCTGGATTGCGTCTGCCGCCGTTCAGCCGGGGGATGGGGCTAATCCGGCTGCCACTCTGAGGGTCACCCTGTCGGCCGTCGGCTCGGGAACCCAGGAACGGACGGTCAAAGTGGGAAACCTGCCGGGATTGCCGGATATGTCCCAATCCGTCAGCCTGACGGCCCACCGGCCGGTAACGGTGAATTTTAAATTGCCGGTCGGCTATGAAACCGCCGGGCGGGTTGCCGTCATCAGCCTTTTGCCGTCCGATGCCCTGGCATCGGACGATCTCTATTGGCTGGCGCTGGATGCCCCCGCGGCTCCGCGCATCCTGATCCTGGAGGAAGCGGGGAAAGGCCCTGAATCCCTGGCACCGGCCTGGCACTTGAAAACCGCGCTGTCGGTGCTGGCGAAGGATCGCAGTGGATGGCAGGCGCTGACGGTGCGCACGCCGGGCCGGGTTACGCGCGAGGAGATCGACCGGGCCGAAGTGATTCTCCTGGCCGATCTGCCGGACTGGAGCGGTGATTTAGGGGCACGGATCGCAGCCCGGGTTCGGCAGGGGGCGGGATTGGTCGTCTTCCTGGGCCCTGCGAGCAAGCCCGCCTTTTACAATGACTTTTTTGCGCAGACGGGACTTTCGGTTCCCCCGCTGGTACCGGTTCGCCTGGCCGCGAAGCGGCTGGGTGCCGGCACGGCAGAACTGTCGTCCCTAGCGGGACTGGATTGGCGTCATCCCCTGTTGGCGCCGTTGCAGGACGACACCTTCGGCGATTTATTGCAGGTGAAGGTTTCGGCCTGGCATGCCCTGGAAATCGATCCTGCGGGGGAACCTTGCCGGGTCCTGGCCCGAGCCAACGACGGAAAGCCGTTTTTGATGGAGTCCGAATCAGGTCGGGGCCGGGTAGTGCTGTTGAATACCTCGGCTGACGATGCCTGGAGTGATCTGCCCCGTCGTCGGATTTTTGTGCCCTTGATCGATCGTCTGACGCGATTTGCAGCCGGGACCCTGTATCTCGACGAACAACCGACCATTGACATGCCCCTCCGGATTCCGATCCGCGAACTCGAGCCGCCGACCGACGTGACGGTCCGGGATCCGGCCAACGAATCGCTTCCTTTCCAGCTTCGGACCTCGGCGGGCGGTTGGGAGGTCCAGGTGGACCAGGCGCGCCGGCCCGGTTTGTATACCCTCGCTTATCGCCGGGGCGGCGTGGCGGTGGAACGGATTATTCCGGTTCAATGCGGACGGCGGGATAGCGCCTGGGTGACGGCGGATTCCGCTCTGCTCCAACGCTGGTGGAAGCCGGCTCCTTTTAAAACGGTGTCCAGCGTCGATTGGGAACGGCATGCGGCGACGGAATCCTCCCGCCGCTTCGAACTGGATGCCTGGCTGATGTTGCTCGCCTTGCTGGTTCTGGTGACGGAATTTTTCTGGACTCATTGGGTTTGCCCGCGAGTCGAATCCGGCGTTTCGGCCCAGGCGACGCCACCGGAAACCCTGGGCGAAATTCTGCCGGAAGTCATTCCGGACGGCTTGCCTGAAGTGTTGACGGGGATCGGGGATTCGGACTCGATCCCGGCGCGAAAGGGGGGCGCATGACCTGGATTTGGAATCCGGTATGGCCGCCGTGGGCGATCGGTTGTGCGGTCCTGCTGTTATTGCTGGTGACCTGGCTGGGTTACCGGATCCTGCGGCTCCGGAACATTCCCAACCGGTGGGCGGGAATTCTGCTGATGCTCCGGCTCCTGGCGGTCCTGGTGTTCGCCTTGTGTCTGTTACGTCCGACGGTGCGGATGGAACACCGGGTTCGACGCGCGCCTGACCTGCTCGTGCTGGTGGATCGGTCGGCCAGCATGGCGGCACCGGCCGGCACGAACCAACCCGCCCGCTGGGACTCCCTGCGTCGGACGTTGACCGACAGTCCGTTGGCGACCCGCTATCTCAGCCGGCACAATACGCATCTGTTTGTTTTTGATCGCACGGTCGTGCGGGCTGAAATTCCGGATCTGGCGCGAATGAAACCCGACGGGGCGACCACCCGGATGGCCGCCGCGATTCAAACCGCCTGGAGTCTGTATCGCCAGCAAAGCATCCCGGACGATTTACCGGGAATGCAAGCCAACCGGGTTCTGCTCCTGTCTGATGGACTGGATCGCGATCCACAGGATCCGGCGGAGGTGGCCCGCGCCCTGGGGTTGGCGGTGGATGTTCTGGAATGGCCGGCACCGGGACTGCCGTCGGCGGATACCCCGCCGGCGATAACCGCGATTCAGGCGCCGGTCCGGATTCTGCAAGGGGCCGAGGGCCGGGTCCGGGTGACGCTGGCCATACCCCCCGCTTCGGGGGCCACGGTTCTGCGGCTGATCGAAGGCGAGCAGGAGATCGTACGGCAGGATCTGCCGGCGGGCCCCACGCTTTCAAGGGGACCGGTTGAACTGGTTTTTACGCCGACGCTTCCCGGCACTCATCATTACCAGGTTCGATTGACTTCGACGGCCTCGCCCGTTCCTTTTTCCGGTGAAGCAGAACGGCCCTTCAGCGTGACCGTGCCCAGTTTGAAAAACGAAGTGTTGTTTCTGGATGATGCCTGGCGCTGGGATTTTAAGTTTTTGCGGCGGGTAATGGAAGACGACCCCGCGTTTGCCTTGACCGCTTTTCTGTCGCGCGGCACGGGATTGTACCAGCAATTCGGCGAGCCGGACCGGCAAATCAGTCTGGGAGGTTTTCCCCAAAGCCGGACCGAATTAGGCTGGTTCGATATCTTTATCCTGGGCGACACGGATCCACGGAGGTGGCCCCGGGCCCTGGCGCCGGCCTTGCGTGATTTAGTGGTGGAGGAGGGTAAATCCCTGTTGGTGATCGCGGGCCCGCGCTTGGTGGGGTGGGCCGATGTGCCCGAACTCGCCGGACTGTTGCCGGTGGAGATGACCCCGGAAACGGCAAAACCCCTGCCCGGTCCGATCGCGATCCGATTGCGTCCGGAGTCCCGGAACAGCGCTTGGTTTTTTGCGCCCACCGGGCAGGCGCTTCAGCGTTGGGCCGATCTGCCCCCGGTGGATCAGATTTATCCGGTGACGCGCAAACGCCCCGCCGCGCAAATCCTGCTGGAAGCGTCCGGCCTGTCGAATGCCAACGGTCCCCTGATCGTCCTGGCGGAACATACCGTGGGGCGGGGGCGCGTTCTCTTCCTCGCCACGGACACCCTTTGGAAATGGCAGATGGCGGCCGTCCTGGATGCGGAAGGCAACACGCCTTATCTCTTTTTCTGGCAACAGGCCTTGCGGGCGCTTCAACCCATCCATTCCCGCAAGGGGAATCAAGCACTTCACCTGGAAACCGACCGGAGCAGTTATCAGGTGGGCGCCGAAGTCCGATTGAAAGCCAGGCTGGAAGGGGATAAGGTTGCAGACCAACCCGTTTTCGAGACGGGCGTGACGTTACCTGATGGGCAGACGCTTCCCCTGAACTTGCTGGCCGATCCCCGGCAGCCAGGAGTTTTCCAGGCGGTTTTTGAAGCGGCGCTTTCCGGTGCTTACACGGTACGCGCAACCGGCTACGATGGGGGCCGCCCGTTGGCCGATGCGCAGTTGATTCTGAATGTCGTCGAAGCGCCGCCGGAAGAGCGGGCGCAACCACCGGCGGCCATGTTCCTGGCCAATCTGGCGCAGGCGACCGGCGGGATGCGGATCGATCCTCAGGATCCGGCGACCTGGCCGCCGCCGGCCACGGCCGAGCGCGAGATTCTGGTGCCGCGTTTCATCGAGGGTTGGGCCTTGCACCGATTGCTTTTGCTGTTGGTCGTGTTGTTGGGCGCCGACTGGTTGATCCGTTTGATCCGGGGGTATGTATGAGTCCTCCCTATAATCTCCAGTCTCTCCGGCGGTTGGTCCGGCATCACAACCGGCGCTGGCGCAACCTGGTCATCGCCGAGGCTTTTTCATTTTCAGCGGCGACCCTGCTGGCGGCGCTCTGGCTGGTCTTTCTATTGGATAACGCCCTGCACTTCACGATGCCCCTGCGGCTGATCGTCTGTGGTTTCTTCGGCTTAGGCGTCCTGTTCGGATTGATCCGGGTGGTCAATCGGTGGCGTCGTTCGCGATTCGGCGAGGACCAGGTGGCTCTGGCGATCGAGGGCGGAACGCAGAATCATCTCGAAAATCGCCTGATCAATTCCCTGCAATTGGCGCGAATCGGGGATCCGGATGCGATGACCACGGCGGTCATTGAGGACAATTGCCGGCATTTGACGGCACTCCATCTGCCGCCGGCGATGAGTGGCCGGCCAGCGGCGATCGCCGCCGGGCTGGCGTTGACGATGGCGTTGGCGGGGATCGGATTCTGGTGGATTGCGCGGGATCGTTTTGTCAATGCCGCGACCCGGATTTTCATGCCCCTGGCCGATGTTGCCCCCCTTTACCGCACCCGGATCCTGTTGGCGCCGGGCGACGTCGAGATCCGTCCGGGAAGCGATGTCCTCCTGACGGCGCAGATCGAAGGGCGCGTGCCGGAGTCGATTACGCTCTTCCGGCATGGCGCCGAGGCGCGGTTCAGCGAAGACCTTCCGGTGCCGCCCGGAACCAACCGGGTGAGCTATCTCCTGCGAAACATCCAGGTGTCGATGACCTACGCGGTTCGGGGCGGGGATTACATCACTCCGTTTTATGCAATCACCATTCCCCAGCCGGCGGATCTTCAGCGGTTGACGGCGACGTATGTGTATCCTGCCTATACCCGTCGCCCGGATAAAATTCAGGAAGGTTCCCAGGGGGAGTTGGAGGCGCTTCATGGAACGCGGGTGACCGGACTGTGGGGATTAAACCGGCCGGTCGAGGCGGCGGTTCTGGTTTTGGAGGGGACCACCGATCCGGCCGCCGACTCCAACGAAACCCAACGGATCGCCCTCGCCCGGGTGGATGCCCAAACGTATCGGGGTGAATTTGAAATCGGCCGGTTTACCGGCTACCGGATCGAATCGCGTCAGACCGGCCGCCCGGCCGAATCGGGTCGCCGGTATGAAATCCGCATTGGCGAGGATCAACCGCCCGATCTTCAATTCGGGGGAATTGAACCGCAGGCGGAGCTGATGATGGATGCCGTGATCCCCGTTACCTTGATAGGTCGCGACGATTTCGGACTGCGGACGATGGGGTTGTTCTTCCGTCCCGATGACGACGAGGGAACCAATCCGGTGTCCAGTTCATCCAGCACGCAAGCCTGGCAGACCTTGCGGCAATGGGATCCACCGGGAATGCCGGTCGTGTTCACCACGAATACGGCTCTGGCTCTGGCCGCCCTGGCGGTGGCGGAAGGGGAGCGGGGCGAGATTGCCATTCGGGGCCGGGACACGTGTCCTGCCCGCGCGGATCAATGGGTCACCGGGCGGACGTGTGCCGTGGTGATGGGCGGGGTCGGTACGGCTCTGCAACTCCAGTATGAAAAGATTTTACATGACGAGGCCGCTCTGGCCCGGCTGACAGCGGAAGTCCAGGGGCTGATCACGAGGCAAAACGAGTGGAGCGCGAAACTGGATCCGGCATCGGGCTTGCGCTGGGATACCCGGGAGACGCTGGATCCCTTCGTCAAAGCAGTCCAGGTGATGGTCCGCGATGCGGATGGCCTGCGCGAGCGGACGGCCGCCCTGGCCCGCAGTTTGGATGAGGCGGAGGCGGCGGTTCGCTTGAGTCTCGGATTGCTGGCGGATACCGAACAGGTCCGACTCCGGCGGGTTTTTCAATCCGTGGCGGGCCGGGACAGTGTCCAGGGCAAGCGGGCGGCTTTGGGGGAAGCGCGGTTGACGCTCGAACGGATGTTCCGAAGTTTGAAGGACAATCAGGCGCATCATGCCCGATACCGCCAGGATTGGGAATTGGCGCACATGACGGCGTTCCTCAAGATGCTGGCCGAACGACAGGATCGGATGGCGACCGAGTCGGCCACCTATGCCGGGCTGGAGGCCGGATCGATCGATCCCCGTGTGGCGTTGGGGACGGGGCGACGGCAGGACAAGGTGGATGCCTTGTTGGGTTTGGCTGGCACGGCGATGAAGGGACTGGGGAGCGGAGACACTCCGCCGGCGGGTCCGGCGTTGGGTGCGGCCTTTATCGCGACGGCGGCCGCGTTTGAGGAGCCCGGCGTTCGACCGGCTTTGCGCGAAGCGGCGGGTCATCTGCGGGCGGCCCGGTGGGCCGAGGCCTCCGGAATTCAACGCCGGTGTGCCGAAACGTTGATGACCTTGTATGTAGGGTTGGTCAAGATCCAATCCGATGCCGCCCGGCAGGCGTTGGAGGATGTCCAAAAACTCACCGAGAGCGGGTTGGAAGGACAAAAGGCGATTGAGGAATTGAAGGCGGGTTCCCCGGAGAACCTGTTGGATCTGAATCCGGATCAATTGAGTGTGGCGGAGATTGTGCATCTTCAGGAGATGGCGGCGCGGGAACGACAGCGGCGGAGTGCGGCGGCTGACAAGCGCAACGATTATCTCTTCGAGGAAAAGATGAAAGCGTTGTTGTCCCCGCCTGACAACGGGCGTCGCCAGGCTTTCGAAGATTTGAAACTGGCCCAGAAACCCTCCGGGGAAAAGAGTTTTCCCAATTCCTCCGATCGCGCCGGAAACAGCGTCAAGCCGCATGTCCAGGAGGAATTCGAGGATCTGGTGGGGAATCTGCTGGAAGAAGCCGACGACTTGCGGAAAGATTACGAAACCTACAACATCAATGCCGGCTTCAACATTTCCGAACAAGGGGAAATCGGCAAACAGAGTGGGGATTTGAATTCAACCGCGGCGGCGGCCGCCACGGGTAACATGAAACCGCCCTCGCAGGATGTGGGCGGAGTTTCCCGTAGCGGACGCCAGGGGGCCCGGGCCCATGGAATGGTCGCCGGCGAAAAATCGATCAATCGGCGGGGCCGCGATGAGGCGCAGGAAGGCCAGCAGGAAATTCCCGACCAGGCCGGGAAGCTCGCCGAGGAAAAATCAAGCGATCCCCAGAAGGATACCTCCACCGGGGTGGGCGGCAAGGAGGTCGCATCGGACGATGCGAGTTTCAGCGTCAAGGATGCCGGTGAATGGAAGGATGAGATGGCCGATCGGATGAAACCGCCCAACACGGTGAACCGGGTGGTGGAGCGCCAGGGAAAACCGTTGCCGCCGGATGTCGCCGACAAATTGCGCGATTGGGAGAGCCGCCAGGAACAAATCGTCCAGCGGCTCAAGGTAATCCGCAAGAAACTTGACAACCTCTATCTCCCCACGGAAGATCTCGATGCCTTGGCCAACCAGTTGAATGCGAACCTCGACCGGCTCAAGGAGAATCCCTCCGCCGACCTGTTCCGTCTCCAACAACAGACGCTGGATCGGCTGGTGGGGACGTTGATGGTGTTCAACCGGGCGGCGGCTGAATTTGCGCCCAGTGTGCCGCGCGAACAGCGGGTTCGCGGATCCATTTTGGATGAAATGTCCGCGCCGTCCCTGCCGGGTTACGAAGAGGCGGTCAAGCGCTACTACGAGGAGTTGATCCGATGAGCCTTTTGCTCGTGATTCTCGACGGCTCGCCGGAGGCTCGCCCTCCAGTGCTGGAGCAGTCCGTCGGGAATTCTTTGACCCGTTTTATGGAGGGCGAACGTCTCGTGAGCCGCATGTTCGCCGGGCTAAAAAGTTCTTTGGTTTTGGGCGTGATCGTCCTGGCCTTGGCGCTGGGAACGGCGCGAGCCGAGTGGGCGTCGAATCGCCTGGTCTGGGTGCGTGAACCCGGGGCGATGGTGATGGCGGTGCATTCTGTGCAACCCTGGTTGGCCGTTGGGCGACAGGGGGGGGTGGACGAGGCGGTGCGGATTTACCGGTTGGAGGCGGATGGACAACGCGCGGCAAGCCCCTGGGTGACCTTGTCGGCGCCACCGGTACCTGCCGCTGTGAAACCCCAAACCGTGGTCGACCTGGTCTTTCATCCGCGGGAACCCCTGTTATATGTCCGCTGGGGCTGGTCGTCGGAGAGCCTTGCCGATCCGAAGACTCGGGCGGCCTCCACCAACCTGGGGTGTTTGGCGATTTACCCATTGACTGAAACGGGTTTGGGTCGGGCGGAGCTATTTGCCCGGGGGGCGATGTTTGCCGCCGGTTTGAAACCGGGCCGGATGGCGATCGAGGCGGATGCCCGCCGATTATATTTATCCAACCTGACGCTTGGCAGCGGAATCGGTTTAGGGTTGGGGTCACTGCCCTTGTTGACCAATGGCTGGCCCCGTCTGAGCGATGGCGAATGGCTTCCGGTGACGATCAATGTGGACGTCTTACGCGGCCCGCCGAACGGCTGGGGATTCCTGGCTTGTTCCAACGCGTTGATTTTCGGCACCCAGTTCGGACTGGCGACTTGGGATGCCGGGAACCGGTTGGCTCCGCTCGGAGTACTTCCCATTCAGGAATTGGTCAATCAGATCTGGGCAGGTGGAGTTGCGGAGATTCCGGCGGCTTACGGATTGGAAGTTGATCGCAGTCTGGCCATCGGGGTTGCCCAGAGCGACGGATTTTTATCGGGCCGGCCACAAACCCTGACCGTGGAGGGGGCGGCTTTTTGCGCCCCCCCGGCGGTGGTTTCACGACCGCCGATGTACGTGGCGGCGCCGAGTCCGGCGAAGGTGGATCTCCTGTCGATCAATGCGCTGGGCAATTTTGACGGAGCGGTGGAGAGCCGGCCTGCGACGGGGGGTAAGATCTGGGATGTGAAATATTCCGCCCGGGCCGACCGTCTGTATGTCTTGCAGGAGGTGACGCCATGAAGGGGACCCCGAGACGCCGCCCCGAAGGGAAAATCGTGGAATCTGCGAATACGGGAAGAGGGTTGTTCCAGGCCCTCATTCTGGCGATCGTTCTCGGTTTGACGGCGAGCCTGAGTTCCGCCCGCACCGTGATTTTGGAGGGACAGGAGATCGATCGGGCGGCTGGAATGGCGGCGGATGCGCCCCGGATGGGTTGGGCGATGTCGTGGCTTCGGCCGGGCATCTACACCACAGCCTTGCTGGACCTGGTACCGGGTCGCAGTTTCTTATTCCGGTTTCCGCTGGAACGAATCCCGGCCAGGCAACGAATTACGCAGGCGGAGCTTATTTTGCCGGTTGAGGGGGTGGAGGGTACGGATCCCCGCCTCTATGTCTGGCGGTTGGCGGCAGAGTGGGGGGTGGGGGCGTGTTACGATTACCGAAAAACCATTCCCCAGAAAATCGCCTGGACGCGGCCGGGCGCCGGTGGACGTTTTTCGGATCGGGCGGGGCGGCCGACGGTGGTGGCCCGACTGGTGGCCCCCGGGTTAAAAGTTTTGAATGTGACCGAAGACGTTGAACTCTGGTACGCCGGGGCGGCGACCAATTGGGGTTGGTTATTGACGGTGGAGGATCCGGGGATCCGGATCCAACTGGGCGCTCCCCTGATCACCGGCGAACGGCAATGGAAATTACGGATCACCCATGAACCCGAATAACCGGCCTCGTAAACAGCAAAAAGGGACACCGGGCCAGCAGACCCGGTGGTGGGTTGGCTTGGCCGCGGGTTTGATACTGGCTTGCGCGATTGGTGGGGTGGATGCCCGGGTGTCGGCTGGAGTGGATACCAATCGCCCGGCGGCGCCGGAGTGGTTGGCGGGTTATCAAATCCGCTATCCGGTTTTTGTGCCCGAGGCGGCCTCGCTGACGGCGCCGAATTCAGTGATGGTCCGTCTGCCGACCGGCGGTTGGCTATTACCGGATGCGCGGGATGTGGCGGTGCAGGGGCGGGATGGCCGGTTGATTGCCTCGGCGGTGTTGAGCCATGATCCCCGGGGTTTCACTTTGGTCCAATTCAAACGGCGCGAACACGACGAGTGGTATTGGATTTACGGGGTGCATCCGAATCCCCCCCCCGCCATCGATGCCGGTCTGTTGCGACAAATCCAGGCGGCGGATGCAGTGGCTCGCAAGGCCTTGACCGAAAAGATGGAAATGCAGAAGCTTTCGGCACAAGCCGCTGAAGCTTTGCGCGCGGTGCGGGATCGGGTTGACCAGGCAACGGCTACGAGCAATGCCGCCGCGCGGGAGATCGCCTCATGGGAGCCCTTGCTGGCGGAACGGCAGGCCAAGGTCGACGCGGCCGTTGCGCAGGTTCCACCCGCCGATGCGGCTTTGACAGCGGCCACGGCAGCTGCGACCGGGGCACGGACGATTGCCCAGGAGCGTTTAGCCCGGGTTCAGAAACTGGACGGGGAGGTTCGGGCGGCCAGCAATACCTGGGGGATGGCCCGATCGGCTTACCTGGTTGCATCGAATGCCCTGGCGGCGGCGCAAGCGGCAGTGAAGAAGGCGACTCCGGACAAAATAGGTGCCGCGCGACAGGCGGTTCAAACGGCCACCGAGGCTTACCGGACGAGCGAGGCCCAGATTCAGACGACGGGAAAAGAGCTGACCCAACGGACGGTCCAATGGCGCGAAGCCGAGGGGGCGGCATTGCCGGAGCGAATGGAGGCGACCCGTCTGGAAACCCTGATGGAAACCGCCCGTCAGGATCGGGCTCAGAAAGCGGCCCAGCTTCAGAAAGCCCAGGCGTCGGTAGGGGAAGCGCGCACCGCACGGGATCGGGCGATGTCCTTGCGCGATAGTTCAGCCGCGATCCTGACGGAGGCCGCGCCCCAGTTGCCGGATTTAAAAGAGGCCTTTGAAATCCGGCACACGACCGCCGAACAGGCGGCGGTTGCAGCCCAGGCGGCGGTTGCCCAACACACCCGGCTGGTGGCCGATGCCGATCCCCGGGTTTTGCGCGAAGGACTGACGGTGGAATTTCGGGATTGGGCGGGTGACGAGTTAACCGATTGGGCGACGGTTTATGAGGGATTGAATCGCAGCGAATCGGTCATCGGTAATGGAATCGTTCCGGCGATCCTGCAAAACTTCAATCCCGTCCGCCGATCTGAACCGCGGAATTTCGCCGCTTCCTATCGCGGCTATTTAAAGATCACCGAACCCGGAGTCTACCGGTTCCTGATCAACGGGGACGATGCAGCCTTTCTCTTCATCGATAATTATAAGGTCTATTCACGGAAGGGAAGCCATGCGCCCCTGGTGGGCCGGATTCCGATGTACGGGGTGGGCGAGGAGATCGAATTGGAGGCGGGCCTGCATCCGATCGAAGTTCACCAGGTGGTGGGGAATACGCCGGGAGCCGAAGGACGCTGTGCGCTGCTCTGGTTGAAGCCGGGGGCTTCCGGTTGGTCGTTGGTGCCGCCGCCGGCATTTTCCCAGTCGTTAATCGGCACACCGGCGGGAGTGGAGGCGCGGGATGGGAAACCGGTGGCGATCATTGGGTGGGGGATCGATGACACCCTGGTATCGGATGGGGTTTTCCTTTCGTTGGTCCGGTTCCAGGCGGTGGGTTCCTATCCCGACGGAGCCCGTTTGAGCTGGAATTTCGGTGACGGATTGTCCGGGGTCGGCGAAACCCCGGCGCATGTCTATTTCCAAACAGGCGATCGGGAAGTGAGTCTGGCCTCGCATCCGACCCTGCCCCCTTTCAAACGGCGAATTCACATCTGGTCCGCGCCAATGCCGACCAGTCCCTTTTCCCTGGCGGCCGTGGTCGACGTCTTTCGCGGTTGGAATCCCGACCGGTTATCCCGGGCACAACTCGATTCGATGTTCGCGGTTTTGACGCTGTGCGGGCAGACCAACCGCTGGGACTTGCAGGAGCGGTTGTGCGAACGGCTGCTGGCCCAGAAGGATTTGGATTCTCAATACCGAATGGCGGTCCAGGTTGCGCGGATGGATGCGCGGGCGGCGGGCGGCCGCGCGGCCGAAGCGTTGAATGGGTACCGTGCCGCCACCAACGAAGTGAATCGGTTGCGGATTCCCAGAATGCGATTGATGATGGAAGGGGCACGGATTCAACAGGTGTATCTGCGCGATTTCGAGGCGGCCGGCCGGCTTTATGATGCGATTTTGGATGAAGGTCGCCGGATCCGGCATCCGGTGGTACGGGCCGCCGCGACGGCACGGGGTGATTTATACTGGGACGCGGGTGACTGGGCTCAAGCCTCGGCCGCTTACCGGGCGGCGGCAGATCTCGGGAGTGATGCCGTTGCGGATCTGGATCCCACCGGTGCGGATCAGGATGCGACCCGGGGCGCATTGTTGCGCGTGGCGGAACAGGCGCTGAAAAGCGGCGATATGCGACAAAGCCAACGGTTGTTGAAGCGGATTGAAAGAGCTTTTCCGGAGCAGAAACTGGAGGGCTTCTATCGATTTTTACGCGCCGAAACCGATCGCAAGCTGGGGGCCTATGATGACGCGGTGCGCAATTATGAAGCCGTCCTGAAATTGCCGGCCTGGTCCTCCTACCGGGCAGCGACGCTGGCGGGGATTGCCGATGCGTATGCCCGGGCGGAAGAGTGGAACCAGGCGTTAGAGTGGATAAAAAGTCTGGAGACGGGCTTTCCTGAATTTTATGCCCAGAATGGATATGCCGCAACGGCCACCCGGTGGGCGGCGAAGGGGGTGGCCACGACGAATTCATTGGCGACCCGCTTGATGGATTTCGATTTCGACCACACCTTTCCCCGGGTCAATGAAAACACGCCGGACGATGTGATGCCTCTGCTGGGGCGTGAAAATCCCGGGGTCTTGTTGGTGGCGATCGAGAAAGCCCGGACACAAGGACTCCGGTATTCGCTCAATCTGCCGAAGTTGACGGCGGGTGGGCGGATCTGGGTTGAATTTTGGTATACTGCGGAGGGGACCCTGGCGCCGCCGTTCGACGATCCAACGGTGACCATCGAAGTCAAGGGGGATTCAGACGAGATCTCCCGAAACCGGGAAGGGCTCGATCAAACCTATGGCGATTGGCGGAAATATGCCCATTGGTTTGTGGCCCCCCATTCGGATTCCGCCATCGTTGTTTTAAGATTGGGCGCCTTGACGCGGGGACTTTATCAGTTTGATGATGTGCGGGTCCGGTCCGTCAGCGACGCCGAAGCCGAACGTTTGCGCCAATTCATTGAAGGGACGGACCCGCAATGAGAAACCTTTGGATGCGAAAAAAACCCTTTTTGATATTCGCGCCCTTCCCACTCGAATCCCCGCGGCCATCGGCCGCGGCTACAACCGATCTCCCTGTGGAGGTGGTCGCTGACCGCCTTTCTCCTCCCCATTGGGGTGCAAACGAAGTCCACCGAAAATTGTTCCGTCCCATTGCAGAAGAAAGCGATCTGACTGGATGCGGATGGAGATCCGGGGTAGTGCGAGCTCTCCGAGCGAGCCGAGGAACAACCCCGACGGTTCCCCCGGGCCTACTCCGCCGAAGTCAAGCCTCTGGCTACGAAGGCTGGAAGGTGTCGCCCGACCCGAGTCAACTACCGCTTGGCGGCTCTTTTTCTCCGGTGATGTTTTGGAAAAAGCCCTGCATCTGGTTGTTGGCGGCGATGGGGTTGTTGGCGGGGAATCTGTTGGCCGCCGCGGAATGGCGCAGTAACGGCCGGGGGGGCGGCGCCTGGATGGAGGGTTCCGCCTGGCAGGGGGGACGGGTTCCCGGCGAACGGGATACGGTGCGGGTTGTCAGCGGCGACCAGTTGGTATATGCCGGCCTGACCCCGACGGGTCGGCTGACCTGCGCGGGAATTTTCATGGAGACCAATACGGTTCTCGAATTCAAGGCCGATGGGGGACATTATGTGTTGCGCGTAGCGGGGGCCATCCGCTCTTCCGGCACCCTCCGACTGGATGCGTCCAAAACACCCAAGGGGATGATGGAACTGCATCTGGTGGGCGAGCGTGAGGATGAGCGGATGATTCACTTGCTGTCCAATAGTCTATTTGTCGCGCACGGGGCAACTGGATTGCCGGAACGGCGCAATAACGTGCTGGTTTGTACCGGGCCCCCTCGTCCCGGCCAAATCCGCCGCTCGGCGGTGATCAAGGGTGAGGACTATGCCCGGGTGGACTTGAGCAACGTGGGATTGGCCTATCCTTCCGAGTTGCATTCCAACGGACGGGGCGGGGGGGCCTGGACCGATCCGTTGAGTTGGCGCGAAAAGATTGTGCCCTTCAGCGCCGACACGGTGATTCTAACGGCGGGCGACACGGTTGAATTCGATGGAGATGGGCGGACCGAGGCCTCGTGCCGGCGGCTGTTGCTCGATCCTCAATCGACGCTGACCTTTCGGGACGATGGGGAGACCCATGTGCTGAGCATCAATGGGGGGGTGGAATCTTATGGTTTGATCCGGCTGGACGGGCGGCATCAACCGCAAGGGGTACTCGAACTCCGGCTGGTGAGCGGCGATTCCGCGGATAACCAATTAATTTGCAGAGATAAATCCGCCTTGTTTCTGGCGGGTCACGAAAGTCCGGTTGGCGGTCGGCCGAATGTGCGGATGACCGGTGGAAGTTTGGATACGGGGCGGCCAAAGAGTCTTCCCTTGAGGATCGAGGCCGGGGCGGGGGTGCAGATCGATTGTCAGCGCAGTGAATTCTCGAACGTGGTGCTTCGGGCTGAAAAACTGGACAATACGGGTGTTCGCTCGGATGAACGGATGCAATTGACCGGCAACCGGTTTATGGGCGCCGCGCGGGTGGAATTGGTCCAGTGTGATACCCCGGTGATTCAAAAAAATATCTGGGTCGGGGGCGGCACGGCAGAGGCGAGCCCAACGGCGCTCAAACTCGACGGTTGTAGTCTGGCGCAATTGCAATACAACACCTTCTCCGGAGCGTATGAACGTGCGGTTTGGATCATCCGGGATACGGACAGTTCGGCGATGTTCAACGAGATCGTGGGGGCGAACCAGGGGTTTGATTGGCAAGGCCAGAATGCCATGTTGAAATCAAACCGGATTCGCGTCACAGGAGTGGGGGCGACCTTTGACAAGACACCGGCGGTCATCGAGAGTTCCACAATTGAAGGGAAGGTTCCCCTATTGGGCCGTCAGACCCACCTGCAGGTGAGCGATTGCGCTTTGTCGGCACCCGAAACGAACGGGCCCTTGATTCGATTGGAATCCGCTTCCGCAACGATTCTGAATGTTGCGTTGACGCCGGGGCAGGTTCAACGAGTCGGGACTGCGTCGGGTCCGTTCTGGGTGGAGACGATGAATTATGTGGTGGTCCGGTTGCGCGGGACGATTCCGGTCGGGGCTCGGGTGGCGATCCGGACGGCGAAAGCTTCCGGCGGACCTCCGGCGGGTGCGGCTGATATGAATGTGCGCAACAGTCCCGTACCGGTTTCGACAGAGGGGTGGACGCCTCTGCCACGAAGCTTGCGGTCTTTGATCGTCCGTGCCTGGAGTGTGACGGGCGCGGGGGTGGTGAAGGACTCCCCATTTTATGATCTGGACGTGACGGCGGCGGATCCAACCGGGCCCGTCCGGGTCGTTTCGACCCAAGTGGTGGAACCGAAAACGGATTGGATCCGGCCTGATCCCCAGGCCGCGCAGGCCACCGTGGAGGTGAGCCTGCCATGAGAGAGATGAGTAATCCCAATGTCACACCCCTCACCCCCGCCCTCTCCCTCAAGGGGCGAGTGAGGAGACCAGACCCGGAATCCAACCTGATATCGGGGCCTTTTTCCGGGGATGGCGTCCCCTGTTTCCCATCTCTCCCCGACGAGGGAGAGGTCGGAGCCGATCGCCGTTTCGGCGCGTCGGGTCCGGGTGAGGGGAATCGTTTAACGGTTCGATGGGGTCGGCGAGTTGTACTCGTGGCAGGGGTGTTGGCATTCCTCCTGTTCGGCGGCGGACCCAGCGCGTCATTGGCCCAGCGGACGGTCAGCTTCCCCCCAGCGGAAAGCAAGCCGCCGCCTCCAGTGAAGGCTCCGCCCCGGACGCAGTCCTCGGGGGAAGATACCAGCCTGCTTCCGGATTTCGGGCCGACGATGCGCAAGACCCAGGAGCGCCAGCCGCCGCCGCCGACCTCCCTGACGGTGATGTACAAGGTCGAGTATGGCGAAGCTTTGCAATATGTTTATCCGGATGGCACCGTCCAAAAATTCCAGCAATGGATGAGCTACCAGAACGACGGCTTTCAGCTGCTGAAATGGGTTAATGAACGCTTGCAGGATGGCAACAACTACCTGTATGCGACCAAACCGTTGGCCAGTCCCGGATTCGATCCGGTCGATATTCCCCTGTTGTACATGACGGGCGATTATGATTTTCAATTGCGAGAGACGGAGGTCGCCAATCTGCGGCGGTTTTTATTGGATGGAGGCACGATCCTGTTCAATGCGGCCCGGGGACGGGATGATTTTTCGGCGGCGGTCGTCCGGGAAATGAAGCGCGTTTTTCCGCAGAAGAACATGATGAAACTGCCGCCGGACCACCCGATTTTCAACAGCCGGTACCGGATCAACCAGGTGAATGTCATGATCAACGGGGTTCAGTTTTTACAACCGCCGGAATTATATGCCGTGGATATTGGTACGCGGTCGGCGGCCATCCTGGCGCCGTCCGGATTTGGTTCGGCCTGGAGCGGCGAAGCCTATCATCCCGGGGGACGGCATATGATCGGGGAATCGGCCGTGCGGCTGGGGGTCAACCTGGTAGCCTATGTGCTGGCGAGTACGGAGTATGGTCGGTTTTTGGCGCAGGAATTTCCCGTGTATGAAGGGAGTTCCCGCGCGGGGGATGTTTTCCGGTTTGCCCTGGCGCGCTATGCCGGAAGTTGGGATGTGAACCCGGCCGTGCAGAATTCGATCCAGCAGGCGCTCAAGGAAAACACCGGGATCGATGTCGATTATGCGCCACATGCGATTAATCTGGACGACCCCGAGTTGGCCAATTTCCCGCTGGTGTTTATGACAGGGCACTACGATTTCACGCTGACGGCGCCTGAGATTGAAAATCTGCGAGCCTTTCTGAACAAAGGCGGGTTGCTGGTGGGATTGCCGGCGGCGGGGTTCCAGCCGTTTACAACCGCTTTCCGGCGGGAGCTTCTCCGGGTTTTGCCGGAGACCGAATTCATTCCCATTCCTCCGTCCCACGCCGTGTTTAGCGGCGGATGGAATGCGATCGATCAAGTGGCCTATACGCCGCGGGCTCTGCGGGACGATCCGAGTTTGACGACCCCGCAATTTGACGGACTTTTTGTCCAACAGCGTCTGGCGGTATTAGTGACGCCGTATGATGTTTTGAGTGGAGCCAATCGGGAGCCGAACGCTTACAGCAAAGGTCTGGTGGCGGACGATGCGCTGCGGGTCATGCTGAATCTCATTACGCATGCGTTGAGTCATTAGTTTGGTCGGAATACGATGCGTAACGGGGCGCGGGGCGTCGGGCGGTGGCCGGTCTTGCGATTCGAGTTGAAAAGTGCTAAAATGTAAAAATTAAGTTTAAACTGGATGGCCAGCGGCAAGGAGACGGGTATTATGAAAATCAGCGTGCAGATTTTATGCCTTTCCCTGTTATGGGTGACCCTGGTAGGGCGGCTGAGTGCGGCTGACTATTATGTGGCGACCAATGCAGTCCCGGCCTCGCCCTACAACGTCTGGTCCAAGGCGTTTACCAATGTCCAGGATGCGTTGAATGTGGCGCGAGCCAACGACACGATCTACCTCGCCGGCCACGTGTTTGGGATTACGAATCAACTCAGTTGGACGGGGTTGGCCTACGCGGTCACGATTCGCGGCGGGTATGTTGCCACCAATGAAACCAATCTGCCCGGCAGCAACAACCCGGCGCTTTGGCCGACGGTCATTGTGCGCACCTCAGGTACGAACGGCATCTGGATGCTCAACGGCGTAACGAACGGCACGCTGGCCCAGGTCACGATTGCCGGTGGCAGTAATACCTATAGTGGGCAGACGTATGGCGGCGGACTTTATCTGACCAACTGTTTTGGACAGACGATCTCCTCTTGCGTCATCAGCGGGAATGTTGCTCGATCCACGTTGAATCATGGATATGCCTTCGGAGGCGGCATTTGTCTCGCCAAGAGTTCCGTAGTCCTGACCAATTGCGTGGTATTGCAGAACAAGGCGATCAGTGAGGGGAATTTTACGAGTGATGCCGGTTTGGGCGGCGGGTTGTTTGTGGCGGGTTCTGCGACCGCGACGGTTCGGGATTGTGTTTTCACCCTGAATGACGCGAATAATAACCTCTATCGTTACGGCCAGGGCGGGGGTATTTATGCCGCCGGCACGGTGGTTCTCAAGAACTGCCTGTTGTTTGCCAACCGATCCTATACGGTGGGAGATGGACTTTATGTGACGTCCGGGATTACCCGCGTCGAGAACTGCACGGTGGCCAGCCATGCCGACGACGGGATATACCGGGGGTCTGGCAGTTTCTCGGTCAGCAACTCCATCATCTGGGACAACGGTGACGATATTGTGGGAACAGGAACCCTGGCGTATTGCTGTATCCAGGATGGCGATAGCAATGGAGTGAATGGTTGCATCAGCTCGAATCCCCGTTTCGAATACGGCTATTATCTGCCGGCTGACAGTCCCTGTACCAATGCCGGATCGATGAGTGCGATCGACGCCGGACTCAGCGCTTACACGACGTTAACCAATGGGCAGGTGGATGGCGATACGGTGGATCTGGGTTATCACTATGCCGGCGCCTTCGATCCGACCTACTTGGATTTGTATGTTGCACCCGCACCAACGGGTAGTGATGGGTACGTCGGAACGGATCCCCTGTTCCCGCTGGCGACTATCGGCAAGGCGATTGCGAAAGCGAGGGATGGCAGTCGGATCCACATCGCCTCAGGCGCTTACACCAATGGTGCGGAGTCCTTCCCCCTGATACTGCTTGGCAAGGTGGGCGTACAACTCCTTGGAACGAACCGGGAGACGACCGTGGTGAGCGCTTCCGGGAGCAATCAACGGGTATTCACCCTGGTGGGGGCGCCCCTGAGTCGCATCGAAGGGCTTTCTGTCAGAGGAGGGAAATTCGCGGTAGCGGGAACCAGTTATGGCGGGGGTGTTTACGTCGACTCTTGTGGCGGAACGATTCTGGCCTCCTGTACTGTCATCAGCAATCGGGTGGAACCGTCGCTTTGGCATGCCCAAGGTTACGGCGGGGGCTTGGCTTGCATTGGGGGTTCATTGCTGGTTTCGAACTGTCAGTTCAGTTATAACGCGGCCTCGGGGTATGGCGACTCCGCGACCGATTTCGGTCGCGGCGGCGGCGTCTATGCGGGGGGTGAAGTGACGATCCGCGATACCGTTTTTAATATGAATGACGCAGTTTACGATAATCTCAGCAACGTTCGGTCCGGAGAAGGGGGCGGGGTATACGGAAACGGGCCGGTGGTGTTGAAAAATTGCCTGTTCTATGGAAACCGGGCGTTTGCCGCGGGTGACGGGATATGTGTGGGTGGGGGAACCTCGCGGGTCGAGAACTGCACTGTGGCCAATCATGCCGACGACGGGATCTACCGTTCGGGTGGTGTTCTATCGGTGAGCAACTCGATTGTCTGGGAAAACGGCGATGACATCACCGGCGTGGTCAGCCTGGCCTATTCCTGCATTCAGGACGGGGACAGCAACGGGGTCAACGGGTGTATTAATACGGATCCGTTGTTCGAGTATGGCTACTACCTGGGGGCGAATAGCCTATGCGTGAACACCGGCTCGATGAGTGCGGTGGCCGCGGGGCTCAGCGCATACACGACCCGCGCGGACGGACAGACTGACTCCGGGACCGTGGATTTGGGTTATCACTATAGTGCGGGTGCTGATTTGGGATATGCGGATCTTTACGTGGCCCCGGCGCCGACGGGAAGCGACGGTTATGTCGGAACAAATCCTCTCCTGCCCCTGGCCACGATCACGAAGGCGATCTCGCTGGCCCGGGATGGAAGCCGGATTCATTTGTCGACCGGAGCTTACACGAACGGACCGGAAACCTTTCCCTTGAGGTTGATCGGGAAAGGCGGCGTGCAGTTGCTCGGGACCAATCGTGAGGCGACCGTGATCAACGCGGCGCGGAGCGGCCAACGCGTATTGCTCGTCAGCAACGCACCCAATACGCGGGTTGAAGGGGTGACGATTACCGGCGGGACGGCAACCAACTCCACAGTCACCTCCTGCGGGGGGGGGGATTTATATCGACAACTCTAGCGGGAGCATGGTGTTGTCGAGTGTGATTTCCAGCAACAAAGCGGAGTCGATCTCGCCCGCCAACCACGTAATGGGCTACGGGGGAGGGGTCTATTGCGGCAGTGGATCCCTGATCCTGTCGAACTGTGTCATTTCCAGCAACGCCGCCATCAGCCGGGGCGATTGGGCGACCGATCCCGGTTGTGGGGGCGGCATTTATGCGGCGGGTATTGTGACCCTCCAGCGGTGTGTTCTTTTTCAGAACGTGGCGACCAACGGCAGTAACCCCTATGGTGAAGGGGGCGGCGTGTATGGCATGGGAACGGTCTTGTTGCGGAATTGTCTGCTCTACGGAAATCGGGCACGTTCGGCTGCGGACGCGATCATGGTGCGGGGCGGGCAGATGAACCTGGAAAACTGCACCGTGGCCAACCACCCGCGCGACGGGATCTGGCGCACCAATGGAACGGTTGCGGTGACGAACTCGATTGTCTGGAATAACGGGGATGATATTGTGGGGCCGATGACGCTGGGTTACTCCGACATTGAGGATGGGGATAATAATACCACCAACGGTTGTTTTAGCGTCAATCCCCAATTTGCGGATACGACGAATTTTCATCTTCTATCAAAGGCCGGTTACTATGGCGGTGGGTATTTTAGTGGCGGGAGTTGGTCCACGAATACCGCGGTGTCAAATAATCCCTGCATCGACATGGGGAATCTCGCTTCGCCGTGGTCGGCGGAGCCCGCGCCTAACGGTAGGCGGGTCAATCTGGGCGCGTACGGGAACACGGAGGTGGCGTCCCAGACCTTTCTGGAGGAACCGGGTACGTTCACGAATTTAACCGTGCATGCTTATCCGTTGGCGATTGCGGATTTGGGACCGGACTGGGCGATTCTGAAAGGCGAGGTCCTGCATACGGGAGGGGGGGCGAATCCGCAGGCCTATATCTGTTGGGCCACCTCCGACAAGGGGACCAGCGGAACCGACCAATGGACGCATGTGGAATCCATGGGAGCCCGGGCGCAATGGGAGCCCTTTTCAAACAATTTGTCAGGGTTGGCCCAGATCGCCTACTGTTTTCGCTGCTACGTGACGAACGATGTGGGAGAGGACTGGTCTGCGCCGGTGGTGTTCGGGATTCTGGTGCCGGCGGTAACCAATACAGGGGCGAGTCCGGTACGTCGGCGTTCGGCCCGGCTGAACGGACAGATTCTGGACGTTGGGGGCAGTACGCCCAGCGCTTGGTTCCACTATTGGAAAACGGGGGATTCTGTGACCAATGTGGTTGTGATGAACTCTCAAACGGGAACCTTTAGCGCGCTCCTGTCACCGCTCCCGGTTAATACCAGTTACTCTTACAGGATTCTGGCGTCGAACAGCTCGGGAAGTGTGTGGTCGGACATCAAAACCTTCGCGACCTGGAGCGATCCGACCGGATGGTATGTGGCCACGAACGGCAGCGGTGCCGGAGGGACCAATTGGACGACGGCCTTCACCAATATCCAGGATGCGATGGATGAAGTGGCGCCCAGCGATACGGTGTACCTGGCCGCCCAACGGTTTGCGGTGGGGCGACAGATCGAACTGACGAACCGGACGGATGTCAGTGTCCGCGGCGGTTATGCCGGTGTTGGCACACCGGGAAGTTTCTCGGCGGATCCCACCGTGATCACGCGACTGGTGAGTATTGATTCGTTCCGTCTTTGGTACATCAGCGGGGTAACGAACAGCACGCTGGATCGGTTGACGGTCATGGGGGCTTCGAACGCCCAGTACCTCGCGACCGTGTATGGCGGAGGCTTTATGGTCACCAACTCCTCCAATCTAACCCTCGCCTCCTGTAACCTCCTCAGTAATCGAGTGGAATCGGCTAACTGGCATAGCTACAGTTATGGAGGTGGTTTGTGTTGTATGGCCGGATCCTCCGTGCTGCTGACCAACTGTGTCCTGTCCTATAATCAGGCTTTCGGTTGCGGAGATTTCGGTGTCGGATACAACCCGGGCGACAATGGGTATGGCGGTGCCATTTGTGCTCTGGGCACCGTGACGCTACAGGACTGCCGGTTGTTCATGAACGAAGTGGATACGATTACGGCGAGCAGGGATGCGGGGCGGGGTGGCGCGGTCTATTCCTCCGGCCTCTTATCGATGCGGAATTGTTTGCTCTATCAGAATCGATCCCTGGCCCCTGTCAGCGGGTGGGGTGATGCGGTGTATGTCGGCGGCGGGACGTCATCGTTTCAGAATTGTACCATCACCAGTCATTCGGACGACGGAATCTGCCGCGCGGCCGGTCTGGTCTCGGTCAGCAATTCGGTGGTGTGGGAAAATGGCGATGACATTACGGGAGTCGTGAGTCTGGCCTATTCCACCATCCAGGACGGGGACAGCAACGGGGTCAATTATTGTATCAGCGCCGATCCGATGTTCGAGATGGGCTATTATTTGGGAACGAACAGTCTTTGCGTAAATGCCGGATCGATGAGTGCGGTTGCGGCGGGACTCGCCAATTATACCACTCGAACCGATGGACAGGCCGACGACGGAACCGTTGATTTGGGGTATCACTACACTGCGGGTCTGGACACGACGTATGCCGATTTGTATGTGACGCCGGCGCCGGTGGGCAATGATGTCAATGTGGGTACGAATCCCGCCCTACCGTTGGCCACGATTACGAAAGCGATCGCCACGGCTCTGGACGGAACGCGTATTCATCTTTCCGCGGGTTCCTATACGAATGGGGTTGAGACGTTCCCGCTGACGATTCAGGGGAAGAGCGGAGTGCAACTCCTGGGGACCAATAAGAGCCTGACCGTGATTAATGCCTGGGGGAGTAATCAACGCGTGCTGGTGTTGAATAATGCTCCCTTTGCGCGGATTGAAGGCGTCACTTTGACCGGAGGAAAGCTGCTCACGGGCAGCAATAATAGTTATGGAGGAGGCGTCTACATTGAAAACTGCAGCGGCGTAACCCTCGCATCCTGTCAAATTGTGTCCAACCGGACGGAAGTCACGGGGAGCACTGTTCACTACCTGGGTGCCGGTGGCGGTGTCTACTGCGCGAACGGCTCTCTGACCCTCTCAAACTGCGTCGTGGCCACCAATATTGCCTTATGCGGTGGCGACCAGCCGGGGGATTCGGGCCGGGGTGGTGGAATCTATGCGGCCGGATTGGTAACCCTGCTGAACTGCGCTATATTCAAGAATGAGGCGGGCAACACGATGCAACAGCTCGGTCAGGGAGGCGGTCTGTTCGCCAGCGGGACCTTGTTGATGCGGAATTGCCTGGTTTATACGAACCGGGCTTATTCCCAGGGCGATGCCCTTTATGTGGGCGGGGGCTCTGCTGTTTTGGAAAACTGCACGGTGGCGAACCATGGGCGCGACGGAATCTGGCGGACCAATGGGACGGTGGCGGTGACGAACTCGATTGTCTGGAACAACGGCGATGATATCGTTGGATCGGTGACCCTGGGTTATTCTGATATTGAAGACGGGGATAGCAACGGGGTGAATGGTTGCGTAAACAGCAATCCGAAGTTCGTCAATGCGGCTATCGGTGACTTCAAACTCGGGGTGGGATCCGCGGCGATCAACTTGGGTCTCAAACAGGATTGGATGACGACGGCCTCCATCGACCTTGCCGGCAACCCGCGACTGGTGGGGAGCACGGTCGACATGGGAGCCTACGAGTCGTCGTCCGGTCTCGGCACCATATTCACGCTTTACTGATAGACTCAACGCTCAACGACGATGGCGCCTCATTCGGCTGAGGCCGTTGTTCTCCGGGTGGGCGAACTATTACGGGTCATCGATGCGGTTGGGGGCCAACCAGGCGATTGGGTGGCTTTCAATGCCAATAACCTGGCTGAACGTTTCAGCCAGTCCCGGACACGGGTTGAAAACCGGGTGTACCGGATTACCCCGGGGGCACACCCTGTGGAGCAACACTCTGCCCCCGCAGGTGATGTTGACGGTGACGGACGATTCCAGCGGACATCACGATCTTATTTTTTAATGTTCTGGCCGATCCCGCAGGAAGAATGACGGTAGGAAATCAATTGTCGAAACCGGGTGTCTTTATCGAATTGCAGGCCGAAATGGATTGTGTGGTGGCGATATCGACGTGTTCAGTGCCCATTGCCGGCCGCTAAATTATTCTACAAACTTTGTATTGCAAAGTACTCTGTTATCTGCTATCTTGATTCTGGAAATCAGGAGGACCAGATGATTGCCAACCATATTCATGATGCCCTGGCGCAGGTTCGACGGGTCCAGGCGGTGATCCTGGAGCGGCGCGCGTTTCGCGGTTATTCGGGGGCCGCTCGGGCCGCGGGGGGATTGGCGGCGTTGGCGGGCGCGGCCGTCCTGTCGTCCCCTGGTCTGCCACAAACTGAATGGGCGCATCTGATCGGGTGGGGTGGAGTCCTGCTCCTCGCCGTAAGCATTAACTATGGGGCGCTTCTCTATTGGTTTCTTTTTGACCCGGATGCCCGACGTGAATTTCTCCGCCTCATGCCGGCAGTGGATGCCATTCCACCCCTGGCAGTGGCAGGCATTCTCAGCCTGACCCTTATCGTCCACGGTCAGTTCGATCTCCTCTTCGGCACCTGGATGTGTCTCTATGGCCTGGTTCATGTTCCGTATCGGCTCTCTCTGCCACGCGCCAACTACGGCATCGGGCTCTATTACATCTTTTGCGGCACCGTCTGCTTACTCACCCCCCTCGGCCAGTTCTTACACCCCTGGACCATGGGTCTCGTGTTTTTTATCGGGGAAATCAGTGGGGGACTGTTACTCCATCAACATCGGCTGGTTCAGGAGGAGAAACCATGAATACAAAAGTAGAGACCCCTTACGAACAGTTGGCGAAGGTTTTTCATGAACCCAATCGGCTATCCATAGTATCCGCCCTTTGCGCGGCGGCGGAGGGGCTGACGTTCAACGAACTTCGCGATGACTGTAATCTGACGGATGGGAACCTCAACCGGCATCTGGCCGTATTGCGCGAGGCCGGGGTAGTGCGGACCGACAAAACGTTTGTGGACGAGAAACCGAGGACAACGGTGTTTATCACGCGGACAGGACTCGACCGGTTTCAAGAGTATTTGACCGCCCTCCAGGAAGTGTTGAAGACAGCCCAGAAGGCTATTCCGTCCGATAAAAAAGCGGCGCATTTATCCGGCGCCCTCCGCGCCGTCACGCGCTAAGCGCGTGTTTTTGGTCTTATACTTTGTAATGCAGAGTACTCTATATAACAACATCTGGAGGTGGATATGAACGGTGAAGTGGGATCGGAGAAGATCGGACCGCAAACAGGCGACGCCCCAAATTCAGCTTCGCCACCGCCCCTCCCGGGGCAAAGAGCCGCCCCTTGTTCCCGGCGCGAACCCTTGCAGGCGGATGCGGGAATTCTGGCGGTGGCCGATGCTCTGCTCAAGAGTCCGGGGGCCATTAGGCAGGAGGTTTTACATCGTAACCACCGGGTTCGCTTCCTCCTTCTAGGGCTGGTGCTCGCAGGTACCGCCGCGTATGGATTGACGATGGGTTCTTTTTCCGGCGGAATGCAACTCTGGGCCGTGCCTCTAAAAACCATGAGCATGGTGCTTTTCAGCGCGTTGCTGTGCCTCCCGAGCCTTTATATTCTTACCGCCCTGGGCGGGGGTGAACGGAATCTGACGCAGGTGGCGGGCATTTTGCTCCAGGCTCTGGGACTGACCAGCCTGCTGTTGCTGGGCTTTGCTCCGATTGCCTGGATCTTCTCGCAGTCGACCTCTAGCCTCGGGTTCATGGGGGCGCTTCACATGGTGTTTTGGGGTATTTCACTCGCGGTCGGTCTGCGCCTGTTATTCAAAGACGTCAATGCCGGGCAGTCGGGGCAACCGGCCGGGATGTTGGGTTTATGGTGTGTGGTGTTCTGTGCCGTTTTGTTGCAGATGGGCACGGTGCTTCGCCCTCTGATCGGCCCCGCGGATCGGGTTCTGGAGAGCGGCAAAAAATTCTTTATTGTGAATATCGGAGAGACTCTGGCGGAGGCGCCGCACGAGCGGTGATCGAACATGGGCAACGGACTGACCGAAATAGGAGCATTGTGTCGCATGAACCGGCTGATGGCGTCCCAACTGGCGGACGCGGATGCAGCGGGCTTGCGGCGGGTCATGGTCGGGATCGTGCTGGGAGGTCTGATTTATGGCTTTTGTTTCGGAGTCTGGCGATCCCCGTTACAAGGCCTTTATTCGGCTGTCAAAATGCCACTCCTATTTTTCAGTGTGGTGTTGGCAAGTGCGGTGATCAATACCTTGATCGCCCGGGTGGCGGGTTGCAGCCTGCGGTTGGGACAGGTGTTGGTGTGCATGCTGACGGCCTTTGCGGTCATGGCGGCGGTGGCGGGGAGTCTGGCGCCGGTGGTGGGACTTTTTGTGATGTGCGCTCCGGTTCCTCGGAGTGAGCCGGCTGTGGCGGCACAGGCTTACCGCGCGTTGCTCCTCCTGCATGTGGGGGTATTGGCGCTGGCCGGTATCATTGGAAATCGTCGAGCCCTGCGCCTGTTGGAAACCATGGTGGGGGAGAAACGACGGGCGCGGAGGGTGGGACTGGTCTGGTTGTTGACGGCGGGATTTGTAGGCTGCCAACTCTCGTGGTTGTTCAGCCCCTTCCTTTGCAAACCGACACAGGAACCGCACCTGTTGCCGCGTGAGTATTTTCAGGAAAACTTTTATGAAAGGGTCTGGCACACGCTGCGGGCACTCAACAATCAGTCATTGGAAGAAAGGAGCGGGTGAAATGAAAAAATGGGCATTGATCATTTTGGTGGGATTGCCGATTCTCGGATTGTGGGGGTTGGGGCGTTTGGGTCCCGAAGAGATCGCGCCCTACTTGGAATTTCCACCTTTAACCCGGCACGTGCCCCATGCGCCGTTTTCAGCGTGGGTTTTTCTGGGGCTGGCGGCGTTCATAGTGCTGGGCATCCTTCCCTTCGTTATTGCCATGGTACGGGGACGGCTCTCCGAAGAGGTCCCGACCGAACGAGGCACGAACCGTCCATTCCCGTGGTGGGGTTGGTGCGGGTTAGCCTTTACACTGGGGGCCTGGATTATGGCTTGGACCCGGTTCCCCTGGTTTGCCGGATTCCAAGCCTTTACCTTTTCTCCCTTGTGGGTTGGATATATCGTTGTGGTCAACGCGGTCACGGCGTGGCGCAGTGGTCGCTGTATGTTGGTGGACCGGCCGCGCCAGCTGTTGGGCCTGGCACTTCTGAGCGCCGGGTTCTGGTGGTACTTCGAATATCTGAACCGTTTTGTGCAGAACTGGTATTACGTTGGGGTGGCCAACTTGTCCGCTTTCCAATACTTCCTTTATGCCACTCTGCCTTTTGCCACTGTTTTACCTGCCGTGATGGGCACGTTTGAATTGCTCCAGACCTTTCCACGCCTGTCGACCGGGCTGAAACATTTGCGGCCCTTGCGAATCATGCATCCGAAAGGGGCGGCGGCCTTCATCTTGCTTTTGTTCGGGTTCGCTCTGGCGGGAATTGGGGTGTGGCCCGATCTCCTTTTCCCTGTGCTTTGGCTGGCGCCCTTGGGAATCCTGACCTGTCTGCGAGTTTTGCGGGGGAAACCGACGATCTTCGCGAGCCTCGCCCAAGGAGACTGGCGGAGTGTGATCCTGCTGGCACTGGCGGCCTTGATCTGTGGGTTCTTTTGGGAGATGTGGAACTTCGCGAGTCTGGCCAAGTGGATCTACGCGATTCCCTTCGTGAATGCGGTCCATCTTTTTGAAATGCCGATGCTCGGCTATGTCGGGTATCTGCCCTTCGGTCTCGAGTGTGCGGTGATTGCCGCGGAATTCTTTCCAGAACATCAGCCAGAGTCGCGGGCGACAGGTCCACAGCCGGTATCCAGTTCGCGGTTGGGGCGGGTGACCGGCACGGTCAACGCGGCACTGTTGGCTTTGGTTGCGGTATTCATTTTTTGGGCGCCGGCGGGTCTGTTGGTCAACAATTTACGTGATCCAGCCTGGCGGACCGGGGCGGTGCCGGAACTCGCCTGGAAACTGCATCGGAACCTGGCGCCGCGTTATGCGCAATGGGCGCGGGAGCGGGTGGCCTCGGGTCGCGCCGCGCACCTGGCGTTGCGCGATGTCCCGAGCACCGAATGGCCGATCTTCGGTTCCGTCTATTTCTTGTGGGCCACGGAGAAATTACAACAGGAATGGGAGAAGGATCCATCGCATTCAACCGTGGCGCCCCGGGTGTATGCGCGCGAGGCCATCGAAGTGGCGGCGGATTTGGTGATGGATCCAGTTCATCACACCTGGGTTCAAACGCACTGGGGCACCAACTACCTGCATCGGGAGAATGTATTTTTCCGTTCGTTACTCATCGCCGGCATGACGGTCCGCCAGAATCTGTTGCAGGATGATCGTCATCTGGATCAATTGCGAGATCAGGTGGAAACCCTCGCGGCGGAACTGGATGCCTCGCGGCTGGGGATTCTGAATGATTACCCCGATGAATGTTATCCGATCGACGTATTTGCCGCATGGGTTTGTATCCAACGCGCAGACCGGGTGTTGGGAACAGACCACAGCCGGTTTTTAGCACGAGCCCGTCGCGCTTTCGAAGGCCAAATGCTGGATGGCGTCGGCCTGGTGCCATTCGTTTCGGATCCCGATACCGGGGAACAATATCAACCTTCGCGGGGTACCGGTAATTCGTGGGTGCTCCTGCAGGCCCCCGAGCTATGGCCGGACAAGGCGGCTGACTGGTATGCGCGATACGAGACGCACTTCTGGCAGGACCTGGGCTGGGCCGCCGGTTTTCGCGAGTTCGATCGGGAACTAAAGAACCCGGAGTATGAATGGGGCTATGACGTGGATTCCGGACCGATCCTGGCCGGGTTCAGTGCGGCGGCCAATGCGTTTGGGATGGCGGCTGCACGGGTGAATGGTCGGATGGACCAGGCCTGGACTTTGTCGAGCCAGGTTTTGGCCGCTACCTGGCCGCTGCCGAACGGGCAACTGCTGGGGCCCCGAATTCTCTCCAGTTCGGGGCATGCTCCTTATTTGGGTGAGGCCTGCCTGCTCTACCTGATGGTCCAGACGCCCGCATCCGGCGTGCCGGTGGTACAGGGGGGACATATGCCGCGCTGTGTTTATTATGGGCTGGCCTTTTATCTGGCGGGCGGGTTTCTGTTGCTGGGATTAGCCGCATGGATTTTCCTGCGCGCCTGGCGAGGAAAGATCCCGGTGTTTGGGTTGGGCTTTGTCATGTGGGGGATATTGTTGGCGGCAGGAATCGGGCTGGTCATAACGGGGCGAGTCGTTATGGCTGCTGCTGTGCTGGTAATGATGCTGGTGGCACCCAGGATCCGGAAATGGGTTTGAAAGGAATACGGCAATGAACATCAAACTGATTTCTCCACGAAGCACGATGCGGCCGATGGATTCTGCCTGGAAGACCCACATGGCGCCGCCCTTAGGCTTATTGGTGGTAGGGGCCTTGACTCCCGCTGAGCACGAAGTGCAGATGGTGGATGAGAATGTGGAATCGTTGGTGATCGACGATAACCCGCAGTTGGTCGGGATCAGCGTTAAGGTGGATACTCTGGATCGGGCGGTGGCCATAGCTCGGGCGTACTGTAGCCGGGGAGTCAAGGTTGTGATGGGCGGGATTCATGCCACCGCCTGTCCCGAAGATTGTCTGGACGAAGCCGATGCCGTGGTCGTGGGGGAGGCGGAAGAGAGCTGGCCCGGTCTTTTACAGGATATCAGTGCCGGGCGCCTGCAACGATTGTATCGGGGGAGTGGCCGCGGGGCTGATTTGGCGTCCAGTCCGGCACCGCGCTGGGAATTATTGCGCGGTAAGAATTACCTGTTTACCAACACGTTGACCATGAGTCGGGGTTGCCCGTGGCGGTGCGAGTTTTGCTACAACAGCGCGGAGAACGTGACTCCCGGATTTCGAATGAAACCCCTGGCCCAGATTCTCCGGGAGGTCAAAGGGATGGGGGAATCGCATGTGATGTTCATCGACGATAACTTCATCGGTGATCCCGTGCGCGCCCGGGCGCTGGTGGAGGCGCTCCGGCCACTCGGACTGGTGTGGCATGCGGCGGTGTCGGCGGATATCGGACGGCATGAGGACCTCATTGAGGCCATGGCCGAAAGTGGTTGCAAGAGCTTGTTCATCGGTTTCGAGAGTATTCTCACCGAGAACTTGCGCGAATGCCGCAAGAAGCAGAACCGGGTGGCGGATTACAACCGGACCATCGCCCGGATTCATGCGAGCGGGATGTTGGTCAATGCCAGCCTGGTGTTTGGTTTTGATGGCGATGGGCCGACCGTGTTTCAGGATACGTTGGATTGGTTGGTGGGAAATCATATCGCCACTATGACGGCACATATCCTGACTCCGTATCCCGGCACCCAATTATACCGCCGGCTTCAGGCCGAGGGACGGATTTTAGAGCGGAACTTGACTCAGTACAACACAGCCCACTGCGTGTTTCAGCCGCGGGGTATGTCGCCCGCCGAACTGGAAGCAGGACACCGCTGGATGTATGACCAGTTTTATTCCTGGCCTCATATTCTGCGGCGATGGCCCGTGTCGCCCCGTCAGGTGACGGCGTATCTGGAGTTCAATTTGTTGTATCGCAAATATGGGAAGGTGACCTGCCGGTTAGGCGAATGGGTGGGCATGCGCAACCTCGCCCGGCTGGCCCGAGTCCTGGCCTACCCGCGGTGGAGAGGAAAACGGGGAGAGGAAAAATTGGGGCGGGCGGAGAAGTTGTTGGTTGTCCGTTGTTGAAGGAAAAGGGTTTCGGCCATGAATTGGAATAACATAAAAAGGCAAGCACTGTGGCTGATGGCAGGTGTCTATCTTGCATCAGCTATTGCAGGTGGGATTGTGGTTTATCAGAAAAGGTTTCGAATGGTTGGTCAACTTACGCCAGCGGATTACCAAACGATTACAAACCTGATCGCTTGCGATACAACTGAACAAATATTGGAGATCATTCCTCGGGACGAATGGGTTGTTGTCAACACCGGGACAGGAGGAGTGTGCTGGCATTGCTATTGCGTTAAACGTACAAAAAAAGGATGGATGATCACGTGGAAGGGATCGTGAAAACAGTTGATAAGACCGAACGATTCAGTTGCGAAGAAACATTGGAGTCCATCACTGAACGGTGAGTGCAACCCTCTGGGGTGGGCCGGGCGGTCCCTCGCACGGCCTTTGGGAGAAAGCGTGAGCAGAGCCCGCCGTACGGAGCCGTCGGGCCACCTGGAGAGCAAGACACGCGAAAGAGTAAAGCAGAGCCCGCCGCAGGGATCCGCCTTCGTCCAAGCACTACGGCGGGACACGCGCGTCGGGCCACCTCGGACACACACGCCAACTGAATTGTTTCGGCTAAGCCTGTCGAACTCGCCGGACCCTGGGGCCAGGCAATCAGTCATGGCAGATTGACGAAAGATGAAAGGGGAAAGGTGGGAGGGACGGCGTGTCGCCGTCCGCTGCGGATCCCCCTCACCCCAACCCTCCCCCGCGCCGGGCATGCGCGTCAAGCTAACGGTGAGGAATCGAATCTGGCTGTGGCCATAGACCCTGAAGATTATCAATGAAGTTGGAGCGGAGGCGTTTGTCATAAGAACAGTAGCGGGCGACCGCGTTCACGAGCGAACGAGTCCAA
>CAIJXV010000089.1 GCA_903824675.1 uncultured bacterium
AAATTCGATCTTCCTAACCCCATGCGCCAGTTCCGATCTCGGTCGCACCTCGTTGTGTGATGTGACCTAACGGCCTAAAGCCTAATCCCCTACAGCCTGGGTGTCCCTTTAGGACGCCAGCAATTTCTGATTGTCGTTCAGCCCCAGGGTCAGCACCCGGAGATTCGGCGTGGAATAAAGGATTTTTACAGGGATTGCGGCGCACTTATTTCCCGAATGGAATTCCGAGATCCTTACAAATCTTGCGGGCAAGATGATCGTTGATTTCTGTGTGGCGCGGAACGGAGGATCGCCGGTTCTGCTGAGGTTTCCCCCACCACGAGTGACTTCCCCCTTCACGAATGAAGACGCACCCTTGCTCGCGCAGATGCTTGAGCAGCGCCAGTCGCTTCATACGGTGACCCGTTCTTCACTATATTGTGAAACCGCCGCATTAATGGCGTCTTGACGATTGAATTCGATGGCTTCGGCCAGCGTAACCCGGAGACTCTCAAGTAGTCCTTCATGGGTGTGTTCCTGACAGTTCACGCCAGGAACCTCTTCAATCCATCCGATCCACCATTGACCATCCTGTTTCGTTACCGCTGTATAGGTGTTTGCCATTTGTTTGCCTTGATTCGGAAATATTACACTATTGCTTCGAAAACTCTGCGCTTTGCTTCGTCCAGATCCAAAAAATTCGCTTTCCCCTCTTGAATCTTTTTCTCCCGCACTTGCAGTACGTCCGCGTGCCAATCCGGAGATGGTATGGCGTCTTGTATTTGGCTAAGATCGGCCCAAATCTCCTCCAAAGCGGTGAGTTTCTCCGATACGATCATTCTGTCTAAGGGTATGGCGATTTGCATAATTCTTACCTAACCTATAGATTATAAAAACAATGGGCATGGTGCAATGTTGTTTTTCGATTCTCGATCAATCTCGAGCGGGCCGACCGCCGGGTTGAGTTATTCGCACATCAACCAACGCCTGACCAAGATTCAATCCTTGATGGCGAAAGCCACCCACGATTGGGAATCCGCTCTTCTGCAGTTGGAGACGGTGGAGAAGGAGAATCCACTGGAGGCAGAAGGGAAGTCGGGGGATACAGAGCATGGAACGTCTGGCCCAGGCGGCGAAGCAGGAAAAGGTGTCCGGTTCTTGGCTGATGGCGCTCAATATCTCCATCTTTATCAACCGGATCCGACTGGGGCTGAGTTTGCGTCGGAAAGCATAGTCCGGTCTTTTTTATGGAACGCAAAGGTCCAATTATATAGCCATGTGTTGCTAAGCCTTTCCGCGCTGGACAGCGCCGAGCGTTCTAACCAGCCGGTACATTTCGGTGATTGTGACCCGTTCTTCACTATATTGTGAAACCGCCGCATTAATGGCGTCGTGACGATTGAATACGATGGCTTTGGCCAGCGTAATTGGAACCCAACGGACAACCAGAGGTCGTTAAAGATCTTGTTTCTTGCGTGTGCCTGTAACCTCTGAAAGGCGATTTCTTATCCATCTTCGGATCCAGCCTGGCGCCTTGCCCGATGGGCGCTTCGTTCGTTCCGCATCCGCGTATCTCCATTCCGGAAGCAGGTGATCGTACCCGGCGGCTTCATTTTTGACCGTCGATGCAAAGCGACCTTGCTTGCTGCAAATCCAACGCTCGGCATCATATCGGTTTGACGACGATCGGGGCACAGGAAGCGTCTTTACGTATTCCGCCTTTGTCCACCACATGTTTCCGGAAAAATGCGTACCCCATGAGTGATCCACGACAAAATTGGCTCCGCAGGCATCACAGTGCTCCAATAACTTTATACATTCCAAATAGTTATCTATAACGCTGTGTTCCATAAAACGTCTCCAGTCCGTGCAAGGAACATCATGAGGGGTGGCGAATTTAGAGACGCCTTTTGTATGCAAATACAAAAGATGACCGGTGCCCTGTTGAATAGAAAAATCGTGAAGTCCCTGTAAAGCAGGAAACTCAAAATTGTCCAAAGGCCCGCCGTACTGGAGGACGAAATTGTCTTTTGAAATCAAGCTCTTACATTCATCAAATAGCGATTCCGGCCCAACCGCATACGCGAATACCGGCGCGTTCCGGGGACCGCGTGAAGCTAATCGCAGGACTTGCTCTTCGACCACGTCTTTCCACCGGCCCACCATGGCTATGTGATAAAAAATGTGTATGTTCATGTATTCGTGATCCCGGCTTTCATATTACTTTTAACCGGCTTCATGTCAATGTGCTCTTTCATGGAGATAGGGCAAGTGCAGTTACGGAGCACGGCGTAGATTTGGTCGGTACGCAATTAATATCGCGCTTGTGCTTTAGGCCCTGCTCGGGCACACTTTTCCCAACGAAAGCGCTTCTTCATGCCGGCCTCCACGGGCGTGTGCCCGAACCACCCGAAAAGCGATTTCTTATCAATCTTCCGGCAACTGCTCGAAGAAGCGGCGGTGCGGGGAATTTTCAAGTTGGAACATGATGAAAAATCCGGCGGCATTGTGGTCCGCCGGTGCCGGCCATAAGGCATAGGAAAGGATCGAATATGATTACTGGAACGATGAAAATCGGTTGGGCCCGGGTGGACATCACGCCCCCTAAAAAGACGTTGTTGCAAGGTCAGTTTCATGCCCGAGTTTCCAAGGGGACCCTCAGCCCGCTGACTGCTACGGCTCTGGCTTTGGAGGTGTGTGCTGCGGATGGAACGACCGGACAGGTGGTGTGGCTTTCCTGCGATTTGCCCGCAGAGAGTTTCAAGGCGGAACTCGTGGCCAAACTGGCACGGCGCTGCCCCGGTTTTGATCCGACCTATCTCACCCTTAATTGCACGCATACCCACAATGCGTCACCCGTTCGGCGGGGTATGTATGAAGAACCGCAAAATGATCCGGATTTCATGAATCCCGACGAGTACCGTAATTGGCTGACGGGTCGGCTGGCAGAAGCGATTGTTTCAGCGTGGAAGAAACGCCAGACGGGAACGATCAGCCGCGGGTTCGGTTACGCGGTGGTGGGGCGCTGTCGCCGGGCCACCTATACGGATGGATCGGCGCGGATGTACGGACAGACCCAGTCGGCAGATTTCCAAGCGCTAGAGGCGTGTGATGATCACGCGGTCAATTTTCTGTTCACGCACAATGCCGCGGGAAAAGTCAGCGGGGTGATCATCAATTTGGCCTGTCCGTCCCAATGTGACGAGAACGGGGAGGAATTCTCATCCGACTTTTGGCATGAGGTGCGCGCGGGGATTGCCAAGCGATTTGGCGCCCGGGCCCACTTGCTTCCGCAATGCGCGCCGGCGGGGGATGCCTCGCCGCATCTCATGCTGGACCAGAATGAAGAGAAGGATCTCCGGGATCGAATGAAGGTGAACGACAAGCAGATCATCGCCCGGCGGATTCTCGCGGCGGTCGATGAGGCGAGGACCCATGCTTCTCCGCCCGTGGCAGAGGTGGCGTTTGCGCACGAAGTGAAGACCTTCCGACTTCCGCGGCTCATGGTTACGCCGGAGCAATACGAAATGGAGAAACGCATTCCGACTCTCAGCGAGGCGGAACGTCAAAAGAATCCATGGGGATTTGAGCGGATCTGGCCGTTCGGTCCGGTTTGTAACATCGTCCAGCGCTATGAACAGCAGGCGGCGAATCCCCTTCACGAGACGGAATGCCATGTCGTTCGCGTGGGAGACGTGGTGTTTGCCACGAATCCCTTCGAATTATTCGTGGATTACGGGACCCGGATGCGCGCCCGGAGCAAGGCTCTGCAGACATTTCTGGTCCAGCTTGCGGATGGGTCGGGCAACGGATTTTACCTGCCGACGGCGCGGGCCTTTGCGGGGGGGCACTACAGCGCCCTGATCAAGTCCAACTGGGTGGGGCCGGAGGGCGGCCAAGTGTTGGTCGACGAGACGGTGTCGGCCATCAATACGCTCTTCACCGCAGAGGAATATCCCCGGGCCCGGTGAGGTTTCAATAGAGGGTGAAACTCGTTCCATCAGAAACCCGCGTTTCGTAGTCACCCATATCCACCAGGGCGCGACGGTTCCGATCGTGGCGAGGCCGGCAGATGGCTATCGCTTCGGCTGGTGGGCGGGTGCGGAGGAACAGGGACAGGTTATCAGTCGGGATAGGAGTTGACGAGGGGCGGAGTGGGGCGTAGAGAATAAGGCGGGGAGGGTTTTTATGCGTATGCCACGGGTGAAGGCAGAGGGATAAGGGTTTTATCATTGCATCTCGCGAATCATCGAACGCCGGTACATTTTCCAGGATGAACAAAAGGATTTTTTTATTTAATTCTGCATAGCGGCTATAGCGAAGCCGTGGCTGGAAAACAAATCGTCCGCAAAATCGCCGCAAAGGCTTGCTTAAGAAAAATAAAACTAATAACCTTTCCCTAATCAAACATCATGATCTTATGATCTTTACCGGAGGATAGGCTAATGGTCAAAGACTGGCTATTCGAGGATGAGGATGCAGTTGCAGCCCACGCGGTGATGGCCGGGCTGCCGGCAAAGCTATTCGATATCCATGCGCATCTCTACCGGAAAGACACGCTGTCCGTTGCGCCAGAAAACCTTTTTGTTACGGGGCCGGATGATGGCACACCGGATCTGTGGCGGAAATATCTCGGTCGGCAGGTCGGATGCGACCGTCTGACAGGCGCGCTCTTTATCCCCGTGCCTTTCGTCGCGCGGGAGCGGATCGTCGAAGTCAACGCAGGGATCATGCAGATGCTCGCCGGGGAAGATGAGAGCAAGGCGCTCGCCCTCGTGGTGCCGGGCATGACGCCAGCGGATGTGGAGCCCCTGCTCAAGCACAAGCCATTCGCCGGGTTCAAGCCTTATCACACTTATAGTCGCACCCAACCCACGTTTGATGCGCTGCCGGGTGACTACATCCCCGAATGGGTGTGGCCCATGGCGCATGAACACGGCTTGGTTATCACTCTCCACCTGGTGCGGTCTGGCGCGATGGCGGATGCCGGTAACATTCGATATGTGCGCGACCATTGCGAGCGATTCCCCGGTGCGCGCCTGATCCTGGCGCACTGCGGCCGTTCATTTCATGCGCCCAATGCCGCCGCGGGCATTACCAGCCTATGCGACCTGCCGAACATCTGGTTCGATACGGCGGCAATCTGTGAAGCAGAACCCCTCAATGCTCTGCTGAACGCCTGTGGTCCACGCCGCCTGCTCTGGGGTAGCGATTTCCCGGTCTCCGAACAGCGGGGGCGCTGCGTAACGGCCGGCGACGGCTTTTTCTGGCTGACATCCGATGTCGTGAAGCCGGTGCCGCCGGCATGCCGCCTGCTGCCTGTCGGGGTGGAGAGTCTGCGGGCTTTCCAAACGGCGGCCGCGGGATTCGGTTTGAATGCGTCCGATCTCCAGGATATTTTTGCCGATAATGCCCGGCGCTTACTGGGACTGCTGCCGGCGAATGAATCCCTCACGCAGGATACGTATCGCCATGCCAAGCAGCGCATGCCCGGCGGGACGCAATTGCTGAGCAAGCGCCCCGAGATGCTCGCGCCCGACCAATGGCCGGCGTACTTCCGCGAAGCGCGCGGGTGCGAAACCTGGGATCTCGACGGACGCCACTACTACGATTTTTCCACCAACGGAATTGGTTCCTGTATGCTTGGATTCCGCGATCCTGACGTGACGCAGGCGGTGAAGCGTCGGATCAATCTCGGCAGCATGTGCACTCTGAATCCACCTGAGGAAGTGGAGTTGGCCGATCTGTTATGCGAGATTCATCCCTGGGCTGAGCAGGTCCGTTTCGCCCGCTGCGGCGGCGAAGCCTGTGCGGTGGCGGTGCGCATTGCCCGCGCCACCACGGATCGTTCGATCGTGGCGATCTGCGGCTATAGCGGATGGCAGGACTGGTACTTGGCAGCGAATCTCGGCGAATCAGATTCTTTGCGCGGACATCTCCTGCCCGGTTTAAGTCCTTTGGGCGTACCCCGTGAACTGCGTGGGACGACTCTTACGTTCAGCGCCAACAACAGGGATGAATTTCAGGCACTGCTCGACAAACACGGCGACCAGTTGGCCGCGGTGATTATGGAGCCGTGTCGTTCTAACGATCCCGACCCGGGCTTCCTTGAGTTTGTTCGTGACGGTGCACATCGTGCAGGGGCTCTGCTGGTCTTCGATGAAATCACCATCGGTTGGCGCCTGCACTTTGGCGGCGCCCATCTCAAATTTGGCGTCACCCCGGATCTGGCTGTGTTTGCGAAAGCCATCGGTAACGGCCACCCCATGGCTGCCATTGTCGGCACCCGGACGGCCATGGCCGGCGCCCACGGCTCATTCATCAGCAGCACCTACTGGACGGAGAGCGTCGGGCCGGTGGCGGCCTTGGCGACGCTTCGCAAAATGCAGACCATAAACGTGCCGGAGCATGTTGCCCGGGTTGGCGCCCGCGTGCAGCACGGCTGGGCGGCGAGCGGGCGCCGCCATGGCTTGCCCGTGCAGGTCGATGGCTATCCCTGCCTGGCCCACTTTCGCTTTGCACATGAGAAGACAGATGTGTTGCGAACTCTTTATACCCAATATATGCTCGAACGAGGTTTTTTGGCTGGGACAGGGCTCTATCCGACCATGGCCCACACCGAGGCCATTGTCGAACGTTATGAAAAGGCAATCGATGAAGTTTTTGGCCGGATCGCGCAGGCGCTGGCCGATGGAAATGTGGAACAGCGGTTGCGCGGCCCAGTCGCGCACAACGGGTTTCGTCGCCTGACGGGATGATGAGATGAGAATCATCAGGGACAGGTTAATAATTTCCATTGTGCCGGGGTCACCTCATATTGGCCCATGTAGAACGGTTTGGTAAGCGTGACTTTATGAACCGGTTGATCGTGTCCGTCCACAGCCGAGCCCATCATGAAAGATCCCGGCTGAATCAGCCCCAAAGCCATTGTTACCCCGTGTCCCACATCCCAAGAGAGGGATTTGTCCGACTCCTGGGCTGGGGGAACCGTTGGGTCGGCAGACAGAGGGGATGCAATTATCAGTAATACGGAAACGATAACGATTGACCGCAAGACAAAAATGAGCGGGTCATGATAATCATATGATCTCCTTCCCAGGGTTCGTGTGTCGCTGTTAATGGGGCTTCAACTCTTTGGATAAACAGATGAAAACGCGGCCGGACTATTTTTCAGTTTTCCTCGATGGGATATCGGAGTTTGCGGGAGGCAACGCATAGAGGGCCAATTCCGGAGCAAGCATCGTGACCCCTTTGGGCCGATACCATACCGGCGATCCGCTTGCGCGTAGGGTATTATAGAACGGTAAACGTATCGGGGCATCCGCGAATTGGCCATTCGCCATATGTGCCAGTGGGCCATTTTGCTGGTACCGGGCCACATAATCGAGGTTTATCGCCACATGGGTTACCCCTTTCTGGCGTAGATCCGATAGGGGATCGTAGCCTTTTAGCCCATACCAGTGCGGGAGCTGCATCAATCGTGTGTGCGGAGTCCAGCCATGCCAGTTTCTTTCAGGTATTCCCGAATCAGGAATATCGGCCATGAAATCGTAAGCCACAAAGGCCTGGGGATGGTTTTGATCCAAATATCGCGCCAGTTCTATCCGGTAATCTTCCCGACCCAATCGGAGAGTCCATTGCAAAGCGATGTAAACCTGAAAAATCACTACGACCGGTGCCGTCCAGCCGGTTAACCGTCGTATCCATCCCGGACGGGTTCGCCCCTGCCATGCCTGGGCTAAAGCCAACCCCGCAAGAATCGAAGCCATTCCCCAGAGAGGGAGGTAGTAGCGTGACACGACCCGTGCAATGAATAACAGAAGAAGGGAATAGAATGCAGCCCAACATAGAATCACGCCTTCGATCCAACTCGTTTTGCGTTCACGACGGATAAGTTGAATCAGATAAAGGGCGAATCCCCATCCGGTTACCACCCCCATGCCGTGGATGAAATTATACCCCGGGAAAGGCGTATAAACGGAATCATGAAACAAAAAATCGATTTCACGCGCCATTTCATGTCGAAAAACCGTCAGCCCGGTCAGTATCTGATAATTGATCATGCACCAAGCCGCCATCATGGCTATGAGAGCGACGAACACTCGTTTCCATCGGGTGCGATGATCGGAAGCCGGCAGCATCCATGCGACCGGAAGAGAGATGGCCGCCGCCATCCAGCCGATATGTTTGCCCGATGCGCATAAGGCCGCCGCCACGCCGACCATGACCCAACTGTAGGCCCCGTGTTTTTTTTGAGCGGATTGAATGGCCAGCAGGGTTAAAGCCCAGCCGAACCAAAGGGCGGTATCTTCCTTAAAATGATGTGCCGCCCACAGGGCGTTTATGTTTGAGCTCACGAGGATTCCTGCGAATATTCCCGCGGACGGTCCCGCCAATCGCCAGGCCAGTAACGAGCAGCAAAGCGCGGCGCCTATCGAAAATCCAGCCGAGATCAGGCGTCCGATGAAGGCTGCATTTTGTAAATCGGGAGGGGATGCGAGAAGGCGATAACAGGCTTCAGTGGTATTGATCAGCAGAAGAGGATGATGTAAATCCCGGTTGCCTGAAACAACCTGTGCCGCCTTGCCGCCTTCATCCCATGTGTACCAAAAGGGAAAATTCTGATTTCGAGAATAACCCCATAAAAGAAATAATCCAAAGAACAGTAACCATGCAACCAGACCCCACGATGGCCGAGTGCCATCGGCCGATGAGGCTGAACTCTTAATCATGGGCATATTCCTTGCGGGATGGGAACATATTTGAAATAGGAATAATTATCCTCGTTGGAGTGAAAGTCAAGTTTTCACACTTGTTTCCCGAAGAAATGGGTATTATTGACCCTGACTTTTGCGTTTGATAGCTACACAAATACCCGGGCGTGTAAGGTCAGGGAAAGCCGGCCCCTGACAGAGGGTGCGTGTGGAATGAAAAAAATAGGGGACAAGTTGGCTTGTCCCCTATTTGGAGGTTCGTCTGCAGGATTTGTCGTTCTATTCTGCGAAACTATTTCACCTGGGTAATGGTGATTTCTTCGTCGATTTCTTCACGCAGGATCCGCTCGAGTCCCTGCTTGATGGTCATCGTGGCATGCGGACAGCAACCGCAGGCGCCTTTGAGGCGGAGTTGGACCGCCTTTCCGGTAATTGAAACCACTTCGAGATCGCCGCCGTCGGCTTGGAGCATGCTCCGAAGTTCTTCCAGCTTGGCCTTGATTTTTTCGTCCATTTGAGACTCCCTATGGGGTTAAAACAGGCACTTATTTTCGCATGATGCCAGGCGAAACAAAAGCGAAAAGTGTGCATCGCAAGGTTAAGAGCGGGTACGCCAACCGATTCTTATCGCTGTCGGCCCGCCCTCGGTGGCGGGCGTCTGGAGAGGGAGGGGGCTGGATCCGCGGACGCCGGGCGCAGAGGCCCAGCCTACAACAACGGGGAATCGGGTTGCGGGCGAAACCCCACCTGTTTGCACCGAATCGCAGATGCGCCCAAGGGTAAAGAGCGCATGGAGGCTCTATGCGAGAGACTCCCTCCTGTACTTTTAACACCAATTTGATTAATATCCGGCGCTACAAATGGACACCCATCAAATCATATCTGCGCTCTTAATTGCCTTGGCGGGCGGGATATTACAGGGGATGGTGGCGTTCGGCTTTGGTCTGTTTTCAGTTCCGTTGCTCCTGTCGGTGGGGTTTTCCATGCCGATGGTCCTGGCCATTTCAGCCATCTGCACCGTGATCCAATCGCTCAGCGGGGTTCACCACTTGCGGCATGTCGTCCCCTGGAAAGAGGTTTGGCTTTCGGTCGTTCTCCGCGGGGTGACTCTGTTGTTGGGGATTTGGGTGGTGCAGGTTCTGGTTAATTATCCGGTGTTTTCACTGAAATTCTGGATCGGCCTGGTCATGCTTTTGATGACCCTCTTACAGGCGGCCTGGCAACCCAAACCGCGGCCGAAATTGCACAGCGGCTGGAATGTCGCCGCTTTTCTGGTCAGCGGTTTTACCGGAGGGCTGTGTTCGATGGGTGGCCCGCCGCTGGTATTATGGGTGATGGCGCACGACTGGCCGGTGGACCGGACGCGGGCCTTCCTCTTCGCCTCGTTCATGAGCCTGGTGCCGTTGCAATTGGCCATTCTCTATTGGACGTTTGGGCATGATGTCCTGAGCGGCATGATGCTGGGGATTGCGCTTTCGCCGGCCGTTCTGCTGGGTTCGGTGATTGGGTTGCGAATCGGGGGGCGTTTTTCCAAGCCCATTCTACGCAAGGTGGCCTTCCTCGTCCTATTGGCAATCGCCTTGTATTCGATGTATCCGCAGATCCTGCGGTGGATGCCTGCGCACTGAGATTCGACCCTGCGGGGCCCTCATGCCGCTAGGCGTATCGCGGGGCTGAACTTCCCGAGAGCCATCCCATAGGTCTGGCTCTACACTCGAGTCGGTCTCTCCTGTACAGCCATGCGTATCGCGGGGCTGATCTTCCCGAGAGCCATCCCATAGGTCTGGCTCTACACTCGACTAGGTCTCCCCGTACAGCCATGCGTATCGCGGGGCTGAACTTCCCGAGAGCCATCCCATAGGTCTGGCTCTACACTCGAGTCGGTCTCTCCTGTACAGCCATGCGTATCGCGGGGCTGATCTGTAGTGCCCTCAACAAGCGCGGCTTTCACCTGTTTCTCGGAAATTTATTCAGCTCCCATTTCCGCATAAGATTGCTTTTTGAGCCCGATTAGGGCACAGTTTCGCTCTTAATTTTTTGCCGGGCTCACTGAACAACTGGTCAGCGGCTTGGAATTTGAGGAGGACATCGTGAAAGTAATGCGCGTGATGCGAATGCTGGGTTGGGGTCTGATTGTTTTCCAGGGTTTAACCGCGGGCGCGGCTCCGGCGGCGCCCAAGGCTAAAAAGGTGCCCCCGGCGCCCGTTTGGGAATCGATTGCCGTGGAGCCGACGTTGGAGCAGGCGTTAGTTCCGGTTTTAGGGACCAATGCCGGCAAAGAATGGTCGACCCAGCCGGCCCGTAAAGGCTCGGGAATGATCTTTACCCTGATTCAGGATGGACAACTGGGGCTACCGGCGGTCAAGGCCGAAGGCCGCACCCAGGTCTTGCGGCGGGAATGGGCGGGCGAACCTTTTGAGATCGAGTATTATGTTAAATTCAAGGGGGACAAAGGGGCTACCTTGAATCTCCTGCTGTATCCCCGCGAAGAGACCTCGGCGCCGCCGGCGTTGTTAAATTTGAGTTTGCGCGCGGCCAAGGGGCAAATGACGGTCAGCGCTTTCAAGGATAAAGGGATTTTTAAGTCCAGGGCATATGACACCATCCTGCCGATGTGGCCCGATTTCGTGCGCATTCCCATGGAACAGGACATGGCGACCCTGCCGGATATCGATCACCGGTGGTTTCAAGTTCGTGTGACCAGTGTTGGGGACCGTGTTCAGGTGTGGGTCGATGATCGCTTTATTGCGGAACAGACATTGCCCGGCCCGGATGCCGTGCGCCGGATCGAGCTGAGAATAGCCGGTGAAATAGAGTTGGCGGGTTGGACTCTGAAAAACCCGCCCGTCACAGACCCCGCCTATACGATCCTGCCGTTGGATGGGTATGCCCGCGATCGGCAGTTACGTCCGAAAGGGGTGGCCTTGGCCGATAGCGCATTACCCTTCGGACAAAAGATGGAGGTGGGGGGGGTGCCGTTTCAACTGGTCCGACGTCCCCAGTCGACCGCACCGGATCATATCGATGTGGGCCGCAGTCTGATCCGGCAAGGTGCGATGGAAGGGTATTTTCCAGCCACCGACCAACGATTGGGAAATGCCTTTACCCCGGATCCGGCCCGCATTCAGCTCCGTCTGCCCCAGGACCAATATGATACCCTTTATGTTCTGGCCGCCTTTGATGAGGAATCCGACAGCATCCCTTTGTTTTCCGCCGCCTTTTACCGTCCCAAAGCCGGGTTTCATGAGATTTTCGAGGGCCAGGTTCCCGGCTTGACCGCCGATCCGAAACAGAATGCCAATTGTATGGCGGTCCCCGTCAAATTAACCGATGGAGCCGCCGCCCGGCTGTGGCGGGTGGCCGTGCCGCTCGATCCGGCGCGCTTGGCGGCGTTTTCGGATTTGGATGCGGTGGAACTCGAGTTGACCAAAAAGATGACGATTTACCGGTCGTTCCCCGATCCCATCAATTATGGTTGGCATGGCGCCGGCTTGCCGAGCGGTGTCCGGATTTACGCCCTGACCCTGCACCGGGCGGCGGTTGAGGTGCAACTGACCCCGGACGTGTTCGGTCATGTCTGGACCGATCCGGCGGTGCCCGCCTACCATGTCGGCCTGACCAACCGCACCGGGGTCGCCCGGACGGTACGACTGACCGCTGAGACGGTGAGTTACGACGGTCGCGAAAAAACCACACAAACGCAGACGAAGCGCTTGGCGTCGGGGGGCGGGGTTGACGTGCCCTTCAAATTCAAAGTGACCCGGAATGGATTGCATACCCTGACCCTGCGAATGGAGACGGAGGGGGTGACGGAGCGGCAGGAGGTTCGGTATTTTGCGCGCCTGGCGAAGGACACCCGGGCGCCCTTCTGGGAGGAAGGACAGGGTCCGCTGTTTGGCTACTGGTCCTACCAGGGCGGGCATGACACACCGCCTGCGGCGGATATCATGCGGGTCATGTATGCGGCCGGAGCCCGGGCCGTACCTCATGCGCCCCAATCCGGGGAAGCCCTCCAATTATATGACGAATGGAAATGGCGGGATGTCGGAGTTCCCCGCGCGATCAATGTCTATCGCGACTGGAATGACCCTGTCAAAACCGAGGCCTTCTCGAATAACACGACCGCGGCCATTCGTAAATATTTTGGCGATTCACCCGAGCTGGTGACCTTTTATGCCGAGCCGGCGATTTCGCGCGAGCTGACGGCCGGGCACCCGCCGGAGTATTGGGGCGACCCGTCCTATGTCATGAATGGGGCGGAGAGCAATTCGTTGGCGAACTTCATGCAGACGTCCCGTTATGTGTCAGAAATCGTTCGCGCGAATTGGCCGAAGGCCAAGGTTTTGATCCCCTGGGGCGATCCGCTGTTTGTGGTGCCGATGTTACGCGCAGGTTTTCCCCGAAATCTGGTGGATGGGAGCGGGTTGGATATGATCGGATTCGAGCGTCTGCCCGAACAACAGATTCACCAGATGAGTACCCATCGCCTGTATATCCTCCGGGAAGAATTCCGCAAGGCCGGCATCACCAACCCGCTCCTCGCCTATGTCGAAGGAACGTTTGAGCCCACGGAGCCCGGCGCGCTGACCTGGGATGAGCAGGCCGAGCGGTATCACCGCTGGACCCTGATTTCGCTGGCGTATGGCGTCGACCGGTTTTATTCCGGATGGTTTGCCTACGATTGCGGTGATTATTACGGGGCGGAACACTATGGGGGGTGCGGTATTCAGCGTCGCATTCCGTATAGCGATCCCAAGCCGGCGTATGCCCATTATGCCACACTGACCCGCCAGTTGGATCGCTCGCATTTCGCCGGCTGGCTACCGACGGGGTCGCACTCCGTGTACGCCCTGAAATTCGACCGGCCCACCGGTCCGGTGCATGTTTTCTGGACTGTGCGCGGCCGCCAGCCGGTTGAATTGGAACTCGATCAGGATGCGAAACTCCAGGTGACCGATGCGATGGATAACACGGATGTGTTGCCGACCACCGGTCGCCGGGCCACGCTAACCGTCGGCACCTCGCCGGTGTATGTCTCGGGCGTGAATTCCCTGAAGGTGGCTTCGCTCGGCGCGCCGGACCATTCGGATTCCGTCGTCGAAGCCCGGACTCGGGACGAAAAAACCTGGCGGACCGGTCTCCTTCCGCCGGAGCAACCGGTTGCGGTTGAAAAAACCATTGCCCGGCTGGGCGACGGACAATGGACCCTGGCGGCCTCGGCGCGGGATGAGGTTTACGAGCAGAACAATTTTGACACCAAACGGTTTCCCGGCGCGATGACCGCGACCGTGACGAATGATCCCGGCCGGCCAGAGCCGGCCCTGGCGATCCATTTGGAAGCTCAGGAACGGGAGCGGCAACTGATGCCCTGGTATTCGATTCTGAAGCCCGTGAAACCCGTGGAGGTGCCCGGCAAGGCGGTGGCGTTGGGGCTTTGGGTGAAGGCGGCCAGCGATTGGGGGCGGGTGGTTTATAACCTGAAGGATGCCCAAGGTGAACGCTGGATCAGCATTGGCACGAAGGACCAGTGGAATTGCAACGATCCGCATGGGTGGTCCATGTTCAATTTCGATGGTTGGCGCTATTTGCGTTTCGAGTTGCCCGCGAATTCACCCTATGACCGGTATCGGGAAAGCGGAACCGTTTGGTGGGGCCATTTCGGCGGCGATGGGATCGTCGATCTGCCGGTGAAATTGGAATCGATCATCGTCGAACGGCGGACCCATGTCCTCTACGTGAACGATATTCAGCCGGCCAATCCCGCGGATGTTCTGTTGGGGGATTTGGTGGCGGAATATGCGACGGAAGCCGACGCGACTCCGGCGGCGATGAAACTGGACCGGATCCGCCGTCCGCTTCCCCGCAACCCGGCCGCCATGGCGAATCCCATTGCCGATCTGGCGGCACAGGGTACGTTGCCGGCCGTGACCTTGGAGAAGGTGACCATGCCCGATTGGGGCTATGACGGCACGCGGGCTCATGTTCATTTCAACGAAATGCCGGATGCCAAGGAATACCAGGTGTGGGTGGCGGCCTATCCGGACGGGCGGGGCGCGGTTAAAATCGGGACAATGAAAAAGAGCGGCGGGTTGGTAAATAATCTGCGTCCGGCGATGAAACTGTATCTGTGGGTGACCTATTCCACCGCCGCCTCTCCCGCGAAGGGTAAAAAGGCCGAGGCGGGCGAGGCCAGCCGGCCGTCGAACCCGCTGGAAATCGAATTGGTGGATGCCTTCAGTCAAAAATAGGGGCCTTTGGTTATTCGTAAAGTAGCGCAAGCTTCCAGCTTGCTCCCCGCCCAGAAAAACAGGTGGAAGCCTGTTTCTCTTCCTTAACCTCCCGCGATGTCGGTCCGCCCTCTGTGGCGGGCGTCGGGGGATGAGGCGGGGCGGGGATCAACCGGACGCCGGGCGCAGCCGGCCGAGACGGAGGTTGTCCCTCCATAGTCTCTATAATGAACCGCGTCGCCTCGGTGGAGCTGAAGCGGCATGGGTGTATGGCGGTCGTGGTCGTCCACCCTCCAGTTGGGGTTGCGGGCGAAGCCCCCCTTGGGCACTCACGGACACACACTACCCCGGTTTTTTGAAGGGATTCAGCCGTTCGTAGTGACGCCGTCAGACGTTTCTTCGCCATAAATTACAATTGCCTCCCCGACGCGCTGGGATTGCACGATGGCGCCAGATTCAGTACGATACCAGTTCATCATGAATAAAAAGCTATCGATCGGCGCCTTGACGGTGGCCATTTTGTTGCCCGTGATTCTGGTGGGGATCACGCTTCTAGCCTTATGGGCCTGGCATGATAATGTCTCGGCCCCTCCCTACACACCCGCGTACTCTTCCAATCCCGCCCAGTCCCTGCCGGTTCCGGAATCGCCCTATCAACTCGTCGGGGTCGTCACCAGTGGGTTGGACCGGGCGGAATGGCTGTGTTTCGAAACACCGGACCGTTTATGGGTCGGTTCGGCGGAGGCCGCCGTGGGATTGGATTTGAAAGGACGACTCCAAGCCCGAATGGAGCTACCCTCCGGGGCCCGTGCGATGACGGCCGATCCGGCTCGGGGTTGTTATTATGTGGCATTGACCGACCGGGTGGTTGTCGTTAAGAGCGGCGGCGAAAAGGGGGCCGAATGGGTTTCGCCGGGGAAACGGGCTTTATTGACGGCACTGGCGTGCGACGAACGATTTGTTTATGCCGCGGATGCCGGACAACGGGTCGTCTGGCAATTCGATAAAAATTCCGGTGAACTTCTGCTCCGTCTGGGCCTGCGCGATCCGGAGCGGGATATTCCGGGATTCATCGTTCCGTCGCCCTACTTTTCCCTGGTCATGGCGCCGGATGGCCTTCTGCGGGTGGTGAATCCGGGGCGACATTCGATCGAAGCCTACACGGGGGAGGGTCATTTGGAGACGCGATGGGGGCGGGCATCCTGGGATATCGAGGGTTTCGTGGGATGTTGTAATCCCTCCTATTTGGTGATGTTTGGTGATGGCCGGTTTGTGACCAGTGAAAAAGGACTCCGGCGGATCAAGGTGTATGATGCCCAGGGTCGTTTCGAGGCATGGGTCGCCGCACCCTCTCAATTGGCGTCCGGCAATGGGATTTCAGGGTCGGAAACCGAACCCTGTCCCGTGGCGGTCGATCCCCGTTCTTTCGGGGATGGGCGGATCTGGGTCTTGATTCCGGGAACGGGTTTGATCCGGATTTTTGAACCTGCCCAAAATGATTAAAATGCATGAATTGAGGAAAACCATTTTACAGGATATAATCGGCACATGAATCACCACGACCAAGTTCGGGAATTCATATTCTTCCCTCCCCCCGGCGCGGGGGAGGGTAGGGTGAGGGGGATCGATGGGAATTGGGGCCTCGTTTCGGAGGATCCCCCTCACCCTGGGCGCTCCCCCGCGCCGGGGGGAGGGAAGAGCGAAAAGCCGCTGGCAACTTTCCCCCATCCCATCCTCAACTTTATCACTAGTTTGATCCGCCACGCTCCGCGCCGTTGGGTTAGGCGACGGTGATGGCAGTTGAAGTAAAAGTCGGCGGAGGAAAACCATGAACGATTCGCGGCGGACCTTTATTCGAAGTCTGGGTCGGGCGGCAGTGGCCGTCGCCTTGGGCGGCGTGGCGGTTGCGCTGGGACGCCGGTACGCGGGACGTCGGTCGGTCTGGCAGCTCGATCCGCATAAGTGCATTGCCTGTGGCCGGTGTGCCACGCAGTGTGTGATGGCGCCCTCGGCGGTGAAATGTGTGCATGCCTTTGGGATGTGCGGGTATTGCGATTTGTGTACCGGTTATTTTCCGCCCGAACCGCCCAGCCTGACCACCGCGGCGGAAAATCAATTGTGCCCGGTCGGTGCGATCCAGCGGCGATTTGTCGAGGATCCCTATTTCGAATACACGATCAATGAATCGCTCTGCATCGGATGCGGCAAATGCGTCAAGGGCTGTGGCGCCTTCGGGAACGGGTCGCTCTATTTGCAGGCCCGTCATGATCGATGCCTGAACTGCAACGAGTGCGCCATCGCCCAGTCGTGCCCCGCCGATGCCTGGCGAAGGGTGCCCGCCGAGGAACCCTATCGGGTGAAGGATCGTCCGTCGCAGGATCAGAAGGGTTAAGGGTTGTTAAATGAGTCAGAAATCGAGACCGTTGAGTTTCCAGTTTCCAATTTCCAGTTTCAGGTTGAGATTCCCATTCCTCAGGTTCATTCTTTTGCTTCTAGCTCTCGGATTGTTCGCCGGCCTGCTCCAAGCGGCAGAACGATTCCCGCCGCCGGATTTTTCTTCCGGATACCAGATTCCCGCCGGAAACTTTCCCGCCGGCGTTGCCGTTTGGCGGGAGTGGGGTGATGTTTTGCTTCTGGCCGGCGCATTGAGTTTGGCCTCCTGGCTGGCGATCAAGCGCCGGTCCCGCGCGCTGATTTTAAGTCTGGCCGTGTTGAGCCTGCTCTATTTCGGTTTTTATCGACGGGGCTGTGTCTGTGTCATCGGTTCGATCCAGAATGTGGCGGTGGCCCTGACCAATCCCGGGGTGGTTCTGCCGCTGAGCCTTTTGGCCTTTTTTCTCCTGCCGTTGATTTTCGCCCTGTTTTTCGGGCGAGTCTTCTGTTCGGCGGTCTGTCCCCAAGGGGCGATCCAAGAGGCGGTATTGGTCAAGCCGGTGCGACTTCCCGAATGGCTGGCGCGTCCGTTGGAATGGCTTCCGTTCCTCACCCTGACCCTGGGAATTTTGACCGCCGCCACCGGGTGCGGTTTTATGATTTGCCGTCATGATCCCTTCATCGGGATATTCCGGTTGGGCGGACCCCGGGTGATCCTGTCGATCGGGTTCCTGTTCCTGGTGCTGTCGACCTTCATCGGTCGGCCCTATTGCCGGTTTGCGTGTCCCTACGGGGCACTCCTGCGACTGGTTTCATTTTTGAGTTGGCGCCCGGTGACCATCACGCCGGATGAATGCATCCGTTGCGGTTTGTGCGCCGAGGCCTGTCCCTACGGGGCCATCAACACGCCGGTCCCCGACGAGGTGGCCCGGGATCGACAGACAGGCAAGGGAACCCTGCGGTGGATTTTGCTGGCCTTTCCGCTCCTGTTGATGGGGGGAGGCGCCCTGGGATATGTTTCAGGTTCGGCGATCGCGCGGCTTCATCCCGGGGTCCGGATGGCGGACTATGAACAAGCCCGGCCGTCGCTGGTTTCGGACCGGAATCTACCGGAACGTCTGGCGGTTTACCGTCAGGCGGGCGGGGCGATATCGGAGCTTCAACGCCAGGCTGATCAGGTGATTCAGCGGGTTCGTTGGGGGGCATTGGCTGCGGGGGTGTTCATGGCGGGAGTGATAGGATTTTCGTTGATCGGCACGTGGGTCCGTCGGGCCCAACCCGATTGGCGAGCCGATCCGGCGCGGTGTGTCGGATGCGGTCGGTGTTTTCGGTATTGTCCGCGTGAGTTTCGCCGGTTGCGGGCGGCGGGTTCGTCGCCGGGAGGGTTGACGACGTGACTCCAGTAGAAACCGGGTTGCCCGGCCGACGCTGGGCCTGGTGGGTCACCGCCGGGATAACGTTGGTCTTTCTGGGTGTGGGCATTTTGATCTGGGCTCGCGAAGAGCGGGATTTCAAAACGGCTCAGGACCAGAACGACCGGATGCGGGCTGAATGGGATGCGCGACTCCAGGTCGATCGGACCAATGGCCCGCTGCAACGCGAGGTGCGTGAATCGGATCGCCTGTGGCGGGCGCGTTATTTTCATCATCTGCAATTTCAGCGGCGGGGGATTAACGTCCTGGCCTTGACGGCGGCATTAGCCATCTGGGCCTTGCATCGCGGCCGGCGTCGCCGTCTGCCGACGGTGCGCACCGGTGGCGGGCATTCACCTTCCGCGGGAAATTTCTTTTTTGCCCATCGCCGTAAACTGTTTTGGGCCCTTTTGATTTTTGCTGCGGTATGGGTGATTCCGGTGGGCCGGAATGCGCTTCGTTTTTCACGCCTGTCACGTCCGTCGGTGGCGCTTGCGAACCCGTCTGCCGGAGTAGGATCGGCCGGGGGTCCGGCGGTCGGCGAAAAACGGGAGCCGGTGGTGTGGGGTGCATTCCGGGGCAATGAAGGAAACGGCATCAGTGGGTCCCTCCGGATTCCGACGGGATGGGATGGAACCCGGGGCGAATCGGTGGTTTGGACCTCGTCCATTCCCTATCCCGGCAACAGTTCCCCGATTGTGGTGGGCGACCGGGTGATACTGACCGGCGCGACGCGGACGGATCACGCCGTCTGGGCTTGCGATCTGGCGACCGGGCGCGAAATCTGGCGCTGGCATCGGACGGCGCAACCGACCCAACCTGAAACCGTGCTGGAGGAAACCGGGTTTGCGGCGCCGACCCCGGCCACGGATGGACGAGTGGTGGCCGCGATTTTTGCGGATGGCGATGTGGTGGGACTCAGCCTGGGCGGGCGTGAGTTATGGCGACGCGCGTTAGGTGTTCCCGAGAATATGTATGGACACGCCTCATCGCTGGTCTTTGCCGGAAATCAACTGATGGTTCAGTGGGATCAAGGTCGGGCGGAAGAGAAACAATCCCGCTTGTTGGCGCTCGATCCGCTGACGGGCGCCACCCGGTGGGAGACGTTGCGCCCGGTTAATGCGTCATGGGCGACCCCTCTGGTGATTCGTGACGGAACCGGATCCGTGGTGGTGTTGGCGGCCACCCCGTGGGTGATCGCCTATGAAGCGGAGACCGGACGCGAACGGTGGCGGGCGGAGGGTATGCAGGGAGATGTGGCGCCCTCGCCCGTGTCGGGAGGCGGCCGTGTCTACGCGTTGAACGCCGGTGCGCCCCTCATGGCGATCCGGTTGGGGGGGACGGGTGATGTTACGGCTACCCATGTGGATTGGTCGGTAACGGGCGACCTGCCCGACACCTGCAGTCCACTGGTTGTTTCGAACCGCGTGTTCACTTTGGTTTCCTGGGGAATCCTGACCGCTCGCGACGCGGAGACCGGCCGGACGATTTGGGAAAAGGATCTGGGGCTTAATTTTACGGCTTCGCCCGCGCTGGCCGACGGCCGGCTTTACCTGGTGGCCATCGACGGCACGACTGTGATTGCGGAACTGGCTGATGAATACCGGGAAATCGCACGGTGTTCCTTGGGCGAACCGGTTCATGCCTCGCCGGTGTTCGGCGATGGCTGGATTCTTCTGCGGGGACGGCAGGGTCTCTGGCGGATCGGGGGAGTTCACGAATGACAGAAGGCTGGACAGAGAACGACCCAACCACGGTGCAGAAAATTCTCGACGAAGTCGGGACGGCGCCGGAATGCGCGCTGGCTTTTTTGCAAGCGGTTCACCGGCATTATCAATACCTGCCCCGGTTGGCCCTCGAACAGGCTGCCGCCTCGAGCCGCATGACCCTGGCTCAACTCAGCGGGGTGGCTTCCTTCTATCCGCATTTCCGACTCAAACCCGTCGGCCGGCATCGGGTCCGAATTTGTACCGGTACGGCCTGCCACGTCAAAGGCGCGCCCCTGATCTGGGAAGCCTTGCGACGGGAGTTGAAAATCACCGGGGATGAGGATACCGATGCCGCGCGTCAGTTCACGCTGGAAAAAGTGGCCTGCCTCGGCTGTTGCACTCTGGCGCCGGTCATGCAGGTCGGAGATTGGATCGTTGGACGGGTGACCCCGGATCGGGTGGGATCGATTCTGGCCGATTATCTGGCGCGTCCCAAGCCGAGTACCGGGGGTGCAACCTTCACTCCATCACCCGCTGCCGATCGGTCAGTGGCCGGTGAAATCCGCATCGGATTGGGATCCTGTTGTCAGGCCCGGGGGAGCGCGGCGGTCTGGGAAGGTTTTGAGACGGCGATCCGCAAGACGAAAAGCAAGGTCCATTTGAAACGCGTCGGTTGTGTCGGGATGTGTTCGCAAACGCCGCTGGTCGAGGTGATCCCCTCCGGACAGGAGCCGACCCTTTACCCCCAGGTTCAGGCGGGGGATGCCGATTTGATTTTACGGCGGCATTTTGCCCCGGCCTCGGTTTCGGTGCGGTGGCGCGACTCGTTCGACCGGTGGGTGGAATCGGTTTTGACCGATGCCGGGCGCCGTCGGCAGGCGGAGCTGAAGGCGGCGGATGCCGACGGGGTGACGGATGAATTTCTCCGGGCGCAGGTTCGGATTACCACCGACCATTTGGAGGCGATGGACCCGCTCGATGGCGCGGAATACGGGCACGCCGGCGGCTTCGAAATGCTCCGAAAAAGTCTGGCGGAAAATGATCCGGAAGGGGTTATCCGGTTGATTACGGCGAGCGGATTACGAGGACGGGGCGGCGCGGGATTCCCGACCGGTTTGAAATGGAATCATGTCCGTCGCGCATCCGGCATTCCCAAATATGTGATCGTCAACGGCGATGAGGGGGATCCCGGTGCGTTCATGGACCGCATGCTATTGGAATCTGCGCCGCATCGGATTTTGGAAGGGATGCTGATTGCCGCGTATGCGGTTGGTGCGTCCGAAGGAATCTTCTATGTCCGCGCCGAATATCCGTTGGCGTTGAAGCGCTTGCGGGAAGCGATCCGGCAAGCCGCTGAAGCCGGCTGGCTGGGGCCGCGGGTGGGCGGGACCGGATGGTCTTTCCACGTCCGGGTGGTGGAAGGGGCCGGGGCTTTTGTCTGCGGCGAGGAAAGCGCCCTGCTGGCCTCGATCGAAGGCCAGCGCGGTCATCCCCGATGGCGTCCGCCCTATCCGGCGGAACGCGGTTTGCACGGAATGCCGACCCTGGTGAATAATGTCGAGACCCTGGCCGCCGTGCCCTGGATTCTGCGGCAGGGCGCCGGGTCCTATGCCGCGCTGGGGACGGTGCGGAGTAAGGGGACCAAGGTTTTTGCGCTGGCCGGTAAAGTACGGCGAGGCGGACTCATCGAGGTGCCGATGGGGATTTCGATTCGTCGAGTGGTCGAGGAGTTGGGCGGGGGCGTTCTGCCTGGACGGGTTTTTAAGGCCGTCCAGATGGGCGGACCGTCCGGCGGCTGTCTGCCGGCAGACCAGTGCGATCTGCCCATCGATTACGAAGCGTTGACGGCCGCCGGTGTGATCATGGGGTCGGGTGGATTGATCGTGCTGGATGATACCGATTGCATGGTGGAAATGGCTCGTTATTTTCTGGAATTCACCCAGGATCAATCGTGTGGAAAATGTGTCTATTGCCGGGTGGGCACCAGTCGTTTGCTGGAAATTCTGACCCGCTTGTGCAACGGAAAGGGGCATGCCCAGGATCTTGATCTGTTGAAGGAGCTGGCGGAAGGCGTGCGCCGGTCCAGCCTGTGCGGCTTGGGTCGCACCGCGCCCAATCCGGTGCTGACGACCCTGCGATATTTTTCCGACGAAGTGAAGGCGCATATGGAAGGGCGGTGCCCGGCGGGTCGATGTCGGGGGCTGATCTCCTTTGAAGTGACCGACCGGTGCATCGGGTGTACCCTCTGTGCCCAGCATTGCCCGGTTCAGGCCATCGCGCCCCGGCCGTACGAAACCCAGTCCATCGATCAGGAGATTTGTGTCCGGTGCGGGATTTGCCGGGAGATCTGCCCGGAACAGGCGATCCGGTTACTTTCGGGCCGTAGCGACACGAAATTAATAAAGGGCGAACAAAAAGGGAGCCCTGATGGCAGACATTAAAGCGGTCCAATTAACCATTGATGGGCGGACGACGCAGGCGGCCGTGGGGACGACGATCCATGCGGCCGCAGTGACCATGGGTATTCAAATCCCGACCCTGTGCTGGAAGCCGGGTTTTCATCCGAGCGGGTCCTGCATGGTGTGCGCGGTGCAGGTGGTGGGACGCTCCGGATTCATTCCCTCCTGTACGGCCGTGGTGGAGGAGGGACTCCAAGTCGAGACCTCAACCGATGCGGTCCGTGCCGCGCGCCGCACTGCGCTGGAACTTTTGTTGAGTGACCATGCGGGCGATTGTGAGGGATTATGCCAGCGGGGGTGTCCGGCCGGGTTGGACATTCCGGCGATGATCCGGGCGATGGCGTCCGACCGGATGGAGGAGGCGCTGGCGATCACTTGGAAGAAAATCGCCTTACCGGCGATTTTGGGGCGGATTTGTCCGGCGCCCTGCGAAAAGATTTGTCGACGGGGAGCGGCGGATGCACCGGTTTCGATTTGTTTATTGAAACGCCGGGTGGGCGATTGGGCCCTGTCCCAGGATCCACCCCGGATTCCGGCGTGTAAACCGCCGACGGGTCAGAGGGTGGCGATTATCGGCGCCGGACCCGCGGGATTAGCGGCCGCCTTTGAATTGCTCCAAGCCGGACATGCGTGTGATATTTATGACGATCATTCGGTTGCCGGCGGGGGATTACGCCACGCCGAAGAAGAGGGTCGGTTGCCTGCCGAAGTGCGGGCCGGAGAAATTGAACGATTAACCCGAATGGGTGCGCATTGGCGGTTGGGCACACGGGTGAACCTGCCCGGTGAACTGACCGATTTACGGCGCGATCACGACGCGGTGATACTGGCCTTGGGGCCCCTGGTTGCGGGTTGGGAGAAGGACTGGGGCCAGCCCTATACGGACGGATCGGGTTGGCTTGCGGATCGGGTGACGGGGGCGACCGGGCACGCTGGAATTTTCGTGGCCGGGGGGATTAACCATTCATCCCGCCTGGCGGTGCGCGCGCTGGCTGATGGTCGACGGGTGGCCCGAGGGGTTGATCACTGGTTACAGCAGGGGCAGGTGGTTGGCGAGCCACACCGCTATACCCACCAGGCCGGACCCTTGACTGAAGCGGAACTGGGAATGTTGATGCAAGGGGCGGATGCCGCGCCCCGGCGTGAACCCGTTCACCCTGATTTTACTCCGGCAGAAGCCCAAGAAGCCGCCGGGCGTTGTCTGCAGTGCGATTGTCGGCGTAAGACCGATTGCCGATTGCGCGATCGGGCCGATGAATTATGTGCTCATCCGGCTCGATTCAAAGGGCATCGCCGGGCGTGGGAGATTGACCGGACCCATCCGGCTCTGATTTACGAGTCCGGCAAATGCATTGCATGCGGACTCTGCATTGAGGTCAGCCGGCGCCCGGGGGCGGCTGAAGGCGGCGGCTTGACTTTTTGGAAACGGGGACTGGGGATCGAGGTGCGTCCCCCGTGGGGCCGGGATTGGAGGCAAACCCTGACGGGTGATCCAGCCGCCTATGTGGCGGCCTGCCCGACCGGGGCCCTGGCGATGGAGAGACGTTGGTGTTGAGTTGCGGGTTGACGGTTGGAAAGACGCATAGGGCAGAGAGCACCGTTGGTTTTGCCGGGCAAAAACCGAGATGAGGGGAGAAGGCAGACCGGCGGGAGTCTGGAGACGCGGGAAACCAAGGCCGAGGGCCGAATTTCGAACCGCAGCATGACGCAGTAAAATCAGAATTAAAAGTTGATTCGTTCTTCTTCGGGCTTCTTTTTCGGCTCAATCCCGTTCGGGTCTTGCTTCGCGGCCCATTAAATCGGTGACCGCCTGACGGGGATTCAAATTTTCGTAGAGAACCGAGTAGATGGCCTGAATGATAGGGGTGTCGACTTTGACCGATTGCGCGAGTTTTAATGCCGTCCGACTATTCGGCACGCCTTCGGCGACCTGTTTCATCCCGCCTAGAATATCGGCGAGTTTTTCGCCGCGGCCGAGTTTTTCCCCAACGCTATGATTGCGACTGAGCTGGCTGGTACAGGTGACGATCAGGTCACCTAATCCGCTCAGGCCGGAAAAGGTGATCGGGTGGGCACCGAGAGCGACGCCGAGTCGCGTGATTTCCGCGAGGCCGCGGGTGATGATCGCGGCGCGGGTATTCCCGCCGAATCCGAGGCCATCACTGGTGCCAACGGCCACTGCGATGACATTTTTCAGCGCCCCCCCCAATTCGACTCCAACCACATCATCCGAGGTATACACCCGCAGGCGGGGAGTGCCGAAAACGGACTGCAGGGCACGGGCCTGGGCGGCATCGCGCGAGGCGATGACCACGGCGGTGGGAATTCCGCGGGCCACTTCATCCGCGAGGCTCGGTCCCGAGAGGGCGGCGACGGATTCGCGCTGGAGTTCGGTTTCGGCCACACGGCTCATCCGGTCGAGAGTTTCGGAATCGAGTCCTTTGGCGACGCTGACGATTTGGGCGCAGGCGGGGATCAAGCCGGTGAAACGTTTGAGCGTGGCGCGAAAATATTGGGTGGGAATCGCCAGGACGACGACGGCTGCGTCGGCGACGGCTTCGTCCGGATTGGCGGTCCAGCGAATTTCCCGGGGGAGTGAAATGCCGGGGAGATAGAGCCGGTTTTCATGTTTAGTGCCGACTTCGCGGGCATAGTCGGGAAAGGGTCCCCAGACGGTGACGGAGTGGCCGGCGGATTCAAGCGAGAGCGCCAGTGCGGTTCCCCATCCCCCATCGCCGATGACTGCGATACGTTCAGCCGACATGGGCGGTGTCCTTCTGTTCTTTTTTGCGGCCGAACCGATTTTCGGTCCCGGCGCGCAGGCGTTGAATATTGGCTCGATGCCGGATGATGATAACGGCGCCCAGAACGGTCAGGACGCCCGGTAGAAGTGGACCGCGTTGGGGGAGATAGAGAATCCAGCCGGCGATGGGGACGGCGATGGCCGCGGCGATGGACGCCAGGGAGACGTAGCGCGAGACGGCACAGACGACGCCCCAGCAGAGGGCGCCGACGAGGACGGCGGCGGGGGCGATACCGATGAGGACTCCGGCGCTGGTGGCGACCCCCTTACCGCCTTTGAATCCCAGGTAGACGGGCCAGTTATGCCCGGCAATGGCCGCGACGCCGAAAAAGATGCCGAAATCGCGATTGACCGGCTGGCCGGTTAAGCGGGCCAGGAGGAGCGGGAAGACGAATGCGGGAATCCAGCCTTTGAGCGCATCGAGGACGAAGGTGAGAATGCCCCATCCCTTGCCGAGCGAGCGAAAGACATTGGTGGCGCCGATATTTCCGCTGCCGACCTGGCGGATATCGACCCCGTTTATCCGGCCGATGAGGAGCCCATTGGGGATGGCTCCCAGCAGGTAGGCGACGAGGGCAAATCCGATCGGGAGGAAGGGGCCGTTCATGGATGACTCCAAAGGCCCGGCGATTCGGAAGAATCGCCGGGGTGAGGCGTTAGAATCAGGGAATAGCCTTGCCGATGAAGACCAGGATGAAGATGGCGACGGTTTCGATGATGCCGAGGGCCATCAGGTAGTTACCGGAGCCCTTGCCGGTTTCCGCGAGGGCGTCCGAGGCGGCGGCGCCAGCCTTGCCCTGATAATACGCCGAGGCGCCCATGGCGAGTCCGCCAAAAATTCCGACGGCCAGCAGGGCCGGCCAGCAGGCCGGCAGACTCGCCGCTCGGGCCACCATTTTATTCATGACGATCATGCCATAAATCGTTTGCGAGAGGGGAGCACCGATAAACGCCAGGAGCATGAAGGGGGCTGTTTTGTTTTGCGCATAACATTTTTTCCAGGCTCCGATGGCCGCGGGGGCCGCAGCGCCGGCGCCCAAAGCTGAGCCCAGGGCTGACAGGGATAACATGGCTGCGCCACCGAAACTGCCGAGTGCCGTCATTGTTGCTGCTTCCATTATCGCATCTCCTTTATTTAATTGAACAGGTTAAGGGTTTTGAAATCAAGAGGGAACCGACTTCAGGGCTGGCGGGGTCGCGGAACGGCGGGCCAGCGGGGCATAGGGCATGCCGGTCCATTGCATTCCCAAATGGCCTGAAAATTCAAGAGTGTTCAACCGGACGCCATGCACGATTACGGCCAGGGCGCACAGAATGATATTCAGCGAGTGGGCCAGAAAAAGGATGATCACCGCCGACACGCCCGACGCCCAGCTGTGGATGCCGTCGCCCACGGCCATTTGGTTGAAGGCGATGCTGATGGCGGCACCGGCGCTGCCGACGGCGAACAGCCGCACATAAGAAACCACATCGCCGAAGGCATTGATGACGGAGAGAGGGAGCATGATATGGTTATACCATTCGGTTTTCATCGACTTCAGCGGGGTCATGAACAGGATCACCAGGACCAGACTGCTGATGAACAGGGGGAGGAGAAAGCCGGGCAGTGTCTTGTCGAGAATCATGTTGCCGGCCATGAAGTACATGGTCCAAATCAGGCCGATCCAGCCGATTTGGGCCAGGAGGGCAGGTTGTCGCCAGGCGCGGAAGAGATTCCAGATATGGGCCAGGGTCAGATGGATGGATCCGATCAGGAAGCAGAGTTGCATAAGATGGCCTTCGTCAGAGAGCCATTTGATGCGCAAGTCAGCCAGCGGTCCGGGCAGGTGGGCGATCCCAAAATAGCTTCCGGTCAGAACGCCCCAGATGATGGTTCCGCCGCTCAACACCAACAGCAGGCGAATCAAATCTTTCGGCACGGTTTTGACCTTGACCTTAACGATCAGGGTAATGATCAGGAATAATGCGCCATAGCCCGCATCGCCGACTAACATGGCGAAAAAGAGACTGTAGAATCCGAGAAAAGCCGCGCTGATGTCGACTTCATTATAGCCGGGAACCACTCCGATCAGTTCAAACAGGAAGCGGATGGGCCGGATCCAGGCGGGGTTTCGGATCAGGGTCGGAACGGGATCGCTTTCCTGTGGGTCTTCCACCCGGATGGCCCAGCCTTTGGTGGCCGCGGTATGGCTCAAGGGGGGCAGGGCATCTCCGGGGCAATATCCCTTAAGACAGGCAATGCGGCCGGCGGTTTTCATTCCGGCCCGGGCGTCTTCAAACAGGACTTGATCTTCGGTTTCTGCGAGGAGACGGTCGAGTTGAGGGAGTAAATAAGACCATGCGCGCAGTTCGGTTACGATGCCCGTCAACCGTTGATGGAGTTGAACGTGATGGGCTTCGAGGTCCCGGAGCGACCGGGTTGGTAGCGGATATTCCATGCCGATGAGGGGGTGATCGTCGAGGGCGGCCACGGCGAAAAACCCTCCATCGCTCGTTTGTTTTATCAGAAGGGCCTGGACCGAGTCGGGGAATACGGGTGTTTTTTTGCCGGGGATAAAGAGTAATTTAACCCGGACGCCATGATGGGCCAACGCCTGGATTTGACCTAAATCGAAATGGCCGAAGGGTTCCCACCGTGCGATTTCGGTCCGGACGGCTTCGATTTGGATCTTGAGCTCCCGCTGTTCGGCATCGAGGAGGCGGATCCGATCCATTTTTTCATCCAGACTTGGGGTCGGAAAAGGGGGCGGCTGTTTTGCCTGGGGATCCACCCAGGTGAGCAAAATAGCCCGGGCGACGCCGATGGTTTCGCGACGGGCGCGGATGGCGGCGACATCGCTGTTTTCCGGCGGTTGGAGGGGTTCGATATGGATCAGCCCCATATCTTGGAGCGTTGAGACGGCCTGGGCTTGATCGGAGTCCAGACAGAGCATCGTGACTTTTTTCATCGGAACGATCATGCCGAGCGCTCCAAAGGATCGGGTTCAATGTCAGCGGCGCGGGAGGAGGAACGATTTTTGGCATTTTTAGCGCGGGCGACACCGGCGGTTTGCTCGTCGCCGAGGAAAATTTTGATGATGCGGATATGTTCGCGGGATTCGGGAATCTTGACTTTTTCGAAGAGATTAACGCGTTGGGACGTACTGCGCAGTTCTTCCACGATCAAGCGGCGTTGTTCGGCTAAAATATCCAGTTCGGTATGGAGGGAGATCAGTTGTTCAAGGGTTTCCAGGCCTTCATCGATCCAGGGGGGCGAATCGAAGAGATCGATGGGTTCGCGTTTGAAGAAGATGCCGGCAAAGACGGGGATGGTGACGCCGGCGATATTGCTTTCGGATTGTCCGACGCTTTCAACGGAGAGGAGGGATTCGATGGGGAAAGGGTCGGCGAACATTCGGAGCCAGGGGCGGAGCGCCTGGATGACGCGTTCCTCATCGGCCTTTTTCTGGGCGATGGCGGCATCGATGGACTGGATTTCCATCTGCAATTGCTGTTTTTTGAGTTGAAGCATGGGGAGAAAGCGTTCGAAGCGCCGCAAGGCTTCGCGCTGGGCTTTCAACTCGTTCTTGGTATGTTTGATGGCGGGCATGAGAAGATCAGAGGGCGGGGGAAGCCGGTTCGAGGGCGGAGGCTTTGGGCCAGAACTTTTCGATCAACTGGGAGGAGATGCCGGTTTCGACAGGATCGAAGCAATCGGCCAGAATGCGCCACGCCCGATCCAGCGCTCCTTCGAGGGGGATATTGACGGAGAGATCCATCATTTCCCTTTCGAAGCGCACTCCGTATTGGAGGAGTTTTTGATCCCAGGCGCTCATGCGGAAACCCATCGACTGTTTTTCGAGGGTTTCGCGGTAGGCGGCAAAGAGCTGGATCAGGGTGTTCATAATGGTCCGGTGATCTTCGCGGGTCCGGCCGTTAACCTGTTGCTTGAGACGGCTGAGAGAACCGAAGGGCTCGATGCGTCCATTCCGGAGATAGAACTGGCCTTCGGTGATATAGCCGGTATTGTCGGGCACCGGGTGGGTGACGTCATCCCCCGGCATGGTGGTGACGGCGAGGATGGTGATCGAGCCGGCACCCTCGAAATCGACCGCTTTTTCGTAGCGGGAGGCGAGCTGACTATAGAGATCGCCGGGATAACCGCGGTTGGAAGGGACCTGCTCCATCGTGATGGCGATTTCCTTCATGGAATCGGCAAAGTTGGTCATGTCGGTGAGGAGTACGAGAACCCGCTTACCCTGAAGGGCGAACTGTTCGGCGACGGCGAGGGTGATATCAGGGACGAGCAGGCATTCGACGACGGGATCAGCGGCCGTATGAATGAAGAGCACGGAACGGGAGAGTGCGCCATTTTCTTCAAGGGTATCACGGAAGAAAAGGTAATCGTCGTATTTCAGCCCCATCCCGCCCAGCAGGATGATGTCGACCTCGGCCTGGAGGGCAATGCGGGCGAGGAGCTGGTTATAGGGTTCCCCGGCGCGGGCGAAGATGGGCAGTTTTTGGGACTCCACGAGCGAATTAAAAATATCGATCATGGGAATGCCGGTGCGAACCATTTTGCGGGGAATGATGCGTTTGGCAGGGTTGACTGAAGGGCCGCCGATGGGAATGAGGTTGTCCTTGAGGGCCGGACCCCGGTCGCGCGGTTCGGCGCTTCCGGTGAAAATCCGGCCGAGGAGGGCGTCCGAGAACGGCACGCGCATGGGGTCGCCGAGGAAACGGACGCGGGCATCCGTGGCAACGCCACGGGCGCCGGCGAAGACCTGGAGCGCGACCGTGTCGCCCTGAAGACGGATAACCTGGGCGAGGGAGGTTCCCCGGCGCGAAGTGATTTCGGCGAGTTCCCGATAGGAGACAGAGGGGGCCTTGAGCGTGACCACATTGCCGGCGATGGTATCGATTCGATGGTAAACCTTATGCATGGTCGGTCACCTCCGCGAGCATATCCTGCAAGCGTTTTTCATGTTCTGTAAAGGCCGGGGTGTTGGGGGGGATCCGGTTCCAGTCGCGGGTGGCCTGAGTGAGGCGCTGGAAGAAGCGGCGGGCGGCGTCCTTGTCTTCAAACCGCAGGGCGGCATCGATGAAGGCGCCGATCGTGGCGAAAACATGTTGCTGGCGCGGTCCGTCGGTGGCGCAATCGACGGGGTCATAGGCGTCCTGCTGGAGATAGACGGCGTCGAGGTATTCGGATTTGAGGTAGAGGGTGAAATCGGCCAGGGAGGTGCCTTCTTCGCCGACGACTTTCATCATCTGGTTGATCTCGTTGCCGCGATGGAGGAGGGCGCGGGCCCGGGCGACGCGGCCTTCGTCGACGACACTGGGATATTTGCTCCAACTATCGAGGGGATCGATGGCGGGATAACGGCGGGCATCGGATCGGGCGCGGGAGAGGCCGTGGAAGGCACCGACGACCTTGAGGGTTGATTGGGTGACGGGTTCATCGAAATTGCCGCCGGCCGGACTGACGGTGCCGCCGATGGTAATGGAGCCGGATCGTCCATCGCGAAGGGTCACGATGCCGCCGCGCTCGTAGAAACTGGCGATAACGGATTCCAGGTAGGCGGGGAAGGCTTCTTCGCCGGGAATTTCCTCAAGTCGGCCGGACATCTCGCGGAGGGCCTGGGCCCAGCGGGAGGTGGAGTCGGCCAGGAGCAGGACGTTAAGTCCCATCTGGCGATAATATTCTGCGAGGGTCACAGAAGTATAGACCGAGGCTTCGCGGGCGGCGACGGGCATCGAGCTGGTATTGCAGATGATGATGGTGCGGTCCATCAGGCTCTTGCCGGTGCGGGGGTCGGAGAGTTCGGGAAATTCGCGCAGGGTTTCAACCACTTCCCCGGCACGCTCGCCGCAGGCGGCGATGACAACGACATCGACATCGGCATACCGGCTGGTGAGCTGCTGGAGGACGGTTTTACCTGCGCCGAAGGGGCCGGGGATGCAATAACAGCCGCCGCGGGCCACAGGGAAAAACGTGTCGACGATCCGGATGCGGGTGACCAGGGGATCGACGGGCCGCAACCGTTCCGTATAACAACGGATGGGGATTTTAACGGGCCAGCGTTGAATGAGGGTGACCTCGCGGGATTCGCCCGATTCAGACTGGAGCCGGGCGACAACCTGGGTCAACTCGCAGGTGCCAGCCGGAAGGATTTCGGTGACGGTTTGTTTCCCGGAAAGATTGAACGGAGCCATGATGCGGTGCTGAAAGATTCCTTCGGGGACGGTACCCAGCGTGTCGCCGGCGAAAACCGTGTCGCCGGCTTTGACAACCGGGGAGAACGCCCACCGGGAATCGCGGGGGAGCGCGGGCAGATAGGTTCCGCGTTGCAGAAAAAAACCGCATTTTTCGGCGAGGCGCGGAAGGGGATTTTGCAGCCCATCAAAAACCTGGGTCAGGAGTCCCGGGCCCAGTTCGACGGACAGCATTTCTCCGGTGAAATCGACCGTGTTGCCGATGGCCAATTGGGTGGTGTCCTCAAAAACCTGCAGGTCGGCCTGGGTGCCGCGGATACGGACCACTTCGGCCATCAGGCGCATTTCACCCAGGTGGGCATAGGCCACCTCGTTTTGTCCGACTGCGCCGTCGAAGGCGACGGAAATCATATTGCCGTTCACCCCGGTGATCGTGCCCTTGGTTGTATTCATGGTCGGTGCCTATTGGTTGAAAAAAGATTAGAGGGTCAGGATGCGTTCGACCCGTTCGCGGCCCAGCGGTTCGGTCAGGGTCTGCCAGCGTGCAACGAGACCCAACTTGATCGCGTAAGCGAGCACGGCGTCGAAGGCAAAGGGATTAAAACCCGTGAGTTCATCAGCGGTCCGCCAGCGGATCCGATCGAGATCGAGTTCCCGATCGGCGGGGTGGCTGCGGGCAAAGGCCTCTGCGACATTTTTTTCCAGGGTCAGATCGATACCGGTGGCGGGGCGCAGGTGCGGGGTGGGATCAATTCCCCGGCGGGTGGCCCGGGCTTTGGCAATGGCATTGCGCAGGCGGGTTTCGCATTCCCGCCAGGCCTTGCAGAACGGATGATCGGGGGGCTGGGCGGGATTCGGATGGAGAAAGGATTCCAGCAGAGCCTGATCGGTCGGGGTGAGATGGGTTTGTCCGAGCGCCCGGAACTGGTCGAGGGAGAAGGGGGCCGGGGTCTCCAGAGAGAGACCGGGCAACGAGGCAATCAGGTAATAATAGTTCATGCCGAGGCGGACGGAGATTTGGATTTGAAGGCGGCGCGGACGATTTCACCCAACTGGGGGCGAAGCAGGCGGCTGAATGCTTCGGCCAGGGCCACGGGAGTAAAATCGTGCTCGACGTGGTTGGCAACGATTGAGACCTTGAATCCTGCGAGGAGGGATCGGTCGCCCTGAAGGGTCAGACCCTGGGCGAGGGCATCATGGAATTGGGCCATGAAATAAGCGGTTAATTGTTGCTGTTGGGCGGCGGGAACCAGGAGTTCGATCGGCTGGGGATTGGGCGAGTGGAAGTAGGCGCGGACGACTTCGACGAGCAGGGCCTGCAATGTCTCGGGCGTGAGGGCGGATTCGATTTTGCGGACGGCGATTCGTTGGAGGGTTTCCGCGAGGGTTTCCTGCAGGCCCAAGACGACGTCGCGGGCGGCCTGTCGGAGGGCGCTGATGGAACGTTCCTGGGTTTGGGCGGCCTGCTCTTCGGCGGTTTTGCGGATCTGGCTGGCCTGGGCCTGGGCTTCGGCCAGCAGGCGGACCGCCTGGGCTTTGGCTGATTCAACGATTTGTCGGGCTTCCGCCTGAGCCTTGTCAACGCCGTCTTTCTGGATCCGGTCCAACAGACTTTGAAGATCATCCGCCATAAGACACATCCCGGGTTAAGGGTCTGGGTCGATTCATTGGGGTAACCGACCACAAATTGAAACGAAAAATGTAACCGAAGCGAAGCGAAGGAACAAGATCATTTATTATGGGGGAATGGATCGCGAATCCCCGGCGAGGATGTCATTCCGACCGATAGACGAAGCCAGGGATGGATTCGAGCGACACGGGGTGAAGCGTATTCGTGCCCGGCATGCGTTCCCAGGGGAAAGACCAGTCGTCCTTCCATCCTGAACCGGAAATCGTGAGCGATGGGCGGGGATCCGTGGCCGCGCTTTCGAGGCGGACCTGTTGCACCGTATTGGAGGGTTGATCGGTCAGTTCGTAAACCGCGATCCAGAGTGCGGTATCGGTTTTTTGCCGGCGGATCAGGAAGGGGATTCGTTCGCCCAGGGATGTTCCGATCGCCTGGCCCATAAACCAGGTTTCCGGGGTTTTGGATTCGGGAACATGCAGGGTGATGGCCCGGGCGCCCTCGACGGGCCACGTCAGCATTCCGGGAGTGAGCCCTTTCCGGGTAACCACTTTTTCCAAATGCGGATAGCCATCGCCGGTGCCGAGTCCCATTTTCAGGGCGCTGAAATCAGGGGTGAGAGGAGACTGGCCGCGGATATGCAGGGTCCAGTCATAGGTATGCTGATGGTCGGAAACGGCCCGGTAACAATCGAGAATATAGCGGTCGGTCAATCCCACCATGCGTTCGAGCCGGATGCCCCCATAGGCATCATCGGTTCCCACGCAAGCGGCCTGGACCTTCGGGTTGACGCCAAACCAGGCGCAATAACCCGTGGCGGGATTTTGGGATTTTTCATCCACGGTAACGGTATTGTGCGCGATGCTTTGTTTGCACCAGGACTTGTATTCCGGGACCGAGTAAGTGATGCGTCCGGGATCGACGAATCGGTCACGACCCCAGGCGTGGAGCAGGAGATTGAGTTTGTCGGGGTGGCCGTGGTCGCCACCGTGCGGGCCGTAATCCAGGACGAGCGACACGGGGGACGGACCGGACTGGCCGTTCATGAAGAGATAGCCGATACCGGTCAAGTTGCGGCTTTCCTGGGCGACGAGACCGGATGTGGCGGGGAGTTCCGGCCGGCCGACCAGCCAGGACCAAAGGCTTTGACGCTTTCCGGTGGCGGCAACGGCGGCGTAGCGGGGGTCGCCATAAACGGCAAAGGCCCACTCATACAGATCGGCCATGGAGCGGATGTTGAAGGGGTCTGAATCATTGATGATCGGATAGGAGCCATCGGGGTAGGCGGACAGCAAGGGGCCATCGAAAAGCGATCTGACACGGGGATCCTCATCGAGTTTTAAACCCGCCCGGCGCGCCATGTGAACGTGCTTGACCAGGGGTTCCATCGCGTAGCGTTGGTAGGCCATGGTCCCTTCATGCCATAGTCCGTCGGACGTGACGCAGCGATTCATCTGGTAATTGAACCCAAAACGGCCCGAGATGCTTTCGTCGATGAGCGCGGAATCGTGGAGGGTGAATCCAACCGAGGCGATGGCGGCGTTGATCCAGGTCTGATGGTTATTGTCTTCCTGAAAGGTTCGCACCTGGAGTTCCCGCGCGGCAGCCCGCAAAAATCGGTCTTCGATGTGCGCGGCGGATTCAGGGGTGAGGATATCGGAGTCCCGGATCAGGTCGTAAGCCCAGGCGCAGGGGATGAGGTTGACGGCTTCGTCAAGGGCCTGGGCATACCGCTTGCCGCCCATGAAGGCGAAAAATCCGGTCCGGCCCCAGCGGTCGTGCCGGACATAACCGTCGTAAAGCTCCGCATAGCGGAGAAGAAGATCGGCGGTGAGTTTGGCGAATTCACGACGACCGGTGAGACGGTAGGCCAGGGCCAGGGTTTGGACGCCTTGGGCGGCACGGTCGTGCTGGGTGGTGCGCCAGGCGGCTTCCGCCTTGGGGTTGGCGTTGGTCAGTTTTTCAGCGGGACACACAAACACGCCGGGGTCGACGCGGTGGAAGAGCGCATTGTCTTTGGGACAATAGAGATCGAAGATCCAGCCCCCGCCTTCACTGGGAATGACGGGCGGATCCTTCAACAGGGCTTCGGCTTCACGGATGAATTGTTGGGACTGCTTGACCTGGAGTTCCCAGGTCGAATTATGGATGCGATCAAAACCGGCCTGATCGAGGAATAGAGTTGGGCCTGGGGGAGAATTTGTGGCGGAGGCTGCCCATTCAACGGAAAGGGCAAAAAAGAGGACCCACCCGAGAAGGGCGGCCGGGCGGCGGACGCGGAAAGAATTTTTCATGGGGAATGATTTAGAGCAGGAACGCGCAGAGCAGGCCGGTGATAATAAGGCTGCCAAAGGCGGGAATGAGGTACCGGCGCAACGCGGGACTGCCGAAAAGAAGGGCGATGCCGCCTTTCATGGCGGTATTGGCGGTGGCGGCGAGAAGGATGCCCTGGCCGGCGAGTTTGACGGAAATATCGCCTTCGCGCGCGAGGTTGGCCAACGAGAGGGAGATGGCGTCGACCTCGGCGAATCCGGCGACGATACTGGAGAGATAGATGCCGGCGTTGCCGATGAAGAGTTGGGCGGCCTTGGAGATGATCAGGATCAGGCCGAAGAGGATTCCAAACTTGATGGCAGACCAGATTTCCAACGGGTTGGAGATGGGAACGAGGGCGGTTTCCCCCGTGCCATGGTCCTCTTTGCGCAGGAACCAGATCATGGCGAGGCCGGCAAAAATTCCGACCGTCATCGCGGCGCCGAGGGGCGCGATCAGGTGCAATCCGGTTTCGCGGTGGACACTGGTGCAGATGATCAAGATCCGGGCATACATGAGCGTGGAGGCGATGACAATGGCCAGTCCGAAGGCGGCGGAAAGTTGGGGCTCGCGCTGGCTGCGCCGCGAAAAGCCGAGCGTCAGGGCGGTGCTGGAGGCCAGGCCTCCGAGAATACCCGAAGCCGCGATTCCCTGGCGGGCGCCTAGAATTTTGATCAGTGTATAACCGAAGAGGTTGACTCCGGCGATGAGGATGACCATGACCCAGAGGGTATGGGGATTCAAGACATTCAAAGGCCCCATGGTTTCATTGGGCAATATGGGCAGAACGATCAGCGTAATGACCCCGAACTGGAGGGTGGCCATGATGTCCTCATGACCCAGACGTCCGGCGAGATCCTCCAGCGGTCGTTTGGCGGACAAAAGGAGGGCGGTCAGAACGGCCGCGGCTGCGGCGAAAAACGTCAGATCCCACCAAGCCAGGGCCCCGAAGAGGAAGGTGAGCAGGGCGGAAACTTCAGACGTGATGCCCGGCGAATCAAGGGTCCCGGTGAGTTGGTAGGATTTAAGGACGAAGGCCGCGACGATGACGAAGGCCACCAGGAAGGTCAGCGGTGCAAAGAGATCCTGAATCATGGCTGCGGCGCAGCCCAGCAGACAGATCAAGGGGAAGGTTCGTATCCCGGCGAAAATGCCACCCTTTTCGCGTTCGCGTTCGGCCCCGATAAGCAGACCCAACAAGAGCGCAATCCCGAAGCGTTTAAAGAGGACCGCAAGGTCCGGCACCAAACCCGGATTGATGTCCATGGAATTCTCCCTCAAATGACGTGGCAATAACGGCTAGATTAGTTTGAAACGAGGGAGGGGGTCAATGGCCAAATGCATGGCTTGAGGGGGGAGCAGCCACGCGATACGCGTGGCTGTACTGGGGGAGAAGAAGTAAAGCCAGACCTACGGGCTGGCTTGAGCCGGGCGGGACGCCAGGAGAGCCTTGATGGCGTTGAAGGCGAGTTTGGGACGACGCCAGGGATCGACGAGCCCTTTGGAATTGATGCCCAGAATGCCGATGGAGGCGCATTCATAATCCATGAAAAGCCAGAGGAAAAAACCGGCCATTTGCGGACGGTCCAGGATGGCGGAGACATGCCGGCTCAATAGCTCGGCCTGGTAATCCTCGGTCCACGGTTCCAGGGTCAGGCTACGGTGTCCGGGAATACCTTCGGCGCCGAATTCGGTGACCAGCAGAGGTTTGTTGGGGATGAGTTCGATCAACCGATCGAGTTTTTCGGCGAGGACTTGGGCTTTGTCCGAATACCAGCCGGCATAGATGTTGACTCCGACCACATCGACAACGGCGCAGGTGGGCGGGGGGCGATCGAAGGACGTCGAGGGGGCATTGATGCCGCCGATATGTTGGGGCGGGGTGGGATGTTCTGCGGAGACCGTAAACCGGGTGGGATCGCAGCGCTTGAAGGTTTGGGCGATGGCTCCGTAGAAATCGACCGCGCCCTCGTCGAAGGTCTTGGATTCATTTTGGATGATCCAACCGACAATCGAAGGATGGTTGTCGAGTTGGCGGACCATCTCTTCAGCCATGTGACAGCAGAACGTTTTGAAATCCGGGGATGTGAAATGATCCGAGGTCATCTGCCAGCAGGGCAACTCGGCCAGGGTCGGCATTCCGAATCGGTCGCAGGTTTCGTAAAATGAGGCCGCATAGGGATAATGCGCCCCGCGAATGGCGTTCAAACCGCAGTGGCGCATCAGGTCGAGATCCTGTCGAATTTGCCAGGGGGGCAGAGTATTGCCGAAAACGGGATGCTGTTCATGCCAGGCCACGCCGCGGAATTGAAAGGGTTCATCGTTGATCAGGATGTTCCGTCCGGAAATCCGGATGGAGCGGAATCCGAAATCCTTGGAGATCCGGTCCGCGGTAAGATCCTTGGGGTCGAGCGTCATCTCACAGTGGCTCAGGCCGCCTTGACCGGGTTTCCAGAGAAGAGGATCCGGAAATGGAATGTCAAGCGATAGAGAGTCGGCTCCATTGAAATCCAGGGTCGCCTGGCGGGACATCGATCCGGAAACGATTGTAGCCAAGCCCTTGAGTCGCGTGGCTTGGGAGAGCGCAAGGGAGAGGGTGACCTTCCATTGGGTGCCTTCGCGGTGGGGTCTGATCCGGCATTCGCGGATATGGAGGACCGGGCGCCATTCGAGGAAAAGGGGGCGGACCAGTCCGCCGAAATTTTTCCAATTGAACTGTTCCTGGGGGCAGGCCCATTTGCGGCGGAGATTGTCGACCCGGAGAACCAGATCATTATCGCCGGAACGAAGGGTGGACGAGAGGTCGAATTCAAAGGCGAGGTGGGCCCCGTCATGCATTCCGATGACCTGATCATTGAGGCTGATTTCGGTGTGATAGGAACTCCCTTCGCAGACCAGGAAACAGCGGGCCTGTCCGGCGCGGATGCGGTTGAGCTGATCCGCGGAAAAAGAGAGGGTTCGACGATAGGTGATCGTGCCTTCGTTCCATTTACGGGCAATGTCGCGGAAGTTCTGGTTTTGGACCGGGCGAACGGCACCCGAGAGTTCCTGGTCGGGCCGGGGCCAGCGCTCGGCGAGAATTTGTTGGTTCCAGGCGAGGGGGACGAAGAAGGGTTGGCGAATGACGGGGGGAGCCGCCACATCGACCTCGGGATTGAGGACGAGTTCGCCATCCCAGAAGCCGCTTAAATCAATACGTTCACGCATAAGACGCCGCCGGGGTTTGAGGGTTGATGAAATCGTTGCGGACCAGCCAGACGTCCTGATGGAGGCCGCGGCAGAGAGGCGGCGGCAAGAACGCGAGGATGGGCCGACCAGGGAGGAGTTGGTTTCGGACAAAGGCTGGGGGGTGGAAGGCGGAAAAGGATTTGCTGCCCTCATGGGCCTCGGAGCGGACGATGAGCCGTCCATCAGCGAAGCGGGACCGTTCGGCGGGTAGGAGGTGCGACCGATAGCTTTCGCCCAGGGTGGTGAAGAGGAGGAGGCCTCCAGGTCGGAGCACGCGCAATACCTCACCCATCCACATTTCCTGCTGGGCGGCGGAGAGATGGGTGAAGATCGAACGGGCGATCAGGGCGTCTAAAAAGGCATCGGCGAAAGGCAAGGGGGGCGTCAGGGCATGGGTCTGAAACTGGATGCCGGGCAAGTGGGCTTGGCACCAGTTGATACAGTGGGGGTCGAGATCCGTGCCGAAGAGTTGGATGGTCGGGGGATAAAAACGGCGCAGGGGTTCAAGAAGAAGACCGGTGCCACAGCCCCACTCGCCGATATGGTGCAAGGCATGAAGGGGACAGTGTTCTTCAAGCAGAGCCTTGAATCGCGCAGCCTGATCCTCTCCGGATTCGGCATAACGGGTGTATCGGGTGTGATGGCTGGCTCCGTAGATGAGAGACAGGGGCGGGAGGGGGCGATCGGGGTGTGCCTGGTGGAAGGCGCGATTTTCGAACTGGGCACATGCGGCGCGAATCAGGAAGGCGACTCGATCGACGGCGGCGAGGAGGCGCAGCTTACGCAGAAACCACAGGATCTGATGGCGGTTGATAAGCATGATTGCCGCGAGATTCTGGCATATGGACGGGATAGATCAACTTATTTTCGTTCAATTTTAAGATCAATACGGTTTTTTTCTTGCGGTCAGCGGGGCGAAAAGCCAATGATCATCCCTGTGCCGCGTGTGGCATCGGGAACAACACAAGGGGGCGGTTGATGACCGCCGGGGGAGGGGACCATGGGGCAGGGAAAGGGCTGGGTTTGTGGGCTGGTTTTAGGTGCGGGGGTTTGTGGGGGACCGGCAGATGCGGGGGAGGTCGAACGTCCATCGATAACCCAGGCCGAATCGGTTTTGGCCGATTTGGGTTGGATTGAGGACGCCTTGAATGAACGGGCCGTCCTGCTGGGGGTGGCGACGTTATCGAGTCCCGGCTCCAATGATTTTGCCGCGTTAAAAAGATTCTGTTGCGACCTGTTGCCCTATTTCGTAGATCCCCACCACGCCGATGGGGAGGGTGATTTTTCAGCCTATTTGGATGCGCACTCCGGCGTGCTTCCGGGTTTGAAAATCGAGGACGTCACCGTGCGGCTCAGGATGCCGATGAATTATTTTATGTATACGCCGGCGCCCTGGGGAGTGAAAGCGGTTACAAACGCGCAGACGGCGGCAGGAGGAACCGCTTTTCCGCCGGGACAAACCGCATGGACCGAAGCCGATTATGGTCCGTCGGGATTACGGCGGTTCATCGGTCAAATGGTTTGGACCCGGGCAATGCCCTATTGGAATGGGGGCGGGGGGGAGATCAATGTGCGCTCCACCGGAAACGAATGGAGTGAATCCTGGATTGCCTGCCTTGAGTACGCCGCGGCGAATTGGCCGGAGCAGACCTATCATTTCAACTGTCGTCCGCTATCGGCGACAACGGGCTACATGTTTGGCGAGGGCGGTTTTGCCTTCAGCTATACCAAAATTTGGAACGATCTGGAGGTTTCGAACCTTTCGACCCAGCAGGCCCATGCGATCGATTTCTATTTAAAATGCGGCATTTTTGAGAGTAGTTATTATCCCGTGGGCTATTTTGATAATCAGGGAGTTCCCCATATCCGAAATGGCTATAGCCGGATCGCGCAGATGGCGGCCGATTTCCAAGACCGAATTTCGGTCCGGGTCGGGGATGACGGGGACGCTCCGTTAAATTGGTGCGATGAACCCGAGGTTGACGCCGGAACATACAGGGGATGGGAGGCCAAACAGACCTGCGCCGTAATCCGGTGGGATGTGCCGGGTGGGTTGATGAAGTAATCGTCTGATGAGCGGTGGGTCACCCGGTCGTCACCCGTTCCATCAGGGAATGGGGGCTCCGGCCATTTTAATCCAATAGTCCAGCCAGGCATCCATTCCTGCGCCGGTTTTGGAACTGAGTTCAAAGATGAAAACGCCCGGCCGGATGCGACGCAGATTCTCACGACAGGCGGCTATATTCCAATCGAGATGGGGGATCAAATCGGTTTTGGTCAGAACGGCAATCGGCGATTGAGAGAAGAGGGAGGGATACTTAAGGGGTTTGTCCTCCCCTTCGGTGGTGGACAGGAGGGCGACCTTGAAATGTTCGCCGAGATCGAAGGCTGCCGGGCAGACCAGGTTGCCGACATTTTCGATAAACAGCAGACGGGCTCCGTCGGCGAGGACCTCGTCCAGCGACGTTTCGATCTGATGGGCATCCAGGTGACACGCGTCGTGTGTTTCGATCTGGCAAACCCGTGCTCCGCGTCCCTGCAAGCGGCGAGCATCGTTGTCGGTTCGCTGGTCCCCGGTAATCACCGCGCAGGGGAGCCGTCCGGCAAGCTGGTCCAGGGTTTTTTCAAGTAACGCAGTTTTTCCCGATCCAGGCGATGAAATCAAATTGACGGCCACAATGCCATTGCGGGCCAATCGGCGACGGACCCGCTCGGCGGCGACGTCGTTTTCTTCGAGGATGCGGCGTTCCAGGCGCACGGTCCGGGTGGCGGGAACGGATTCGTCGTCCGCCGCATGGGGGTGGGGGTGTTCGTACGGGTGGTCGTGATCATGCGGATGGGCATGAGAATGAGGAGTTTGGCAACCACAGGATTTACACATGAAAACGCCTTTCAGATGGGGGGCAATATGCGATTATTTTTAAATTGCCGCAACCGAAAAAGCATCGCATATTTCAGCGATAAATACGATAAAGAAGATGCGAATTCATTTCCCGAAAGGATGAAACGATGCAAATGCGATCTCTGGGTGCCAGTCGGATTGAAGCTTCGGTGGTGGGTTTGGGAACGTGGGCGATAGGCGGATGGATGTGGGGGGGGACGGATGATGCGGAATCGATGGTCGCCATCCAGACTGCGATTGAGTCCGGCATAACGCTCATCGATACGGCGCCGGCCTATGGTTTCGGTCACGCGGAAGAAATCGTGGGGCGGGCGTTGGCCGGGCGGCGCGACCGGGTGGTTCTGGCCACGAAATGCGGATTAGTCTGGCATTGCCGGAAAGGCAAACTGTTTTTTAATTCCGAGGAAGGCAGTATCACCCAGGGGGAAGGCAAATATCAGGTGCATCGCTACCTGGGGCGCGATGCGATCCGCTATGAAGTGGAGCAGAGTTTGCGCCGGCTGAAGGTGGATTACATCGATCTTTACCAGACCCATTGGCAGGATGTGACGACGCCGATTGACGAGACGATGGACGAGTTGTTGCGGCTCAAACAGGCCGGAAAAATCCGGGCGATTGGCGTGAGCAATGCCACGCCGGCGGAGATGGATCAATATCGCGCCGTTGGCCAACTCGATGCTGATCAGGAAAAATACAGCCTCTTGGATCGCCAGCCTGAGGCTGAACAACTGCCTTATGTTCGGAAGGCCGGCCTGGCTTTCCTGGCCTATTCTCCGTTGGCCCAGGGTTTGTTAACCGGCGCGATCGGGCCGGATCGCGTCTTTGACAAGGATGATTTGCGATTTACCCGCAGCCGGTTCAATGTCGACAATCGTCGCCGGGTGGCGCAGTTACTGGCGGCCTTTCGTCCGGTGGCTGAAAAACACCGGATCAGCCTGGGCCAGTTGGCCATTGCTTGGGCTTTTCACCAGCCGGGTTGTACGCATGCGCTCATCGGTGCACGGAACCCGAAACAGGCGGAGGAAAATGCCCGGGCCGGTGCCGTGGTGTTGGACGCCGCCGATTTGGCCGCGATGAGCCGGGCGCTGACAGCCTGGGAAGGACTTCAGGAATAAAGTGCACGGTGTTGGATAAGGACCCCAAGCAGGTTGTGACCGATCAAACCCATTCCGGCTCGCTCGGAGAGCTCGCCCTCCCTTTGGAATTTGAAAGGGTCGGATTTTGCGATCTCCTAAGCGTTTCTAACAGCCTACAGTCTAAAATCCTTTTGTTATGAACTATGATCTCTGCATCATGGGCGGCGGGAGCGGGGGCACTGCGGCGGCGATTGCCGCCGGCCGGTTCGGTTTAAAGACCCTGCTCGTGGAAGCCGCTGACCGCCTGGGCGGCACTTCGGTTCGCGCCGGCGTTTCGACCTGGGAGGCGGGCTGCGGCGGGACGGGAATTCCCTTCGATCTGTACCGGGGTCTCCAGACGATGCCCGGCGCCGTGGGAATCTATCGGATTAACCGCCATTGTTGCTGGCCGGAAGACGGGTTTTATCCCGGTGCCGAATGTTTACTGGATTCCACCCTGACGTACCCGGACACTTTATGCCGCCATTCCCGGGGCGCCTTGAGTTATCTGCGACCGGAGGATAAACCCCTGATCCGGGCTCGCTGGCATGGGGTCTCGATCGAGCCGGAGGCCTTGTCGCAGGCGATGACCGAGGCCTGCCGGGAAACCAATCGGGTGACGATCCGCTTGGGGGTGAGCCTGGACCAGGTCGAAACGCAGGCCGGAACCGTGCGGGCGATAAGGTTATCCGACGGAACCCGGGTGACGGCTGCGACTTTTATCGATGGGACGGGGGATGGCGCGTTGTGTGCCGCGTGTGGATGCGAACGACATTTGGGACGGGATCCCCGGTCGCGCTATGATGAACCCGGTGCGCCGGAAAATGCGGACGATCAGATCAACGGGGTCAGCTTGATTTTTCGAATCACCCCGAAATCCGTTCCGGGCATCGATGTCCCTCCGATTCCGGTCCCGGACAAGTGTTGGTGGCGTCCTGATTTTTCGATGGCGTCCTGTGTCCAATATCCCGATGGCGATTTTAACGTCAATATTCTTCCCACTATGGAAGGGCGTGAATATTTACGATTGGGGCCGGAGGCGGCCTATGCCGGAAGTCTGCGCCGGGTTCACGCTTTTTGGAGGCATTGGCAGGAACGTTTTCCGGAATGGCGGTCCTATTGTATTCGCTGGATTGCCCCGGCGTTGGGCGTGCGCGAGAGTTACCGGGTGGTCGCTGAAACAATGCTCACCCGGCATGATCTGGAGGCCGGGCTTCGGCGGCAGACTCAACCGGATCTCATCGCGTTGAATGATCATCCCTGTGATGTTCATGGCGGGGGAGAGGGGGGCACGACCGGGGTGGCTTCGGCATACGGGGTTCCCTTTAGGTGTTTGATTCCCAAGGGTTGGGCCAATTTATTGATTGCCTCACGGGCGGCGGGGATGAGCGCCCAGGCGGCCTCGAGTTGCCGATTGACGCGCGTGATCATGACGTTGGGGCAGGCTGCGGGCACGGCGGCCGCGCTGGCGAGTGAGACAGGGGTGGGTGTGGCGCGGGTGGATCCAGCTGCCTTGCGCCAAAGGTTGCGCGAACAAGGCGTGCAATTGTCGAGTCCGGACATAGGGTGAAAAGGGAATGAATAGACTGAGAACGGACGGGACGGAGCCCGTCCCTCCAGGGGAATGGACTGCGCTGGATGGAGGGTCGCCCTCCTGTCAGGAGCAACATCGAAGGGCCGTGGGGAACGGGAGATGGACTGGGACTGGAATTGACAATTTTCGACGGTTCTGGAACGATGCCAGATGGTTTCCAATATCACTAATGAGGATCCAATGAAAACAACTCCCTCCCTATTCGAGGTTAAAGACGTTGATCGCCAGTTTTATGCCAAGCGCTTGGCCGCATTTTTGCCCGAACGAATCATCGATATTCACACCCATGTCTGGCGGGCGGAAGACCAGCCCCCCGAGCCTCCCGTCCAGGATTCGCGGTTGGTCAGTTGGCCCGCTCGCGTGGCCGCGGTCAACCCAATCGAAGACCTGATGGAAACCTACCGCCTGATGTTGCCGGGCAAGACGGTGACCCCCTTGATCTTTTCCGGACTTCCCCAGGGAGGAAATCTGCCTCGCATCAATGCCTATGTCGCCCGCTGTGCCCGGACCCATCACGTTCCGGCATTGATTTTCAGCGATCCGTCCTGGTCGGCGGAGGAACTGGAACGGCGGGTGAAGGCCGGCGGATTTTTGGGTGCGAAAAGCTACCTGGCTCTGGCGCCGTCTTACATCCCCGGCAAGGAGATCCGGATCACCGATTTCTTCCCGCCCCACCAGTTGGAGGTTCATGATCGCAACGGGTGGATCGTGATGCTGCATATTCCCCGCGACGGCCGGCTCAAGGATCCGGTGAACCTGGCCCAGTTGGTGGATATCGACAAGGCCTACCGGCGTCTCAAGTTGATTGTGGCCCATGTGGGACGGGCGTATTGCGACGAGGATGCCGGCAATGCCTTTGATGTCCTGTCCGCCACGCGCCGCCTCGTATTTGATTTCTGCGCCAACACCAATGCCCATATTTTCGAGATGGCCCTGCGTACCGTGGGACCTCGCCGGCTATTATTCGGAACCGATCTCCCCATCACCCGGATGCGCATGTGCCGGATTACGCACGATGGGCATTACGTCAACCGCGTTCCCCGCGGACTCTATGGCGATGTGTCCGGCGACAAGAATATGGAAGAAGTGTCCGGCCCTGAGGCCGACCGCCTGACTTTTTTCATGTACGAGGAAATCGACGCCTTCCGTCGGGCGGCTGAACGGCTGAAACTCACGCGCCGGGATGTCGCCAATGTCTTTGCCGGTAATGCCGCGCGGATCATTCGGGCCGCCGGAGGGCGATGAGACTTCTCAGCTACGCTCGAAATGACGGAAGTAAATACCGAGATGACGAAGGTAAATTCGGATCGTTGTTTTTGGGGTAATTCGGACCGGTGTTTTCGGGTTTGTCATCTCGAGCGAAGTCGAGAGATCACATCCGGCAGGAGAGGGCGATGAGATTTCTCGACTACACTCGAAATGACGGAAGTAAATATTGAAATGCCGGGCTCAAATATTGAACCCTGGGGAAATGACCGTAATTAAAGTTAGGAGATGAAACAAATGCCGGTGAATCTAAAACCAAAAGTTGGCATCCTGGGATTGACGCTGGATTTTTACGAAAACAACCCCAAAATTCGTGAAGGACGTGACGCTTGGGTCCGCAAGGCGGTTCTGCCCGCGCTGGCGTCCCAAGTTCGTCCCCTCTATCACGGGGCTGTTTTCCAACGGGCCGCGATCGAGGCGGAGGTCCGGCGGCTCGAACGGGAAGGGGCTGAGGTGTTGATGGTCGTCTTGTTGACCTATTCCACCAGTCTGTCGAGTTTGCAGGCCCTGTTGCAAACCCGCCTGCCCATCGTGATCTGGAACACGCAGGAGCTGTACAGTGTCGATGAAAATTATGGCATTCAGGAATTGATTGCCAATCACGGGGTCCATGGAACCTTCGACCTGAGCAATGTGTTGGTTCGGAGTGGCGTCCGGTTCTGGTATCACACCAGTCATATTACGGATCCCGGGGCAATGGATCAATTGAGCGGGGTTCTCAAGGCGGCGACCGGAGTCACGGCCTTTCGCAATCTGCGCCTGGGTGTTCTGGGTTTTCCCTTCCCGGGCATGGGTGATTTCGGGCTGGATACGACTTTTATGACCGCCTCCCTGGGATGTTCAGTGGAATCGTTGTCGATGGGCGAATATCATGGACACGTGGCTCGCGCGCCCAAGGCCGCCGTGGCGAAGTTGGTCGCCACCTATCGCCAGAGTTACCGGCTGAATGCCAATGTCAAGGCTGAGGATCTGGCCGCAACCGCCCGCGCCGAATGGGCGTTGAGAGCCTTGATCGAAGCGAAATCCCTCGATGCCTACAGTTATCAGTTCCTGGCCTTTGAAAACGACAGCCGGGCTGAAACCGTGCCGTTCGTGGCGGCCACCCGCCTCTTGGGCGAAGGAATCGGATTCGGCGGGGAAGGGGACCTGATTGCCGCCGCGTTTGCGACCGTGTTGAATCGCGTCGCCCATCCGGCCACGTTTACCGAAATCTTTACGATCGATTTTGCCGGTAACGGGTTGATGCTGGCGCACATGGGCGAGTCCAATATCGCCATGGCCCGAAAGGATCGTCCGGTGGAACTGCGTCAACGCGGTCCCATCGTCAAGACCCGTTACAACCAATTGGTCTTGACCGTGTTTTATGAACCCGGTCCGGCCACGTTGGCAGTGTTGACCCTGGTGGACCATCAACGCTGGCGGATTATCGCCTCTCCGGTGGAGGTGGCCGATTTCGGTCCTCTGCCCCAGGCGGATACGCCGCAGACCAAGGTGGTCGTTCGGCAGGATGTCCGCGATTGGTTGAATGCGTATGGCAGTGCCGGTGGGCCCCATCACATGGCGATGTGTTTCGGCGATGCCTGCGGGCAACTGAAAGTTTTAGCCCATCTGCTCGGCGCTGATTTCGTGGTCATTTGACGGATGAGCAGGGGGGTGTTCCCGCAACCCGTCCATTTTGAGCTGTTGACTTGCCGGGTTATTTTTTCTATAAATTGTCGCTCTGTTTTATGCACCCGTGGTGAAATTGGCATACACGCAAGGTTCAGGTCCTTGTGGCCGCAAGGTCGTGGAGGTTCAACTCCTCTCGGGTGCACCATCCCCAGGCGGGATAGCTCAGTTGGCAGAGCAAGGGACTCATAAGCCCTGGGTCGCCGGTTCGACTCCGGCTCCCGCCACCATTTCATTTCTCGATGCGATATCGGGAAAAATAAGCCGTCCGGCAGATGCCGGACGGCGTTTTGAATTGCTCCGCGCATGGTCATCCGAGCGCGAGCCATTGATCCTTCTCCTCTGTGTTGTGGGGGCGGTCGCTGACCGCCCTTCCTCTGGCCTTGTGTAGCGCGCGAAGGCTGCCATTCTAACTGATCTCTCGACTCCGCTCGAGATGACCAGTGGGAAAGAATTCGATTATTCCTTAGAGGCTAAACCATTCCCGGCTTGAAGTCGCCCCCCCCCTTTGGCATACTGCCTGCGTTTTTCATTTTTCTTGCGGACTTCAGGAGGAACCCATGTCTGACGCCCCGTTATTTCTTGGATTGGACAGCAGTACGCAAAGTTTGAAGGCGATCCTGATCGACGATCAACTTGGGGTTCAAGGCGAGTGGTCGGTTAATTTCGACGCCGATTTGCCGCACTATAAAACTCGGGGTGGGGTCCATGTTGCGGCGGATGGGTTGGGGGTCACCTCGCCTCCCGTGATGTGGGTGGAAGCCCTCGACCGGTTGTTGGAACGGATGCATCAGGACCATTGCCCCTTCGCCCGTATTGCCGCGGTATCGGGGTCCGGCCAGCAACATGGCAGTGTCTATTGGCGTCGCGGCGCCCGTGCCCGGCTCGCAGCGCTCAATCCCCAAACCTCGCTGGCCGATCAGTTGCGCACCGCTTTTGCCGTTGAGGCTTCGCCGATCTGGATGGATTCCAGCACCGGCGCCGAATGTCGGGAACGGGAACAGGCGATGGGGGGAGCCCAGGCCCTGGCCGATTTGACCGGATCACGTGCCTATGAACGGTTCACCGGCAATCAAATCGCCCGGATCTACCGGCTGAACTCGGACGGTTATGCCGCCACCGAGCGGATCGCCCTGGTCAGTTCTTTCATGGCCAGCCTGTTGATCGGCGATTACGCGCCGATCGATGTCAGCGATGGCTCGGGAATGAACCTGATGAATTTGCGGATGCGCCAGTGGGATCCGCGTTCGCTCGAAATCACCGCGCCGGATCTGGCTGGGCGGTTGGGCCCGCTGGCCCTCGCGCACGAGACCGCCGGATATGTTTCCGCCTATCATCAGCAACGCTACGGATTTGGACCGCAAACGCCGGTGATCGTTTTTTCGGGAGACAACCCCAATAGTTTGGCCGGACTGCGTTTGAAGGAAGCCGGGGATGTGGCGATCAGCCTGGGCACCAGCGACACGATGTTCGCCGCCCTGCGCGATCCGACGCCCTCCGGAGAAGAGGGCCATCTCTTTGCCAGTCCCGTCGACCCGGAAGGCTATATGGCGCTGGTTTGCTATAAAAACGGCTCCCTGACCCGCGAGGCGATCCGCGAAAGTTGTGGCGCGAAAAATTGGGCCGATTTCGCCCGCCTGCTGGAACAAACTCCACCCGGCAACCGGGGGCGTTTGGGTTTCTATATCGAGGTTCCCGAGATTACGCCGCCCCTGCTGATTCCCGGACGCCGCCGGTTTGATGCCGAGGATCGGCCCGTTGCGGCATTCGATCCTGCGGCCGAAGCCCGGGCGGTTTACGAGAGCCAGATGTTGTCGATGCGCTGGCATGGGGACCGATTGGGCATCCGGCCCAAAACGATCCTGGCCACGGGTGGCGCTTCACGGGACCTCGCGTTGTTGCGCGTGATGGCCGATGTATTCGGCGTGCCGGTCTGGGTTGCCGAACAGGCCAATTCGGCGGCGCTGGGCGCGGCCTACCGGGCCCGGCACGGCAGGATGTGTCGCGATCGCGGCCGGTTTGTTCCGTTTGGCGAGGCGGTCGCCCAGGCCCCCGCCTTCCGCAAAGCCATCGATCCTGACCCCAACGCCCAACGCCTTTATGCGGACCTGCGGACCCGTTTCGGGAACCTCGAACAACGGCTTTAGTTCGGGCTTGTTCAAGCCAGTACAGCCACGCGTATCGCGTGGCTGATCTCTCTGTGAGCCATCCCATAGAAGGTAAAAAAATTGGTTGAGAGCGGTCGGGGTGGCACCCGACCCTCCCAATTTCCAAGAAAAATAGTCTGATTAATTCAAGGGAGGGACGGGTGCCACCCCGTCCGCGGATTCATTCGCCGCTTCATAAGTCTGGCTTTATTTCATCCGATAGCCGCCAGCAAAATAGTTCTGGATCACGGTGATGCCAGGGTGTTCGCACCCCTCTCTTTTCCGAGGAGATTACGGGGCAGCTCTCCCCGCGAGCCATCCCATAAGTCTGAGCCCGGCTTCTCCCTCCACCCGGCGCGGGGGAGGGTGGGGTGAGGGGTTCCCTCCCCATCTTCTTCGTCATTTTAATTAAGCCCAAAAAATGTTTGTGCCTCAAAACATTTATGGGTAGCATCGGGCTGGTTATCACACAACAAAATCAGCAACCCGTGGAAGATCTCAAATTCACGCGGTTGCGAGGAGACATCCATGTCCTTATCGATCCTTAAAGTTCCCTTCAATGGCTGGACGAACAATTACCTGCTGAGCAACGGCCAGGTCGAGGTCGTCATCACGGCCGATGTCGGCCCGCGGATTTTGCGCTTTGGTTTCAAGGGCGGTCGGAACGTGCTCTGCGAAATGCCCGGCCAGCAGGGGAATTCAGGCGAAAAGGATTGGCAAATCCGCGGTGGACATCGCCTCTGGCTCGCGCCCGAAGCGAAGCCCTGGAGTTATGAGCTGGACAATGTGCCTGTCAATGTGACGCCGATCCTGGATGGCGTTCGGACGATCCAGGCGCCCGGCAAAATCTCGGGCATCCAGAAAATGATGGAAATCACCCTGTCGCCCAAGCGCAATGAACTCACGGTGGTCCACCTGTTGAAAAACACCGGCCGCAAAGCGGTATCCCTGGCGCCCTGGGCCCTGACCGTCATGGCCAAAAAAGGGATGGCGATCATTCCCTTGCCGGCCAAGATTGCGCACAGCCAGCGCTTGACCCACAACCAGGAATGGAGCATCTGGGGCTATACCGATTTCACCGATCCGCGCTGGACGTTGGGTTCGCGTTACCTCTTTTTCCGGCAGGATCCCCGTCGTGGCCCGAATAAACTGGGGATTGCGCACCGCGAAAAATGGATTGGCTACCTGTTGGATAACACCTTGTTCGTCAAACGGTTCGACTGGGTTGATGGCGCGACCTATCCGGATGGCGGCGTGAATTTCGAGACGTTTTCGAACGAGGATATTTTGGAATTGGAAAGTTTGGGCCCGCTGGTCCGCCTGCCGCCGGGCCGGACCGTCTGCCACCAGGAAACCTGGCAACTGTTCGACAAGGTCCCGGCGATTCGGACTGAAGCCGATGTTGACCGGAAAATCCTGCCCTTGCTGAAGAAATAAAGAATCTTTTTTCTGTCGGGGGATTTTCAAAAGCGAACGGCTGGAGCGAGCAAAAGCGGACAAAGCGTGGAGCGAGCAAAAGCGGACAGCCTGACAAGGAGAAGGCGTTGATAGGGAGAGGGTTGTGAGGGGAAGCAGGAATAGGATCGCCCC
>CAIJXV010000090.1 GCA_903824675.1 uncultured bacterium
CTTCCCACCTGCAACGAGCTCGCATTCGTCACCACCGCGCCCCCCGCCACCCCGAGTCCGTCAATGGTGAACACATTCCCCGTGGACAGGGATTCTCCAACGTGCAAATTTCCGCCCAATCGACATAAGGTGCCTGTGCCCGCCACCGTCACCCGGTTGTAGGAAGAGGTGAACCCAACCGTCAAATTCAACGTACTGACCAAATGTCCGCCATTCGTGATGACCAGTTCGTTTTCCCTGCCACCCAACATATTTCCCACCGTGATCGCGGCCAGATTCGTCACTTGTGCCCCACCGGACACCCCCTGCCCATCAATGGATAGACGATTGCCCACCCCGCCGAGGTTTCCGATCGTCAAGGCGGCTCCACCCAAAGTCCACAAAGCGCCCCCGCCCGACACCTCGACGCTATTGGACACCGAATAATTATTACCCACATAGGCTAAGGTGCTCGCGCTGAATAACTTTCCCCCATTGGTAATCACCAGCCGGTTCCATCCGTTCGTCACTCCGGTGCCCATATAGATCGATGCCACATTGGTCACCTTCGCGCCGCCCACCGCTCCGAGACCGTCAATGGTGAGGACATTCCCCGTGGCGGTATTGTATCCGACATATATGGTTTGTGCGCCCGCATTCCATAACGCACCCCCACCGACCACGGTTAGGCGGTTGTAAGAGGAGGTGTTCCCCACCATCGAATACGTCGTGCCGCTAAACAACTGTCCGCCATTGGTCACCACCACCTGATTGTAATCCGCCCCCACCACGGTCCCCACATTCAAAGCGGTCATATTCGTCACCCGGGCCCCCCCTGCCACCCCCTGCCCATCGATCAACAACCGGTTCTGCGCCGCCCCGGCAAACCGTCCGACCGTCAGAGATTGCGCGCCCAGGTTCCAGAATGCGTTACCGCCCGAGATCTCGGCGCTGTTATAAGAAGAGGTATTGCCCACAAACGACGCCGCCGCACTATAAAGAGATCCGCCATTGGTCACCACCAACCGGTTATATTCGCTACCGGCCACCGCTCCCACCGTAATCGCCCCCGTATTCGTGGCAAACGCGCTCCCCGCCGTCCCTTTGCCATTCACCCAAAATTCATTGTACCCGTTGGTCAACCCGACATTGAGGGTAACGCCATTACTCCAGTAGGATACCGTGGCCCCACCCACCACTTCAATCCGGTTGGTGCCCCCGTCCATCGAGACGGCCAGCACGCCATTGCTGACCATTGCCCCATTGGTTACGATCAAAATATAGGAGCTTCCAAGGAACACGATCCCGGTCGATTGGACCATGGTGTTGTCCACGGTCACATAAGAGGTGCCGCCCAGTGCGCCGAATACTGCCCGATTATTATTGGTCCAGGGGGCCGGGGCGGTCGTGCCCGCCGTACCCGACCAATTCGTCGCCGTACCCCCGGTGCTCCACGCCCCGTCCCCATGTTGATACCCCGCATCCGTCGACGAATCCCAAAATTGGTTCGCCGCTTGCGTTCCGGTCGCGATCATTAACAGGGCCAGCAGGCCCACCAGCCATTGTATTTGTTTCATGCGTTCACCAGGAGGGTTGTTTTATCGTTGATTGAATAGACCGTCTCGTGGCGAGGGCCCGGCACTGCGCAGGTCTCGCCTTCCAAATATTGGCAGGGAACACTAATCGTCAGACAGGGCTGACCCGAATCGGACAAGCGATCCAGCAGGGCTTTTATCGCCAGTGTGCCCAGCATCCCGTAATCCACAGCCATCCGATTAAGGGTACCCGAGTTTCGGACTCGGCGGTCCCGGAAAAAGCCATCAGACTGAGGCCGCGTTCGAAGGCCAGGGCAAATGCGTTGATCATCGGCCTGTAAATGGCATAGAGCGGATCGGATTCCACGATGACCCATTGCGATATTTCGCGTCCGCAAAGTGCCGTTCTTGCATTGAGCCTGGAGTTGTCGGGCATTCTGGTTGGGTTTATATCCCAATTTTCCGCTGGCCGCCCAGACGCGCCGACGCGTCTCTTCCCGAAAGGAAGGATAGTTATTCAGAACATGAGAAACCAAGGAGACTGATACGCCAGCCTCTTCGGCCACATCCCGTAAGGTTGTGCACCGGGCACGTTTCATTCAACCCCTCTCGCGCGTGAATCAATTTACAACGTGATCATGTTACTCGATTTCATAATAAAACACCAGAGGAATAAATGACCCACGTGGCTGATAAATAGGGGAAAATCCTACATTTGTCTCTGCGGATATATTAAGACATATCCACGGCTCCGCCCTCCTCCGCGCCGGTGGCTTTCCGCTCCTCCCTCCTGTGTGATGCGGGGATGGGAGGGACGAAGTTCATTTTTTTCCGCTCCTCCCTCCCCCCGGCGCGGGGGAGGGTTGGGGGTGAGGGGGAGTTGAGACGGAGAGTCGACGTCCTGGATTTTCTTAGATTGAGCAGGCTTCATGGTTTGATCCCAGCGAGTGTTACAATGTATTTGCACAAAACGGGGACTCTAAAGATCCCCCTCACCCCGCCCTCCCCCGCGCGGGGGGGAGGGAGGAGTCGGCTGGGATTCCGATCCTTGAAGAAGGTATCGAAAAGAGTCGCAAGTCCGACCCATGCGTTGTTGCGATTAGAGGGACGACTGCCGTGCCGGTGGCTTTCCGCTCCTCCCTCCCCCCGGCGCGGGGAATGGAGGTCATTTCTTCCAGTCGACCGTCACCGCCAAACGTTGTTTTCCGGGTTGAGTATGGCCGAGCGCGAAATTCTCCGCATACTCCGGCATCGTCGCCACCCGTTGCGGCTTGCCCGGCTGGGTATAGCCTGACAAGTCGATGTAAAAACTATGCCATTCGGCCTTGCCGGGATACACATATTTGCGAACTTCGATGGGATAGCCGTTCAGTTCGGCTGACACCGCGGCAACCCGGGTTGGATCGGCAAAGGAGAGTTCAAGAACACAATCGTCGTCCGACCCGGAGCGCGTGGGCCACCAGTCGATGAACGCACCGAATGGGCGGGTAGATGAAACGTCAACTCATCATCCCAGGCAGCCGCCGGCAGCGGTTGCTCGGGAATCGGCCGGTCGCCGTCACCCGGGTATATCTCGGTCAGGACAAACTGTTTGCCACCCGTCAAACCGAGCGAGGCATTCAGCGCAATTTTGAGCGTGCGGGGGAACGGATTCTGGTTCACCAGGCAAAGAAAACCCCGATCGCCCTCGTCCCGAATTCACGGCGTTCCGGTGTGACTTGGGATCTCAGGACGCCGTCGCCATCAACGTGGACCAGGTCGCCCTCGAACGTAACCGATTCGCCCCCGGCTTGAAGCGTATGGCGTTTTCCGCGCGAAACCAGGCGCACTGGGAGAAGCTTGCCGGACGGACGGGCTGTATGGCGCAACGCTGACATGCAACACCACCTTTAGGTCTGAAGACCGGTTGATGCGGTAAAGATTTACCACCATAGTTTATTTCGAGCGAGAAGGAAACAGACCGAATTCGACCGCCATCTGATTTTTCTCACCCGCCACCCTTAAGACGCGAGCCCAGTTTCGCGGAGCAAAGCGGTGCCAAGTCACCGCACTCCATAGTATTTTCGTGTTGCGGCACTAGGAAAATAATCGTGAGGCACTTGTTGGCTCGCCCGCGATGGCGAGTGGTTCTGGAATGCGGCTCGCAGAGACGCTCTCCCAAGCGAAGAACGGCGCTCCTACGCGCCTACTACAAACGCCGGATTGATTCCGTTCGTAGTAGCGCCGTGTGAGGCGCGTTTTTTGCATCGCGGCAATATAAAAATAATCGGCCTGTACCGTTACTCGGTGTCATTCTGCAGATGGATATTCTCGCCCGCCCAAACAATGGCCCGGCGGTGGCCCTCGCCGTCGAGCAGGTGAAGGGTGTTGCTGACGGCGTCATAGTTCGCCTCACAGTCCCAGGCCGTGGTCGAGTTGGGTCGCGCTTGCAGCAAGGTGATGATCCGCGCCGTTCCGGCCGGCGGCATCTCCACGGTCAGGCGCTGAACCGGCCGCAGGAGGTCGTCCACCGAGTAGGGCGCAGCGGAGATCGTGGCACCCGCGCCCAGGAGGACTTGCACGCGCAACTCAACCCCCTCCGCCGCTGTCACCCAGGTGCCCCCTTCGGCACGCCAGGGATGGTAACTCTGCCAATACTGGCGCGTGGTGGCCGGTCGTTCCCACTCGATCCAATCCTCGACCACGAGCGTAGCGGGTCGCAAGTGAATGAGGCGCCGCAGCACCTTGCGACCCAGCCCGGGCCAGGCGTTTGCGGCGTCCGATTCAATAATGACAACCGCCCCCTGCGCTTCGACGCGCAAAAGGTCTGCCGCCGGCTGACCGGGCACGGCATTTTGCGAAAGCCCGTCGGGCGCCACCGTGTTATGCGCCTCACTGAGTTTGGAAAACGGAAGATCGGGGTGGGTATAACAGGGGGTTCCCCGATCGATCAGCAACGTCTGCCCGAAAGCCTCCAGAATGAAAGAGTTCTTATCGTCATGGGCGTGTCCCCCCCGGGCACCGCTCAGGAAGAAGAGGCGTAGGCCAGCGTGTGGATCGGACTGGCGTACATCCACCTGTCCGGCATCGCGGAACACGGTCAACCGAGGTGCAGGGATCGCTTCCAACTGTGCGGGCACCAGCGTTATGTGCTCCAGATAAAGGGGATCGGTCGATGCGGGATAGGCGGCGCGCACGATAGACTGCCATTCCCTCACGCTGAGCGGGCCGGCAAAGAAAGCGCTGATCGGGGGAGGAAGGAACCGCGCTTCAACATTCCCATCCGCATGCGATAACAGGCGGGGCTCCGCGCTGTCCGTGCGCAGATTGGCATAGGCCCAGCGGGCGGATGCCGCAATGCTCGACGGCGTCTCGGCAAGGACACTGCGTCCACTGGCCCGGGCGAGAACGTGTAATAGTTCGGGCACAAAATACAGGGTGTAATTCAGATAGGCCGGACCTTCTTCGGAGACCCCATCGGGCTTGATCGCCGTGGAGAAGACGGAGTGAATCATTTGGCGAGCGTCCTCGATTCGGCGCGCGAGCTCGTCGGGATAAAAATCGCGCACCGCGTAGGCGGCTAGGAAACGGCCGTGCTCGAAGACCACTCCCTGATTCATCGTCCGGACGTAACTGCCGGGCTGCATGATTCCATCGATGTCGACGATCCCCTTATCGTGTAGCGTTTGCGCCAGAAGCTGACGCCCCGCATCGGTCAAAACATCGCCGGCCCAGTCCAGGATCATCGCAACGGCGGCCGCGGCATAGGATTGCGCGAAGCGACCGTGGCTGAGCGGCACACCGGGCAATGCCTCGATCCCATATTGCACCCAGCGCTCACACCGGGTCCAGGTCAAGGCCCAGCGCGCGGCCATTCGCAACAGATCGGGCCGCTTCTCAATCAATCCCACATAGGCGAGGGCCCGGGCCCGGGGAAACGGCGAGGCAAAGGGCGAGGCGGTCACGTTCGGCCTTCCGTACTGGCCGGCATCATACGGAATCACCGGATTGGCGGTGGCTTCGGGCACGTCCCCCAGGTATCCCTCCGCTTCCCGGACCTTCTCCGACCACTGCGCCGCCAGGCAAGGACTATGTAACTGCTGGCGCAATCGTTGCAATCCTTCGGAGTCGAAAAACAAGGAGACCCGCGGTTGTGGATCAACGGGAACTTCAGGCGACAGAAAACCGGACCAGGCCGGATCCGGTTGGACTATTGGCGTCGGCTGGCCCGGCTTGACCAGCATCACCCACATCACCGAACTGCAGACCGGACCGGCCGCGGGAGCAATGAAATGGACCTCCACTGCGGACAGGTGCCGTCCCTGCACGGCACCGGTGAACTCGCCGTAATCGTCAACACCCGGCAGGCCCGGGACAACTTCAACCACTCGCCCGTCGATCTCGGCATAAACGCTGACGTGAGCCTGACGGGCGGCGAGGGCGCGCACCTTGAGAAATGCAAAACCGGTGAGATCCGCCTCCAGTTCGCCGCGTAAAATCAGTTCGCTACCCGCACCGGCCGAGGTCCAGACGGCCAGTGGCGCATAGCCAACTCGCCAGCGTTGTTCACTGCACCCTGGCCCGGGCACCAGGCGCCAATGCTCAATTTCGTTAACGGCACCCCCCACCTGGAAGAGGTGATCGATAATCATTTCGCGGTCATTATCCGGATAGGGTACGGGTATCATTTGCCGGAAGACGCGCGGGTCATCCCGATATAGATCTTTCTTCCAGTCCTCGTCGGGACGCCGCGGGATCGGGTGAATGGAAATGTTGCTCATAAAAAATAACCCGTTATAAAAAGCCTCCCCGACCCGTTTTTTCAGTTTACGGGTTCACGTCACCTAAATCAAATGACAAGTGCTCCGTCGCGCCGATCTTCACGCCGGGAGCGCCACTCCGCTTAATTCCCCGTGGCCAACCTTGCCCCGCTGGCCAGCAGGTGTGAATACCGCGCGGCCTGCAAAAACTGCGCGCAGAGCCAGTCGTCTGGGAAAAATCCCCACAGGGTCGCTTCCTTGAATTGTCGAGTGGGATCCCCGCTACGCCCGGTGGCCCAGTCAGCCGTGAGTTCCGCCGCCATCGCCGCATCGCGGCGGGCGATCTCCTTCAAAACCGGGTTCATATCCCGCCCTTCACGGGTCGCCTTGACCACTTCGTCATGCCGCCAGTAGATATGGGCAAGGTAGGCCACGGCCAGCCGAAACGAGGCAAAATCGGCACGGTTCCGCTGAACACGCTCTTGAAGCCGGTCGAGTTTTATCAGGAGGTTCTCGAACGGCGAGCCGAATACGTGATCGGTTTTGATGGTCTGCCTGATTTCTTCCTCGTTGGACCAAGGGGCAATGAACGGAAATGGTTTGTCAACGAACCGGACCGGCATGATCTCATATACCGTATCGAACATCTCGGCCCAATCCGGGTCCCAGTCCGAGCCGTACTGCTGTTCAACGAATCTCGGGAATGCCGTGGCGCGGGCCTTGGCCGCCCCCTCCTTCATCGACCAGGCGGCATAGGCCAATCCGTCCCAAACCGATCCTTGCAAATAGGTGGTTGGCTGCCAGTGGGTGACGATTACTCCCAGAACTCGCTCATCCGAAACCGAACCGTAGGCCTCAACATAGGCGTCGATATTGCTCAATTGCGCCTTGGCGGGTCGCGGGCCGCGACCCCAGCATACCGCCGGTCCCCCGATCATCCGAAAGCCCTTCTTCAATCCCAGGTTCAGTCGGGCGAGTACGGGCTCTATGCTGGTATCCGCATATTGCCAGTCGTATAAAATGATCCGGCGGTCAAGGGTATCGAGGATGGAAGGATCGTTTTGCAAGACCATGTCGTCCCAGATGATCATTTCTTTACCCAATGCCTGAACTTGGTCGTTCAAGGCGTTCAGGTAATCGCCCCAGACCTGTGCACGGGATCGCGTCCGGAGTAAGTCGCGGGAGAAAGCGGAGCCACCCCAATTGGTTTCATCGCAACCCACGTGCAGATATCGCGACGGGAAAAGCGCGGCCGCCTCTTCATACAGGTCGCCCAGAATTTGCATCGTCTTTGGATGCAGCGGGATCAGGGCATTCGCCCAATTAGTGCCTTCAGCGCTCTTGTCATCCAGATCGGCATGGGCGCTGGTCCGCGTGATGTAATGCGCGTGCCCGAGTGACTCGATTTCCGGGATCAGTTCCACCCCTTGTTTTTGAGCATACTCCACCAGTTCGCGCACAGCTTCCGGCGCCATCGCATTCGGATGGGTGACGAGTTCGGGATGACTCTGGAAACGCAGGGCGCACCCCTGGTCATCGGCCAACCGGAAGATGACGGCATTCACCTGCCAGGTCGCGCAAAAATCCATGAACCGGCGATAGTAGTCGGGAGATTCGACCAACCGCGCTGCATCGAGCATCAATCCTCGCATGAGTTTCATCCTCTTATTTCACCATGATCAGGCCGTAGGCGTTGTCGAAAACGCGGGTATTGCCGTGGGAGTAAACAGACGTGGGAAGCCCCAACTTCAGGAGCTCGTCCGGCGTCAAAGGCGGGCGGTGCCGCGGAAACCAGTTTCGATAAATCACGGCTTCACCGGAGGGAGTTCCCCGGATCTTGATCGGCCGGCCGGATCCGTAAAAAGCGTTATGGTGAATCTTCAGGAAATCGGACGCCAGGTCGGTCCCATCCCGGCGGTCGCTTCCGCCATGCATATCAAACTGATGACCGACCGACTCATGGGACAACACCACGTTATGGCAAGCTTCATACCCGGACCCCGCCCGTCCCGTGCCCGCGATGTCGTGGCGGTTGTACTCAAAAAGATTGCGCTCGATCAGGGCCTGGGCGACGTCGATGCTGACGCCATATCCCAACCCCTGCCGCCGGTTATGATGGATGTAGTTGTGATGGATATGATGGCCGATGCCTTTCATCAAATAAATTCCGCCATGACTCCAGGCGGAAATCTCGCAATTGGCGACCGTCAACCGGTCATGCTCGGTTTGCACGCCATCCGAAGTCGGCAGTGCGTAATATTTGGCCCGCTTTTCTTTTTCACGGTTGTCGCCCGGTCCGCCGAGCATCCGGTCATGATGCTCCTGGTTGATTTTTGGATCCGGGCCCCGCAGGCGCAAGCCGGTGATCGTCACATCGGAACCCAGGGCGCGAATCAGGGGGCGGATGTCATACGCATCGCACGAAATCAGGGCGCCGGGCGAGCCATGTAAACCCCGATCGCCGGCCAGGGTTACACCCGGTGGAATTTCCAACACCAGTTTATCGGTAAACCACCTCGCGGTCGTGTCGATTTCGACGTCGCCCGCGAGAAACACGACCTGCCCGGTTTGGGCCGATTTCAAAGCCTTGATCAGTTCGGGCAGGGACCGGGGCTCAAAATCGCCGCGAGTGAAGGGTTGCGTGTAGCCCGCGCCCCCACCGATCGGGCCGCGGTCGTCCGCTTCGGCCCCGTATCGGACATTGCCCACCATCACGGAGGGCGTGTTGACCTCGATGTGGGCGGGTAAAAACCGGTTGCGTTCGGTTTCAGTGTTTGCTCTTTGATCGAGAATCTGCCGATGGAGGGCCGCGATTCGGTCGGTTGCCGAAGTTTGCGCCGCCTCCTGCGAAACTTGCGGGTCGGTCAGGATCAGATGGCCCCATCGATCCGGCAACAGAAAAACGCCGCGGGTGGGAAATAGGCAAAAATATCCATCCGGGGGGTCAGTGCGGTTTAAGTTGAAGCCCACAATGGTTCCGGGGAGAGGTGTAACCCCGAACGACGCCCAGGGAATCACCAGGCGGGCCATCCAGCCCGCGGGGGTGGTTTCGGTTTTAACCTGGAGTCCTTCGACATCATACCGGGTATGGCCCCCCATGGTCATGCCGGAGTCGAAATAGCCCCGAGCCGGTCCGCTCTCGTCCATCACCTGCCCCTTCGCCGTGAGCAACACATGGCGCCAATCGCCATCCAGGTCATGGGCGTGTTGCGGGTCGATGAAAATTTCGACATTGTCGTCTTTCCAGAGATCGTCCTGATCGCGCCCGAGTTCGCCGCAGAGAATGTTCGTATCCGCGCAGGTAACCATGACCGTCAATGCCGTCGGATCGGCCTGGAGGACGGCGGTTGTGCGCTGGGGGGCGGTGGTTCCCTGGGTCGTGACAAAGGGGCCGACGTTCACCCCGCGCCCGTCTAAGGGCAGGATGACACAGGCCGCTTCGAACGGTGCGGGGGAGGTGGTTTGCGCGGAGGTCAACCCGACGAAGCCGGCGCATGCAAACGAGACTCCCAGGCGGAATAAATTTCGATGGGATCTACCCAAACCGGAGTCCATAAGTTTTCCTTTTTTGTTTTCCATTTGCAACCGACAACCCAAGTCATTTACCGTACTCCCGGATTTGCACCATCGCAATCTTTTATCACACGGATACCACTGGATCATCTGCGATTAGGTGCGCCGATGTCCGATGGTTGCCATGATGACGCGATGATTCTATTACAGGGACGGCGCTAAAAAGAAAGATTCCTCTTCCCCCGTTGGAGCCGGGGTGCCCTCACCCCGGCGAGGGGGAGGGTAGGGTGAAGGGGCCTTGTATGTTTTCCAACTCCATTCGAATTTGTTGTAAAACACCTTCCCCATTATTCTGCGGATGATGACCCCACTGATTATTTCAGCAAGAATAAGGATCCCCCTCACCCCGCCCTCCCCCGCGCCGGGGGGAGGGAGGAACTGCGTGCCTTCCGTCAAATTGTGCGTATGTGCGCCGCCCTCCCCCCGGCGAGGGAGAGGGAGGAACCCAAAGCCGCCGCCGAAGATGGAGCGAAAAGCGGAGTGAGGGCCCCCGGCTCCACCAACCTATGTGATGCCTGTGCGTCACAGATCGTGATCGGAAAGTCCATTCTCCGGCATTTTTCAGGTTAACACGTCGTTGACTATTAGTTGAGAATCTGATTTAATCAGACTGTCAGATAAATACAGGAACGACCGTCATGCAAATGTTGTCCGCAACAGAAGTCGCCAGGAATTTCAGCCGATTACTGGATTCCCTCGAACACGGCGGCGAGGAAATCGTCGTGATGCGCAATAAGCATCCCGTCGCCAAGCTGGTTCCGGGTGCCGCCCGTATGACGGCCATTGAGGCGCTCGGAGATATCTTCGCAACGCTCGATGATGCGGAAGGGACCGCCTGGCTCGACGATATCGCGCGGGGCGACCGTTTACGGGTTGCGGAAGCGAGGGATCCATGGGCGTAATCCTCGACACGTCCATCTGGGTGGACATCGAACGGGGACGGCTGGCGCCGCGCGATGTGGCGGCCCTGACCGGCGAGGAACCCGTTTATCTCGTCCCTCCCGTGCTGGCGGAACTGGAATACGGTGTTCATCGTGCGCAGACCGATGATCAGCGCGCCCGCCGAGCCAGTGCGCTGGACCGAATCCGCCGGAAACCGTGCATTGTCATCGACAAAAATAGTGCCGCAACCTTTGGCCGCCTATCCGCCCTCCTGGACAGCCGGGGAACCCCCAGCACACACCGCACCCAGGATGTCTGGATTGCCGCCATGGCCGTTCAGCATAACCTGAAGGTTCTCACTCGAAACCGGAAAGACTTCGAAAACATTCCGGGCCTCGACGTCCTGGCGATTTAACGCCCTCTGGATTAATTCCATAACACTTCGCCGAAACGATTCAGCGGATATCCGTTTCCGAGGTGGCCCAACGCGCGTGTCCCGCCGTAGTGCTTGGACGAAGGCGGATCCCTGCGGCGGGATGTTTCTTCGTTCTTGATCAAAGGCCGTGCGAGGGAGCCTGCTCCGCACCATTGAAGCCTGGCTTCGCAGGGCTCGCCGCCCGGCCCATACCGGTAGTCGCTATTCGCCGATGCGCTCTTAAACCATCACCCGGAGTGCATGGAGTTCATGGCGCTGATGAAACCCCTGGCCGATCCCTCCGGGGTGTCTGTCGATCTACCGGAGGTGTTTCGTCTGCCCGAAAGCCGGTAGGTCCCATCATTCCGCGACCAAATTCATCGCATATAAACGCGGACTAATATCGCCCATCCGGCGCAGTCGGACCTGGATCCGCACGGTGCGGCCCTTGAGTTCGGTCAAGGCATGCCCCGACCAGTCAACCGGACAATCGAATCCGTCGGCGCCTGTGACTGGTCCCGCGGCAAAGCCGGGAATGGGACGGAACTGTACGTCCAGTAGTTCGACGGTGAGTCCCGCGACACCATCGGCGTTAACCGTAAGCGCGCCTCCGGACGCCGGGATTGCGATGGGGGTTGAACAGATGGTTCCTTCGTTCGAACCGGGATTCAGCGCCAGCGCGCCCCAGCGATCGCGGGGCAACGTGGCGAGAGCGACCTCGGCACGGTAGTAAGCGGCGATGTCCTCGGCGCGCAGGCCGGCATTGCGCCAGCGGCCATGGTAGATGCGGGTCTCGTCGCCGACGTTGAGAATGCCGTTGCCCTGACACAGGATGGTGCTGAAGTTGCGGCCGGGTACGGGTGTCGCCGGCGATTCGTCGCGGTGGATGAACACGTGCCCTGGGGTCGGCGCCGGTTCACGGAAATGCACCCCATCGTTTGAAACCACCAAACCCAGGTCAGCCGTAAGTTTATGGAAATCCTCGCCGAAGGGCTGGTTGTGCCACACCCCGTAGAGCCCGACGCACACATTCCCCAGACTGACCGCCCCCACGCCAAGATGTGCCTGGTCATACAACTTGTCCTCGCCCCGCATGGCCGGATCGCGCGGCTCGGGCAGCGCAAACGCCCACGCCCAAAGGTCGGGCCAGTGGTCGAAATCGTAGGTCAGATGCGCCGCGCCCGTGCGCCCGCCTGCGGCGCCGCCCTCGGTGTAGGCGCCGCTCCAACTGGTACCCGGAAACACCTGCGAGTGCACGATGTATTTGCCGTCGTGCTTGATGAACGAACTGTGCTCGATGAACTGATCCACGTAGGGCATCGCCGTCACGGTCCACTTCAGTCCGTCCGGCGATACCGCACACGCCATGCTGGGGTTGGTGCCGAATTCCGGGATCGGAGGATCGGCCTGGTCGCAGAAATATTGATAGACCATCTTATAGCGCCGCGCGGGGTCGGGATCGGCGTCATCGCGGATCACCGTCGCGCCACTGACGATCGTGTGCGGCAGATCCAACGCGTTATTGTTCCGGCTGCCCTTGAACAGAACCTGCCCCAGCGCCGGTTTTGTCCAGGTGATGCCGTCATCGCTCTCGGCATAGCACAGCGGACCCTGGTAGACCTCGTATCCTTCCTGAACCCCGATCAGCCAGCCCGGCTTCTTGACCGTCTGCTGCATCTTGCGCGGCGGCCAGTCGGGATTCTTGCCGCGATGGCAGGCGTAGTACCACATCCGGAACTTGCCGGCGTCGTGCAGCACGGTGCCGTAGAAATGGGCGGCCAGGTTGTCGGGAGCGTTGCTCTCGTGAGGGCTCGGCGCCAGTACCGGTTCCTGCCGCACCGTGGGCTTGCTCAGATACAGGCATACGTTTTTACGGAACGGCAAAGACACATCGTCAATGGCTAGATAGATCTTGTTCATGATTTTTGACCTGACATCCCTCTGTTTAAACTCGCTATTTACGCCTAATCCAAAACTATCCCAATAAGGGTGCCTCCGACATAGAGACCCTCGCCTATGGGGCTTAGCCCTGCTTTCGCAGGGCTAGGCGCCTCTCGACGATCAGCACCCGCACGTCCAGCTGCGCGACGTTGACTTCCACGCTGCCGTTCGCAACCGTGACGGCCCCTCCCAGGAGATCGTTGACCTTTTGCCAGCCTGCCAGTTCGATGGTCTCAGTGATACTCTCTCCGGTCGGGTTGGTGAAAATCCACGCTTCCTTGTCCGACGTCACCCGCTTGCGGAGAATCAGTTTACCCTGATATTCGGGGACCACCCCGCAGGCGGCCAGCAGCGCCTTTACGGCGGCATGGATCGCGGGATCGCGGTACGCCGTGCCACTGTGGCCCACGTAGGTGCCGAGGAGCCAGGCCTGCCCTTGGCCGACGCGGCGACGGACGCCGGCGACGGCCTCCCCTGCCCGCAGCACCGGGTCGGCACCCGCCAGGCATTCGAAGGTCTGCAGGTAGACGTTGGCCCGCAGCCGCTGTCCCTCCAGCGGACCGGTCCCGTCAAGCATCTGCGCCTCGAGATACTCGCCCCAGGTGCGCTCGGGTGGCGACCAGCGGGCGCCGCCATCCGGCTCGCGCACCATCTGGAAACCGGTCTGCCGCACGCCGAACAGCGCGGCAAGGGTTGGCGACAGCTCACCGCGATTGCAGAAACCTTCCTCGTTGATCCGGCCCGGCGCCGCTTCGCTCACCAGGCAGCCGCCGGCCTCGACATAGGCCGCAAGTTTTGCGGCGACCGTTTCCGAAAGCGAAAGAGGAAACGGCGCAATCACCACTCGGTATTCCCCTAGCCGTTCGAGGTCGTGCCCGGCGCTAAGCAGGTCAACGGGAATGTTCGACTCCCACAGTAGCCGCCACCAGCCGCGAGTGCTGTAGGACAGGTTGTCGCCACCCTGTGTCAAGTGGCTGCAAAGCTGTAAGTTGGTTTCGTTGACCACGATGCCGACCTTGGCCGGTTGCATCGTGGGCTGCGCGAAGAGATCGGCGTGGGCATTCAGGGCGCGGCCGATGCGGCTGGCCTCTTCGAATCGCGGCGTGCTCTCGCCCACGCTATCGAGCAGGCTGAAACCGTTGGTCTCGGCGGCCATGATCTCGGCGCGGGTGACCCAGAAGGAGATGGCGGTCACGCCGGAACTAACCGCGTTTAGCATCCAGCGGCGCATGTCTTCCGGCGAAGGCACACGCCCCTTCTGGAAACCGGTGCTGATCGGCCCCCCCTGGAATTCCGCCGCCCAGACGGGCGCGCCGCCGGAACGTCCCTGGCCGGGATTGGCGGAACGGATATGGTCGATGGCGTACGCCACAGCGGACACTTCGGCAAGGAGCGCTGTGTCCCGGGCGAAAGGGCGGGTTCCGCCGTCGTCCCAGCCGTTCATGCAGAACCATGGCGGATAGCACGAAGACCCCAGGAAATCCTGGCAGCGGGCATAGACCCAATCCTGCCCCGAAGCCCACGCCGGGCCGGCTTTGTGGGCAAACACGGGGCGCTTCAGCGGATCGGCGGCGCGAATCGCCTCCGCCCGCCGCCGGAGGACATCGGCGATCTGCACGTTGTCCATGAAGGTCTGCCAGGCCAGGTCCACCGCCTGCGGCTGGCGCGAGGCGCGGCTGGGTTGGATCGCCGACCAGGAGGGATACCGGGTGTTCCAGGCGCGATTGAGCGCATCCAGATCGCCGTAGCGCTCCTTCAGCCACGCGCGCCAGGCGGCCAGCGTGTTCGGGCAGAAGCAGACGCCCTGGCCGACGAACCACTCGCCCCAATAGCCGATTTCCTGCCAGGTATTCCAAACCACCACGTTCTCGAACCGGCCCAGCGTCTGCACGAGCCGCGTGATAAACCGAAGCTGGTCGGCCAGAGCACCGGGATGGTCGTAACATGGACCGGGCTTGCCGTCAGCCGGCAGTGTGCTGGTTGCCTCGTACACGATCGTCCGCCCATCACGGCCAACCATGCGGCAGTCGGGATGCTTCTCGTAGAGCCAGTGCGGCGCCTGCTCGCAGGTCAGGCCGAGGTAGACGCCCAGGTCGAGCGTGGCGGCATAGGCGATCAGTTCCTCGTAGCGCGTGAAGTCGCACCGCCCCTCCTCCGGCTCATCGATCATCCAGTTTTCCTGGAGCTTGATCAGGTTGAACCCCTGCTTCTTCAGCAGCTCCATATCGTGCTTCATCTCGGACATGGGCGGCATGGGCTCCCGGCAGAGGTGGGAACCGAAGGGAAAGATGTGGTTGAACCGGGTTACATTCATCGGGCAGAAACCTTTCTATGGGTTATAAGTAGTTCACGGTTGTGACCAGGCATTCCGCACCCGTCTTCTATGATGATCGTCTGCTTCCTCACATCAGGGCGCGAACACCCAGAGATCGCGTCGCGACCAGATGAGAATGCACGGTCCGATTCCGGGAATATCCTTGACGCTCCGGTTATAGTAATCACCCCAGTCACCGTACCACAAGTTGTTCTGCGGCATCTTGAATTCCTTGATCTGCGGCAGTTGCGGCGGTATTTCGAACACCGCCATCACACGGCCCAGGCCATCCATGATGAAGGGCCTTGAATCAGTCACTTCGGCCCCGTGGTAAGCGGCCAGCATCGCCTCCGGCCCAACCGCCGTCTTCCACGGAATCGTCTTGGCGTAAATATCTTCGGCAAAGGTTTGGATGACGTTTCCCCGGCAATCCAGCAATTCACTGCCCGCCAGGGCTGGGTCATGCGGCAAGCCGAACCGTTCGTTGTTGATGAGAATCTGGAGGCCCGGCACATCCGCCAAAAATTTCCCCACACGCGCTTCACCGCAATGATTGGGAACCGCCTTGCGCCAGAGGATGTTGCCCTTGAGGTCGCTCACCAGCACGCCGAAGTTTTCAAGCGCCAGGATTTGCTCAGGCTGTCCATCGCCATCGATATCGATCACCGTCCGCCGGTCATCATGCCCCAGAAGATAGGACGGCGTCGCGGCCGGCAGGTCAGGTGCCATGATCGTCCAGCGCACGGTTCCATCGGGATTGACGCAATCCAAGCCGATCAGCAACTCATCCCGTCCATCGCCGTCGACATCATACCCCTTGGGTTCATGACCGGCCCGGGTGAAGTCATGCCGTCCCCACACCTGCTCCAGATTGCAATCGTATAGGAGATTGGGGCAGCCGTGCGGGTGGCCATCCAAGCCATCTCCAATGGGGCGCACCAGAATGTGTTGTTGATTTCGCTTGCCTGATTTGATCGCCACCAACTGTGAATAGCCGTCGTTATCGAGCGTGATGGCCTTGATTGGCCGACCTGTTTTACCGGAAATGAGCTGAAGTTGATTGCCGCGCAATCCGATCAATTCGGCGCAACCGTCGCCATTGATGTCTTCAGCCAAAAGCATGTCATGCCCGCCGTGTGTGCGGAACGGAAATTCTCGTTTCCAGGGTTCGCCCGTCTGCCAACGGACCCGCCCGTCGATATCGATCGCCGTCATGCAATTGAGCGCCTGATCCTCCGCCGTCGTGTGTTTCCCATAGCCGCCCGGAGCTCCGACCTGGAACATCGAAGCCGACAACATTCCCGGCCCCTGGTAGAACACGAATTCGACCCGGCCATCGCCGTCGATGTCCGCGGCCTTCATGATCTCGCTGCCGTAGCGGCTGATGTCGATATGCGCGACCTGCCGGACGTGCGGTACGTCCCCTTTCGGAATGACAATTGGTATATGCATGGTAGAGAATGCCGGAGAACCGGCCAGTACGCCAAACGCCACCATCCCTAAGCCCTTGAATAGAGGTCCTGAAAGTGCCATCTCATCCCCTCCTTAATGGCTCCCGGCACCCGCGACTGATAGTCGGCGCCGGCCTCATGATCATCTTCATGTTTCACCTCTGGTTGCGTTGTTCACAACCTCATCGCGATCGCGCATTATACTCTTCACTACACACTTGTTTAGTACGATACCTGACTTCGTCCCTTATGGGTATAGACAGAATGCACCTATGATATGCACTAAACGATACTCATGATCACCGTCACCCGCGACACCTGAAAGATGCGGACATTTTCGCCCTGCGAACCATTTGCTTGTCTTTCCACCCCGGATTTGATTGAGTGCGTCCCGTTCAAAAAACAGAGCTTTCTCATGAGTAGAATCGTGGCCTATCGCTTCATTACGCTGTAACACAGAAAGTACGTATGAATCCGAGCCGTGCGTCAGGAAATGCAAACCATCGCTCACACACCCAAAGTGGAGGCCGGCTGTTGGACCGACTGGCTGACCAACTCGCCATCGAACGTATCGAGCGGGATGCTCGTGCACTGTACGAAACGGACAAGACCTATTGCTATCGCGATATGCTCAAAACGGCCGACCATGCCGCCGCTCTTTTGCGCGAAACCGGCGCCCGGGTAACGGTGACACCCCTGCGAGCCGACGGGGTGACGACCTATCTTGACTACATAATGCCCCAGGCATGGGACGTGGAAGATGGCCGGCTGGAGGTGGTGGCGCCGTCGGACTGCGCGTGCCCTGTACTGGCGGATTACCCTGTGGATCGCTTTGTCATCCCCAACCGCTGCATGGCCACGCCCAAGAGCGGAATAACCGCCGAATTGGTCCACTACGACGAGCGCGATCGGAAAGACATCCGGGGCAAATGGGTTTTGATCAAGACACCGGCGCAGAATGTAAAGGCAGAATTGATCGCACACGGCGCGGCGGGCATTGTCTCGTACTTTTCCGAAAGCGGCGACACCATGCCGGACACCGTCTTCTGGCACAACGGGTGGAGCCAGGGCACCGGTTGGTATCACTGCAAGGCTGAACCCCGCATCGTTATGTTTTCGATTTCCGCCCGGCGGGGCAAGATGTTGGAGGACCTTCTGGCAAAAGGCCGGAACGTGGTCCTGAAAGGATTTGTAAAGTCGCGCACCTACGACGGCGTCATCAAAACCGTCAGCGGCCTGATCCCCGGGAAAAAGAAGCAGGAAATCCTCATTCTGGGTCACATGTATGAACCGCTGGCCGATGATAATCCGGCGGGCAACGCGGCCATGATCGAGATCTGCCGCACCATCAATCAGCAAGTGAAACGGGGGATCATTCCGCAGCCCTACTACTCCATCCGGTTCCTGCTCTCCATGGAACGGTATGGGATGGGGCAGTTTTTTGCCAGTCCCGCGCGGAGCCGCAACACACTGGCGGCCATCTCCGTGGACTCGATTGCAATGGATCAAAGCAAGACGGACGCCCTCGAATTTTTTGGCGGCGCGCCGATGGCGTTTCCTTTTTTTGGCGATATCGTCATGAGCGATCTGATCGCGAAATATAACACGCACCCCTTCCGGCGCGATCGCGGTGGTTTCGGCGATGACACCTTTATGTCGGATCCGATGATCGGCGTGCCGGCCCTCTGGCATGCGTCGTATGAGAGCCGCTATCACCACAACACCGCCAACACGTTCGACGTGCTGGACTGGTCGAATGCCCTCGAGAAGACCGGCCTCATCATCCGGTACGTCGCTTCCCTGGCCTGGATGGATCCCGCGGCGACCGCTCGCCTGTTGCCCCGGATTCTCCGCGGCGTGAAGGAGGATTTGAACGCGACCCTGGATGAACTCCGGCGGCCGGCGCAGGAACACGATCGTGAGTCGCTGGACCGGAACATCCGTTTTCTGCTAGACGCGGCACAGGCCCAGATGGCGTCACTGGCGCGGTTCGGCGCGAAACCAGCCGCCCTGCGGAAGGCGCGCGAACAAATCGACCGGCATGTGAAAGGCAAGGCAGCGGCGATCTTCGCCGGCGCACGGGTCACGCCGACGCCCGTGGATGCCGTACGAAGCCCCGAGGAACGCCTTGCCCGCAAAACGATTCCCAAACGGCTGACCCGCGGGCTTCCCTTCGATCTGGCGCGAATTCCCTTTGCCGAACGGAAACGCTACCATGCGAATCAGGAACGATTCGTGGCCTGGATGGATGGGCGCCGCACTCTGTGGGAGGTCATCCAGTGTTTCGCCCTGGATCTCCGATCGCCGGTCACAGCCGCCGAGATCGGGTCGTTGATCCAGTATACGAACGATCTGGCCCGATACGGGTATCTGAAGCTGGTCCCCCAAACGACGGCAGGCAAGTCGGAGATTAAGCGCGGACTGCACAAGCCCGGTACAGCATGAAATGGCGAAGCGTACCTTTGAGCCCAGACAACATCGTGACGCTGTTGACCGGGAACCGTTCCGGGCGACCAACGGCCGCCCACCGCCAGCGTTTTCCATAATGTGCTCAGGGGTTTGGCTTTGCCGGAGTCTCATCCAACACCTGTGGCCCCACCGGACCGTAGGCGTTGTTGATAACCCGGGTGTGGCCCTGGGCTCTGACGGGGGTCAACTGCGCGCTGCCCGATCCCGGCCCATAGTGATGGAACCAGTTATTATTGATGATGGCTTCCTGTTCCGGAACGCCGCTGATGGCGATCGGCTGAGAGTGAGTTCGGAACGTATTGTGGTGGATCTTAAGCCAAGAGCCGGCGATGGTCGTGCCATCTTTGCGAGCCGTGCCGCCGTGTATCTCAAAACGATGGCATGGGCTCGGTGACTGCCCGAGCTCCACATTATGCCGGGCCTCATAGCCGCTCCCCGACACCCCGGATCCGTCGATGGAAGCGCGATTGCACTTGAAGAGATTTTGCTCAATGAGCGATTCCGCACGGTCATGACAGATGCCATAGCCAAGGCCATCGCGCTGATTATGATGAATGGAGTTGTGATGAACCTGGTGCCGATCGCCGGCCATCAAGAAGATGGCGGCATGGCTCCATCCGGAGATCTCGCAATTGTCCACGGTCAACCCCGCATAGTTCGTTTGGATACCGTCCGAGTTTGCGAACTTGTAGTAATACGTGTGGTCAAATCCATCCGGATCCCCTTGCTTTCTGCCCCGCTCAAAGCACAGCCGGCTCAGAGCCAATCGGGCATCCGAATCTGGCCCCCGCAGGCGTATGCCGGAAATACGGATATCGAGGCCCATGCACTTGAGAAGCGGACAGGTCTTGAACGTGTCGCTGAGGATGAGCGCCCCCTTGGATTCCGCATGACCCCGATCGCTGGCCAGAGTGACTCCGGCGGGTATCTTAATGACGAGTTCTTCCACGTATACGGGTACGGTAAAGTCGAGCACCGCGTCGCCGGGAATGAAGATCACCTGGCCAGGCTGGGCTTGTCCCAGCGCCGCCAATAACTCGTTCGGCGAAGACACGGTATAGTCGCCGCGGGTGACGATGTTCGTGTAACCCTGGCCACCGCCAATGGGGCCGCGTATATCGGGTTGTGCGCCATAGACCTCGCCCTGGATATCAACCCACGTGGCCCCCAACACCACCGGCTCGCCAACACTCTGCATCTCGGTCTTCATATTATGCCTCATCGCTATTCTTCATTACGCCTATTCACTGCGGGCAGGATGGATTCGCTCTGCGATGACAGGCTTTCACCCCGGTCAGTTCCGCCCGAGGTCGCGGGCCATCTCAAAGTAGCGCCGAAGTTTGGGCATGGAGGTGCCCGGGGTCACGGGACTGCCCAGACTCATGA